>JAVVFY010000001.1:0-141475 GCA_032249395.1 Candidatus Aenigmatarchaeota archaeon
TATTGAGGATTATCAATCAACATTTGAATGAATCTGCTAGGATAATTATCTGCATAACCTCTGTTCAAAGGATCTATGCTGCTTTTCTGAATCCAAAGATACTCAATTTGATTTTCCTTCAAAACTTTTAGCGTGTAATTCAAATCGTTGCTTAGCAAAATATCAGCTAAAGCTGGACCCATGTTTCTATCGCTACACCAAGCTCCATTATGCCCCCAAATCGTTGAAATTGTTGCATTTGGCAAAATATTTTCTTTTATCCATTTACAAGCTTCAAAAAAGCTTGGGTCCCAAACTTTTACTTTGTATAGAGTATCTAACCTAGCATTAGCAACTGAAAATGAAAATACAACAACTGCTAACAAAATTAAATAACCTAAATACTTGAAGTGTTTCTCTACGAATTCAAAAAGTTCTTTGTAGAAGTAAGCAGCAACAAAAGTTACAAAAGAAGCAAAACCTAGAGTATATCTTGCAGCATCTTCAGCTCTTCCTCTTCCAATTTCAGCTAACAAGATTGCAAATATCAAAAATGTTATAAAAATCAAAATAGAAGTTTTATCTCCTTTTAGATAAAATAAAACCAAGCCACTAATGAATGGTAGAATTGTGAAAAAAAGACCCAAATCTGTTTGAAAATAACCGAAGCCAATTGAGAGAGAAGCATAAGCAAAACCCAGGTAATTCATTAATCCTATTGAAAATGCTGAAGCTTCTGTTCCTATTGGAATTGCTTGCCCAACAAAGCTGTATTTTTCTTCAAACATATCAAACTTACATTGAGAAGTGTCAAAAAGACTACCAACATATGGTATTGAAAAACAAATTGGAGTTTTGTAAATGAGTAGATTTCTGAATAAGTAGCCTGATGGTATTAAAATGAGCAAAAGGAAGAATGGTAAATAGAGTTTTATTGTCGATAAATATTTCTTTTCTGAGAAAAGCTCATACAAAAAGTAAATTGAATAAATAGCATACAAAGTTAAAGCAAATTGGTTTGTTAACAAGGCTAATGAAGCAAAA
Organism: Candidatus Aenigmatarchaeota archaeon; assembly: GCA_032249395.1. Classification (GTDB taxonomy): domain Archaea; phylum Aenigmatarchaeota; class Aenigmatarchaeia; order CG10238-14; family SpSt-28; genus SpSt-28. The sequence continues at coordinate 1,024 of JAVVFY010000001.1, forward strand.
ATAGCAGACAAAAGAAAGAATCTTTTATTTCCTTCTTTAATGAAAACTAAAAAACTTAGGAAAGAGGCTGTTACAAGAAATAGAAGTAAGTCAGCATAGTAAAATAAAACAGTGTAAGTCAAAACGCTTTGAAAGCTTATCAAAAGCAAGGAAGCAAAGAAAGCTGTAATTTCATCGCTAATTCTTTTAACTAAAGCGAAAGTTAGCAAACCTAAGAAGAAAGTTATGATTAGAGTTATGATTTTGGCAACGATTTCGTTTATTCCAAAAATAAAGAAAAAGCTTGCTAGCAAAAAATTCCAGAGAGGGGGTCTATAAAAACCATCTCTTATCAAAGCGCTTCCTTCAAAAGGAATGTACTTTGGATATTCTAAATTTCTAGCAATGTATCTTGCCATGCTCGTATGGAAACCTTCATCCCCAAAAGAAATGTTTGTTGGCAAAACGACTTTCAACTCAAGGTAAAAGTATACAAAAGATATAAGTATCAAAAGAATTAACAAAGGAGATTTTATTGTAATTTCGATTTCTTTTTCGCTTTTTTGTTCCATTATTTCTTATTGCGAGTTTTAAATTAAAAATGCAAAAATGGTTAATGAAATTTGATGCTAAGAGATTTGTAAATGAATACTGGGATTTGGGAATTCTCTTGTTAATTGTTTATATAGGTTTTAATATAAGAAGTATTAATGTTCCGGATATAGTTGCTGATTATGATCCATGGTGGTATTATAGGCATTCTGTTACAGTTCTTAAATATTGGTTTGACATGCCAAAATGGGACATTCTAAGTTTTTACCCTCCAGGAAGACCATATGAAGTTCATTTAGGAGTAGAATATACTTTAGTAATTTTCTACAAAATAATCAGTAATTTCGTTGAAATGACATTCATGCAATTCTTCATAATAGCTCCAGCAATAATTTCCGGCTTGTCAGCAATCCCAGCATATATTGCAACTCGCTACTTAACAAAAAGTAAAATTTCTGGATTATTCTCTGCATTTTTTGCAGTGTTAGCTCCATCTTTCATCGGTTATTCGGTTGCTGGCTATATGGATAGCAAAGCTTTTGTCGTTTTCTATTCTTTCCTATCGATTTTCTCTTTGATGTTTGCAATGAAAAGAAAAGACGTGATTGGTTATTTAACTGCAATTATCGTTAACTTGCTTTTCATTTACACTTGGTCCGGAGGAGGTTGGTATCCATTAATAGCATTTCTATTTTTCATTCCAGCGGTTCTAATATTCAGAATTTTTGAAGATATCATTCACAATAGGTCTTTGAAAGTGAATTTTAAACCATTAATAGAAGAAGCAAAGTCTTTAGTTATTCCATTTTTGATTATTATAATCACAATAAATGTTATAACACAAATTTGGCTTAAAGAGAACATATTAAATTCAATCTTAGCTGCTTTGGGTTTTGCTGGTTTTGTTCCTACTTTGTTAGTAAATATTTCAGTTGCGGAACTTCAAAGTATAAACATCTTCTCTTTAGAAGGTTTCCAAAGAGTTGCTAGTAGTGTTGGCTTCTTACCAACGATCTTAACTCTTTTTGGTTTGCCGCTTTTAATACTTTTCAAAATTTGGAGAAAAGAAAAAATAGCTTTTGAAGAGATTTTCCTATTCCTATTCGCTTTAGTAACTTTCTATATGATTTTGCACGGAGTAAGATTTGCTTTGATTTTCTCGGTTGCAACTTCTTTGGCAGCAGGTTATGTCATTGGAAACTTTTACAATTATTTGAAATCTTATAGAAATCAATTCTTGATCGCTATTTTCTTTGGGATAATTTTGTTCTATTCTCTTGATTTGTTTTCAAATGCTTATGTTTTCGGCGAACAATACTCAAGAGGTTATGGTATAAGTGAAAATTGGAGAGATGCTCTAGATTGGTTAAAACAGCACGGCAATACAACAACTCTGGTTGCGACTTGGTGGGATCCAGGTCATATAATCGCTGGTTATACTGGCTTGAAAGTTCATGCAGACGGTGCTCATTGTGGTCCAGGAGTTTGTATTCCTTACGATCACAACATAAGAATTCAAGACATGGGAAGAATTTTCTCTACTAGCAACGAAGAAGAGGCTTATAGCATTTTGAAAAAATATACTTACTTAACAAAAGAGCAATGCGATGAAGTTAAGAAAAAATATGGCAACATGATTTATGACAACATTTTGAAAGAAGATCCATGCAATGTAAATATTACAAAAATTTACTTCATTGCTAGCAACGACTTGATTGGTAAATATTATTGGCTAACTTACTTTGGCACTGGAACAGGAAGACAATATGTTGTTTTGCCTTTAACGGGAAGAGATAATCAAGGCAACCTAGTTTATGGAAATGGTATTTTAACTCTAGCTTTTAAAGACGATAAAATTATTCCGATTTTAAACATACCATCTCAAGGAATTTTCAACATGGTTGTTAGAAAATTAGTTTTTGTGTACCAAGGAAATCAATATAACTTCGATTATTCAAACGTTACAAACAGAATAGACGGCTTAGTCTTTACGGATGGCACTACAGCAATATACATGGATCCTCAAACAGCTAATTCGATGTTTACAAAACTTTACTTTTTCAATGGCGAAGGCTTAAAATACTTTAAACTCGTTTACAGCAACCCAGAAGTAAAAATCTTCGAAGTAGATTTCTAAAGAAAAAATAAAAAAGAAAAAATTTACTCTAAGCCATTCTTTGTAATCTTTTCTGCTCCATTCAAATAAGGTCTCAAAACTTTTGGTATTATTATGCTTCCATCCTCTTGCTGATAATTTTCCATTATTGCAATAATTGCTCTTTCTGTAGCTACTAATGTTGAATTCAATGTATGAACATATTTTATCTCATTTCCTTCTCTGAATCTTATATTAGCTCTTCTTGCCTGATAATCCGTACAATTGCTACATGAGACAACTTCTCTGTACTTTCCTTGTCCAGGCAACCAAGCTTCTATATCATACTTTTTAGCCGCTATACTTCCTATGTCCCCGCTGCAAATGTTAACAACTCTATATGGAATTCCTAAACTTTGGAAGAATTCTTCAGCATTTTTCAACAAAACTTCATGCCAATGCCAGCTTTCCTCCGGCTTGCAAAAGACAAACTGCTCTACTTTTTCGAATTGATGAACTCTGAAAATTCCTTTTGTATCTTTACCATGAGTACCTGCTTCTTTTCTAAAGCAAGGTGAAATTCCAGCATAGAGCAACGGTAAATCTTTTCCATCAAGAATTTCATTCATGTGGTAAGCTAGTAAAGCATGTTCTGCTGTTCCAATCAAATATAAATCTTCTCCATCAATCTTGTAAATCATGTCTTGAAAATCTTGGAAAGCTATTGCACCCTCTAAAGCTTCCCTTCTAATCATGTATGGAGGTTGAAATAGTTGAAAACCTCTTTTCTTTATGAAATCCAATCCATACTTTATCAAAGCCCAGTTCAATTCTACTAAAGCGTTTTTCAAATAATAAAATCTAGCTCCTGCAACCTTAGCTGCTCTTTCTATGTCCATCAAATCTAAAGGCAGTCCTAAATCTTGATGGTCTTTTGGCTTAAAGTTAAATTTTGGAATTTCACCCCAAGTTTTTACTACAACGTTATCGTTCTCATCTTTTCCAATTGGAACACTCTCGTGCAAGATGTTTGGTAAAGTCATTAGAATTTCTCTTATTCTATTTTCTTTTTCTTCAACTTTTTCTTCTAATTCTTTAATTTTTTTTGGAAGTTCTTTTGCTTTTTCTAATAAGTCTGAGACATCTTTTCCTTCTTTCTTAAACTTTGCTATCTTTTGGCTTATTTCATTTCTTTCTCTTCTAAGATTGTTTAATTCGCTGATTTCTTTTCTCCATTGTTTATCTAATTCTATAACTTCTTCCAAGAGTTTTATTTTCTCTAAATCATTTCTTTTCTCCAAGTCCTTTCTAACAATCTCGGGGTTTTGTCTAATTAGATTTATGTCTAACATTTAAACACCTCCTTTTTTGTAAACCTTGAAGAGAAAGAGTGGGAAAAATCAAAGAATTCTAGTTGAAAATTGCGGATTGGAGTGACATCACCATATTTTTTATTCTCTAGAAGCTTTAAAAGCATTTATTTATAAGTCTTGCAGCCAAATATTATTATGGCAAGGAAAGCTTCAAGGAAGGAAGACAAACCAAGGTTTTTAAATATAGCTTCTATAGCAATAATTTTAATAGGACTTTTAATTCTCTTGGCAACAGCATTAACGTGGCAGCCATACGATGTCTCCTCTTTAGCAACGAAAGTAAACCTTTTAACTCTTTCAATAGGAATTCTTTATATGCTTTTTGGTCTTGTATTATTAAGGTCAAAATTCTAGTTTACTCAACTTTTATTTCTTTCCCTTTCTTCTTTTCTTTCTTCGGTAGAATTACTTCTAGAACTCCATCTTTCAACCTTGCTTTTGCTTTATCGGCTTCAACCTCTACTGGTAAGCTTATTAGCCTTCTAAAACTACCAACCTTTCTTTCCACTCTGTAAAATTTCTCTCCTCTTTCTTCTATTTTTTCTCTATGCTTTGCTTCTATTTCTAAACTATTTTCTGTTGCCCTTACAGATACTTCTTCCTTAGAAAATCCTGGCAAGTCTGCTCTAACTATTATCTCATTCTCTGTTTCGCTAATGTCTACAGGAAAGCTTTCTACTTCTTCGAAAGTCGCTACAGAACCGAAAGATTTCATTAACCTTTCAATCCTTCTTCTCATTCTCACCAATTCATCAAAAATGTCTTCTTCAAACATAATATAAAATTAGCTTAACTCCTTAATAACTTTTGCATCTATCAATTCTCCTTTTCCACCAGTTGGTATTAAAAGAATTGCTCCACAATTCAAACATTTAACTTCTGTGGAGGGCTTATCAAAAACTATTTGTTGATGTTTACATTTTTTACACATTACTTTTAGGAACTTACTCCTCGGCATCTCAATAATCTTTTTCATAATATTATTCCCCATTCTAAATAATTTAAAATTATTTTCCTTTTTCTACCAGTTCAAACTTTTTAGCTCTCCATCCTTCAATGAAGTGAGATTTTTTGCATTCTTGACATGTTAATTTTATGTTTACTTTTTTTGTAGATTTCTCTCTATTTTTTGGGTTTTCTTTTGGAAAGCTTCCATATCCTTTCATCTTTCTAAGAAATCTTCTCTGACCTATAGCTAAAGTTCTTCTAGGTTTCTTTTTAACCAACTCTACTTTGTGTTCTGAATGTTTCCTACAATATGGGCAATACTTCCTTATTTTTTTTGGGAATTTCATTATCTATTGTCTATTTTTCAACTTTAAATTCTTCAACTACACCTTTCTCAACTAATATTTTCCTATTTTCTTCCGGCAATTTTGCTATATCCCCCCTTTTAAAAGGTCCATAAGTTTGCCCGTCTATCCCTACAAAAGCGGGGAAATCTTGCTTAAAAACAACTAAAATTTCAAATTCTTTCTTTTCCTCTTTTTCTTCGAGAGCGGCTTTTATATTTTTCAGTATTTCTCTTCTACTATTTATCAATTCAACCAATTTATCAAAAAAAACTTTTTCTTCAGAGGTTAAGTTTGATGGTTGAACTCCAGCTCTAGCATACATTATAGCAAAATTAACAATCTTTCTTTCTCTCAAATTGAAAATGTTTTCTACAATTCTCTCAATGTTCCTTAATTCTATTTCATCTTTTCTCTCTTTTGCCAACTTTTTCTTTCCCTCTATGTATTGTTTAACAACTTCGTAGAAATCTTCAGGAATTTTAGTAAGATTCGGGTTTTTCTTTTCTTCGTTCAAAATCTTTCTCAAATACTCAAAGCTTATCGCTTCCATATTTTATTTTTTCTTCTTTCTTCTTTTCAATATTAGGAAAGGATAATTAACAGGATTTTTAAACCCAAGTTTTGAACATTCATTGCAAAATTCTTTAAGCCCCATGTCTTCGTAAAAGCTTTTATTATCGCAGTTTGGTGGCAATAGGTTTCTATCTTGTCTAAAATGCCACCTCAATTGAGTTCTCAAATAATTAACTCTTAAAGGCGGTTTATTTTTTTCATTCCACTCATACATTTTCTTTTCTATTTCTTCCATGCTCCAATTCATGTTTCTCAAAAATGTTACTAAAATGAATATAGCTCTCTTTCTTCCATCACTAAGTCCCTCCAAAATCTTCTTTATACAAGGAGGGAAAAATTCCTCAGGGATTTTACTCTTTTTACCTATTGGTTTTTTTGGTAATTTTGATGTTTCGACTATTGCAGTCTCCTCTTCCTTATGGTATTTCTCATACCAATCTAAAGCCTCAATTACTAAACTTGTTGCGTCTTCTTTGGCTAGAATCTTAATAAAGCTTTCTTCAACTTTTGCTCTTTTTATTTCTGCTTGCTCTTTCTCAAAAGAATCTATTTCTTCTATTTTTATTGGCAAACTAACTAGCATTGTGTTCTCATTAAGGCTATATGGCATTCTGAATAGGTGTCTAGAACCAAATATGTCAACTGTTACGACTTTGAAAGGATCTAGTTCATCATTTATGAGTATCTCTTTCAATGGTTTGCCTATTCTTTGTGAAATGTTATTTGGATTGTCAATAGATAGAAAGGCTTCTTTTAACTCATCCTTAATATACCATTTTAAATACTCAATAATTTTTTGAGAAAGTTCTGGATACAAATTTTTTGTTGGTATTCCATTTACTTTAGAAGGGAAAGACTCAAATGGTACAATAACATGAAAAGACTTTCCACCCGAAAATTTTACCCCAATATTCTTTACTCCGTGATCTTTCAAAGCATCTATGAACTTTTTTGTTGCTATTTTAGCTATTTCGAAATCTTTCACATCTAAATCAATTAGCAAGTCCCAACCAATTCTCAAATTGTCTAACTCTTCTCTTTTCATTCCAACATCCAATCTCATAGGATTTTCCCATCTTTCAACAGAAGAATGAAAAGCCACAGTACCTTCTGCTATAGCTTGTAAAACATCCCCATCATAATTTAGAGAATCTGGTCTTCTTCCATAGCTCCCATCAGAAAAAACGGAAACCACTTCTCTATTCTTCGCAAATTCGAGTATAGCTTTTCTAACTTTCTCTCTCGAATACCAATTCCAAACTTGGATAAAATCTACCATTATACACCTTGGAGCTAGAAGAGCTCCAATTAATAGTTCTTTGAAAAGTTTAATAGCTTTAAACTCTAAATTTGAAAATGAGAGTAATAAGTGTGTTGTCCGGAAAAGGAGGAGTAGGAAAAACAACAATAACGGCAAATCTTTCTGCAGCCTTAGCAAAACTTGGATATGATGTCGTTGCTCTAGACGCCAACTTGACTACACCAAACCTAGGAATTCATTTTGGAGTCCATTTAGCTGATATAACGTTGCACGACATTTTGAAAAATACAGAGTTGCTTAGAGAGGGAATATACATTTATCCAGGAGGAGTTAAAGTAATTCCAGGAAGTTTGAGCGTAGAAGATATAGTAAATGTAGATCCTTCAAATCTTTCAAAAGTTATTGCGAATTTGACTTCGGATTTCGTTTTTGTAGACTCAGCTGCTGGCTTAGGGAAAGAAGCCTTAGCATCCTTAAGCGTTAGTGATGAGATTTTAGTTGTTACTAATCCAGATTTGCCTTCAGTTGCAGACGCTTTAAGAGCAATTAAGGTTGCTGAAAAATTAGGTAAAAAAATTACTGGGGTTATTTTGAATAGAGTTGGTAGATTACCAAACGAGTTGAAAAAAGTTGATGTTGAGAGCGTTTTAAGTTACCCTGTAATAGCTCAAATACCGGAAGACAAATTGGTTCAAAAATCTATAAACGAGAGAAAACCATTGATTTACGCATATCCAAATTCAAAAGCAGCAATAGAAATACAAAACTTAGCGTTCAAGCTAATAGGAAGTAATTACAGAATACAGCAAAGTCTTTTAGACAGAATATTTTCATGGGTTAGATTCTGAAATTTTCATTTCCAAAGCAGCAACAGGAATATAAACCTTGAAATTCTCAAGTACTTGTGGATTTATTTCTCCAAAGAACCCTATTTCTTCTCCGGCACTATAAATCCTAGCAAACCTACCCTCGATAAAACTCGAATGCTTATCATCTCTAAACTCGACATTAATTTTCATTTTCTTTGCAATCTCTAAAGCAATTCTCTTCATTTCTGCAAAGAACGAACCATTAGCTGCTATTACTGCAGAAACTTTTCTAATTTCTTTTGCTCCGTTTTCTGATTTTTTATCAGGTAAAACAACATCGCCAACTTCAAAAATTTTTTGTGGATAGGGTTCTTTTGTGTTTTTTGATAAGAAATCCATTAAACTTGGCAGCAACCAAACTCTCATTTGAGTGTAAAGTTCCGAAACAGGATTTTTTATATTAATTGCTTCTCCTTCTATCAACATCTTTTTGAATTGAAGTTCTTCGTTAGTCAATATTGGTCTAACAATTTCCTGAAAGCCAAAGCCAATCATCAATTCTCTGATTTCGTCAGAAATTCTTTCTATTTCTGTAAGTTCACCTTTTGTAAAAACATTTGGTAGCTCTGGGGTAAAATTGTTGTATCCATATGCTATTGCTATATCTTCAATAACATCAGTTTCTGAGAATACATCAAATCTATAAGGAGGGACTATTGCTATAACTTTATCTTTTTCAAAAACACTCTTGTAGCCCATTTTCTTTAGTAGTTTCTTTAGCTCATCATCTTTAAACTTTTCTCCTAGAAACTTTTCTATTTTTTTCTTTTCAATTTCAATTGGAGTCTCAATCCATTCTGGGGTAAACAATTCTCTCTTTCCTCTTATCTTTACACCCTCTATCTTACATCCCATCTCACCGAACATTAATACAAGAATGTTTGTCACTTGTTTAACAGCATTTCTATCAATTCCTGTAACATCAACAAAAATGTTTTTTGTGTTTTCTGTTATTTTCGTTCTATCAGAGTTCAAGATAGGAGGAAAACTAAATATTCCTTTATTATCGACAAAGGCTGGCCACTTGTTTGCGTTTATTATTAAGTCAGCATATCTTTTTCCTTTTTCAGTTTTCGCCAATACATCAATCAAACTCATTTCTTCTCTCTCTCCAAGAGGAACAAATTTTTCATTTCTAGAAACACCCTTATACCAAATTTCTCCTTCTATCTTGTCAAGATCGTGCAAACCAATTGCAACTTTTTTTCTCTTTCTTCCAATAGTTTCGTGTAATATTTCTTGAGTATTCATTAAGCTCTTTATTGTATCATCATCAAGCTTCACATTTCTAACAATAAAACAAGCTATATAAGGTCTTACAGGGACTTCCTCTTGTTTTACAACTACCTTAGAATCATAAATTTTTATTTCAGGAGAATCTAAACCAATAAAATCTCTTAATACTCTTGCAAATCCTTCTAGAACAAACATATCGCTTCTATCGGCAGTTAACTCAACTTTTATCTCATTCTCGCTTATCTCTTCAACGTTAGATTTCAGGCTATTTATCAATTCTTCCAATTCTCTATCTTTCAAATTCTTTCCAATTAGTTTAAGTAGTCTTTTTTTATCAAATGTTATTGTCGGCATCTATACCTCCCTCAACCACTTTAAATCATCTGAATAAAGATATCTTATATCCTCTATTCCAAGTTTAAGCATCGCTAATCTTCCAATTCCTAAACCCCAAGCAAGAACAGGAACATTTATTCCAAAAGGTTTTGTAACTTCTTCTCTGAAAATTCCAGCACCACCCGCTTCTACCCAACCTAAATTACCAATTTTCACATACATCTCAACGCTAGGCTCTGTAAAAGGAAAGTAAGATGGTTTGAATTTTACATCTTCTCCACCAAAAACTTTTGCTATCTCTTTCAAATATCCTAAAAGATGTTTGAAATTCAAGTTTTCACCAACAACAATACCTTCGCATTGCTCAAATTCGATAAAATGTTTTGCATCTATTACATCTGGTCTAAAAACTCTATCTATTGTGAAAATTTTTACTGGAAGTTTTCTAATTTTTGCTAAGCTTCTGGCTGATACAGCTGTGCATTGACTTCTCAATATCAATTTCTTTGCCAAGTTTTCATCCCAATAGCCCCATTTTTTCTCGTGCATTTTTTTAACATTTTCCCAAATTTCTTTTTCTTTAACTTTTCCTTCACCCTCCACAAAGAATATATCATGGATTTCTCTAGCGGGATGATCGCTTGGCATAAAAAGAGCATCACAATTCCAAAAGTTTATTTCAACCAAAGGGCCTTTAACTTCTTTAAAACCTAAGCTAATCAAAAATTCCTTAACCTCTTTTATTATTTTAATGTAGGGATGAATCTTTCCTGGAAATGTCTCACTAGGAGGAACATCAGAACTATATTTCTTAATTTTTACTTCTCTCCAATAACCGCTTTTTATTACATCACTTGTCAAAACTGTTATCTCTTTCCCTTTTAACCCTTCTAAGTGAGCATATGAAACTTTTTCTACTAGCTTTCTTTGAATTAAAATTTTTAGCATTTCGCTATCGACTTCGTTTATTCTATTCTCTTTAATTTTTCTAAGGGCTTCTTCTTCTGGAAAAGATTCAGGTTTTTTTATAAGAACAATTTCATTGAACTTTAATTCGATCCACCCTTTCTTTTTTGCCCATAGTAGGGCAATATCAAAATTTTCTATTTCTTTCTCAAGATCGCTTATTGGTGCTTTTCCAAATTTTTCCAAGTAAATAACTAGGTTTTTTTCTGGTAAACCATTTCTCAAATATTTTTCTCCTTCTTCAGTTAAGACGTATTGCATAAACTAGAATTCTTGCCAAAAAATAAAAGTTTACTTTTGTATTATTGGTTTATAAATTTTCCTATCTATTTTTTCATGGTAAATAAGTATACTATATAAATGCCAATGTATTTAGTCGCCTTTACTCATGTATTTTTTCCCACATTTCTTTTGCTAGCTTACCATCATACTTGAAATCTTTAACCCTCTCTTTAGCTTCTTCTCTCTTCCTCTGATGTTCCTGCAAAAACTTAACGATTTTTTCAATTAAAATGTCCTTAAGCTCTCCGGTTAGCAATTTACCACTTCTGTAATCTTCTTCTATTTTTTTTAGCTTGTTGTCATCTTCTTCAAAGAGAGTTTTTAGCCATTGAAAGCTAACATCTACATCAGGATTTCCACCAAGCTTTCTGTGTAATTCAATGGTTGGTTGTCCTCCAGAAAATGCGTGCTTGTAAATTTTTTCTCTTACAGTTTTCTCATCATCGGTTAAATAAATAGAGGATTCTGGTTTGCTTGCTGACATCTTTCCTTCTATTCCAGTTAATGGTGGTAAGAATTTTGAATGTATTTGAGCTGATTTTCTTCTTCCAAGAGCATCTGCCACGTCTCTTTGCAACCTCCAGAAAGGATCTTGGTCAACTGCTGCTGGTATTAGGCAAATCTTATCTTCAAAGAATGTTGGGACTATTTCTAAAGCTGGGAAAAATATCAAGCCAATGTTTGTTTCATTTTTAAAACCAAAAACTGCTTTAACTGTTGAAAAGTTTATCTTTTTAGCAATTTTTATTGCAAGTGGATACATGTTCCTTATGTACTCAGTATCTTGAAAAATAAATGTTCTGTTTTCATCAAAACCTACAGCAATTATGTCTAAAATGTTTTCATAGGCCCATTTTCTTGTTTCTTCCAGGCTCAATTTTCTTTTTGGTTCTAGAAATTTTTCATCGTCAGTTAATTCTATGTAAACATTCACTTTGAACTTATCTTGGAGCCATTTTGTGAACATGAAAGGAATTAAATGACCAATGTGCATTGGTCCACTAGGTCCTCTCCCAGTATAAAGAAAAAATCCATTTGTTTTTGCTTCATCTAAAACAACATCTAAATCTCTATGAGCAAAGAAATATTTTCTTCTTAGCAAAACATGTAAATCCCCTGTAAAACTCTTTATTTTTTCTAATATTGCATCGTCTATTTCTTTCAATCCAAACTCCTTTACTATTCTATCATAATCAATTTTTCCTTCTACTTCCCAGGGAGTTATTTTGGACACATTATCCATAATAAAAAATTTAGGTTCTTTCTTTTAATAGTTGCTTGATCTAAAGGATTTAAAGAAAAAATTTAAAGAAAATTTTATGCCGACGTTTAAATTTGTAATAAGTGATCCAGAAAGTAGAAAAGCTTATCAGCTAGAGGTAGATCAAAATAGAGCAGCTTTTATTATTGGTAGGAAAATTGGAGAAGAAGTTGATTTATCCCCTCTAGGATTAACAGGTTATGTTGTAAAAATAACGGGTGGGACAGATAAAGATGGTTTCCCGATGCACCCAAATATAGAGGGTACTGTGAAGAAAAAAGTTTTGCTTTCGGGACCACCTGGTTTTCATCCATTGAGAAAAGGTCAGAGAAAGAAAAAGACTATTAGAGGAAATACGATATCTCCAGATATAGTTCAAATAAATTGCAAGGTTGTTAAAAAAGGAGAAAAGCCATTAGAAGAGCTTGTTCCGAAGAAAGAGAAGAAAGAAGAAGAGAAGAAAGAGAAAAAATAGTTTTTTAAACTTAAATTCAAGATAATTCTTATGCCATTCTTACAAAAAGAGGTTTGGGAATGTCCATTTTGCGAAGCAGAAACTATAGAAGTTTTGATAAGACCAGCCACTTATGTTGCTAAGAGAAGTGCGGTAAGGGGAGGAAGAAAAACCACTTATCATAAAGTTAATCAAGAGGTTGCCGTTCTTAGCGAATCTTGTTCAAATTGTGGGAAGAAGAAAGAAGAAATAGAAAAAAAATGGAGAGAAATGGGAATAATATAAGGCGAGAAATTTGTTTGAGAAACTTCTATCAAAGTTATATGATAGTGAAATAAGAAATGAGGATTTGGAAAGGGCTAAAAGTCTTGTATCTGATTTCTATAAAATACCAAAAACAGTTTTAGATAATGTTAAAGTTAAGACTTCTTGCCTACCAACAATATATGCTTGTATTGTTAGAAGAGTAGGAGATTACTTGCAAATAATTTACAAACCGATTGTAAAGATTTTAGGTTTGTACGATCCATTAAAAAAGGAGATTTACATAGACAAAAATCTTTCTTATCTACAAAGAATTAAAACGATTTTGCACGAATACATTCATGCTGCCCAAGATTATTTAGGCAAACTTTATACTAAGAGTAGAAAAGAATTAGAAGGAGAGGCTTACAAGGTCTCTGATTATTTGTCTAAAATTTATATCCAAGCTTTTCGAAAGTCTCCTTCATTTTCAAGCTATCAAGCTCTAATTTAGGAGATTCCGAGATTATAGTTATATCAAAGTTTCTTTTTAATATTTCCTTTGCCAATGGCTCAAAAGGTGGATGAGAATCTAATGGAATATGAATATCTACAAACTTTTTAGTGTTTAGATTGTACTTGACGTTTGAGAAATGAGAATGTATGTGTTTGAATCCTTTTAGCTTATCCAAAATAGAAGAGTAATCAATTTTTCCATTGTCTCTACAATACAAGTGGGCGAAATCGATACAAACGGTAAAAAGTTTAGATTTAACTTCTTTCATTAATCTCAAAAGCTCGTCTAAGTCGGCAAATTGACTTTCCTTAGCCATAGTTTCATAGGCAAGTTTTGTCTTTTTTATGCCCATCTTTTCCATATTCTCAATTATTTTCAAAGTTATCTCTTTCATTTTTTTGAAAGCTTCTTCCTTACTAAGCTTTCCGTAATAAGCAGCATGAACAACAACAAATTTTGCTCCCATCCTTTCAGCTCTATCTATACTTTCTAAAATTCTTTTGATAGAAGCTTCTAAAGTTTCATTTTTATCTGATAGCAAGTTTATGAAGTAAGGAGCATGAACACTCAATACTATCCCATAGTTCTTTGCTTGTCTTCCGACTTCTTCTGCTGCTTTAGAAGAAAGATATATGCTTCTAACAAATTCTATTTCTTGAGCATTTAACCCAAGTTCTTTTAACCTCTCAAAAGATCCCAATGTAGAACTTTCTTTTGCTGTTAAGCAATTACCACCTGGTCCCAAAAATATTTTCATAATTTTTCTTTTCTTTGTATGTTAAAAGCATTTAAGCTTTTCTAACCATTTAATACTAATGAAAGATTGGAAAAATATTTTGGATGAGAAAACAAGAGAAGAATTGAGAGAATTGATAGAAAGGACAGAGAAACACAAGTATGCATATTCTCAAGCTGAGGATGTTAGGACAGCTCAACTATGGGTAGCTTTAGCAGAAATTTCAAAAGATTTGAAAGAAATAAAGGAGAAGCTTGGCAAAGTAGAAGAACCATTTAAGGCAATAATTGAAATTGGAGAAGAAGAGAAGAGAAAAGCTATTCAAAGAATAGTAGAAGAGATAATAAAACCAGCAGATAAAGAAACGCAAGAGGTTACAAAGAAGCTTGTAGACACTTTGATGAAATTCTAACATACTTTATTTTAATTATTAAGACAAAACTACAGAGAAAATGTTTAGAGTACAGACTAGGTTAAATAACCATACTTCTGTTTTGTTCATAAAAACTTGGTTTATGAAATACTATATATACATTATTAAGTCCAATAGAAATTCTTATTATGCTTCGTGATTACGACACTTAAGGAAAAATCTCGATAGATACAATCAAAAAAATTTTAAATAGATTATAAAATTTCAGATGTATTCTTAAAATCACCCAGCTATGTTTATGGTAATTTTCCTTGATATCTAAAAGAGTAGCTTACATTCTGATATACGAGAAGAATATATAAGAAAACATATACAAAAGGTTTAGGAAGGATTCTTATTCGGAGATAAATAAATGAAAGAAGAGATAATAAATCATTGTAGCGACGATTTAGTCTCTCTGTCAGAAATTTATGAAGAGATAAAATATTTAGTAGAAGTTTTCGAGAAAAGACGGAGAAAACTCATTATTTTAACTCTTTTATCATCTCTTCGATTCTAATCATTTCATTTATTTTGACTATTCTTTCGCCAGACACTCCAAGCTTAAAATAATCAGCACCAAAACCCACAGCTAGATGAGAAAGCAAATTATCATCAGTTTCAGCACTTCTATGAGAAACAACAACTTTCATGTTATTTTTCTTCGCCTCTTTAACAAAATTTAAAGCATCTGTTATCGTTCCTATTTGGTTTGGTTTTACTAAAACAGCATTTGTTGTCTTTATGTCTAATCCAGCTTTCAATCTTTTAATGTTAGTTGCATATATGTCATCGCCAACAACCAAACAATTTGAATTTTTGGTGAAAACAGAAAAACTAACAAAATCATCCTGGTGAAAAGGATCCTCAACATAAAAAATCTTATATCTTCTACTCAATTCAATCATATAATCTATTTGTTGCATTGTAGATAGTTGCTTGTCTTTGTAAACATATTTCTCTCCATCCCAAAGATTGCTTGCTGCAACATCTAATCCAATCATCAAATTTTCTCCTTTGACTTTTGAAATTGCTTCTAAAATTTTCTCTGCTGGTAATGAAGTAACCCATGCAGACTCAATATTTTTAGAATAGTTAAAAGTTGGGTCAATTTTCTTTAGTTCATCGCCAAGCTTTAAATAAGAATCCATAATTTCATCAATCGATTCTATAAATCTTTCTTGATGTAAAGGTAAAAGAAGGAATTCTTGAATGTCACTCTGACCTTTCCACCCACCAGCAATATTACAAACCGGTTTTGGTATGGTAGGGTTTTTATTTAAGTATAAAAATACAGGAATACCCTCTTCTAAAGCAAAAGCTTTTAGGAAAACTGATGATATCGCTAACGCCAGATTTCCTCCAATTTCTCTAAAGTCTTCCGTTTTATCTATTGTATGTAACAGCTCATCAACATCTTTCAAACTATCGAATTCTTCCAAAAAATATTTTTTTATTCTTCCAAAATTGTTTATAATTTGATTAAAAGGTAAATATCTAACTTCATATTTGCTTTTACTAGTTCCAAAAGGAACGCTTGAGTGGATTTTACCTTTTTTTGTTATTGCTTCTATCTCTATAGTTTCTTTCGAATTAGAAGCGTAAACTTTCCTAATTTTTAAGTCCAAAACTCTCATTTATATTTTAGATTTTTTCAAATTAAAGAAAATAGATTTATTAGCAGAAATACAGAGTTTCCAAAGAGCATAGTAAAAACTAGAGCTATAAAAAATGAAGGAGCGAAGCATATTCCACTTTTTATGTAAACGTATTTCCTACCGCTTTTTTTAATTCTCTCTATTTCTTCTTTTGTAATGCCTTCCCACCTTTTGTTTTCTAATAGCACATCTCCAACCTTGAGCTTAGATACAGGAATTTTTCTTATAAATGATTTTTCTACAACTTTAGAGAATATGAAAATAATTATTAAGAACGTGCTAATGGAAGATACTAAAATTGGAACGCGAATATTTAGATCATGAAATA
Organism: Candidatus Aenigmatarchaeota archaeon; assembly: GCA_032249395.1. Lineage (GTDB taxonomy): Archaea > Aenigmatarchaeota > Aenigmatarchaeia > CG10238-14 > SpSt-28 > SpSt-28. Next base: position 17,450 of record JAVVFY010000001.1, read on the forward strand.
GAAAATAATAAAAGATGAGAGATGCCAATATAAATAAAATGAAAAGTATTAAAATTGAAAATGAAAATCTTCTTAGTTGCATTAAAAACTCTTTTATTATTTTTTCGTTTTTAACAGCATAAAAAAGTGAATATAAAATCATATAAATACTCCCTAAAAAGAATAGGTTTGTCAAGTAGGTGAACACAAAAGGAAAATCGCTTCTAATTAAAAAGTTTTTAGGTATCAAGAATCCAACAGCAATAAGTAAAAACGCATCTCCAGCCCCCCACTGTCCAGCAAGATACATAGAAAAGCCAATTAATGTAAATATTATACCGTTAAAAAATGAAAGAAGAATGTAGTCTGGGTTTTTTGTTAATAAATAGTTTGCAAAATTTATAGCAATTCCAGCAATTATCATTACTATTGGTAACCAATCTGGAATTTCTGTCGTCTTCAAATCATAATATGATGCTATTAAAGTTCCTAAAAGTGCTATAGTTAATAATACAATTTCTAACATAATTTTCAACTATATTTTTTGAACCCTATAGTTTCTGCTACTTCTCTGAAACATTTTCTACAATAATAAAGACCATATTTTCTTATTACGCCTCTTGTAGAACCACACCTTCTGCAAGGATGAGTGGCTTTACCAAATTTTTTTGGCAATTAACCACCTAGCTCTCCTAGAATTTCTAGTACTCTTATATCATCTATGCTTTCTACTTTTTGAAGAGAACTGAATACTCTTTCATAAGTTAGCTCAAAGTTTTTTGTAGATTCAAACTTTTTCCATATTATTCCGTTCAACTTATTAGATATTTCCAATATCTCTTCTTTATACAACATTCACTCCCCTTTCTTTTAACCATTGAATAACATCTTCCTTATTAATAATATGTTTTTTTCCTATATTAGCTTTTTTTACTTTTCTTCTCTTAACTCTATATCCTGGTCTTTCTAGAGTTACACACACATCAAAACCTAAATTTCCTATCTCATGATTATATTTCACTCCAGGCAGTTCTATATACTCTGCAACACCAATACTAAAATTACCATCGCTAATTTGTTTACTACTTATAGTATTTTTTTTAGCTTCTAAGACCTTTTTTAAAAATTCTTCAGCCTTTTTCTTTCTTAATGTAACTTTAACACCAACAGGCTTACCCTTTGCTATTCCAAATGTTGATCTTTTTTTTGATACAGTGATTACAGGCTTTTGGTTAGTTAGTAACTCTAGGAGTTTTTTCGCTCTTTCTATTTTATCTAAGTCTCCACCACACCCAACATTAATTGTTACTTTCTCTATTCTTATTTCTCTCATTTTGTTCACTCAATCACCTTTATTAGTGGCTCTTCTCTACCTATAACTATTGCGTGTTCTTTTAATACTTCTACGTTCTTATTTTCTATCTCGCATACTATTTTTGGTTTAACATTAAACTTTCCTTCTAACACTTTTACTATTTTTCCAATCTTTCCAGCGTTTTGACCAGAAGTTATTAAAACTAAATTTCCAACAACCATTTCAATATAATCTAGTATTTTCAAGTTAGGAAGTTCTACCAATAAAGATGAGTGAGTTTTGTATTTATTGTCTTCTACTATTATGTTCTTACCGTCATTCATGTTCAGTTGAATCTTCCCCCCTTTAACGTTCCTCTTTCCTAAAATTTTTAAGATCTTTTTTCTAGCATCGTTTTCATCAATCTCTATTAGCTTAAATCCATTCTTATAAGGAACAACTCTATAATGTTTGTTAATTTTAGGTAGCGAGATAGTATCTAATAAGCCTACAGGAAATCTGTGATCAGTTCTCACTTTTCCATCGACAATTATTTCTCGCGATTTTATTATTCTTTTTGCTTCTTTTCCCGTTTCAGCTAGTTTTAGAATATCTCTAACTATTATTGCCAGTGGTATGCATTCATTCTTTTTGTGTGGTCCGGGAGAAGGGGAAAAAGTCCAAGTATACTTTTTCTTAGGTATTGGCCAAAATTCTGGAGCTGCCAATCTTTTAAGATGAGACATTTTTACCACGCTCCAACATTTTTATTCTATATTTGTCTTCCAAGTTTAGATTTGTTATAAGTAAATTGCTGGGGTGAATTGGTACTAAGTATTCTGTTCCTATGCTCCTTTTCTTTTTTACTGTATCTATATAAACTTTATATTCTTTAGTATCTATCCTTACAATCTTGCCTATAGTACCTTTAAATTCACCACGCATAACTTTAACTTCATCTCCTTTCCTTAATGGAATACTTCTTCTTTTATATTTTTTTCTCAGTTCCTTCGAAAGATGAGCAGATATCATTTTTCTTCTTATATGCAATGGGGCGTTATACAAAAATTTTCGCTGTTTTCTCGGTTTTTTTGATTTAGGCCTTTTCATTCTAACCACTTTAATATTCAAACTATAATAGTTGCTATCTTTCCTATGCTCGAAAATCTCTCTATAACTTCTCTTGCTACAGGACCCTTTATTTCTGTTCCTTTTGGTTCTCCAATCTCATTCACTATTACAGCTGCGTTATCTTCGAAAGCAATTCTAGTACCATCGGCTCTTCTATATTCCTTTTTCTGTCTTATGATTACAGCATCAAATATTTGCTTCCTTAGCTTAACATCACCTTCTTTTACTACAACCTTAACCATATCACCCACTCCACTTTTTGGTATTCTTCTTCTCTTACCTTTATATCCTCTGACTGCTATTATTTGCAAAATTTTCGCTCCCGTATTATCCGCACATACTATATAACTACCAACGTTAAGAGCTTTTGTTACACTTGCCTTTAAAGCCTTCATTTTCTCTTCACCTGTAAAACTACAAATGCTTTTGTCTTGCTCAATTTTCTAGTTTCTCCTATTATTGCAAAATCTCCAACGTTTGCATCTATACAAGGGGGCAGATGTGCATACATCTTTGATCTTCTTCTCTCATACCTTTCGTATTTTGGTAAATAATGAAAATATTCTCTCTCTATTATAGCAGTTTTTTGAGGTCTAAGAGAGACTATTTTTCCTTCGAAAATCCTACCTCTAACCTTTATATTTCCATGCCAAGGACATTTAGCATCTTTACATTCTTTTGAAGGTGGAGTTAATCCTTCTATTCCAACGTTATTTACCATTCTCTCACCTATGATTCTAATTCTTTATATTTCAAAGATATAAAATTAATGCTATGAGGTAATAAACTATTTCTGCCTTTTATTACCGCTTATTTACTTTATAAAGACCTAGAATGTTTATTTGAGTTTAGGGAAGCCTTAAAAGAAGTTATAAAATACTCTCAAGTAAATCTTTAAATAAAAGGTTTTAATCGTTTTTCTAAATATGGGTAGCGAATACGTTAGATTTAGTAGTTTTTGATAACTACTCTAGCAACAATACTATAACGTAACATTAAATGAAAAAGTTTTTTAGAAGGTCAGAGTTTAATGAAAAAAAGGAAAGAAAAAGGGAAAAACCAGCAAGAAGTCATTAGTTGTTTTATTTCTTTTTCTTCTTTGCCATTTTGCTCTTTACCCGGGTTCCGGATGGAACCCTGATATAAATTTCTCGCTCATACTTAAATAATTTTTGCCGATTTTTTATGAAAATTGGAGGGATTTGCCCATTTTTATTTTTGCAAGTTAACTCTTTAACGTGAGAATAAAAATCTCTGCAACATTTTACGATAAATGTGATATTTGTGGAAAGGAGAGCTTAGTTTTTAAGGTTGGGGATGAAGATACAAAGAAGATTGTGGTAATTTGTGAAGAATGTTCAAAAAAATATGCTAACAGCAGAATAAGTGAAATAATAGATAAATTCGGAAGAAAAGATGAAGAATCTTTTTACCCTGGAATTAAAAATTTAAGCGAAAATAATTAATAATGATAACTACAAAGAAAGCCTTTATAATTTCCTTGGTTTTAACATTATTACTATTTTTGTTTGATGTTTCAAAGAAAAGTAGCTATTTTTTTGCTTCAAAAGAAAATTTCCTAGTTTCGAGAGTGATAGATGGGGATACTCTTGAGCTTTCTAATGGAGAGAAAGTAAGACTTATTGGAATAAATGCTCCAGAGATTGGAGATTTTTTAGGCGAAGAAGCTAAAAATTTTTTAGCTAGCCTTGTTGAAGGGAAGATGGTAGATTTAGAAGCTGATTACATAGAAAGAGATGAGTATGGGAGAAGATTAGTTTTTTTGTTTTTAGATGGGAGGAATATTAATGTGGAAATGGTTAGAAATGGATTGGCCCATACTTTTGGGTTAGGAAAGGTTTCAAAATATGTTAATGAACTAAAAGAAGCAGAAAGTTATGCCATAAAAGAACAAATTGGAATTTGGAAAAAATCAAATATAACTTGCATAAAGCTTATTGATCTTAAAATAGTTGGAAACGAAAAGGTTGTTTTAAAGAACGGGTGCAATTTTTCGATCCAACTCAAAAACTGGAGCTTAAAGGACGAGAGTAACAACTTATTTAAGTTCCCTTCTTATACTTTTAAACCAAATGAAGTAATAGAAATATATTCAACAAATAAAACAGCAAAATTTTCTTTCAAGAAAGAATTCCAAATATGGAATAAAGAGGGAGATAGTCTTTTTCTGAGAGATTCTCAGGGTTTGCTTGTTTTATTTTATCGTTACTAACCACCAGCAAATTTACCAGCATTTAATGAAATTAGTGATGCAATACTAGCTACTATTTTTGGTTCTACTATCGCTATATCACTAACAGTTATTATTCCAACCAGCTTTTCATTCATTAAAACAGGAAGCTTTTTAATTTTGTTTTTAACCATTATATCAACAGCTTTTTCTAATGGCTCATCTGCTTGAATAGTTATAACATTTTTTGTTGCAATTTCATATATTGTAACTTTATCTGGATCTTTACCTTCTCCAATAGCTTTTAGAATATCTGTGCTAGTTACTATACCAATTATTTTATCATCATCCATAATAACTAAGCTTCCCATGTTCATCTCTCCCATTACCTTTGCTGCTTCTCTTAGCGTTACTGTTGGCTTAGCAACTACTACATTTTTGTTCATCACATCTTTGACTAACAACATAATTTTATTTGTTTTTATTTAATATACGTATTTTCTTTAGTACTAACGCAAAATAAATGCTCAAAAGAATCAAACCTAAAATAAATAAATAAAGCAGAAAATCTAGCTGAGCTTTAATCTTTGGTAATATTAATGCGAAAATTTCATTATTATCAATTTTTATTGGTAACATAGAAAACAAGTAACCAGAAAAGAAATATGGTAACGATGTTAATATGAATATTGTTGCAAACGAAAGTAATTTGTTCTCTAATGTTTCTATTAGGACCAAATACACTATTCCAAAGACTATTGTTGCAATCAATATATAGTTGAAAATTTCCTTTAGCGATTTGTTAAAGTCAAAACTCATAAAATACATAGGGTTTTTCATATCTATGCACTCCAACAACTTGCAGTTATACTTTTCAAAGTATACAGAATCCAGTATTTTTGTCGCTAGATAATTGCTTATATTTTCTTCTTTTAGATAAGGCACATCTTTACAATCTATAGTAATATTTATTCCAATATCAAAAGTTATTTTGCTTTCGCTTTCGCATTTGTATTTCAGATATTGCAAAGCCAAAGTTTTTTGCTCCTGTGTTAAATTTAATTGAGAGTTTATTATTGGAATGGCAATTTCTTTTATTGTTTCATAATTTGTAATTTTGATTAACGCTAGTAATAGAATAGTTAATGTTAACGCTAGAATAAAAAGCGTTGAAAATAACATTTTTCCAATAGTTCTAAAAATTCCCATATTTTCTATTGTTTTTACCTATAAAAACTTGAAAAGAGGGCGAACTTCATTTTCATCCTTCCAGACAATGTTCTCAATATTTTGAAAACTAACAGAATAATTATTTTGGAAAATAAAAGTATCTTTATGCTAGAATTTTTGTTTAAGCTTTTAGGAATGAAAAGAAAAGTAGAAGTAGAACAAAAGAAAGATTTCTTGATGATAAGAGAGAATGAACTATCGGAATTCGTTAATTCGCAAATAGTTAACGTAAGTAATCTAATGATGAAGGATATTTTGAATTTTGTTTCGTTAATTAATGAAAAATTATATAAATTAGAAAATAGCGTTTCCTTATTAGAGCAAGAAAATATTTCCATACCGGACAAACAAGTTGAAAAAATTGTAAATACTAAGAAACACGAATTTTTAGGAAAGATTAAACAAGCAATTGAAAAAGTAAAAGAAGTTGACACATCTAATTTAGAAAATTTTTCTAAAACATACGAAATTGCTTCATTAAAACTAAAAGAAGTGGATACAATTTCATTAAAGGATTTTTTGAATATCAGAAATTATTTTTCTAACTCAAAGGTTGTTTTAGAAAGTTTTAAAGATTTATTTGATAACTTTTATTCTTTTCAAGACAAACTAAAAAGCGAACAGTTTTTGGAAATGGTGGAGTTGAGAAAAGTTTATTCAGATTATTGTTGGATTAAAGATGAGATTTCTTCGAGGAAAAATGAACTAGAAAAGTTAAAATCGGAAATAGAGGAAAAAAGAAAAGAGGTTGAAAGAAAAAAGGAAGAGTTATTAAAGCTAGAAGATTCAGATGAAATGAAAAGATTATTAGAACTTCAAAAAGAAAAGATGAGAATTAGCTATAAAGAAAAAGAATTGGCTTCAATTTGTGTTGAAAAGTATTCCAGCTTGGAGCATATTTTCAAAAAGTTAAAGAGACAATTGGAAAATAAAAATTTAAGAGAAGCACGAATTATAACAGAATTTATCAATTCGCCTTTTGATGCTACAATAAACTATGATATGCAAAAAATTCTTGATGACATTGTTTCATTTATGAAAAATACTAATTTCTCTAACGATGAGATATCAAAGATAGAAGATTTGGTTAGAGAAGAATTCTTCTTAAGATTAAAAAAGGAGTATTTTGATTTGGAAAATAGATTAAAAGAAATAGAAGATGAGATCGAAAAAATAGATATCGTTAATAGAAAACTAAAAATTGAAAATGAAATCAAATCTATCGAGTTTGATTTAGAAGAATTGAATAAAAAGCTTGAGAGTTTAGATAAAAAACTTAAAGAGCTTGAAGATCTACTTCCAAAATTAAAAGAAACTCTTGAAACTAAACTATCAAAAGTCTCTGGAAAAGAAATAAAGATTTTGGATTAACCGATATATGGCTGAATTTCTTCTTTTTGTATTTGTCTCCTTCTTTCCTCAAACCTTTTATAGTATTCAATCAGCTCTTTTGATAAGCTTGGTGGTATTTTCTTTAATGCTTCTTCAAAATGTTTTGCTTTTACTTCCTTAGCATTTATGTCTTCTCTTAAAGCATTCATTGCCGCTTCTTTAACCAAAGCTTCTAGATCAGCACCAGAATAACCTTCTGTTCTTTTCGCTAATTCTTCTAGGTTAACATCTTTTGCCAATGGAACTTTTCTTGTATGAACTTTTAGAATTTCTAATCTTGCCTTTTCATCTGGTGGTGGAATGAAAATAAGTTTATCTAGTCTCCCCGGTCTTAATAATGCTGGATCAACTAGCTCTGGTCTATTAGTTGCTGCAATTAATACAACGTTTTTAACTTCCTCTATACCTGAAATTTCTGTTAAAAGTTGGGCTACAATTCTTTCAGAAGCTTCATGCATTCCTATTCCTCTTCTTGGGGCTAGAGCGTCGATTTCGTCAAAGAAAATTATACAAGGAGCAACTTGTTTAGCCTTTTTGAATAAATCTCTGACTCTCTTCTCAGACTCTCCAAACCACTTGCTTAATAATTCTGGCCCTTTAACAGCAATAAAGTTTGCTCCACTTTCTGTAGCTACTGCTTTAGCTATTAAAGTTTTTCCACATCCCGGCGGTCCATAAAGCAAAATTCCTCTATGCGGTTCAATTCCAAGTCTTTCAAAAGATTCTCTATATTTCAAGGGCCATTCAACCATTTCTCTCAACAATTTTTTAACTTCTTCCAAGCCACCAATATCTTCCCATTTTACTTTTGGAACTTCTACCAAAACTTCTCTCATCGCAGAAGGTTCCACAACTCTCAAAGCATTTTCAAAATCTTGCTTTGTTACGACAAGCTTTTCTAAAACTTCTTTTGGTACTTCTTCTCCTTCTTTCAACTTATCTCTTATCTCTGGCAAAACTCTCCTTAAAGCACTCATAGCAGCTTCTTTACACAAAGCCATTAAATCAGCACCAACAAACCCATGAGTTTTATCTGCTATTTCTTCCAAATTAACATCTTTAGCTAAAGGCATATTTCTCGTATGAATCTTTAATATCTCTAATCTACCATTTCTATCAGGAACAGGAACTTCAATTTCTCTGTCAAACCTTCCTGGTCTTCTTAAAGCCGGATCTATATCGTTCGGTCTGTTTGTTGCAGCAATAACAATAACTTTTCCTCTACTTTTCAAACCATCCATCAAACTCAACAAAGTTGCAACTATTCTTCTCTCAACTTCTCCAGTGACTTCCTCTCTTTTTGGAGCTATCGCATCAATCTCATCAAAGAAAATTATAGCTGGAGCATTCTTTTCTGCTTCTTCGAAAATTTTTCTTAAATTCGCTTCGCTATTATGAGCAAAAATTCCTCCAAAACCAGCAATGAAATTATGAGTGTTTTCAACTTCCACATCATAAACATATTCTGGAGTTTCTATTTCTTTTATTTCAACAATTTCATCAAAGAAAATATCTCCTTCTAAAATCTTTCTTAAGTCGAGTGGAATATCCATTCTCAAAAGTATATTCTTCCCTATGCTCTTTAGACCATCATAACTTGAATCTATATTTACTTTTGATTTTATTGCATCAAGTGGAACTCTTTCTATTCTACCTTCCTCTCTACAAGAATTTACATACTCCTCAATCTTTTTGTTTTTAGATGGATTCAAGAATCCTATTTCCAAAAATCTCTCTAAGTTTTGCTTATCTGAAATACAGATTCTAAATCTTCCATCTTTTTCTTCATATATTTTTGCAACTATTCCAAAGAATAAAAGCAAGTATGGAATATCATGGGCAATGTTTTTGCTATATGTAGCTATTTCAACTTGAGGCAAGTAAGTCTTTGTATTTAGAGTACCATCTCCACTTATGTATCCTTTGAGGAATGCTGCTAATTTTTCTCTTGAGACGTTAAAAACAAAACTAGGTATTTTCTTTTCTCTTGCATGTCCATTAAATCCTAGTGCTTTCATTGCTTTACCTAAAGCTGAGTTAAATATCCAAACATCAGCAGATTTGCTAGTGTTTTTGTAAATCCTAATTTTATCAAAAGCATTTGATATTATTGCAAGAACAAGCGGAACTTCTTCTGTGTTTAGAGAAAATCTTGGTGTATTTTTACTATAAGAACCTTCTGCTAACCATAAGCCAAAGAAAAACATTAAGCTATTTGTTAGCTTTAATTGTGAAGGAACTTTACTCCTTTTTGAATAAATGTTTATTCTTTCTTTTTCTTCGAAGCTAAGACTTATTTCGGCCTCTTTTATAAGCTTAACAAATCTCGAAACTCTTATGCCAATATTTTGATTCTTTACGTCGTACAAATACTTCCTATTTGTTCCTAAGATTTTGGCAACTTTATCCCAACCCAATTTATTTGCAGCCATTTCAATAATTGTCCATACTTCCTTTGGTCTTACAGTCAATCCATAATCTTTTTCTTTCAAAACTTCAAGCAGATCAATTTTTTCTATTGGATTAGAGTTTTCTGGTATAATATTTGGAATTGCGATGAATGAACCAACTTTTAATTCATCGGTTCTCTTCGATTCTAGTCCATTTTTAGTTAATGTGAATAGAGAATGATATTCTGTGACTCTAATCTTTCTTCCGCTTTTTGTTTTTATTTCGAATAGCTTTCCTGTGGCCTTATGTTTTATAAAATCTTTAATTTTTTTGAAAGTTACCTTGAAATTTTCATCAAAACAACCAACTTCAACATCTTCTCTATTTTCAACAATCTTTCCTATTTCCTCAAGTTGTATAAAGCCATTTTTTCTTACTAGAATCTTTTCGTCATAAGGCAAAGATTCTCCATAAAACTTCGATAAGAATTCTGGTCCATTAACTGAAATAAAGTAAGCTCCGCTTTCGTTTGCTACAGCTTTAGCAAGTAAAGTCTTTCCTGTACCAGGTGGACCATACAACAAAACTCCCTTTGGAGGTTCAATACCAAGTCTCTCAAAAATTTCAGGATGTCTTAAAGGTAGTTCAATCATCTCTCTAACTTTTTCAACAACGGGTTTTATACCACCAATATCCTCATAAGTTACAGCAGGAATTGCCCTAGCTTCTAATTTCATTCCCTCTGGCAACTTCTTTAAAACTTCTACTTCAGTTATCTCTCCAACTCTAACAATTTTGTTAGAAGGTTCCGTATTGACAACAATAAACTTTGTTTCAGATGGGAAAGGTGTGAAAAAGAAATCTTCAAAATCTCCACCAAAAAACTCTTCAAAAAAAGTAGTACCTCTCCTTCTTCCAAAAGCCGGAGCAGGAACAATGATATCTCCTTTTACTAAAGGTCTTCCGAGCAAATTTTGTTTTATTAAATCTGGAGCAACATGCAATATAACGCCAGGCTCAGCAGGAGCTAAAACAACTTTTCTTGCCTCTATTGGTTCGGCTCTTCTAACAATAACACTTTCTCCTACTCCAACGCCCGCGTTCTTTCTTGTAATTCCATCCATTCTTATAATATTCAAACCAATATCAGCAGGATAAGCTCTTCTAACAATAGCGGCAGTTTTTCTCGTTCCTTCTAACTCGACAATATCCCCCTCTTTAACTCCAATTTTTCTCATTGCTTCGCTATCCATTCTAACAATTCCTCTTCCAGCTTCATCCTTAGCTGTTAATTCACCAACTTTAAGCTTTACTTCTCCATTTGCCATATTATTCACTTTTGCTCCAAATTTAAATTCTTACTTCAAATCTATAAACTCTCAATACAAAAATTAGTATGAAGACATATATCACAAGATTAACTCTGCAAGGGTTCAAGAGTTTTAATAGAAAGGTTTCTATTCCATTTTTTCCCGGGTTAATAGAAATTACTGGCCCGAATGGCAGTGGAAAAAGCAACATTATCGATGCAATAAGTTTTGTCTTGGGGAGAACTTCAGCCAAAAGTTTGAGAGCAGATAGATTGCACGAATTAATTTTTAGAGGGACTGAAACCAAAAAGCCTGCGGAGTATGCTAGTGTGACTATCTACTTAGATAACTCTCAAAAAGTTTTTCCGTTTGAAGATAAAGAAATATCAATAACAAGAAAGGTTAACAAAAAAGGATATGTTGTTTATAAGTTGAATGGAAAAACAACAACTAGAGAAAAGATTCTAGAAGTTTTATCTTTAGCTAATATAAGGCCAGATGGTTATAACATAATTCAGCAAGGAGACGTAACGCGAGTTTTAGAGATGAATCCAGTAGAAAGAAGAGAGATTATAGATGAGATTTGTGGGATTGCCGAATACAATGAGAAAAAAGAAAAGGCTTTGAAAGATTTGGAGATTGTCGATCAAAAGTTGAGAGAAGTTGAGATAATAGTAACTCAAAAATATGAAATTTTCAAAAAGCTAGAAGAAGAAAGAAACAATGCAATAAGATACCAAGAGTTGCAAAAGCAATTAACAATCTTGAAAGCTTCTTACTGGAAGAAAAAAGTTGAGAGTTTGAATGAAAAGTTAAACAAAATTCTTGAGAACATTTCAAAAATTAAAGAGAAAATAGATGAAGTCGATAAAGAAATAAAAGAGAAAGAGCAAAAACTTGAAGAGATTGAAAAAACAAATGCGGAAATCGTTAAAAAAATTATCGAGCTTTCTAAGAAGTTTAAGGTTGAAGAAGAAGCAAGCAAAATAAGGTCAAGATTGATGATTATTAGAGAGAAGATCGAAACTAATAAAAGAGAAGCAGAGAGACTTCAAAATTTGATTGATGAAATGGAGAAACTTGAAATAAAGAAGGCTGAATTCACAAAAGAAATGTCAAGACCTGTTAGGGAAATATTGAATTTAAGACTTAGAGGTGTTTATGGAACGATTGCAGACTTGATTTCTGTTCCAGAAGAATATAAAACAGCAATAGAAGTTGCAGCAGCACAGCATTTATACGATATTGTTGTTGAGAATGAAGACGTTGCTATAATGTGTATAGACTTTCTTAAGAGAGAAAGAATTGGTAGAGCAACATTTTTGCCATTGAATAAAATAAAACCGCAAGAGTTTAAGGAGAGAGAGTTATTGGATAGAGAGGGTGTTATTGGAATAGCAAGTAAAATTATAAACTATGATAGAAAGTTCATGCCCGCTATTGAATTTGTTTTTGGAAACACTTTGATTGTTGATAGTTTACAAACAGCAAAAGAAATCGGAATTGGAAAAGTCAGAATGGTTACTTTAGATGGAGATTTAATAGAGAGAAGTGGAGCAATTACAGGAGGATATTTAGTAAGGGAGGCAAAGAAAGATGAAAAAGAAAAAGTTAACGTTGAAGAATATAGGAAGCTTAGGCTACAATTGTTAGCAGAAGTTGAGGAACTGAAGAAAGAAGAAGAAGAACTTGAAAGAAAATTAAAAGAGCTTTCTACATCTGAAGAAAGCAAGGAAATGATAAATTTAGAGAAAATAAGGATTGCTTCTGAAAAAGAGGTTGAGAGGTTAAGAGAGACTAGAAGAAAATTACAAGACAGAAGAATTAACTTAGAAATTGAGATGAATAGATTAGCAATAGAGAAGGCTAAAATAGAGACTGAGTTAGAAAATGCGAGGATTGAATATGAAAAATTTTCTAGTATAGAGACGATAGATGAAAGCTTGAATGTATTAGAGGAAAAATTGAAGAAAGTTGAGGAGGATCTTAAAAAAATTGGAACAGTCAACCTGAAGGCTATAGAAGAATATGAATTTATGAAAAAGGAATTTGATGTTTTGAAAGAGAAATATGAAAAGATTTTAGAAGAAAAGAAAGCTGTTTTGAAAATGATTGAGGAAATTGATAGCAAAAGAAGGGAAGTTTTCTTCTCTACTTTAGAAAAAGTTAGCAAAGAGTTTAACGATGTTTGTAATAGAATGATGGAAGGCGAAGGTGTTCTTATGTTAGAAGATGTTAATAATTTGGAGTCAGGTTTGTTAATTAAAGTTAAATTGCCGGATAAAGGAGAAGTTGACATTGACGCATTATCTGGAGGGGAGAAAAGTTTGGTCGCTTTAGCGTTTCTCTTTGCATTACAGAGGTTTAAACCTTCTCCATTTTATCTTATGGATGAAATAGATGCAGCTTTAGATAAGGAAAATAGTCTCAAAGTTGCGAGATGGCTTAAAGAAGCATCCAAAGAGAGTCAGTTTATCATAATTACACATAATGACATAACGTTAAAGTTTGCCGATAAGATTTATGGCTGTACTTTAGAAGAAGGAGAAACAAAAATATTGAGCATAGAACTACCAAAAGAATGAAATTTGATTTAAGAGATTTTTTGCAATTTAACCAATTTTAGGATACATTTTTTTTGAAACTCCTCTATAAGATGTGTAATGTATTCATATAAAACTTACAAATATTCGTATGCTAGGATATTCCTCAATCTTGTGAATTCAGTAAGTTTAATCGATTTATTTTCTTTCAGTTTTGCAAACTTTCAAAGATATTATAAAGTTTCAGCATAGGTTTTTGGAACTTTAATTTTTTCAGAAGCTAGAATTATCTTTCCGACTTTTATCAATGAATTAATAATATTTCAACCAATCCTTCAACATTTCTCATATTATCTTTTTCTTTCAAATACTCATCAAAAATCTAATAGTCTAAATTTTTCTATTTCTTTCATCTCTAATTCAAGAAATTGTAGTCTCTGATAAAGAACAATTTTTGCTTAAGGCGACAGAGATTTTGCTATCTTTTAAATTTTCTAATAACTTTTAGTAAAATCTAAAAGGTTTCGGCTTTTAGTGTCTTTTTATAAATATAGCTTTCAAAAAACGTTTCTCATAATTTTATTAGAGTGAAATTCCTGTTTTTAGAACATCTGAAATTAAAGTTGTTTTGATATAGTTTAAACAAATAGGATCGATTTATTTATGCGTTAATTTCGTAACTTGAAATAATATTTTGTTCTCGATTCTCTTATTTTTTTGGTTTTTTCCATTAAAGGTAGAGATTTGTAGTTTTTAAAGTAAGCCGCTACGTCTAAATCAGATTTTCTCTTTTTAGTTTTCTTATCAGAGGAGCTAAAGAGAAGTGTGAGAGAATTTTTTAAAATATTGATGAAGAACATTGAGTATCTTTCCATATTTGATTCTTACATTCATTTAAAAAAGTATAAAATAATTAAATGGAGCATTGTATCTTTTGTAGGATTGTTGAAAAGAAATTACCATCTTATAAAATTTTAGAAGATGAAGAACACTTAGCATTTCTAGATATCTATCCAATTGTTAAAGGACAAACTTTAGTTATAACAAAAAAACACTTTGATAGTTATCAATTTGATTTACCAGATGACGTATATACCAAACTTTTCTTGTTTGCTAAAAAGGTTGGAAAGGTTTTAGAGAAAGCCTTAGGAGCTCTGAGAGTTTTTCTTGTTGTCGAGGGAATGGAGATAAATCATATTCACATAAAACTTTATCCAGCATATAAAATTAATTCAAATGTTTCGCCAAAAATAATTGACGTTCTATCTAAAGACATAAAGGAAAATTGGTATAATGGATACATTGCAACTTTGCATGGGGAGAGAGCAAGAGACGAAGAACTAAAAGAGATAAGCAATAAAGTTAGAGAGTATTTGATGAAGCAAAACATTTAAGTGAGGAAAAGACATCAAAAAAATGAAAAAAGATATTCTTATTATAAATCCTAAAAGCAATGTTGCTATTTCTACTCTTTGGACCAAGAAAGATTTTCTACTTGAAAAAATTCCCGAAAATTTAAAAAAGAAAGTTGGAATAATTGGAACAACTTATACCTCTCATGGCATAAACTACATTTTTGAAACTTTAGCAGAAAATCCGCAAATAGATACATTAATTCTATATGGCCATGATTTATCCACTAGCGGAGAAACTTTGGCTAGAGTTTTCGGAGAAAAGAACACTAATTTACCAGTAATAATTCTTGATAAAGATAAGGTTGAAGAAATTGTTAGATCTGTTAAGCTTGTTGATTTAAGAAAAGAAGCAAAAGAAATGAAAATTGAAAAGCTTTTTGAAGAGGTCGAAAAGAATTATAAAGAAGAAAAGCCAAAAAGAAAAAAAATTGATTTGAAAGTTGAAGAAAAGAGCAATATTGAAAGCTACCCATTTCCTTTAAGTGGACATTATATCTATGACAATAAAAGCGTTTTTAGAGCCTGGGTTAAAATTTTGGATTTGATAATGAGGTTTGGCAGTTTGAAGTTTAGCGAATATGAAATTCCACAAAAGGAATTTTTTAATGTTGTTGTTACTTTGGGTCTATATGGGAATGATTATAAGCTAGAAAAAGAGTTTTTTGAATTCATTGAAAAAGAAAATTTTGATAGGCACATAAATGAAGTTTTAAATCCAAAAAAGCCAGAAGGCGTTGAATATACTTATGGAGAAAGATTTTTCGCTCATAGATTCGGCAAAAATCAAATAAACTATTTGATTGAAAAGTTGTCTAAATCTCCATACTCTAGAAGAGCTTTAGTAGTTAGCTGGGATCATGAAAAAGATCAAAATATAGGAAATCCTCCTTGTATTATAGGAGTTCAAGGAATAATAACAGATAATTTCTACAATCATACTGTAATCATAAGAAGCAATGATATGTTTAAAGCTTGGCCACTAAATTTTGTTGCTCAAATAGAACTTGCAAAATTTATTGTTAGTGAGATAAACAAGAGAGCCAATACTGACTATAAGATTGGTAGTATTACAAGCATAAGTATAAGCGCTCATATCTATCAAACAGATTTCGAGAGAGCAAAAGAGGTTATAGAGAAGTATTCTGGAAAAATGAGGGAATTTGTAGAGGATCCAAAAGGAAACTTTTTAATTTATTTAGAAAATGGAAAAGTTGTTTTAGAGCATAGGACGCCAGATAATTCTTTTATTCTATGGAAAAATTCTTTTGAAACTTTTGAACAAGCCTACAGATTTTTAAAGAGTGGCAATATGTTTAGCTTTGCATCTCATGCTTTTTATTTAAGTAAGGAACTGAAGAACGCGTTTGATAAGCTGAAGAAAGGAGAAGATTATGAGCAAGATGCAGATTAAATTTTTTGCAATTTTTTAACAAGCTTCTTGAAAATTAAGTAAGTGATTATCGCAAGTATTATTGTAAAGAAAATTAAGTGTGAGAATTTTTCTAGTTGTAAGGCTTTCCAATTCTCTCCAAGAAAATATCCGAGAGAAGTTAAGAATGAGCACCAGATTAAAGAACCAAAGAAAGTATAGATTATATAATCTTTGAGTTTCATTTTTGAAAAACCGGCTGGTAAAGAAATTAATTCCCTTATTCCGGGAAGCATCCTTCCAAAGAATACCGCTTTTCTACCATGTTTCTTAAACCAATTGTCAGCAGCTCTCAGTTTTTTCTTGTCTATGAAAAAATATTTACCATATTTTTCAACAAATTTTCTTCTAAACTTCAAAGCAGCGAGGTAGTATAATAAAGATCCTGTTGTTGTACCAACTGTTGCTATTAATATTCCTAGAATTAGTCCAAAAAAACTTAAATTATAGAAAGAGATGAGATACCCTGATAAAGGTAGTATTATCTCGCTTGGTATTGGTGGAAATATTGTTTCTAGAAAGACGCCAAGAAATATCCCAAGGAAAAGATTTTGGTAAATTATTGCTATTAAAAAGTTTACTATTTCATTCAACATTTCATTGATTTTGTTGCTCAGAATTTAAATAGAGGTTTTATTTTGGCAATAAAAAGTAATGAATGGAGAAAGAGGAAATTATAAGAAAAATAGCCGAGGTTTTGGAAAAAGAAAAGAAAGTAGCATTTGCTTATTTGTTTGGCTCTTTTCTTTCAAACAAATATTCAAAAGATATAGATTTAGCTGTTTATGTAAAAGGTAAAAGCTGATGTTAATTTTGAGGCGAGGCTAGCACTTAATTTATAGAAAGAGGTTGGAAAAGAGTTTGATATTTTTGTAATTAACGACAAACCAACACTTTTTCTTTCAGAAGTATTTAGAAGAGGAAAACTAGTGTTTTCGCGAGGTGAAAATTTGAGAGTTAAATTTGAAACGGAAAAGATTCCAGAAATTTTAGAGTATAATGAGCTAATGAAGCAGTTTGATGAAAAGAGGTTTGAGAAATATGGAATTGGATAGAAAGCTTATTCAGCTTATGATTGATGTTATAGAGAGAAATATTAAATAGGCTAGAGAGATTGTTGAAGGATAAATTAGTTATAGAGATGAATTAGCTTTAAAACATGCGCTTCTTGAGAGCATAGAAGCATGTTTCGATATTGCAAATCATATAATTTCTGCTTTTGATTTTAGAAGACCCATGAGTTATAGCGATGCTTTTGAGGTTCTAAAGGAAAATAGGATAATCTACAAGAAACTCGATGAAAGATTAAAAGAGATGGCTGAGTTTAGAAATTTTTTGGTTCATAGGTATGCTTTTGTTAAGAAAGAAAAATTAGTGGAAATAGTAAAACAAGATATAAAAGACATTAAAGAATTTGTGAAAGTTGTTTTGAAATTAATCAAAAAATAGCCCCGGGCGGATTCGAACCGCCGTCTCAGGCTCCAGAGGCTTCCGCTAGATTCTGCGTCCTTGACCGCTAGACGACGGGGCTATTGTGTTGTATTCCCAAAATTATTTTTATTTTTCATTTCAATAATTTTACTAATGACAGAAAAACTTTTTTGGCAAGATGCTTATTTAAAAGAATTCGATGCAAAAGTTTTAGAGATTAGAGGAAAAGAAGTTATTTTGGATAAAACTGCTTTTTATGCTAGAAGTGGAGGTCAGCCAGGAGATACAGGAGAAATTAATGGAATAAAGGTTGTTGATACTTATTATGATGCTAATGGAAACATTGTTCATTTGTTAGAAAGAGAGCCAGATTTTAAAGTTGGAGATATTGTTCATGGGAAAATTGATTGGGAAAGAAGGCATAAGATAATGCGTTTGCATACAGCAGCTCACATAATTTCTGCAGTTTTGGTAAAAGCTTTTGGTGATATAAGGTTTACAGGAAGTCAAATTTATGAGGATAGAGCAAGAATGGATTTCAATTTGGAAAAGCTTGATGACGAAATTGTTAGATTTATAGAAGAAAAAGCGAATGAAATTGTGGAAAAAGACTTACCAACATTTTCAAAGATAATTAGCAAGGAAGAATTGGAAAAACACCCTGAGTTGAAAAGATTGATGGATGAGAGCAAGTATGAAAAATTTGATGTTTTGAGAGTTGTTGGCATTGGTGATATAGATTTACAGTTGGATGGAGGAACTCATGTTAGATCAACAAAAGAAGTAGGAAGAATAAAAATAGTTAAAAGGGAAAATAAGGGAAAGAATAATAGAAGGATAACTATTGTTGTTGAGAGTTAAGTTTCAAGAATAACGAGAGTAGGAATAATTTTCTATCCTAATACCAAACTATTTATCTTGTCTGTAAGCATAAAGGAAACCAACTACTGTATGAGGATTTTTTGCGTATTTGTTGAAGGTATATATAGGTCTAGTAACTTTCACCTTGAATCCTGCTTTTAGTAGTTTTTTCATCAGATTAATATAACCATAATGATATTCAATCATTATTTCTTTAAAAACTCTTAGATCCTTATTTGAGGCGTTTAGAATACTATTGTATTCACAACCTTCACAATCCATCTTTAATATTGCATCTCTTAGTTTGAATCTTTTAATTATATCTCTCAATGTTGTAATCTTAACTTTTTTCCTTTCTTAAAATTCTTTAACTGTGCTCCAGGTGGGTTTTTATAATTTTTGTTAATGTAAATTAATCCTTTATTTCTTCCAATTGCTTCATTAAAAAGAGTAATCTTATTTTCTAATTTATTCATCTTAATATTTCAAGTAGCAATTCTATAGGAGAAAGGATAAGGTTCAAAAGCATAAACATGTTTTGCTCCATTCAATGCAAAATAGATTGAAGAATCCCCAGTATATGCTCCTATATCCACAACTTCCTTTCCTCTCACCTTTAATATCTTATAATCTTGTTTTACAAATTGGCTCATATAAGAATATAGCATGTATAACGCATGAACATTTGTAATATTAGGAAGATATAACCGTAGTAAGTGATTTTTCCATTTAAACTTAACAACATTTTTATGCGTAAATTTTAAGTTTACTTTTTTAACTCTACGAAAAGTTAAAATTATCTCTGGTAAAAACCCAACAAATTTTCTAGCTATAATTAACAAAATAAGCCAAAAATAATCAAAAGAAGTTATATTCTTTCTCACATTTTTTATATATTCAAACATTGTTGTCTACCTAAAGGTTAATTTCCATAAAAACATTAAAATCTATTTAAAGAACGTTCCCATATTATTTCATACTTATTTCTTTTTGCATCTATCGTTGCGCAAATCCTTGCTAGAATTTCTATAAAAATAACTATTAGAAGATTAAAAAAAGTTTTCAGCGAATGTTCTTTTCTTAGATACTCAAGAACTATTTTCAAAAGTAAGCTAATTTTCATGCTACTTGTTTCGAATTTATATCTTTCTTTTATTTGCAGATGGCCATTAAAGCTCCTTCTCCTTTGCCTAAAAAATTGAAGTAAGGTGTATGGTGTTTTGGTATATCCATAGGCTCTTGGTTCGTAAACAATTTTATATCCTGCTTTTCTTATTTTGTATTCTATAAAAACTTCATCGGCTGAAACTAAAGGAAAATCTTTGAAAATTTTTCTGAATAGCATTATTTCTGTTCCTTTTGGTTGATGTAAACAAAGTAAATGATGCAAATCCCAAATGATTTTTGAAAATTTGTATATTTTACTATTTTTATCAGCTATAGGTCTACCAACTACCGCACCGATTGTAGGATCTTTTAAATGAGAAAGTAGGTATTGAAGAAAATTTTTTCTTATTCTTATATCAGAAGTTAACAAGAGGACTAGAGATGTATTTATATGTTTTAATCCAATTTTTATTGCATAGGATTTACCTTTTCTTTTTCTTTCTTTTATGACAACAATTTTCCTTGATTTAGGCAATTTCACTTCGTTAGGAGTGACGATAATGATTCGCTGAATATTTTTAGAGGGTTTATCTTTTAGAAGCGTATTAACAAGAGCAGTTAATCTTCTCTTTTCGAGAAAACTTGGTATTAAGACAGAAATTTTCATAAATTATTTATTTTTATTTTGTGATTAATATTAGTATGGAAGGGATATTTCCATATTTCAAATTGAGAAGAAAAGAAGATGAATATGCTTTTCTTTATAAATCAAAAATTTTGAGAGAGAGCGAAAAGGCTTTCTCTAAAATGTATTTTTATCTTTTTCTGTATCCTTTTATTGAAGTAAGAAAGATTAAACCATCAAATAATTTGTCTATTTTAAAATTTGATGTGTGGGAAGAATCTTCTTTACGAGAGTCTAAAATAAGACATTTACCTTTTCTCATAAAAAAAATTTTCAATCCTAAAGAGATTTACTTTGTTGATATAGATAGGGAATTAGTAAAAATGGCAAGAAAAAATATTAAGTTTTTTGGTTTTAGAAAAGCTTTTGTAAAAAATGGAGACATTAAGAATCTTCCGTTTCCTGATGAAAAGTTTGATATAGTTATAGATTTTAGCACAACAGATCATTTGCCTTTTAAAGATTTGAAAAAAACAATAAAAGAAGTTTATAGAGTATTAAAGGAAGATGGAATATACTTGATTTATCATTTGAATTCCGAATATTTTAACATACAAAGATGGAATTATAGGTACAAGTCAGTTAAAATTGCTAACCTTACATTGCCCTCATTCCCTAGGAGTCGAAAGAGCGTAGAAAATGTGTTAAGGAGAAACGGATTTTTCATTCATAAGAAAGGATACACTTTCCCCTTTTATTTTGATAATGGTCTATCTATTTATTGGACACTCCTTTTAAATAATTTTTTTAGTTTACCGCCTTTTTTTCTTCATTCATTTTTCAATTTTCCAACCCTAAACTTGTTTTTTTATATAGTGGCAATTAAAAGATTAAATGATAGAGTTTAATTTGTTTACCATAATTTATGTATGAAAACCAGCAAAAACAAAATCCTGATATTGAATGTAGAAGCGAGCAATGTACTACCATTTACATGGTATTACAGAAGGAAGGGATATATTGTTATTGGTGGTAGTAATTTAGCAATTCCCTCGATTTTTTTTTCAAAGTCGCTTGCCTATAGGATATATATACCTTATTCAAACATAGGAAAAATAGAGGTTCAAGAAAGAGGTAAAGAAAGAACTTTTATAAGTAAAATTAAAAAGGTTTGTGAAAAGTATGGAATATCATTAGTTTTGAGTTTTTATGAGAATACAACCAAGCCGCTTATTAAATATAAAAAGGAGTTAAAAATTAAGGATGTTTACCCCTCATATAAATCTTACCTTACATTATATGACAAAAACATTTTAAAGAAGCATTTGGAAAGCGAAAATTTTAAGTCTTTCTATGTGCCTAAATCCTACGAGAAGATAATTAAATTTCCATGTATTATTAAACCTAATATAGGATGTGGTGGCGAATATGTTAGAGTATGCACAAACTTTTCTGAACTTAAAAAATACTCTAGAATGATTAGATTAGCTAGAAAAAAGCCAATAATAGAAGAGTATATACCATTTCAAGATGGAATAGCAATGAATTTACTGATTGATAAAAAGTTTGAGATAAAAAGGGCTGTAGTAAGAGAAGTAGTTTCACGTAATAAGTTAATAAATGTTATTAATGAGTTAGGGGGGTTTTTTAAGAAAATAAAATACTTTGGATTAGCATCTCCTCAGTTTCTTATTAAGGATGGTAAATTATACTTGATAGAGATTAATCCCAGACTTACTTACGTTCCGTTTGGTATAGATTTTGGTGTAAATTTTCCTGAAAGTTTTCATGAGGCAATCGTAGAAAACAAGAATATAGAAGAAAAATTTGTTTTTATACCTAAAAATTATCCACGCGGGAAGATTTTATATTTGTGGAGAATTTATAAAGGCACGTATAAAGAAATCTCACCAATTTTTCTACAATGTTTTACGCACTTTAAATGGGAAATTGAAAACAAGATTAGATCTCTAGTGTCTCCAGAACATAGAAAATGGCTAAAAATTTTTCACCCCAAGCTAAAATTATAGAATAAAAACCCAAAACCAGGGTATCCAAAAATTATTGGCGAGGGCTGATAATGTTAATTATAGGGCTTGGATGGTCTCCAATAATTAACGATACAAGATTGTTAATCAGAACTATTAAAAGTTTTATCTCCGAGCCAAAAAGACCTAAGCAAAAGGGAAGGAAACCAAAAAAGCTTAAGGAATACTTAAGCTTGATAGTTGCTAAGGAAGCTAGGAAAGCGTTGCTTAGATATGCAGAATCTAGTTTATAGAATTAGTATGCAATGAAAGGGTTCCTAAATCAACGATAGCTTATTGGGAAAGCTCGGTTTGATTCTAGCTTAATAGAAAGAATTGTTATGGCTTTAGGAAGAAAGGTCAAGCAGTTGCTTGGATATATCTCTTCAATCCTAGATTCAACGAAGTTTACAAGCTGAAATAAAAGTTTGGTTGAATTTCATTTGCTAATTAGGAAAGCTGCAAATACAGTTTATCCAGTACCAATAGCTTTTGGCTCAAGCTTTCTAGCTCCATTAAGAGCTACCGCATGGTACGATAATAACATCATACTTAAGGCAATGGTCAAAGCAGGCTATTTACCTCTAGTAAAACCAAACAAAGTAAGAGGTAGAAAGAACTTACATGAGAATTACTTACTTATTTTATAATGTTTTATAATGAATTTTTAGGCACGCTTCACCCAACCGAAAACTTTATAAAGCATAAATCTAAAATTACATTATGAATGTAATTGAAAGATTGTTCCTAAGATTGGTGAAAAGCCTTGAAAATATTAGAAAGCCAATGCGTACATGGATCAGTCCTTCCGAGGAACCAAAGATGTAGTTTTTTATCTCTTTAATTTAAGAGAGACATTAAGTAAGTGATTAATTTAGTTATTTGTAAACGTGTAGATATAAGATATGAATAAGGTTTTCATTAGTGGTGTTGCAGGTTTTGTGGGGAGTCACTTAACCGAATCACTCTTAGACTATTTCGAAGTTATAGGAATAGATAATTTACTCAACGGAAAATTGACTAATCTCAAAAACTTCATTCTTAAGAAAGAGTTCAACTTTCTGAGGAAAGATGTAAAATTTTTAAGAGACGAGAATTTACCTTCAAATATAAAAATTGTATACCATTTAGCAGTTAATCATAATTCTACATATACTTCTTATATAGATAACATTCAAACAACAAAGAAAATGTTAGAAATTGCAAGAAAAAAAGATGCAGAAAAATTTGTCTTTATGAGTAGTACCAAAGCAATGGGTCTAATAGCTTCTAAAAAACCTCTAGATGAATCAACTCCATGTAAACCATATGAGTGGTACGGAAAAAGTAAACTTGAATGCGAAAGGCTTGTTAAAGATTTTTGTGAGACTTATGGAATAAAATATTATATATTTCGACCACCTAGAATTTTCGGTCCTAGAGATTGGCAAAAAACTTTTGCTGATTTTTCTACTTTAATTTTAAGGGCGAATATTCTTCCGCTCTCTCCAATTAAAATTAATCTTATTTATGTGAAGAATTTAGTAGAGACTTTGTATCTAGTTTCAAAGAGGAATGCAAAATCAGGAGTTTATATTGTTTCTGATGGGGCTTATTCTATTTCTCAAATCTCACTTACAATAGCAAAAATTCTTGGAAAGAGAAATGCACGAAAAATAAAAATACCTAGTTCGATTTTCACTATTTATTCTATATTTACAGGTTCTTTCACTCATGCAAGAAGAGGGATAGTGTATTCGTCAAAAAAATTCCGCAAAGAATTCAATTTTAAACCCCCATATACTTTTTATCGAGGAATGAAAGAAACATTAATTTATTTTGGTATAAAATAAATATGGAAAAAGTTATTTTTGATCTATTATCAACTTTCCAGTTTTTCAAATATCTGTTAGGTTATAACCTTTTTGTAAAGCTTGGATGGCCTAAAATTTTGCCTTCTTTCTTAACATTCTCTGTTAACAATTACTGCAATCAACTTTGTAAAACTTGCAACATATGGAAGAATAATCCAATTGAAGAAAAGAAAAAAGAATTGAAATTAAACGAAATAGAAAGAATTTTTTCACAATTTCCTAAAATTTTCTGGCTTACTATTACTGGTGGAGAACCTTTTCTTCGTAGAGATTTAGTAGAAATAGTAAAAATAGCTTATGAAAAAAGCAAAGTTAATGTATTAACTATAACTACAAATGGTTCATTGCCAGATATAATAGAGAAAGATGTAAAAGAAATTCTCATGAAGTGTAAAAATCTCACAATAATAGTCAATGTTTCAATTGATGGTGATAGAGAATTACACGACAAAATAAGAGGTATTAAAGGAAGTTTTGACAAAGCTGTTGAAACAATTGAAAAATTAAAGAAAATAAAAAGTCGAAGATTGATAGTAGGAATAAACAGTGTAATCTCAATTTTTAATGTTGGTAAATTATACAATTTACTGAATGTTATTAGAAAACTTTCTCCAGATTCTTTTGCTTTTTGTGTAGCTCAAAACCGTGAAAAACTTTTCAATCTAGATTTAAATATTTCCCCTTCTGTTAGCATAATAAGGAAAAACCTTTTATATTTAGTTAGATATTCCTTAGAAAAAAGAAAAGGCGTAATAGGCACGATAAAGAATTTTCTAAGATTAAGGTTTTACCGATATATTTTAAATCCAAGTTTAATGAATAATAAGCCAAATTTTGAAGGTATAGCAACGGTTTACCTTCTAAGCGACGGTAGATTAACTTTTAGCGAGATTTCTCTTCTTGAAGTAGGAAATTTAAGATACCATAAGTTTACTCTTCCAAAGCTGCTCTTTTCCAAAATAGCTAATAAATACAGAAAATACGTAAATTCTGTTGAATATAAAAAGAGAATGATGGAAAATCCATTTATTGTCAATCAACTAATAAGTTTCTAGAAAAAAGAAAAATACTTAAATACCCAATTTAAACTATTTCTATGAACAGACAATGGTTGTTCGTTAGCATTGGTTTATTTCTTCTAATAGTAGCTGTAGTAGCCTTCCTTTCAACTCGACAACCATCTTCTTTACAACCCTATTTTATCATTACATCACTATCTTCCAAGCCAACTTTGTTAGGTACTTACATAAAAAATCCTGATATAATTCATAGTGCTGCAGGTTTTCTTTCGTTAAGCGAAGGAGTGTCGCCAAACGATCTTCTTCCCACATCGTCAGATTGGAAAGGGACGGCCTTTGTAGGCTATAGTATTAGAGAATTGGGAGGAAGAAATGGCGTTGCTATTATCCATCCTGTGACTTCAACAATTGGTAGATATATAGAACAAGAGACCTACTTACCATCAGGAAAATATAAACTAGTTTTTGGAATAGCAAATGTAGCTGATATATTTCCTCCTGACGTTCTACAAGCAGGCATTGGTGGTTTTGTTGGTGATTGTGCAGACGTTGGCATAAAAGTAATAGTGACAGACTTAGAAAAAGGAAAGGACTACATTATTTTTGACAAAGTTATTAGAAATGGAAGGTGGTACGATTATTCAGTTGATTTATCCTCCTACTTTTCGAATAAGAGAATTAAAGTAAGAGCAGAAAGCTACGCAGCAGATAAAGGATGCGGACTCTGGAACGGTGAGTGGGCAGCGGTTGATTATATAGACATTCAACCTTATTAGTCTTTCCCACTTTTCTCATATCTTTTGAATCCGTTTAACATAAGATAAGATGATAAAAAATTTACGGTAAGTTTTAAATAAAAATAGTTTTAAAAACGTTGTAGCGCATTTAGGATATGAAAAGAAAAGTAGTGATTTCAGGGTGGTACGGAATTCCAAATATGGGTGCTGAAGCAATTTTACAACAAACTATATTTTTTAAAAAACTACTTCCAGGAAATTACGGTATTCTCATGGGATCCCGAATACACTATGAGATTTCATCATGTCAAAAGTATTTCACACTTTTCTCCTATAGAAGTTATAAGAGAAATAAAAACTTCAGATACATTTGTTGTAGGAGGAGAATTAATTGATGATTCAGGCGGAGGATTAACTTTTCGGTTGAGTAAACCGTTCATTTCAAAAATACTAGGTAAGAAAGTAATAATTTCTGCAGTTTCTGCTAAGCCTATAAAATTTGAGGTTAGAAAATTTTTGCTTCGGAAGATACTTAGTAAATTTGAATTAATAACACTTCGTGACAAATTTTCCTACTTATATTTTAAGAAGTTAGGATTAAAAAATATTCACTTAGTTTCAGACCCAGCTGCTCTTATTAAATCAGCTCCAACTAGCGATATTGAAAGAATATTTAAAAAATATGAAATTAAGAAAAATAAGCGAATTATTTCTGTTTGTTTGCACCCCCAATTTCAACAAAAAAGAGGATGGTCTGTTAGAAAAATTTATAATGAGGAGATATTACTAGAAGCTTTGCCAGAAGCTTTTGATAATTTAATTGATAAAGGTTTTCAATTGATTTTTATTCCTACACAAATTTCTCGTGTAGGAGATGATAGGATTCTAGCATATAAGATACGTAAAAAAATGAAGTATAAAGATAGTTTTAAAATAATTGAAGAGTTGTATTCTCCTGAGGAGATTAAAGGAATAATAAAACAAAGCGAGTTGCTTTTAAGTATGAAGTTTCATCCATTAGTATTTGCTATTTCCGAAGGTATCCCAACAATAGCTATAACTTGCGAAAATCTATCCAGAGTTAAAAATTTTCATAAGGAGATGAACTTAGATCGATTTACACTTAATTTAGATGAGTTAACATCGAAAATGATAATAAAAAAAGTAGAAGATCTAGTTTTGTTTAAAAGCAAAATTAAAAGTATTATACAACTAAATGCAGAAAAATTGAAAAAAAGAGCACAAAAGAATTTTAAGTTAATCGAGAAGTATATTGCTTGATACTAGAACTTTCTATCCCAATCTATAAAACTATTTTTAGCTTTTGTCAAAGTAAAGAAGTTTTTCCTAATATCCACAGGATTCTTTATGATTATAATTTATATCAACAATCATGCTTAAAAACTAATGTATCTAGTGAAAAAGGTAGAGTTTAAGTCGATAAAATTATTAAATAATGCCAGAATTTCTATTTAACCCAAAAAGTATTTTCTTAGAGGCACTACCGTAACTATGAAAATTATAGACATCAAACCTTGCTAGTTTTTTCTACTAAAATACACTTTCCTGTTTTTTCGTTTTTCATTACATCCTTCGAAAAAACAACATTTATTTCTTTGAAGTATCTTTTAAGCGGTTTAATATCAGGATAGCCAGATTCTTTCCAAGGGACAACTACTAACCTTGCTTTTAATTGATTATCAAAAAATAATTGGCATTTCCAAAAATCTTTGCAAATATTAACTAACAACTCCATAAGCTTTTTTTGAGTAACTTTTTTGCTAATAGAGTGTTGTTTTCTTCCTTCTATGCTTTTTATTCTTATTGGATAGGCAATTTCACATTTGCCATTACTTTTAATTGCATAATCTTCTTGTCTATATCTTACAAGAGGCATTGCTTTATTCAACAGAGAAGTTATAACAACCTCGCCAGTCTCATTTTCCTTAACTTCATTTCCATTCTCATCTAAAATCTCAACAATCAAAGCATCTTCAGGTACATGATAGCCTAATTTATACTTACACTCGAATGCTATTCTATTAAACTCATTAGATCCGTATTCATCATGAACTGGAGCATCAAATGCTTCTTCTATTGTTTTCCTCATAGTTTCTGTCAAGATTTCAGCATGAGTAATTATTATCTTAGGCTTAAAATTTAATCTGATGTTATTATGTAGAATATACTTTGCAATGAAAAAAAGTTGAGAGGGATAATAATATATATATTCAGGCTTTATTTTCTGCATAAATTCTAGTTGCTTTAATTCATTCCAATGGATTGGAACAAAAATTTTCTTAAAATATCCAAAAATTTTAGAATACCATTTATTTTCTCTCATTGACCACCAATAGTAGAGAAGAGGCTTAAAAGGATTATATCCTGCATATACAAGAGCATTTGCATATACCGCATCGAGATAGGTTTTTGTTGGAATATCAAAATAAACTCTTAAAGGTTTTCCCGTGCTTCCAGAGGTTTGTCTAAAAAATAAAAACTGGAAGTTTAGTTGGTCAACAAACCCTTTGTACTCTCGTGAAATAAAAGAATGATAATTTTTCTTAATGGTTTTTTTATCAATTATTGGTAATTTTTTTAAATCCTCTTCGTCTTTAATATTGCTTGGAGATAAGTTTAGTTTTTTCCAAAGTTTTCGATAGAAGGGAACATTTTCATAAGCATATTTTACTATTTCTTTTAATCTTTCTTTTTTTAAATCCTTTACTTTTTTTTCATCAATTTTTTTTAGAGAAATATACCAATATAATTTGTAAAAATTCTCAAGCATTTTATGTATAGTAATTCTAAATATAAAAAGATTTTAGATAATTTTACAATTTTTATCCTTTGAAAAAATAACACAATTAATGGGATTTTTGAAAGTCGAGGAGTTGAAAATTTTCCTCACTTTTTTTATTCTCTACTCTTTATTTATACATTGGGTAGGATGGAATGAAGATACTCGACTTTTAACAGCAATTTCTATAATAGAAAAAAATACTTTTGATATAAACACTTATGCAAATTTCACAGGCGATAGAATATTAGTTAATGGAAAGTATTACTCTGATAAGGCTCCAGGAATTTCTCTCTTTTTATCATCGATTTATTTCATTTTTAAAACTTATTTTGGAGAGCAGTTTGGCACGAACAAATATGTTTTAGTTCCACAACCACAATTCAATACAACAGTTTACTTTATATATGACAACATAGAAAAGAGCGTTTTAATGACAATGATTTTTGGTGTAATTCTCCTTTCCTCTCTAGTTGGAGCACTTTCTGTAGTTTTATTTAGAAGGATTCTTCTTTTATACTTTAGTAAAAAAACATCTTTATTACTTTCCATTGTTTTTGAATTATCCTTAGTTTTTCCCTATTCAACAGTTTTGATGGGAGCCTCATTTTCTCTTTTCTTACTTCTTTTGTCATTTTATATTCTTCAAAAAGATTATAAACAAAAGTATGTTATAGGGGGAATTTTACTTGGCTTATCATTTCTTATTGATTATACTTCAATACTGGTTGCAGTTCCTTTGATTTTCTTCATTTGGAATAAGACATCGATAATCGAAAGAATAAAGTTTTTTCTATCCTTCGCATTAGGAGTATTGTCACTTTTTATTTATTCTTTCTCTATTTTCAATAACCCCATTGGTTTTTTCATTTATTATAATTTTATAGATCCAAGTATATATCCCTGTACATACGGTAAAAAATACTTTGAATTTTGTCCAGAACCTCTTCTCTTATCACTTAAATCTCTTCCTGATATTAGTGTAGAATGGATTCTCAAAATATTACACTTGCTTATATTTCCGTATCGTGGAATTATTTTTTATAACCCATTTTTAATATTTTTCATTGTAAGCTTGTTTTTTGTCTTTAAAAGAAATAAGCAAATTTTTTATCTTTCTTTCTTTACATTTCTTTTATCCGTGCTTTCTATTTCTTTACATGGATACTGGTTTGGTGGTTCAAGTTTCGGTCCAAGGTATTTAGTAAATTCTTTACCTCTAATGGTTATTCCTATTGGTTATCTTTTGGAAGATGAGAAATTTAAAAGAAGCAAGATTTTAATAGGTCTCTTTTCTTTGTCTATTCTAATTTCAACTTTTCATACGTTTCTTTCAACAGCTGCTAATTGGGAGGGAGTGATAGTTGTTTTTACAAAAACCAGCGCATATTTATATGCCGACTGGTATGAAAAGTCATTTTTTGCTAAAAAATTCAGAGAACTGAATCCTCTTTACCAACATTATTTGCCAGCTTTTCTAGATAATGGTCCAAGAAGCAGAATTCTAGAGTTTTTGTTGGCCGGAGAAATACCAGATATAAGAGATTTTAAAGTAATGCCAAAGAAAGAAATAAAATTATTTACTCTAGAAAATTTTGGAATTTTGACTCTTCGCATTCCATTTGTTGTTATACCAATTTTACTTTCAATACTTCTTTTAATCTGGCACAAAGAGCTTTCTAGTTTTAAAGTTCTAAATTTAAGATTGGACATTTTATTGCTATTAATAATAATTATTATTTCTCTTTCCAGGATTGAATTTAAATACTTAGCTTTTGGTAAAGGATGGTTGCCTCAAGGCACAAATGAAACTGCTATATGGAGTAGCAAAAACGGAGAAATATACATTTTCTCCCCAATTGAGAGAGACGTGATAATAAATATTTCGGTTGTTAATTACAGGGGCAAAACTTTAGAATTGTATATGAATGAAAATATTATAGGTAGTTATGTATCTCCAGAGAATATTGTTGAAACAGTTAAGTTTAAAAAAGGCGAAAATAAGCTGTTGCTTCTCTCAAAAGAAGATTGTGAGATTCCTCTCTATGTTGAAAATCAATTGATATGTTCTAATTTATTAGAATGTATGAAGTTGAATACAACACCCTTTAATCTTAGTTTTGATGCAAGATGCTTGAGCTTTGGAGTAAAAAACATTTCAGTTATTCCTTTAGAAACTCTTTTAACTGGAGACATAAAAGTTGTATACGGTAGCGGTTTTTATACTCCAGAAAAATATGGAAGATGGATGAGCAATAATTCGGTATTGTACATTTATTTTCCTCAAACAAGAATAGCATTTCTAAACATTTCATTCGATGGATATCAAAATGTTAATGTTTCTGCCTTTTTAAACAATAAATTTATTGGACGATTTTATGCTCAAACATTCTTTGAAAAAGTTGTTTTGAAAAAAGGAATAAACGAGCTAAAATTTATTTCCGATTCATGCGTAGTTCCTGCATATATCTCAAATGGCTCGAATGATTATAGATGTTTAACTAAAGTTCTAAGAAACATTACAATTGTTTACGAGAATGATTTGAAACCAGGAATTTATTTTGGAAGCAATTGGTACGATGATTATTGGATGTCCATGAATGCAAGCTTTTACATATATTCTGATAAATATGAAAATGTATTTTTGAATGTTTCTCTATCTACATATAAAAACATAACATTTGTTCTTTTACTTAATAAAAAGAGAATAGGAGAATTTCAAGGGTATAGAGTTTTCGAGCCGATAGAACTTAATAAGGGATTAAATAGACTAACAATCATTTCAAATGACTGCTACATTCCAGCCTTTGAAGAAAAAAATTCAAGTGATTTAAGATGTCTAAGTTTGGCAGTAAAAAACATAAGTCTGATTGATATGGCTAAACTTAGAAAACCAGGAGTTTATTTTGGAAGCGGTTGGTATGATGAAGAAAAATACGGTGGAAGATGGGCATCTAAAAAATCGACACTTTACATCTATTCTGATGAAGAAAAAACCGTTTTCTTTAGTGCCTCAATTCCTTATTATAGGGCTGAAGATATTAAGCTTATTCTAAACAATCAATCACTAGGAGACTTTAAAGTTCAGTCGCTTTTTGTTCCTTTAACTTTAAAGAAAGGATTGAACAAGTTGGAATTATATTCTGATAAATGCGAAATTCCGGCTCATCTAGAAAATAACTCTAAAGACTTTAGGTGTTTAAGTTTTTTCGTAAGAAATATTAGTTTGATTGATTTAGATGAGTTGAAAGAAATAGTACATTTTGGTAGCGGATGGTACGAAAAAGAAGAAATCGGAAGATGGATGTCTTCTTCTTCAATGATTTATTTAATAAAGCAGATGGACTACACTAAACTTTCTTTAGAGCTTGAAAGTTTTAGACAACCAAGAAAACTCCATATTGAAGTTGATGGAAAATCTTACGTTTTCAATATTCCAGCTGAAAAATCGCAAAAAATTTCTTTAATTTTGTCGCCATCAAACATAACAAAAATTAAGCTAGAAACTTATCCAGCATGTGAGGTGCCTAGCAAAAACGATAATAGATGTTTAAGCCTATTTCTAAGAAACCTTAGTCTAGAGAATTTGAAAAATATAGAATATTTCAATTTCTTTGACGAAGAAAAATATAACGAAATCAAATTTAGATGGTTTTCCACGAATTCAAAAGTCTATGTTTTGAGCAACGAAACTAATCTATTTCTAATTAAGTTTAATGTCTGGACACTACCAGCTCAAAAAAGAATTTTGAAAATCTATGTTAATGGGATGAAGATAAACGAATACAATGTTAACGAGACAATAGCATCAATTCATTTGCCAGTAGTTTTAAGAAAAGGTGTAAACGAAATTATTTTCCTTGTAGATGCATGTGGATATGTTGCTAAAGATATACGTTGCTTAGGAGCGGCTATTTCTGAAATTCAAAAAGAAGAAATTGATATAAAAAATATAGAAAAAATCGCTAAAGGATTTTATGGTCTAGAAAGTGCTTATGGTAGCTACTTTAGATGGATGAGCAACGAAGGAGAAATTCGTCTATTCTCTCCTCAAAATTCAAGTGTGAAGTTATACGTAAAAGTCGGCTGGACATACTTTTCTGATAGGAATTTGAATATAACATTAGATGATAAATTGATTTTTTCCGAAAAGATTGCTAAAAGTGGAATGGAATTTCCAATAATATTGGATTTAGTAGAAGGGTGGAATAAGATAAAGTTTACTTCAAGTTGTGATCTTCCAGCAAGTTTAGAATTTAGTGAGGATAAAAGATGTCTGAGTTTAGCTTTTACGAGTTTAAGCTTTTTACCTTCTAGCTCTTAAACCTTCCAAGCTAGTATTATGATTGAAATATAAACTATAGTAGATCCAACGATT
Organism: Candidatus Aenigmatarchaeota archaeon; assembly: GCA_032249395.1. Classification (GTDB taxonomy): domain Archaea; phylum Aenigmatarchaeota; class Aenigmatarchaeia; order CG10238-14; family SpSt-28; genus SpSt-28. Next base: position 50,593 of record JAVVFY010000001.1, read on the forward strand.
AGAACTAGATTTCCATAAGGTATATGTTTACCAACTAGAAATATTCCTAAGCTTAAAATAAAAATCCCAATAACTAAAGCCATCGTTAAAACATTAATAAGATTTTCTTTTCCTTTATCTTTTTTCATTCAAAAATTTTATTTTTTAATAAAAAATTCTAAAGTTTTGTTAAAAACTTAAATAGCTTTCTTACCTTAATCAATTAATGAATAGAAGAGACTTATTTAAGTTTTTATTTGGAGTGGGTTTGGGTGTTGCGGCAGCAGAAACTTATGAAAGACTTTATAATATTCCAGCGTTAGAGAGAGCATTTAGAAAGGAAATTGAATATTGGTGGAGTCAATATTTGGATGCAAAAAGAAAAACAGAAGAATTATCAAGCAAATTGAAAACAAAAGAAGAAGAAATAGATACTCTTCAAAAAGATGTAAGTTATTGGAAGAGCCAATACTATGTAGTGCAGGATGAAGTTAATAAATTAAATACGAAAGTGGATGAATTGTCAAGCAAATTGAAAGAGTCCAATGAAAAGATTGATAGCCTAGAGAAAGAATTAGACAATTGGAAAAGTAAATATGAAAGTACAAAAGAAGAGGCTGATGGGCTAAAATCAATTATTGGAAGCATGGATGAATTGGAAAGAGAGTCAGTTGATGCAATTTCCTATTATAGAGAAAAAATGAATGAAGCAATATATAATTTGAGAAGAACGATTGAGAAATACAGAGCAATACTTGGCGATGATAGAGTTGCCTTCGAATCTTCTACAGTGAAAATATTAGAAGATTTGAAATTAACTCAGGAAAAATTGCAAAAAGTTTTGCCTTATTTTCCATTGATATTAAACTTCGCTTGGAAGCCAACAAAGGTAATTAACGATAAAATATACGATATAAACGTTAGCTTTGAGGTTATTTCTCCTTTGAATAGTTTGAGAGAAGTTGAGGTTATGCTTATTCCTGAAGAATACAGATATTTTATAACTACGTATGGAATGAGAGAAGAAGATTATGATAAAGTTTTTCCAAAGGAGGAAGTAAGAAGTATTAAAATTAAACCAAGAAATCTTGAAAGAGAAATGTTTAGCGTTGATTTTGAAGATTTGAAAGGGGGAAGAGAGTACATCATTAAAGCAAGAGTTGAGGATGTTGCTGGGAATAAAAAAATGGTAGAAGTGAAAACACCTTATATAAGACAGTTTGAAAACATTGCTAAGACAGATGACATTTTGGTAATAGTTCCTTACTATCTTTGGTATAGACCTGATCTTAGTAACTGGAAAGATGGGCATAAATATACATCACTACTTGGTGAATACCGTTCAGACGACTCAATAGTACATTCTAAACATATAGATTGGGCAACTGGTTATGGAATAGACGTATTTATTGTTTCATGGGATGGTTATAATTCTAACAAAGACATTCAGTATTTTAATAATAATCTAAAGCTACTTTTTAGAAATGAGTTATCAAAAGATATTAAAATAGCAATATTATATGAAGGTTTGAAATTTAAAACAACAGGAAATCCACAAAAGCCTTGGGAAAGAGACATTTCTGATCCTCATAATTTAGAGATATTACTATCGGATTTCAAATACTTAGCAGATAATTATTTCAATGACGAAAATTATTTTAGAATAGAGGGAAAGCCTGTTGTATATGTTTATGGTTCTGCTACATATATAAATACAAAAGATGCTCTTGAAAAACTACAAGAAATCATGAGAGAAAAAATTGGAAAGAAGGTTTTTTTAATTTCCGATCATGTTACTCCTCATTTTTTTCCCGGGCAGAAACCTGAATGGGAAAGAGAAGCTAGATCATTTGAAGGTACTACTTCTTGGCTAGGTGGATATTCTCCTTCAGGTGAATATCTAGGTGGCAGTTATGAGGTACAGATAGATAAAATGTATTCGGAATGGTTTAAATGGACTTTAGAAAATAAAAAGCTACATGTGCCATCAACAACGCCTGAATTTGATAATCGATATGTTAAATGGGGTAATCCTACCTCCATACCTTTAGAGAGGTCTCCTGAGAACTTCAGGAAAAGATTAGAAATTATTTTGAAATATACTAATTACCCTAGAGTAATATCTCTAGGTACGTGGAATGATTTTTTTGAAAGTACAACATTAGAGCCAACTAGGGAATACGAATTCACGTATCTTAAAATAATTAGGGAGATAATAGGTTTATGAATCTTCATGGCAACATAAATATATTTATTAATGAGAAAATGATTTACTGCATATTAGCTTTTTCTCTTATTATTAGAATTCTAAAATTAGAAGAAATACCCCCAGGATTTTATGTTGATGAGGTTGTTTTCGGTTATGATGCTTATTCATTAATTACAACAGGAAGAGATAGTGATGGAAACTTACTTCCTATCTATTTCAGGCATTTAGGAACTTACGTAGACCCTATTTATGTTTATTCTATAATTCCATTAATACTTCTGTTTGGAAATACTATTTTTTCAGTAAGATTTACTTCTGTTCTTTATGGTGTTATGTCAATTTTTACTACCTATCTTTTTGTCAAAGAGGCTTTCAACAAAAAATTAGCTCTATTAACTTCACTCTTTCTTGCTTTATCACCTTGGCATTTTTTCTTTAGTAGGGTTGGTTTCCAATGTATTTCTTTTACATTTTATTTTACCTTGAGTTTATACTTTTTGCTGAAAAGTTTACAAAATAAGCCGCGATTCCTTTATCTAGGTTTTATTATTCTTGGGATTTCCATTTACACTTATTTCGTTTCTAGGCTTTTTATTCCCTTATTTATATTAGGATTTATCTTTATCTATAGAAAAAAACTGTTATACTTAGATGAGTTTCGCAAATATTTAATTTGGTCATTTTTTATTTTTTTCATCATAATAACACCATTTATATATAACTTAGTCTTTAATTACGAGATAATAATGAGTAGGTTTAATCATGTATCTATATTCAGAAACGGATACGAAAGTATGAGAATTGAATTTAATCTTCCAGAAAATTTTTCCAGATATCTTTTGGTATCATTATCTTTTGTCGAAAATTATATTTCTCATATTTCCCCAACATTCCTCTTTTTCGAAGGAGACCCCAACCCAAGACATTCTTTGAGAGAATTTGGTCAACTTTATTTGTTTCAATCTTTACCGATTCTTTTTGGTATTTTCGTTTGTATAAAAGAAAGAAGAGAAATACATAAGCTTCTAATATTTTGGCTTGCCATTTATAGCATTCCCGCATCTTTAACATATGAAGGAATACCTCATGCAGTTAGAACTATAACGGCACTACCTTTATTTGAAATTTTTACTAGTATTGGTCTGAGCTACATGTTTACTGCTATTAATAAGGACAAAAGTTTTGCTTTGCTTCTTTTGATAAATTCTATTTTATTATCATATAATGTTATAAAATTCTTTAATCATTATTTTAGTATTTATTCAGTCTATGCATATCCCTATTGGAATACTAAGTTTAATGAGGTTGTAATATTTTTAGAAAATGTTAAAAATAGTTACAGAAACGTTTTTGTTGAAGAGACATGTTTAAGTTATCCTCAATATTATATAGCTTACTTTTTGAGGATTCATCCGATCGAATTTCAATTTAATAAAAAAGTAGAGGAGGTGACACGGATCGACAATTATGTTATCGTAAAAAAGATACCGGAAAGTTTTTGTGAACAATCACCCGATTCCATCTACGTAACATGTGCTAATTTTGTTTATTCCTCTAGTATGTTTGGTAAGGCACTTAAAATATTTTTAAATCCTGACGAATCAATAGGTTTTATAATTTTTGATTGCAAATCTTTGGTTGTATCATCCTCTCTCGCTTAGTTCAAATTCTAAGTTTTATAATAATGTAGTAATTATCTTCCCATATAACTTCTTTTATTTCTGGAGGAATAATTTTTATAATTTCTTCAAAAGTGGTTGCGAATGCTTCACCTCTCAAGAATTTATAATGGATTATATATCTCGTGTTCTGTTCTTTTAAAAATTTTAATAATCCTTCTACATCCTTATTACGAATGAACTCTTTTAGCATAACTAGGGAATAAATACTTTCTGTATCTCTCCGTGAAATATAACCGTCTAATATCTTTTTTTCATGTATGGTTTGTAAATACATAGAAAACGAGTTTGCCCATTCTGGAGGGATATTTAGAATCGTGATATTCTCTTTATCACTTTTAATAGTGTAAATCACAGATGGAGGTGGTAAATCAAAGGTAATAAAGAAAAAATTCTGAGGAAAAGTTTCTACATAAGAAGCAACCATAAGTAAAGGAATAAACAAAGTAAACTTTCTATCTTTTTTTATTAGTTTGTTTAAAAGAATCATGAAAATAATTATTAAGCTTAATAACACAACAATAGAAAATCTCGTTGAAACACGGATATAAGGAAATATTTTATGATACATTTTAAATACTAAATTTTCTCTGTTTAATATCTCCGGTCCAGATGAAAGTACGAAAAAAATAATTGATACTAGAAAAAATAAAAATAATAATTCTTTCTCTCTTTTACTTAAGTAAACTCTTTTGAACATTAACAAACTAGTAACTATCAAAAGCGGAAATGTTAATGACCAAGGTAAGGATATAATGCTATCTGCATAAGAGAATAAATTTCCAGGTTTTAAATGATATGATGGATTCAGATTTATATAGTAGTTATACTTACCAAATAAGGAAAAAGGAGAAAAAGAAAGATAATTAATAAGAGATGATAGATGTAAAACATCTTTTAGTTCAATGATACAACTTTCACATCTTTTATTACTAAACTCGAACATTATAAAGATGAGTTTAGATAAAGATATTAAAAAAAATATGAGTGTTGCCAATATAACCATGAAGCTTACTATATCATGTTTTTTAATTACAAAAAATAGCATGAAAATAAAAGTTATGATTAGGGTGAAAGAAAAGTAATACAAATCAGTAAAAAATACTAAAACGTAAAAGATAAAAAGAGAAAACATAAGATAAAATAATTTTAAGATTTTTTCTTTTCTTTCTAATAGTTTCAATAGTAAGAAAATGAGGATAGGAAATACAAAAATGGCTGTGAGATTTAGCTGACCTATAATCTTGGCGTACATATAATTAGAAAAACCGAAATAAATGCCTCCAAGAAATGATAGTAATAAATTTTTAGTTATATACTTAACTAGGAAAAAAACTGAATAAGAAGCAACTATAACTGAAGCTAAAATAAGAATATTATAAATCAAAATTAAATTACTAGTAAAGTTTTGAAGTAAAAATGCTATTAATGAATAAGTAAGTGTTAATGTGTGCGCGTATAAGTATGTTCCCTTGGGGTAAAATAAATAGTCTGTATAAAAAACATCTCTTCCTTCTAAAATAGCTTTCTTTATCCACCAGAAATTCCATAAAAATTGATAACCGTCTCCCCCATCTCCAATTAAAACTCTATCAATCCCAAGTATAAATAACTTGTGAAAAGCAAGAATTGTTAGCAAAGTATAAAGTTCTAGAACTATTATATGTTCTAGAACAGAATCTACATTAATCTTTATATGAATTCTTTTCTTTAAGAAGTGAAATATATAAGAAAATTTAGAAGGCAAAACATAAATCATTTTTTTAACATTATTCTCATTATTTTCCTTTTCCATATTTTAATAATAAGTCCGGAAATTTTAATCTATCTTAACGTTATTGTATTTTATTATTTTTACTTTTTCACATAGACACAATATTCAACTTTCTTTCTTATATGCAAATTGAAAGACAGGATAGGGAAAAAAACAAGCTTTAACTTTTGTAGTAAAGTTGAAATAGTCGATTTATCTACTTATTCGCCATTATCTAGTTGACTGCTCAAATTTTAACCTTTAAGAAAAGCTTTTAAACATAAGGAAAAAAATTACATAATGAATAGGAATAAGTTACTTATAATCGCCTTTTTGCTATTCTTTGTAATTATTGGTATTGTATTTTTCCTTACAGAAACTTCTAAAATAAAAACAGTACATCCTAACCTAATAGCTTGGTATAAATTTGATGAAGGGAAAGGCACTAAAGTAAGGGACTACTCTGGATATAGAAATGATGGAGCTATTTATGGAGGTGCTTCTTGGGTTAAAGATACACCATTTGGTACCGGATACGCTTTGTATTTTAATGGAATAGATGCTATGGTACAAATTCCTGATAACCCTATACTTAATAATTTAGAAGAGATAACCGTTACTGTATGGATTAAAGCTGAAGATTTGCAATATGGCGCTTCCATTGTTGATAAAGGTTGGTATAACCCTAGAATATGGTATGATTCTCCTTTCAACAGATTTATGTTCCAATTGAGAGATATTCAAGAAGAGAGAGGTTTTGGTTGGTCTGACGACTCTTTTTCTAAATGCTATAAAAAATGGTGTTTCTTGGCTGCCACTTACTCTTCTAGTGAAAACAAAGTTAGACTATACATAAATGGAGAGTTGGATAAAGAGTTTGAATGGAATGGTAAACCATTAGTTTCAAGAGCTGGAGAGTCTTTAAAAATAGGTTTTCAGGATAAATACTTCAAAGGAATTATTAGTGATTTAAGGATATACAATAAGGCTTTGAGCAACCAAGAGATACTAAATGTCATGAGAGGTCAAATAATTTAAAAGTAATTAATTTTAGTTTTTCGAGTTTCAGTAAAATAATTTAAAGAGTTAATATAAAAACATTTTAATGAAAAGACGAATGTTGAAGCAAAAATCTTTATTAACTTTATTAATATACTTTATTCCACTTCTTTTTATATTCATTTTTATTTTTAGCATTGCAGTCATTAGCTCAATCTCAAAGAATTGTGAAGAAAACGTTATTTCTTATTACATAAAGAAAAAGGAGTTTATCATTTTTGATGAAAACTTTTATGAAGAAGAAAAAGCTGATATAACTTATCGATGGTTATCTGGTAACGCAACAATTACTTTAGTTATACCATACGACCAGGTTATTAAACTTCATTTTATTATTTGGTCTTACAATATACCTAGAGATGTAAAGATTTATCTTGGTGATTTTTTATTAACGGAGCTCAATCTTACGCAAAATAGAACAGAATGCTCTTCGCCCTTTATTTATTTAAAGAAGGGGGTATACAAACTAAGGTTTATTGTTTCTGGAGAATGTCAATTTCCAGCTTTAATAGAAGGCAGTGAAGATATTAGATGTTTAAGCATAGGTTTAGGGGACTTCAAAAAAGAAGAAACATATAATTTAATGTTAAAGATAGATTCTCCCGGATGGTACGATATTGAAAATTATTATGGAAAGGATATGAGATGGATGAGTGAAGTAGGTACAATAAACTTAATAAATATGGAAAAAGGTGACTTTGTTTTGGAATTTTTTGCTTTCAGTTTTTACAAAGATAGAGAAGTTAGGCTTTACGTAGATGAAAATTTAATAAAAACTTTTAAAGTTACAACAAATGGATCGACGGAAAATATAAAAATTAGTTTAAATCCAGGCTTTCATAAAATTAGATTTGTTGCTGATGGATGCGACATTCCATCTAAACTCGGAATTAGTGATGATCCTAGATGTTTAAGCATAGCTGTAGTTAGACCGATAATTTACGAGTAGTTAATTTTTAATTGTTCCATCTTAAATGTATTTAAATGATGAAAAGTTTAGTTAGTTTAATATGTTTATTCTTGTCGGTTGTTTTCCTTCTATTTCTTTTTTCTAAAAGTTTCACAACATTCGATTCTTATTTTCACATGCAAGTTGCAAAACATTATAGAGAAAACTGGTTTTCAACTTTACTACAAAAAGTTGGAATGGTCGATTTATCTACTTATCCTCCATTGGCACATCAGCTATTGGCAATAATTCCTCTTCCACTCGAAATAAATTATTCTCTCCTAACAATTATTTTTACTATTTTGCTTTCTTTCTACTCAGCAAAATTCATTACTTCTTACTTAAAAACAAAAAACAATTTCTGGTTAGTTTATTTTTTTGTTTTATTTTCTCCAGCTATTTTAATAACAATTTTTACTTTTGGTCAGCTTCCAACTTTAATCGGCTTGGCTTTTTCTTTCATTTCTTTATACTATTTCTCCGAATTCTTGAATATGAAAAGAAGAGACCTTTTACTATTAGCTTCGCTTTCCCTCGTTTTAGTAGCTTATACTAACATTTTAATTTTTCTAATTTTAGCAATTTTTTATTTTTTTATTTTTTTGTTCTTCTTGAGATTTATAATCAGAAATTTGAAGAGTATTTTTTCCTATTTTTTTCTCTCCGCATTTCTCATTTTTTTGATTTATTACCCATTTTTCTTTAAATCTGTGGTTCAAAAAGAAATTCCTCACTGGTCTAGATATCCTTTTGAGGATAATTTGAATGCCCAAAGATTTATAAAAATGTATGGGATAGCTTTCCCAGTCTCCTTAATTCTTCCATTTATGATTATTTCTTTAAACAAAAAAATAAGGAAAAGAGCTTTAGAAATTTACATTTTAGCTATAATCTTTCTCATTCTTAGCTTAGGAACAACAACACCTTTAATAAAATTTTTTGGGAGCCACGCTTATTGGTTAACTTATGAAAGGTTTTTGTTAACATCATCAATAATATTTTTATCACTTTGTGCCGCTCTTTTACCAAAATTTGAGATAATTTTCTTCAATAGAAAGATTCCTGTTCACGTCTTTTTAACAATACCTCTTTTGATATTTATTTCAACTAACCTTCTTCTACATGAGCACGCTCACTTTTTTGGAGACACGATAAAAAGAAGTGACAAAAATATAAGGGATCAATACACTAAATTCGCCCTTGATTACCTTAACAATATTGAAGGAAATTATAGATATCAGACTTTTGGTTATGATAGACCTATAGGTGAAATTTATTTCTATTCAAAATTACCAACTTTAGATACAGATTATTTTACTGGCAGGACAATAAGTTGGATAAGAGAGTTAGGAATAGAAGAAATAGATCAAATTAAAGATGAGACCATGTTAGACGCTTTCTTAAATCACGCAACTAATTATTCAATAAAATATGTAATCACTTTTGACGATTTCTATTTTAATTATTTTCAATCTAAGGGGTGGGAGTTGGTAAATCAAAATATTTTTGAAGGGAAGAAGGTTGCAATTTTTGTAAATCCTGAAAATGTAGAAGAGGTCAAATTTAGTAAAGAAAGCTATGGATTTATAAATTACTTAAGGGGGATACTACCCTTAGCTTTACTAACAACGTTTCTTATTATTGTTATAAAAACAAAAATTCAAAAATTAGAATGAAAGTTTGCTTCGTTTCTGCATATCCTCCATCGAGAGGAAATTTGGCTGAATATGCCTATTTTTTAACAAAAGAATTAATAAGAGACGCTCGCATTTCTTCTTTGACTATTTTGGCAAATGGAGATTTTTTAAAAAGAGAAAGAAAAAGAAAACTTAAAATTATAAGATGTTGGAAGAATGATAGTTTATTAATCCCTCTGAAAATCTTAATAAATGTTTACAGAGAAAATCCGGATGTAGTGCACTTTAACATTCATATGAGGAGTTGGGGAAGGAAAAAATTGGTTAATTTCTTTGCACATCTCACACCATTTCTAGTAAAATTTTTTCTTAGGAAAAAAGTGGTTGTTACCTTGCATAACATATTAGAGAGCGTTAACTTAAAAGAAATGGGAATAAGTAACGATTTTTTAACTCTTTTAGGAGCGAAGATTTCAACGAAGTTTCTACTTTTTAGCGATAGGTTAGTTGTGTTGTTAAAAAGATATAAAAGGATAATTAGAAATAGATACAAAAAAAACGTTGTGTATATTCCGCATGGGACACTTGGTAAAAAGATAAGCAATATAAATTTTAATGGTTATAAAATATTAACTTTCGGATTCTGGTCGCCATATAAAAACTTACCCCTTCTAATTGAGGTTTTTAATGAGTTAAAGAAAAAATTCAAAAAAATAGAATTGATAGTTGCGGGAGGACCTCATCCTAACTATCCTACATATCTAACAACGATAAAAGAGAAGTATAAACTTATGAAAGGTATAAAATTCCTCGGATATATTCCTAATAGAAAGTTGTCTAGCCTTTTTTCATCTAGCTCGTTAATAGTTTTACCTTATCTTGTATCCACTGGAACTAGTGGGGTAGTTCATTTGGCTGTCTCTTATGGTAAGCCAATTATAGTTTCTAAACTGCCTGACATAGAGGCTACTGTTAGAGAAGAAGGCTATAAAATAATATTCGTTAGAAAAAACGATAAAGTAGCACTAAGAAAAGCTATCGAGAGGCTACTTAAAAACAAAAAACTGTATTTGAGAATAGCAGAAAGGAATTTAGAGTTAAGCGAAAAATACTCTTTTTCAAAAATATCAAAAATGTATGTAAATCTTTATAGAAAACTGATTCCGACGAATAATAAATAAGCGTAAAACAATTTTTGTTTCTTATGAAATTATTAGTATGAAAAGATTTAAAAAGGCTTTTTTAGTGAAGTTTGAACATATTTTTCCATTGATTCTTTTCATCTTGATAAGGCCTTTCTTTATTACTCCTGTTCCTTCGGATGAAACAATTTACATAAACATGGCAAAAGCTTTGAAAGAAGGTTTATTGCCCTATAAAGATTTTTTTTATGCCCATCCACCATTTCAACTTTTGTTGCTATTTCCAGCAGCTCAAACAGGGAATTTTTTTCTGACAAAAGTTTACATTTCAATAATAGGTTTGGCTTGCGTATTCCTAACTTATCTTATAGCAAAAAAGATTTTTGATGAAAGAACAGCTTTTATAAGCATGCTATTTTTCCTTCTTTTCCCAGGATTTATAATTTTTGGAAATTTGGCAATGGGAACTTTCGAAGCTTTATTCTTCTTTTTATTGTCTTTTTACTTTCTTCTTAAAGAGAGGTTATTAATTTCAGCTATTTTTATGTCTATCTCTATTTTCACTCGTTATTTAGTTTTGTTTCTAATCCCCCTTGTTTTAATATATCTATTTTTGTATAATAGAAAAATTTTGAAAGGATTTCTAATCTATTTTGCTTTCGCACTATTTGGCATTTTTTTAGTTATTTACTATTTCTTTGGATTTAAATTTATTAGAGACACGATCATTTACCATTTTTGGAGCAACATAAAACTATCATTAGAATTAGCAGATTGGATTTGGCAATATCTTTCTCTTGGCTTCTTTACGGAATTCATTTCTTTTATTTCCTTAGCCTTCGGATACTTAAAAAAAGATTATAAACTTATAATTTTCTCAGCTTATCCTATTATATATGATTTTGTAATTCTCCTCACATTCAAGCAAGTAATTTATCATTATTTTGCCTTTGTTCTACCTTTTCTTTCAATTGCTTTTGGGAGAACATTTTCATCATCGAGATTTTTAGAGTTAAAAATCTTCTTAATTTTAATTTTATTTATTTCGTTATTTTCAAACTTCCAAAGCTTGATATATTATTTTGATAAAAGCAAAAACTATTTTTTTGACGAGCTTGTAAGTTATACTTTACAACTTACCGAAAAAAACGACTTAATATTTGGGGAGCCAAGGAGTATAAATTATATATCTTTTGTTACCGATAGAAAAATCGTAAATAGCTACTTTGATTCAGACTTGAAATATTTAAGTTTTGAAGGTTTCGAGAAGGTTGTTGAAGAAGTAAAAAAAAGTAAACCAAAGATAATGGTTGTTGATGCGAATTATTATAAAACTCTTTATAATTATTTTGAAGGGAATTATGAAATAATAAAGGAATGGTATGTTCCAAGTTACTGCAATTTAATTTTAATGAAAAGCTTGAAATAATTTAACTATAAATTAAATAAAAATATGAAGAAAGCTAAAAAAGGTCTTGACTTTAAATTTTTTGCTTCTCTAGCTTTTATATTAATAATTTTTATAATTCCAAATTTGTATTCTTTTATTATTCAGACCTTTCTTTCTAGGCTGATGGTTTTAGTTCTCCTTCCATCTTGGTTTTTGAGTATTTATCTATTTACATCGAAAAGAGTTTTCGGTTTTAAAGTAAGAAAAGAGACTAAATATAGAGCCTTTTTCTACTCTATTTTCATAACTTTTATAGTATTCTATTTTACATTTATTTCTAAAAATTTGACATTTATACTTGCTCTAACATCTCCAACACCTACAGCACCTACATGTGATTGCTCTTATTGTGGCTTTTATTCTAGTTGCTCTTCTTGCAATGAGTGGCAAGATTGTATTCAACAAACTTGTTTAGCTAGCGGTTGCACAGCTAACACAAACTGCTATAATTGCGAGTGGAAATCTTGTTCAAACGTAAAACCAAAAGTTTATATTTTAACTCCATTCATCGTAAGTGGAGGAAACTTAGGCATATCAGTAGTTTTTGAGTGCAGGGAATGGAGTTCTTCAGCCAAAAACTTAACATTATCTTTAAAAATAGACAACCAGGATTGGAAAGAATGCTTCTTGAACAATAAAGGTTTAATGACAGATTTTGGATGGAGTAGCAATTGTGACAATATGATGTCCGGAAATTGTGGTTCTAACAATCAATGGAGTTGCGATTCTCAAGCTTATTGTAAACATCAAAACTACAATTTATGGGTAAAATCCAATTTTAATAATCATTATGTAAATGTAACGTTCATTTGCAAGCTTCCTTATTTAAGTGGGGGTTCTCATTCATTAACAGTAATAGCAAAAGTTTATGGAAGCGAGATAACCTTAAAACCATCAATAATGACTTTTAGAGTTTTGGAAGCAAGCGAAACAAAAATATTTGAAGTCCTTTTATTACCAATAAAAATCTTAAGAAATCTTTTACCTTTCTAGAACTTTTTATTTGTTAAAAGCAAATTTAATCAATGAAAAGAAATCTAATATTATTGGTCTTCTTATCTCTCTTTCTTTTTCATATTGTTAGGGCCCAAGTAAATTTACAACCAGCTACTGTTACTTTTGTTGTCAATTCAATCGAACTTTATGCTGTAGATGATTATACAGGAGGTAAGCAATATATTGGTCTTTTTGGAGATAAAACAAGAATTGACATTTTATGGGATGTAAGATACAATCCAGAAAGTTTAGATCCTATAAATGTTACTTGTTGGCTAAATTGTAAAAACAATACTGACGTAACTCAATGTTATGGTTTACAAAACTGTAGCTACCAAGGAAAAACGGGACCAGCAGCTTGCACAATTTTAAACCCAAACTATAATTATTCTGTTATAAACAATATAACTTGCAAATTCTTCAACCCAAATTATCCAGCGCTTGATTATAGACTTCCAGACGGAACTTATCCTCAAAGAGTTTTTTACCCAGTTAGATATACAGTTTCAGTAAGCGGAGGAACTTATTTAGTTGGAAGAACAATTAGCTTGCCAATAAATTTTGTTTCCTATAGCTTTTTGAATGGCAATTATACAGGGTTTGCCTATACTCAACCAACATCTTTCATTTCAATAGATAATAGTTATAATACGACAAGTGTTCTAAAATATTCTCAAATAGATACAGTTTATCCTAAAATAACAGTAATTTATGCGAGCGGAAAAACAACACTTTACATAAACACAACAGCAAATGAACTACCTTCTTGCAACTCCGTTAATGATTGCTCAGATATAGTTACTCAAGCTTACCAAATAAAAGCTTGCATTCAAAATCAATGTCAATACATTTTCACAACAGAAATCGGTTCTGCTTACTTAAGTCTACCAGAATACGGGACGAAAGAATTAATAATACTTCTTTTCGGAGCTACGCTTATTTTTATTGCTGTTTTAAAACTGAGAAATCTTTAAAATTTTCGCTAATAATTCAAGCAAAACTTTCTGATTTTCAAAAGTTCGAGAAACATTTTTATTGGAGTAATAAAACTTATTTTACTCTTTCCTTTTTTCCTTTCTTCATAAATTACAGGATAGTTGCAAATCTTAAAACCAGATTTTTTTGCTTTGTAGAGAAATTCAACATCCCAGGCCCAAGAATCTGCTTTAAAATCAATTTTTTCCTTAACTTCTCTTCTAAAAGCCCTAAATGTTGATTGAGTTTCAATTGTTAAGCCAAAGAGCAAAAACACAAGAAATCTAAAAGATAGACCGAGCAACTTTCTGTAGAAAGCATCTTTTCTCAATCTTCTAGTATTTACTATATCACATTCTTTTAATTTCTCAACTAAAGCAGGAATTTTTTCAACTGGATGTTGCAAATCAGCGTCGATCAAAATAATGTATTTTCCTTTAGCTAATTTCAAACCATCTCTTATGGCAGAACCTTTTCCACTTTTTCCAACTCTTTTCAACACAATTCCTCTAATTTTAAATCTTTTCATTAAATTTTTAGCGATTTCTGCTGTTTTATCAAGAGAATCATCAACTATTATCAACTCAAGGCTTTTTAATTGCGATTTTAGCTCTTTTACTTTCTTTAAAAATTCTTCTATTGTTTCTTCTTCGTTAAATGTAGGAACGATTATACTTATATTCATTTTTCAAGTTATCGTTTTAATTTAAAATCAAATCCATTTTATTTTTACAATGTAAGCTGCAACAAAATCGCTCCGATAACATTTATTATAATTCCAAAAATGTCAATCATATCGATTCCATAGTAGAGTTTGTTCTCCCGAGGTTGTTGCTTTAAGAATAATAATTCAGGTTTAAAGTAATTCAGCAAAAAAGCTCACGACCAATTCAACTATTTGAGTTTCTTTTATTTCCATTTATTAATTATGCCGATCTCAATAAAAGGAAAACTCCTATCGAAATTAATATAATACCAAGAAATCTAACAAAAGTTACATTCTCGTTAAATAAAAATTTGCTAAATATTGCTATAAGTACATAACCAATAGCAAGCAAAGGATAAGCAAAGCTCAATTCAGCTTTAGATAATACAACAAGCCAAATGAGAGTTGCAATTGCGTAGCAAAATATACCAATAATTATGAACTTCTCTTTTAAAATCTCAAAAACTTTTGTTGTAAGGAAATACTCTAATTCAAAATTACCGACTTTCCTCATTCCTTGTTTTAAAGATAGCTGACCTGAAACTCCAAGTAAAACTGAAATTAAAACTAGAGCTATTGCCTCCATTTTCTTCATTATTTCTTTTCAATTTTAATTTTAAATACAACGAAAGTTATGGAAAAAGTTTATTAAGTTGCATTGGAATTTGTTAGATAAATAGAAGAAACTTTCAAGAATGCGTGGAAGATATTAAAGAGAATTAAAGAAGTTACTACTGAAATTCTAAATTATGCAAAAGTTTATGTTTTTGGAAGCTTTGCAAGAGGAGATTACAAAGTTTATTTTAGCGATATTGATGTTCTAATAGTTTCCGATAAAATTAGCGAGAAAATGCAAGAAAGGGCTGAAATAAAAGTTGAGATAAGGAAAAGAGTAAATGCGAATTACATCTTTCAAATTCATTTAGTAAATAGCAAAGAGTTTGAGTTTTATAAAAAATTTGTTGACAAACTTTTAGAAATTTAGACATTTTGTTCAGTTTATTTAACAAAAACTTTAAATTTTGTTCAGTTTAGTGAACAAGCCGGTTAAATTTCTATATTAACATTGTAACAAATATTAAATCAGCTATCAAAAAATAAAGATGGGTCCGTAGTCTAACGGTTAGGACGCCGCCCTTACAAGGCGGAGGAGGCGGTTCAACTCCGCCCGGACCCAATTAAGTTTCTATTTCGCATTCTTCTACGCTTTTATCTTCTCTTATTCTAACAAAAACAGGAGCCCTCAGCTGCATATCTTCTGTAAATTCCAAAAACTTAACTTCGCAAACATACTTTGGCTTAACCCAAATCGCTTCCCTCCCTTCTGACAAGTCAAGCTTTACATTTTCTAGAGAAATAAAAGGAGTAGAAACTTTTTCTTTTTCAAGCTTTTTAATTATTTCCTCTATTTCTTCTTTGCTAAAACCAGTGCCGATTCTTCCCAAAAACTTTAATTTTCCTTGATGGTAAGCAGCAACTAATAAACTTCCAAAATCTTCTCTTTCTCCGGCTCCAGTTGTGTAGCCAACAATAACAGCATCTAAGATATTTTCCACTTTGATTTTTAACCAGTTCTTACTTCTTTTACCTATAATAAATTGAATCAACTTTCTTTGCCATTATTCCCTCTAATCCATTTTTCTTTGCAAACTAGAAGAGTTCTTTCCCACCTCCAATTTTATACTCTGCAATTTTTATTCTTTCATTTTCTTCAATAGCTTTTTCTAAAATCTTTTTTCTTTCCAGCAAAGGAAAGTTTGTTAACTCTTTTCCATTTAAGAACAAAATGTCAAAAATTATGTAGGTTGCTGGCTTTACTTTTGAAAGCAATTCTATTCTAAACTTATTATCAACGTGCTCTCTTTCCACAAACTTCCAAAAATTTTGGCTTTCAATTTTCTAGCACAACTATTTCTCTATCTAAAACGACTTCTTTTGCTTTAACAGCTTTTTTAATCGCTTCTTTTATTTCTGGATATCTATAGGAAAACTCCTTTACCTAAAACTTTAGAAGAATTTTTGGATTTAGGTTTAGTTAAATATGGAATATATAAAAAAGTTGAGTTCATGATTGAGAACGTTTTAGACATTTGTAAAATAATTAATTCTGACTTAAACTTGGGATTATCAAAGAAAGATACCGATATAATAGAAAACTTAGTAAAGAATGGAATAATAAGCAGGGAAATGGGAGATAAAATAAAAGAGGTGAAAGGCTTCATGAACATTTTAGTTCATACATATGGAGAAATTGAAGATGAGATTGCTTATGAATAAATAAAGAAGTGTCTATAAGGATTTTGAAGAATTTGAAAAGAAAATTGAAAAGTTTCTAGAAAAAGTGAAAACTAAATAGCATCTTAAATATTTGGAATTAATTCAAAATTAGTAGGTTAATTTTATCAAAGAAAATAAATTTTAAACTCTAATAATCGTTATGAAGATCTCAATAATTTCAGATGCACACTTAGGATTTTCTCCCGTTGAAAAGCTGGAAGAAGATAGCTATGAAAATTTTGAAGAAGCATTTACCAAAGCTTTAGATAGTGATTTAATAATTTTGGCTGGAGATTTGTTTGATTCGAGAGCGCCAAAAACAAAAGCATGGGCATATGCGTTGAAAATATTATCTAAAGCAACATTGCAAGAGAATAGAGGAGTAAAGCTTGTTGAAATAGATAAGCAACTTAAGGAAGCGAGCAAGAAAACCTTAGAACATTTACCAGTTATTGCAATTCACGGAAATCATGAGTTGAGAGCAAAAGGAGAAATAAACGCAATAGAGGCTTTAGAGAATGCAGGTTTGCTAATTTATTTAAACA
This sequence comes from Candidatus Aenigmatarchaeota archaeon, assembly GCA_032249395.1. Taxonomy (GTDB): domain Archaea; phylum Aenigmatarchaeota; class Aenigmatarchaeia; order CG10238-14; family SpSt-28; genus SpSt-28. Next base: position 67,949 of record JAVVFY010000001.1, read on the forward strand.
TGAACAAGGTTGTTTTTGAAAAAAATGGAGAAAAAGTCGCTATTTTTGGTTTGTCCCATGTTCCAGAAAGATTTGCAAAAGACGTGTTAGACAAATGGGATCCAAGACCGTTAGAAGATTGTTTTAACATTTTGCTTTTGCATCAAAACATAGATCCATTTGTTTATTCTCCCTTGGAGCAGCCCACATTAAATATTTCTAATTTGCCAAGGGGTTTTGACTTGATTGTAGATGGACACATTCACGTATCCACGAAAGAAAAAATTGACAACACAATATTCATAATTCCAGGTAGCACAGTAATCACTCAATTTCAAGCTAGTGAAGCTCAAAATCCAAAGGGATTTTTTAAGATTGATACCAAATTGAAGAAAGTAGAGTTTGTTGAAATTAATGCTAGGAAGTTCTTTTATGAAACGATAGAAATTTCAAGAGAGCAAAACGCAAGAGAAATTATAGAAAGAAAAATTAGAGAAAAAATATTTGGCAACTTTAAAAAACAACCAATCGTTAAGATTAGAATAACAGGAAATGCTATGATTTCAGAAAAAGATTTGAGAGAGTTAGAAAGAAAATATCAAGATTCTTGTATTTTATTTTTCACAAAATCTCTAGAATCTACCGAGCTAACTCAAAAATTGGAGTTTTTGAGAAGCTTAAAAGAAAGCAGAGTCTCTCTACAAGAAATAGGTTTAAACATTTTAAAGAAGAGTTTAGATGAATTAAACTTCAAGAACTCTTTTGACTTTGTTGACATTTTTAATTTGCTTGCTGATGAAGAAGTCGATACAGCTTTAAACATTTTGTTAGGACAACAAAAAACATTGAGGATGGTAAAATGATTAGAAAAGTTGTTTTAAAAAACTGGAAAATTCATTTGAATTCAACTTTTGTGTTTGAAAGAGGAGTTAATCTATTAGTAGGACATATGGGAAGTGGAAAGTCTAGCGTTCTAGATGCAATTTGTTTTGGATTGTATGGAACGTTTCCAGCTTTGCAATCTAGAAAATGGAAGATTGATGATTTGATAATGAGGAAACCATTTGTAAAGGATGAAGCAGAAGTTTATGTCGAGTTTGAAGCGAATGGTAAAATTTTTAGCGCTAGAAGAGTTTTGAAAAAAGGCAGGGGTTCTTATGCTGAATTTAGAGAAAATGGAAAACTTTTAGAACTGCAAAGTTCTCAAAGAGTTACAGAACTGGTTGAGAATGAGCTAAAAACAAGCTACGAACTTTTTTCAAAAGTTATTTATTCTGAGCAAAACGGTTTAGACTACTTTCTAAGGTTACAATCTGGAGAAAGAAAAAAGAAGATTGATGAGTTGTTGATGATAGATAAGTTTGAGAAGGCCAGATCTGCTACAACAACTTTAATTCACAGATTAGAGCAAATAGTAAGAGACAAAGAGAAATACTTGGCATCTATAGATTTTGATAAAATGAAAAGAGAGTTGCAAGAAATAAAACTGGAAGTTGAGAGATTAGAAAATGAAATTAAAGACAAGAAACTTAAATTATCAGAAATTGCTTCTCAGAGAGTTCTTCTAGAAGAAAACTACAGAAAAATTAAAGAGGTTAAAGAGAGTATTGATGAGAAGCATAAAGATTTGAAAGCAATTTTAACGATATTGGATAATGCAATAAGGGATGTTTCGAGACTTGAAGAAGAAGTTAAAGGATTTAATAGAGCAGAAATAGAAAGCAAGATTAGGGACAACGAAAAAACAAGAAAAGAATTGGAACCATATTTGAAAGAGAAAAAAGAAAGGCTAGACAAATTACAGAAGGAACTTACAAAAATTGAATCTGAGATCCAATTTTACACGAGAGAAATTTCTAGGATAAAAGAAAAGCTATCTGAGATAGAAAAAATAGAAGCTTCTCTAAATGAGTTAGAAAAGAGTTTCAACGAAAATTTGTTGGCAGAAAAAGAAAAGAGGCTACAAGAAATAGTTGCAAGGTTAGAAATTTTGAGGAACGAGATTAAGAAAAACGAAGAGGCAATTTTACATTTATCTTATGCCGAAAGCAAATGCCCAGTTTGTGATACTAAATTGACTGATGATAAGAAGAGAAAAATTGTTGAGAAAAAACAGAAGGAAATTGAAGAAAGCAAAAAAGAAGAATCAAATCTTATTAAAGAAAAATATGACATTTTGAGGCAGATTGAAGAAATTAAGAACAAATTAAAAGAGATAGAAAGAATGAGAGTTTTGGTTAAAGATAAAGAAAAACTTATGAAAGAATTAGAACTAGATGAGAGTACTTTGAAAATAAATGAGGACAATAAAGTTGGAGTAGTCAAAGAGATGGAGGAAATTAAGAATATAATAAGAGAGAAAGAAGAATTTTTGAGAAAAGTTTTAGAAGAGAGAGGCATACTAGAAACAATAAGACAAAGAATTTTGGATTTAGAGAATTTGAAATCAAAGATTTTAGAATATGATAAAATAAAAGAAGAGCTAGAAAGAGAAATTGCAGATTTATCAAAAGTGGTTGAGGGGAAGAATATCGAAGAGTTTGAAAAGATGCTTAGAGAAATTAGCATGAAAGAAAGAGAAATCGCAGTTGAGATTAGAGGACTTGAAGAAATTTTGAGAAGAGAGTTAAAAAGAAAAGAAGAGCTAGAGAAAAGTATAGAGTTTGGAGAAAAAGAAAAGGCGGAAGTAGAAAGACTTAACAAGATTTTAGTCGATTTGAAAGTCTTCAAACAAGCTTTAGAAATAACTCAGGTTAAAATTAGAGAAGACTTTGTTGAGACAGTAAATCATTATATGGCTAATATTTGGCCAAACCTTTATCCTTATGGAGATTATGTTTCTATAGCTATAAAGATTGAAGAAGGAGATTATGTTTTGCAATTGCAAGAGAGAAGCGGAAGATGGATAAATGTAGAGGGGATAGCTTCTGGAGGAGAAAGAAGTTTAGCATGTTTGGCTCTTAGAATTGCTTTTTCTTTAGCATTAGCTCCTCAGTTAAGAATTCTTATTTTAGACGAACCAACGCACAATTTAGACCAAAAAGCTGTAGAAGAATTGGCAAAAGTTTTGAGAGAGAATGTATCAGAATTCATGGACCAAGTTTTCATTATAACGCATGATGAAAGGTTGCAAGAAGCAGTTACAGGAAAAGCATACAAGTTAGAAAGAGATAAAAACGTTGATAGCTATACTCAAGTTGTAGAGATTAGTTGAGAATAAAATAAAAATTTTAATGTAAAAACTTAAAAGAAAAGATATTGCCCTGGTAGCTCAACGGTAGAGCACCCGCCTTGTATCGCTAGTTTGACTGATGATAGCAAGCTAGCGGGGGGTTGAGGGTTCAAATCCCTCCCAGGGCTTAAAGTTTTGTTTGTATGCGCTCCTTTATTAGCCGGCAAAACTGTTTAATTTAAAATATTGAATAAAGGATATTGTTAAAAATTTATGAAGTCAGAAAATATTAGTATGGAACAGGAGACGCTTCACAAATTAACGGAATTATGGGACATTCTTTGGATTATTTTGATATTTGTTGCGGTTTTGTGGTTTCCGGTAATAATGGAAGTCGTTAAGAAAGGTTCTATAGAAGTGTTGATAGCACTCGTAATTTCATCTTTTACTTTAGCTTTTTTACCCTTAAGCCTTAATGAAAGACGTGAAAAAGACAAGATCAAATTAATTAATACCTCTCAGATGTTTATAGTAGCCGGGCTACTTATGTCCACAGGTTTTACTCTTCCTTTCTTTCTCGGATCTGGTAATTTATTTTTATTCTCACTCGTTCATTTCCTCATGCTGTCCGGAATAATTTTGTTTATATTGGGTTGTACGTCTTTATTGTTTACTATGAAGAAAATGAAGCGAGCTTTTAAGAAATCCTAAAAAAAGTTACTTAATCGGCAAGCTTTAAAATCTCAAAGTTTTAAAACTCAAATACCTTAATTTTATATGGATATCTTAGAAAATTTGAAGAAAGAAATAGAAAAAACACAAGTTGTTATTCTTTCTGGTGGCTCTGCAAAAAGGATGGGAAAAATAGATAAACCAAAGGCTTTACTCGAGTTGAAAGAAGGATGAACTTTGTTAGACAGCGAGTTAGATTTCTTTGCTAAGTGTGGATTCAAAATTTTGTTTTGGTTCTTGGTCATATGCACGAAAAAATAGAGGAATATGTAGAAAAAATGGGTTATAAGAAGAGATTTAATATGGAAATTTCAGTTGATCCAACGACAGAGAATTGGGGTTAAGTAGTTTATCCGACTGAAAAGCTATTTAAATAAATTTAAATACCACCAATAAGTAATAAATATGAAGCCCAAATACCCAAAAGAGCTATTGAGCTTGGCAAAATTTCTCTTTGAAGCAAATGAAGATTTAAATTTAATTTTAGTTGGAGGACTAGCAGCTCAGGAAATTTACTCTAATAGAAGAGTAAGAAAAACATCAGATATTGACATACTAACAACTAGAAGTGAAGCAGAAGAGCTTGTTAAAAGAATGAAGAATAATGGTTATGATGTTTTTTATAATGAAACTTTAGATAAATATTCAATCCAAAGACACGAAGAAGGAATACACATTGATGTATACCCTGATAGAATAGGAAGATATTCGATTGAGAATATTTTAAGAGTGATAGAGGTAGATGGGATAAGAGTCGCGTCTGCAGAAGACTTAATTGGTATTAAGATTTATGCTTATATAACCTCTGATAGAGGAAGAAATAAGCACCTCATTGATATTTATTCGATCTTAATCGGAAAAGTAGAAATAGATTTAGACTACCTTTTGGATAAAGTGATCCCATACGTTTCTAAAATAACTGACGTTAGCCCAAGAGAATTAATTGGGAAGATGTGTAGCAAAGATGAAGGCGTTTTAGGTCAATTTACTTCTAAAGAAAAAAGATTCGTTCAAGAAGAATGTAAAAGAATATTAGACTACTTTATGAAAAAGAAGGAACTTAAGGAATGAAGTTCTCCAATAGATATGCTAATCATTTTTAATATTTTTTCTTTCTTCTTCCTTTAGAGTCCTTGAAAGCTCGTGTATCAATTTTCTCACATATTCTCTAAGCTGCTCCACTTCATTTCCTTTCAATTTTTCAAATTTCTTTTCATCTATTACTTCTTTCTTCAATTCTTCAATTCTCTTCCAAATGTCAAAGTAATAGCTTTCAATTCTCTTTGAATCAATGAAGTCTCTTTTAAAAGCATCCCTTATACTAATTCCTAGATGTTTTTCCAGTTCATCTATTTGCATGTTTTCTGGCAACTTGTGTAAAGCTTTTAGTGCTGTTGCTGCAGCTTTTAACATTACTTCATGCGTTCTTTCAAGAATCTTTTCTTTCTTTCTTATTTCTAAAGCATTTAACAAGCTAAACATTTTATCAACATACTTTTCTGCTCTTTCAATCCATTGATCTACAAATTCTCCTTTTACCTCTAAGAGTTTTTTATGTTCTATGTCTTTTCTTATTTGAACAATTTCTTTCAACCATTTTGCATATTCTTCGTCTAATAAGCCTGGTTTAACAAGAAATTCCATAACCTCATCATACAACTTACTTGGTACTGGCGGTTCCAAACCCATAAACATTAAAACTGCTTGAGTAGAATTAACCATAGCATAATAGCAATCTTCAGCAAGCATTAGTAGCTTAACTGTTTTTGCTCTTGCTATTTTCTTTGGAGCATCTTCCATGTAACTTTCAATAGCTTCTCTAGTTCCTTGAATTTTTCCAAGTTTTAGCAACCTTTTCCAAGGCATGAAAAAACCAGCATCAAATATAGGTTCACCCTCTTTAATAAAATTATAAACTATTGGATGTCCAGACCTAGCATAGTCAACAAATTCAGTTAAAGTATAGGAGGGTTGAATCGAAAGTCTATCTGAAATGCTTTTGGCAATCTTTTCTAAATCTTCATCTATAGCTTCTAGCCTTTCATTCGTCAATTCTTCTATTGTATCATCTAAAATAACTATTATATCTATATCGCTTTCTGGTTTAAATTCTCCTCTAGCAACTGAACCCATCAAAACTATAGATTTAACTAAATTGCCATATTTTTCTAGAACTCTTTTTCCAAATTCCCTCGCTTCTTGCAACCTTTTTTCTTCCATTCTTATTCCTCTAATATTTCTTTAGGAAGTAGCTTATTAAACCTTTCCATTATTTCTTTTGTTAAATTTAATGCTTTTTGTAAATAGATGCCATCAACTTCTTTAACTGTTTGATGCTCAACATCTTTCCAAAGCTTATCTATTTCCTTCCACTTTTCAAGGAACTCTCTTTCTATTTTGCCTTCGTTTATCATCTTTTCAATGTAACTTGAAATTTCCTTAGGGTCTGGTTGTGTTTTGTAATAATACATAACTACTGCTTGAATAATATCACTACAACAATATCTTAAATCAAAAATTATACTTTTCAAATCACCTTTTATTTTTTCTAATCTAACTTGGGACGTTTTTTGCTTTATTCTTATAACTTCTTCGCTTGGTGGTAATAAGCCTAGTTGTAACATTCTTTGCACAGGCTTAACAAAACCAGTATCGTATATAACTAATCCGTATCTTAAAAAGTTTATCAATTCTGGAGATCCTATTCTAACCCATTGCCAAAATTCAGTTAAATTTGTAGTTTGAACATGTATATCTTTTATATTTTCAGCTGTTATTAGAATTTCCTCTCTTATTCTATCGAAATCTACAGAAGTTTTCATTGTAGTATCATCTAAAATGACCCATACGTCCGCATCTGAGGTTGGTTTTACATCGCCTCTCGCTACCGACCCAAATATAACGACAGACTTAATTATTTCACCGAATTTTTTCCTTATTTCGTTCATGAATTTTACGCTCTTCTCGATAAGAGTTTTTTTCCTTTCTTCTATTTCATTTTTTTCAACTAGTTTTATTTCCTTTAACTCTTTTTCTAATTTCTCAATCATTTTTTCACTTATTTTTGTATTTAAAATCTTATCTTAACTCTTCTCTCTTCCATTCTTCAGGCCTCTTACCCTTTTCTACAGCTTTTGCTCCTAAGAATGTGTATTCTTCTTCCGGAACTTGTAAAAGACCCTTTAAAGGATCAAAAAAATGTTCTTTAATAATCATTAACTGTCTATCTTCTGAGAGAATCTCTCTCGATGATATACCGAAAAATTCTGGAGGGAGGTTTTCTGGTGGCACATTCTTCTCTAAATATTCTATTATAATTCTTAAAGCTGCTGCGGATTGACCTATGAATTGAGCAGGATATTGTCCACCTCTTGCACCTCCTCTCTCAAAAATGAAAATTCCCTCATATTCTTTATCTTCAAATTTAGTCCCAAACCCAGCTTTTTTAAGCTCATATGCATATTTGTAAATCCAATATTGAGCATCACTACCAATATCTATTGGTTGATGAGCAGGATGATAAGGTTTTGGCGCTCCTACATGGAACACAAGTAAGAATTTTCCCGCATCTTTCGCTTCAGCTTGTAGGCTTCTAGCTTCTAATATAGGGTCTAAATTATTATGCAAATAATGTTCAGCATCAAACACCATTCCTAAATAAACTTTGTTGGTAATTAATTCTGCTGCTTTTACCATCTTGTAGATGTCGACTGCATGAATTATTCTTTGCAATCCTTCTTCCCCGACTCTACTTATTTCAGGATTTTCAAAAACTATTGTTAGTCTTCTTTTCTTTCCCTTTCTTTCTATAAGATTATTTAGAATATCAAGCTTCTCTAAAGGCGTTTTTTTAAGGAAATTTTCTTCTATTTCTTTTATTTTGTCTTTAGAGAAAGCTTTTTCTAATTTTCTCTTTTCTTCAGCTATGAATTCTTCTCTGTTTTTTTCCATGAAATGTCCTAAAACATATCTAGCAGCAACTAGAGAAACTATTTGAGGAGGTAACTTTACTTCTCCCTTTTCTACATCGAAAAATTTACCTTCTCCAAGTAAATCTTTTTCTAATTTTTCCCAACCGTTTTCATCGGAATAGTTTGTAAAGAAAAGAGTCCATAAAGGCTCTTTATTATTATTTCTTTCTTCAAACAAATATCTAGCAACTATAAGATAGGCTATATCTTCATATGTTATTGCCCCTTCAGCAAATCTAAGTTTTGTAACGTTTCTAAAAAAATCCCAACTATACTTTTCAATTTCCTTAAGTATTTCATCCCTAATTTCTTTTATTGTCTCATCCCTAATTCCTTTTAACCTTTCCTTAATTCTCTCTTCGCTTACTCCTTCTTTCTTTAATTCTTCAATCTTTTCTTTGAATCTTTTTGTAAGCTTATCTCGTATCTCTTTATTTTCTTTTATAACCCAGTCTGCAATTTTATCTTTTATATCCTCTATGGATACAAAACCCAATCCGCTTTCTTTTCCTATCAAAAGATAAAGAAGATTACTCTCTTCAATCCACTTCTTTAATTTTTCATTTTTCTCTATAAAATTAATCCAGTTCATATCTCCACTTGGAGTTACTGTTATTTGCCCAGCATACCTATATCTCTCGACAATCATAGCTATTGTAGGTAAATTTGATGCATGGAATACAATATATCGCGGCATGTATTCTATATAGTCCCCCTCTACACAAAATTTTATAAATAGTGTATCTAAGTATTGGTGAAGCCTTCTATGGCTATGTTTCCAAACGACTTCTAATGCACTTTCCAACGCCATCATCTCTCCAATTTCTCCATGCATCCCCCAATCGACTTGCATTGTATCCACAAGCCTCTTTATGTTTTTAACAACTTCTGGCTCTTGAAATTCAGCTATACTTTCAAAATCGACTTGAACAAAATTAACACCATAAGTAATAGCTGATCCAATTTTGCTAGCTATGCCTAACAATTCTTCGCCTCTTGCTATAGACCACCAACCACTTGAAACTCCAATTTTGTAGCTCATAATCTAACCTCAATTTGATATCCTGGAACCTGGAAAGACGATGCTAAGTAACTTTTTATTTGATTGAAAATCATTCCAGAAAACTTAAAGTAATACTTAGCAATTCTATAAGCAACATTGTGCTCGTATGGTCCATATGCTCTAATGAAAGTTAGCTGGATGCCAAAATAATCTAGAATTTTCTTAAAATAATCTAGAATTGATTTTTTCTTTTTTTCAATTTTAGCTTCTTTTGGCGTGAAATATTCTTTAATTTCACTTTCACTTCCATAAATAAATAGAAACTCCTCTTTCAGCATTTCTTTGACTCTTTTAAGCTTATTATCTTTATCAAAACCTAATTCTCCTAAAAGCAAATCTATTTCGCTTTCAAGAGCCTTTTCTTTTGCCATTATTTCGAGAATATGTCCAATTATTATGTTTTGTGTTTTTACGTATGACTTAAGATTACCTATTTCTAAATCTTCAAGTTGAGCACCGTTTGGCAGTACAAGAACAACTCTATCCATTGGTATTTCCAAAAAAACGAAATATGGAGAGAAAGGCCATGTAACTTTTAGTCCCTCTGGAGAACTTTTATATCTGCTTAATAATCTTTTTCGAGCTTCAAATAAATCCTCGATTGTAAGTTGTACACCGTATTTTTTCCCATACTCATCGTTTATTCTTTTCATTATTTCTCTAACAACATTATCTACAGATGGCTCGATTGGTAACGCTTCAATCATTTCGTCTTCGCCTATTTTACCTTTTTTTTTGAGTATTTCTATTTCTTCTTCTGTAAATCCAGCCTTTTTTGCATGTATTTTATCGAAATATTCTCTACTTGCTTTCCATTTCTCTTCTGGAGCAAAAGGTTTCCAAGCCCATATTGTCATAGAATCTATTGAGAATGCTTGAGCTTCTGGTCTAAAAAATAGTTTCACCATCGCTGTTCTTCCTCCAGATGAAGAAAGCATATCGTTTATCATTTTGTACCTAGCTATTAGTGGTTTTATCATTTCTTTATATTCTTTTACGGAATTTTCTCTTGCTACAGCGAGTTCTTTTAATCTTTCATATCTTTGCCTTACTGTTGTTTCGAACATTTCTAGCCAACTCAAAAATAGTTTATTTTTTGTAGCAAGCACAACCTTTTCTGCATAAGAGACATCTAACTTTATCTCTTCGGGAGATTTCTCTTTATCCAATTTCATGAAGTCAGAAATTATAGTTGGCCATCTCGAGACTATTGAACGAAGAGCTATTGGTGTATTTGGAAGGTCTGTATGAATATCTACTTGGTCTATAAATATGGATCTTAGAGTTTGAATTGCTCTCATTCTCTTATTTTTTGCTTCTTCAATCTTCTTCTCATCTTTTTCTCTTTTTATCGTTTCTTCTGCTTCTCTAATTTCATTAAAAATTTTTAAATATTCTCTGTATTTTCTTAAATCGTGCAATATCAATTCTAAATCTGCATAAGCTTGAGCAATGCTTGCTAATCCATTCTTTATTTGTTGCATAAGTCTTTCTCTTTCTCCCAAAACCAAGTCATAATATCCTTTGTTTATTTGAGAAACAAAAATACTCTCACTTACTTTAAATCTCTCGAAGCCCCACTTTCCTAGTTGAAACATTAGCCCATAATAAACTCCTGTACACTTACCCAGTGGAGCTGTAAAGTCGAGCAATATATTTTGATCTGGAGGATTTGCGTTTATTCCTTCTCCAGGTTTCATTCCTCTCCCAGGATATTGAGGATAATCAACCATATTTATTTTTTGTTTTCAAGATATTAGCTTTTTAAAAGAAAGATTCCAATACCTGTTAATATTATTCCTATTATTGTTGTTGCCTTTGCCATACCTTCTGGTTGATATTTATCCAAGAATGGAAAAAATATTATTAGAGAGAGACCAACTAAAATTAAAAAAATTCCCAATATTTTTCGCATATACTTCACCTAAAAATAAGCGCTAAGTATAAAAAAAGCATACCTAATAATAAGGCTATTTCAAATCCTCTCCTTTTGGTTGAGTAAATCGCAATAAAAGTGAATAAGATGCCTAAAGTAAGAAATATGGAAAATATCAAAGCTCTCATAACACTTTTTTATTGATAGAGTAAATAAATATTATGCCGATATTTGCAAGAACTAAGCTCGTTATTCATGAAGATTGTTTAGAAGTTCCGGGAAGTCCGTTGCCTGGAAAGAAATTCTTAACTTTAGAATATTACGGTCCAAATCCACAAGCAGCATATTATTATGTCAAGAAGCTTCTTTCTCAAGTAACAAAAGTCCCGGAGAGCGAAATAATAGAGAGAGATTTTTCATGGAATAAAGAAGGAGATAATGAAAGTTTTAGTGTGACTTTTGATGTCATAAAGGATATGGATAGATTTAGTTTCATACAAATAAGTGTTAGTATGAAAGGGGAGATAAAAAAAAGTAAAGAAGTTGGTAAAGAAGGCAGTTTAAAAGTAAATATTGATGGATCGTTGAGGACAGAATATCCCCAAGACACTTTATGGCAAAGAAGCTTACTTTATGAAATTTTTAGAGCTTTCTATCATAAATTCATATATGAAGATAGTAGAAAGAAATATAAGCAGGAGTGTTTAAATTTGATGAATGAGATATACTCTTCTCTTAAACAATTTCTTAATGTCCTACCACAAAGATAATTATGGCGTCTTGGATTTTAGAAGACGATTGTCTTGCCCCAGAAAGATACGTAAGAATTGTTTACAATGGTCCGAATCCATTTCACGCTTATCAGTCTTCTTACGCTATTTTTAGAAAAGTTATGGAAATCGATCCATCCGATTATCAAGAAAGAGAATTTAGATGGGATATAACCGATGATCCTAGAGATTTTTATGTTAGAGTTATAGTCCAAAAGAATTTAGATTCTCGAAGCTCAATATATTTTGAAATAATAATGCAAGGCAAACAACCAACAGACCCTTCCAAAAATGGAACTTTAACTATATTAATTGGAGCGAAGCTTAAAACTGAATATGCGCTTAACACCCCATTTCAACAATCTTTTTTTTACAGGACGCTTCTTTGGTTTTATAATCATTTTTTCTATTTTGGTGTTAGAAGAAGATACATAAAGATGTGTAATGACTGGATGACAAATATAGTTAAAGCTTATAGAAAATTATTAAAACTTGAATAAAATAATTTTTAATTGCGAAAATAAAACTAAAAATGCTGAGAATAAAGCTTCCATTCATAAGAGAAAATAAAGAAAGTAAGGAAACAAAAGAGACATTTACTCAATTTCAAGTACCTCAAAAAGAAACAAAAGAAGAAATAAACCAAACATCAATAAAGCAAAGAGAGGAAAAGAGTATGGAATTAGAAGTTATTTCAGCAAAAATTGATGCTTTGAAATTTCAGTATGAGGCTTTAAGCGAAAAAATAAATAATATAGAAAAGATGGTAAAAGAAATTTATGAGATGGCTAAAAATTCTTCAAGTGTATGAAATTAAAAAATGATTTTAAATGCTAAAACTAATAATAAATATGCCTATAACACTAAAAAAACTAAAGGATCTTTTAACAAGTCCGCATGAAATACTACCAAAAATAGCAAAAGAAAGAAATGTGAATGAAGCGACAGTAATGCTAGTTATCAACTGGGTTTTGATATCAACAGGGCTAGCATTATCATCACAAAACTATTCAATAATTCCAGCAGTTCTCGTTTTCGGTATAATAGCAACATTAGCTACCTCTTTCTTAATCCAACTTTCCCTAACAATACTCGGTGGAAAGGGGGATTACTCAAGCGCTTTAGCAGCGTCTACTTATCCCTTCTTCGGACTAGCTCTATCTTCATTAATAGTTTCTATAATATTCTTTTGGTCAGACAAGATTGCAGTAATTCTAGGGACTTTTCTCTTTGTGCTTTACTTAACAGTTGCCTTAACGGGAGCTTTTAGGGTTCTTAAAGAAAGTTTCAAAGTAGATATAATCACAGTTTGGATAGTAACAAGCTTATTAATGTTAGCAATATTTGGAAGTATGTATATAATGGTTGCAATTTATGTTCTTAAAGTAGGAACAACTCCTTTGCTTCTAACTTCAGTAGCTTAAACTTCTAATGCCTTCTTTTTATTTTTTCTTTTTAATTTGAGATAATGATAGAAGTTGGTTTAATTGGTAAACCAAATGCAGGCAAATCTTCTTTTCTTAAAGCAGCCACATTACAAGATGTTAAAATTTCTCCAATACCATTCACAACACTTAAACCAAACATAGCTTTAGCTTATGTGACAAAAGAATGTGCTTGTAGAGAATTTAACGTTAAATGTAATCCCAGACAAGGAGCTTGTATAAACGGAATAAGATTTGTTCCAATTGGTTTATGGGATTTGCCAGGAATTGTTCCTGGAGCCCATGATGGTAGAGGTTTGGGATTGAAATTTTTAGATGATATAAGAAAAACAAAAGCCTTAATCCATGTTGTGGATTTTTCTGGTTTGACAGATGCAGAAGGAAAGCCAACAGAAAACTATGATGTAGAAAAAGATATAAAGTTCGTTGAGGATGAAATAAACAATTGGTTTAGAGAGGTTATTAATAGAGGACTAGAAAAATATAAAAGAAATTTAAAAAATCTTTCAAAAGAAGAACTAGTTGATATTTTAGTAAAACAGTTAAGCGGCTTAGAAGTAAAGAAGGAAGATATAGAAAAAACTTTAGATGCAGTTGGAATAGAAAATTTAGATGAATTTTCCAAAAGTTTAAGAGAAATTTCTAAACCAATTGTCATAGTTGCAAATAAAATAGATTTGGAAAGTGCTCAAAAAAATTATGAGAGAATAAAAACCAAATACAGAAATATAATTCCTGTTAGCGCGGAGAGCGAAATTGCTTTAAGACTAGCGAGTAGTAAGGGTTTGATTGAATATTTTCCTGGAGATAGGGATTTTATCATTAAAGGCAATTTAAGCAAACAACAAGAAATGGCTCTAGAGTTAATAAGAGAGAATGTATTAAAAAAGTTTGGTTCTACAGGAATACAAACTGCATTAAACTACACAGTTTTTGAAGTATTAAAATATATAGTTGTTTACCCTGTCGCTGATTCAAGCAAGCTTACAGATACTAAAGGAAATGTTTTGCCAGATGCTTTTCTAGTTCAAAAAGGTACTACACTAAAAGAATTTGCATTTTATATTCATACGGATATTGGAGAAAAGTTTATTTGTGGAATAGATGCAAGAAGCAAAAAGAGATTGTCAGCAGATTACGAACTTAAAGATAATGACGTTTTCGAGATAATATACAAAAAATAAATTAGGGAGCGATATTAAAGTAAAATGTTTTTGATTCTAGATAATTGCAAGACAATTCAATATTAGATACAACACTATCAAAATCTTTTTCTTTTAAGTAGGAAATCGTGTAGTTGCATGGAATTTCGACCTTGTTTCTGAGCTTCACATATACTTCGAAAGGTGCAATAAGCCTAGTATTGTTGTAAGAGCAAATTAAGTTGTTGTTGGATTGAAGTTTTATGCCAATTACACTTATACACGTCCCCCCACCCAAATTTTCAATAATTAATTTAAATGGTGCAACATTTCTTTTCCCTTCTTCGAAAACAAAATTCTTTGAATCGAAAGAAAATGAAATATCTAAAGGAGATTTACCTATTTTCTTTTCTTTTATTCCCATGTTTTCTATTCCACCATACAATTTCAAGCTATTGTTGTTGACTGCATTTATAGTGAAATTTTTAGAAATACGCGGATTATAAAGCAGTTTCAATAATATAGGTATATTTTTCATCTCGCTGTTCACTTTTTCAATTTTAACATTTCCAAAAAAGTAAGTTATGTTTGCTTTTGGAGGAATTTTGGAAAACGTTTTTAAAGTTGTTGTGTTTGTCAAATAGTTTGAAGATATTGAAAATAGCTTCCCAGCTTCCACCCAAACTTTAACGTTTTCTAATGGAACGTCATAAGTATTAACAATCGTAAAATTTAAGTTAAAATAATTATTAGACTTTAGGCTGGTATTTCCAATAAATTTTATTGATAAGCCACCTTTAGGGGATTGTGAAGAAGGGGTTGAGGAAAACAAAGCAAAAATTATTAACACAAAAACAAT
Organism: Candidatus Aenigmatarchaeota archaeon; assembly: GCA_032249395.1. GTDB lineage: Archaea > Aenigmatarchaeota > Aenigmatarchaeia > CG10238-14 > SpSt-28 > SpSt-28. The sequence continues at coordinate 82,958 of JAVVFY010000001.1, forward strand.
TGCTATACCAATAATTAAAAAGATGGTAGTAGTGCTTATTTTTTTCTCGTTTCCATTCATTTTATTTTTTTGTTTGTGAAATTAAAACCATTTGAAAAATAAATGGGCTCGGTGGGATTTGAACCCACGACCCCCCGCTTTCTTAGGAGCATCGCCATATAAGGCGGGTGCTCCACCAGGCTAAGCTACGAGCCCATTTTTAAAATTTTTGATAAGCATTATTTATTTTTTAATACATACATAATAGTAAAATGAGGGCTTTAATATTTATCAACTACTATTTTTTTCTTTTATTATTTATAATTTCAGTTCCTGCTTTTTCAGAGTGTTCCGGAAATCTTCAGATGTCAATAATTCCTAATCACATATATGGAGATGGATGGTTTACTGATCCTACGTCGATACTACTTCATTTTAGTGGCTTTAGTGGATGCCAAGGAAAATACGTTAGAATAAAAATGCCATCAGTAGAGGGCAACAGTTGCGAAAGTGGTACTTTACTTTTACATTGCGGAAATGAAACATGTTCATTTTATGTTTCTCCTCCGAATAAGCCCGGAGAATACAAGTATTATGCTTGCATAGACATGAATGGAGACAACGATTATGATGATGAAGGAGAAAGAGCAGAAGCAACTTTAATAGTTGATTCATGTATGTTTGATGTAATGACTTTTGAATTATCTCCGTCTGAAGTTTATCCTTTAGTTGATGTTAGTGCTTATATTTATTTAGTTAAATGGATAAAGTGGAACGGATATATAACTCCTTCTAAACCTAATTGTACTGGTCAAAAGGCATACATAAAGGATTATAAAGGTTGTGACGAAGGATTGACTATAGCTGAATGCACATTTGATAAAAATGAATGTTTTGCGCAATTTAGAGCACCATCTCAAGCCGGCGAATATTTGTATTATGCTTGCTTTAAGGGTTCTTCTAAAAGCAAAATTTTAAAAGTAAAAGAGTATCCAACTCCAACCCCATCTTGCGAAGGCTCAGTCAACCTATCATTATCTCCAAATCCTTCTAAAATTTTAGAGAATATAACTGCAAACATAAGCGGATTATCAAATTGCGACTGGAAGATAGCATACGTAAAAGATTATTTGGGTTGTACAAGCGGAGAGACAATTGCTAAATGTACTTTAGGTTCATCAGGTTGCGTAACTAATTTTACAGCTCCTTCTCAAGAAGGAGAATACGGATATTATGCCTGTATAGATAAAAATGGCGATCAAGACTTCAATGATTCTGGAGAACAAAGCAACAAAGAGGTTTTAATTGTAACGCTACCAGCAAAATATTGTAAAGACGTTAGACCAGACATATTTTTACCGACAAAAAGAGTAACTTCAGAATCTAGTTTAACAGTTTCCATATATTTCAGATGTTTTGATTGGAACGTAAGTGTCAAAGATTTGGAAATTTTGTTGAAAATAGATGATTATGAATGGGGAGAATGTTTCGTCAATAATAAAAAAATATTAAGCTATTTTGGTTGGGATGGTAGTTGCGATGAGAAAAAAGATGGTAGTTGCGGGAAAGATGGTGTTTGGGTTTGCGATTCTACATTTACTTGCAAGCATAGAGATTATGATATATGGATATCTTCAAATTTTTCTGATTACTTTTTCAATTTATCATTTTTGTGCAAACTACCTTACTTATCTTCCGGCTATCATACTTTAGGTGTTTATGTAAAAATTTACCACAGTGAAACTTACCTTAAAGACGGAAAGGTCGCTTTTTATGTAGAAAATAGGTGGAAGGAAAAAGTTATGGAAATTTTATATCGTCCAATAAATTTTGTTGGTAATTTTGTTAAAATTTTTATAAAGATTTTTAATTTTTCAAGTAATAATGTCTAAGTTTTCTTGCTATTAAATTATCTAAACGAAAAGCTGTGATTAGTGTTGTTAAAGCATCATAGATTAGCTTTTTAGTATAGTTACCAACGTTTACATATTTTAAATCTATTTCATTTATACTCTTCCCCTCTATTATTCTTGCTCTTATAGAATGCAAATAGTCAGTAACTACAACTAATTCTTTTATTCCGTATCCCCTCTCTTCAAACTTCTTTAATATGATCTCTAAGTTTTGAAGGTTTTCTCTAGTAGTTGTAGATGATTTTTCTTCCATTATTTGATATCCATGTTTTTTTAACTTTTCTACCATCATTTTTACTTTTTTATCAACTATAGTATCATATCCACAAAAAATTATTATAGGTTTATTTCCCAAGGAACGTTCATAAATATAAAGTCTTATCGCCCCTAGAAGTCGGTTTTTTACTCTATCAAAATCGGATCCCAAAACTGCTATGATAGTTAGCATGTTCATAACTACTTTTAAGTAGTTTAAATTTAAATGTCTCTCTTAATAAAGACATCAACAAATATTTAATATTTATTGGGAGAATTTTAGAATGGTGAGAAAATGAAGTTAGAGCCTAAGCTTGAGGAAATAAGGTGGAATATAGCAAAAGAAAAGGAAATACTTGAAGAATGGGCCAAGAGAAAAGTTTATAAGTTTGAATTAAATAATAAAAAAGTCTTTTCTATAGACACGCCACCTCCCTACCCGAGACCATTTTAAATGGCGGTAATGGGAGGCCGTGGCACGTAGGTGCAGCTTCTCACTACTCTCAAATAGATATGATTGCTAGAGCAGCTCGAATGTTAGGTTTTTCTGTTTATTTTCCAATTGGTATGGATAGGAATGGAATACCGGTAGAAAGATACGCAGAAAAGAGATTTAATATAAACATAAATTCTACTCCACGAGAAGAATTCTTAAAGTATTGTAAGATGGCTCTAGATGAACTAGAAAAAGAAATGATTGAAATAATGAAAAGACTTGGATTAAGCGGAGATTTTGATAATTATTATAGAACCGATAGCGAAGAATACAGAGCTTTAACACAAGCAACTTTTATCGAACTTTGGAATAAGGGTTTAATTTATTTTGATACTCGACCAAACAACTATTGCCCAGTTTGTAAAACAACTATCGCTGATGCTGAAGTTGTTTATGAGGAATTGCCGACCAAATTGGTTTATATTAAGTTTAGAACGACAGATAATGAAGAATTCATAGTAACAACCACAAGACCAGAACTTTTATGTGCATGCCAAGCGATTTTAGTTAATCCCGAAGATTCTAGATACAAGCATTTGGTTGGTAAAAAAGCATTAATTCCACTATATAATAGAGAGGTACCAATTTTGGCACATCCTATAGTTAAAATTGATTTTGGAAGCGGAATAGAAATGGTTTGCAGTTACGGTGATTATAATGATGTTATGCTATTTAGAGAGTTAGGTTTGAAGGAAATTGTATCAATAGATGAAGACGGAAGAATGACGGAAGCTTCAGGGAAATATGCAGGTTTAAAAGTTGAAGAGGCTAGAGAAAAAATTATTGAAGATTTAACGAATGCAGGTCTCATTGTTAAGGTAGATGAAATAATACACAGAGTACCCACTTGCGAGAGAAGCCACAACCCCATAGAAATAATTCCTATGCAAGAGATTTACTTAAAGCAAATAGAATTTAAAGATAAGATGATGGAAATTGGAAAAGAATTAGAATTTTTGCCAGAATTTCATAGACAACTTTTATTGAATTGGATAAATTCTATAACAAGGGATTGGCCTATATCTAGGAGAAGATATTATGCAACGGAAATCCCTATTTGGTATTGTAAGAAATGTGGCAAGCCGCATATTCCAAAACCAGGAAAATATTACATCCCTTGGAAAGAGAAAGCACCATTCGAGAAATGCGATAATTGCGGTTCGGGAGAATTTTACGGAGAAACAAGAACTTTCGATACCTGGTTCGATTCTAGTATAACACCCCTATTTATCTCTAAATTTGGTAAAGACGAGCAATTCTTCAATAGAGTTTTTCCTGTAACAGTGAGACCACAAGGAAAGGATATAGTTAGGACCTGGCTATATTATACTTTACTAAGATGTTATCAATTAACTAATAAAAGGGCATTCGAAAAAGCATGGGTTAGTGGCTATTGTGTAGATGAAAAAGGAGAGAAGATGAGCAAAAGTAAAGGAAATGTTATTGATCCTGTTCCTTTAATTGAAAAGTATGGGGCCGATGCATTTAGATTTTGGAGTGCAAGCGAATCAAGCTTAGGCTTCGACTTTAGAGCCAGCGAAAAAAGAGTAGAAAATGCATATAAATTTATAACAAAGCTATGGAATATAGCGAGATACGTTTCTCAATTCCCGATAATAGAAGAATTTGATGAAACAAAACTTTTGCCTAGCGATAAATGGATTTTAAGCGAGTTAAGAATAGCATATGAGAAATGTATAGATGGCTATAAGAAGTTCAATTTTTTCATTCCTTCTAATTGTATGAGAGAGTTTCTATGGAACTTATTTGCTTCTAATTATGTAGAAATGGTTAAAAAGAGGGCCTATGGTGAAGGTTTTAGCAAAGAAGAGCAAAAAGCCGCGTGGTATACTTTACATAAAGTCATGAAAATTTCTTTAAAGCTACTCGCACCAATAATACCTTTTATAACTGAGTATATTTGGCTTAAGTTGTATAGCAAAGATAGCCTTCATACTCAAAAATTCGACGATAAGATAGAGGTGGAAGACTTTTCGAAATATACTTCCATTTTATTGGAGTTTAACTCGTTAGTGTGGAGAAAGAAAAAGGAGTTAGGCATTAGCCTAAAGGAGAGAATAAAAATTGAAATTCCCGAAGAGCTAAAGATATTTGAGAATGAACTAAGAATTATGCATAATATTGATACTTCTACTTAGTAATAACTTGTATCTAATTTTTTAGACGATCTCATCACCACTAGTTTATATCCATTTTGTGTTATTAATAATCTTTAAATAGCACATTTTTAACTATAAAGAAGGTGATGGTATGGCTAAGAAGAAGAAAGAAGAAGAAAAGAAGGAAGAAACACAAACTGCTACCACTCAATGAACCAAAATAAAAATCTAAACCAAAATACACCTTTTTACTTTCTTTTTTAGAGATAAAATAAAAAAAGAAAGAAAAAGAAAGCTTATTTTAATTTCTTAGAATCTCAACACTCCAAAATACCACAATGCTAATACTACTAACACTAATACTACAACGGCCGCTACTGCCATTCCTGTTCTTGTTTGTAGGAATTCAGTTAGTGTGTCCAACATATACACACCTAAACATTTTTTGTAGGTTAAGTATAAAAAGATTACTAGAGATAATTTTTAAGCTAAAAGAATTACTTCTCTCCCATTAGTTCTTTTTCCTTTTCTCTGATTTCACTTTCTATACCCAATTTGCTTACTATTTCTTTGAATCTGTTTCTTATTGTTACCTCTGTTATCCCCAAAGTATCCGCTATTTCTCTTTGTGTTCTTCTTTCTCCAACAAGAACGCTAGCTATGTAAATAACTGCAGCAGCAATTCCAGTAGGTCCCTTACCACTACTTATTCCCGCTTTTTTGGCTTTTTTAAGAATCTCCAACGCTTTTGCTTGTACTTTGTCGCTTAATCCTAATGTAGTGCAGAACCTTGGAATAAAGCTTGCAGGATCAGCAGGCAAAATTCTAATTCCCAACTCCCTAGCTAAATATCTATAAGTCCTACCAACTTCCCTTTTACTTACGTTACAAACCTCTAAAATTTCTTCTAATGTCCTAGGAGAATTCATTTCTCTTGTAACCGCGTACGTTAGAGCAGCGATAACAGCTTCTATGCTTCTCCCCCTTATCAACCCTCTGTTAACTGCCTCATTATAATACTTTGCTATTTTCTCATGAATTGCTCTGGATAAACCCAAAAATGAAACTACTCTTTGTAATTCTGATAGCGCATATGATAAATTTCTATCTTTACTTCTTATTAATCTCTTATGCCACTTTAACATTCTATAGTATTGGGTTCTTTTAGTTGGTGATACTTTATAAAGTTCTAAAACCCCTTTCCCAATCTCTGTGGTCAAACCCAAATCGTGTTTACTGAATGTTAATGGTGCACCACCTCTTGCTCTTCTTACCATTTGATCTGTATCAAAAGCTCTCCAATCTTGAGAGGTATCTATAAGACTCTCTTCAATGACATAACCACAATTTTGGCAAACAAGTTCCCCTCTAACCGGATCTTCAATAATATTATTACTACCACACTCTGGGCAAGGTAGCCCAGCTTTTGTTTTAACTTTTGGTGATTCTATTTTCTTTTTTACCATATTTATCACTTTTAAGTGGTTTTACACTACCTTTAAAAGTTTTGTATAGAAATCTATTTAAATATTTATACTGAAAGGATAAATTTACTTCATGAAAGAATGGTTTTTATGCTTGATTGAGATAAAAGGGAATTTCTATATAAATGTTGGAATTAGGAATAAGAGAATTTTTGTTCAACCGATTTTTTATCTTTTTATGAAAAAAGAAGACGCAAATGTTCTAAATGAACTTAAGAAAGAAGTTGGGGTGGGGGATATAGTAATAGGAAAAAATGCTTCATTTATTGTAAGGGGCTTCTCCAACGTTATTAAATTTATAGAAAGGATTAATGAAGAAAACTTTATTACGAGTAAAAGAAGGGATTTTCGTTTATGGTTGGAGGCTATTAATTTGATAAAAGAGCAGAAACATATAACGAAGGAAGGTTTTCTAAGGATTTGCGAAATTAGAGATAAAATGAACTTAAAAAAGAAAAAAAAGAATTACAAAGATAAGAAGTTTTTTGAAAAATTAATCGAGAAAGAAAATATAAAATTCGAAAACGAAGAAAGAAGAAAAAAGATTAGCAGAAGTTTAAGAGTTACTTGTGCTTTAAAAAAGAAGACTGTTAACGTTACTTAAAACTTATTTTGTTTGCAATCTTAATTTTAAATAGAAGCCCGGGTGGCCGAGTGGCGAGGCAACCGGCTGCAGACTGGTATTTTGATTGAATGATAGGTAAATACCGGTTTACAGGGGTTCGAATCCCCTCCCGGGCTACACTTTTAGCTGCAGTTTTAACCAGAATAAAAAACCATTTTTAACTGAGGTGGTTTTGGGTTACATAGACAAATCAAAAAGTGTGAGGGAATTTCTCAGAATGATTTAAAAGAAAGATAACATACTAAATTGATTAAGACTAAGTAATTAATTATTGAGTAAGGAGTTCACTTTTCTCTATTATGATAAAGAATTTAGTTTATATTTGTATATTTGTAAGTGTCATTTGGGTTATAGATATGGATGAATCAATTATAGATAACAAAAATGCAAAAGAAAATGACAAAGTACCGGAAGATAGAAAAGTAGAGCTACCAGGGTCAGAGGATATATGTTATTTGGCAGTGGAAAAAGCAACCCAACAAGCACTAACTATACTTAATAATAATGCTGTAAGGTATACCTTACTAGATCTAACGACATGGAGAGACATATTAAAAAAATATGAGCCAGTAATACACTCTATTGGTGAGGATGTTAAAATAAAAGTATGTAGGAGTGGAATAACCCCAGAAGAAGCAAATAAAGAAACGCTTATAAGAATTGCCAAATATCTTAAAGAGGAAGTAGAGTATCTCCTAAGAAGATTAAAAGAAATAGAGAATAATATGATTAGTACGAGAAGATATGATGAATTTCTTCGATTATTTAGAAGAAGAGAAATTATATTGAGAGGTTTTGCATCTGTTAGAGAAACAGCTAAAGAACTTTACAGTAGTGTCGGATTACTTTATGAAGAAAATGAATCAAGAGAATATGTTGAAAGATACGAAAGAATGTACAAGGAAATAGAAATAAAATAATAACTAAACTCTTTTAACACTTTATCTTTTCTTTATTTGTTTTTGATTTATTGTTGGTTTTTAATATAAAGAGAAGGAAGATTCATCTGTCGCTAGATAAAATGAAGCTTATTTTATTCCAATTGATATCTTAAATTAGTTTTTGAGAACAAAATAGACCACCGGCTTAATTAACTCCAATTTGATGTTGGAATTTAACTCTATTTTAACCTTCTAAACTCTTCTATAACTCTGTTGGTAAGAACAGAATATGTTGATAGACAATTTTTAATCATTTCTGCCCATCTATCATTATCGCCATAAATTTCTAAAGCCAATCTCGCCTTATCTTTCAAATTTTTTAAGTTGTTGTCGACGATAAATCCGTTGTATCCATCTTTAACAAATTCAGAAACACTTCCTGCCGACGTGGTTATTGGAATTGTTCCATTCATCAACGCTTTCATAAAACTTGTTCCACTGGCCTCTCTTTCTGAATATGGGATGTTCAACCAAACATAACCTTTCAACAAGTTTTCTGCAGTTTCCAAATTATAGTTCAAAACATAAACTATTAGATATCCTGTTTTACTTAGTTTTTTAATTTCTTCTGTCATTCTTCTACCAGTTTCATCAATAGGAAAACCCGAAACTACCAAGTTTATTCCCAAATCCAAAAGAGAAAGAGTATATTCAGGTCTTTTGTATTCGGTCAATCTTTTTGCATAGATGTAACTTGGTTTTTTTGGATCGAAGTTTCCAAGGGCTTCTCTTCTTTCTATTTTATTCCCTATGTATTCTTCAAAAGCTTTAATTTGTTTTTCTTTCGTTTTTATAATTTTTTCATTGCTTATCTCTTTAATTTTTTCTAAGCTTCTTACATCATGCTTCCAACCTGGTATTTCTTTGTCATAAAGTCTTTTCCATTCTTCTCCTATCCACTCTTTGCTTATCCCATTCGTTATATAATTTGTTTTAAAGGCAAATTCTGGATATATTTTTTCTTTTGTAATTTCGTAATGTTGCTTAGAAACGCAAATTATTCCTTTGGAAATTTCAGCTAGATATTTTCCTAAATTAATCATATCACCAACTCGAGCTATTTCTAGCTTTCTAATCTCATCTTCACTTAAAATGTCTAACAAATCATTAATTCTATAAGATTTATGCCCCCAAATCTCTGGAGTATGGGAGTGAAAATATATATTAGAGAAGGGGAAGAAAAGAGCTAGAAATGCTGTGTCGCTTTCGTTAAGATGTAATATATTAGGTGTTAAATTATTTTTTGTCAAAAATTCTTTTGTAGCTAAAGCGAAACAATATCTAGTTTTTATTTCTTTTTTTGCATTCCCTTCTCCATAAACCGGATGATTAAAGCACTCTGAGTTCAAAAAGTAGGCCTTTGTATTTTCTGTGCTGAGGTTATGCTCGTAGACTTTAACGTTTATTTGTTCATCTTTTATCTGAATTTTAAATTCATCAACTAACTTCAAGTTCTCTTCAATTTTAAATTCTTCTACTTTGGTTACTATTTCGTTATATTCGTATTTTTGTTTTTCAATTTTCGAGTAAAGAGGAGAAAGAAAAATTTTCTTATCATCATTAAACTCTCTCCATTCTAAAAAAAGGTCTCTTATTAGGCATCCTAACCCGCCTTTATGCGAACTATCAACTAAAGAATTTTCTAGGCTAGCTATTACTCTTATCATAGATTTTATTTTCCAGAAATATTAAATTTTTAAATTGAAAAATGTTTTTTAGAAGATTTTTAGGAAATTTTAGACACAGTAGCAAAAGTAAGTATAAAATAAAAAACTACTCAAGGAAAAAGCAATCATCAATGATGCTGTCCGAATCTTTATCAACGCCTCTAACAACTCTTGCGATACCATCTTTAAACTTATTCTCCTCTTCTAATTCCTTAGAATGCTTTATCAATGCTAAAGTTGCCGCTCTTGTTCCTTTGAATCTTCTTCCACAAAATAAAAAAACGTAGTTTTTGGGATTAAAAGGATTTTTCATTTTTATTATCAAACCGACGTCTTCGTCTCTATAAACAGTCTTAGTTAAAGTCGATACGATTTGCCAGTCGTTTTTTTCATCAAAGTATATTGGTAAGAATTTGTTAAGCTTATCGACAACCATGTTTGCTTTTGGCCCACCAACTAAAATTAAATTGTTTTTTAGATCTTCCTCGTCGATTTGGGTATCCAATTTGTAGTTTATTTCAACTTTTTTTAAGAAGCTACCAAGATAGAGAGCCAAATCAATAGCCGCATAACCATCGCTAGAGGCAGCGCCAAACCTTCCATGTGGATCTGGCGAACTTACAACAATTATCGAGTTCATTCTTCCATTTTTGATAAAAGGATGTAAGATTTCTGTTTCTTTTGGTCTTACAAAATGTTTTAATGGTTCGCCTTCAAATAGTTTAACCGCTAAATACGGATATTCAATTTTATAAATTTTTGTGAGCGCTCCAGCTCTTACTTCAGTTCTTTCAAGGGAGATCATTCCTGCTTTTTCTAATTTTCTTAAATGATAATATATTTTCTGCTCATGTTCGTTCAAAATTCTAGCTAGATCCATCGCGCAAGCTGGTTGTTTCGCCAATTCTCTTACTATTTTAATAGCTAGTTCGCTTCCAAAAACATTTAATTTTTTTATTTCCATCTCTTTTGCTCTATATATTTTTTCTTCGTTTTTGCTCTCTTTTATAAAATATTCCATTGGTAAAATTGAATTTTTAACGTTATAAATATTTTTTTAATAGTTTTCATATAAAATTTTTAATTTAATGCGAATTTTTATTCGTCTTAAAAAAATCCATTTAGTAATGATTTTTATAGTAGATATTCATTCATTTTTATGAATTGTTTAAGATGTAACTCGTTAAACGTAACTTCATTAACATCCACATTTCCATTCGTGTATATCTGTAAAGATTGTGGCCTTACGTTTAACAAAAATTCAAATCCTTGGATAGATGAGTAGCATGTGTGGAATAATTGGCTATATTGGCAATAAAAATGCAAACGTGATTGTATTAGATGGAATAAAGAGGCTCGAGTATAGAGGTTATGATAGTGTAGGAACTTGTTTTATAAGCAATGAAAGGCTTGTTATCAAAAAGGACGTTGGAAAGATAGAAGAGGTTCATAAGAAATTAAACTTTCTTGAACCTAAAAGCAATATTGGGGTGGCACACACAAGATGGGCAACCCATGGTGGTGTAACTAGAGAAAACGCTCATCCCCACTCAGATTGCAACGAAAAAATAGCAATAGTTCACAATGGAATAATAGAAAACTATCAAGAAATAAAAGAGTTCTTAGAGTCAAAAGGCCATAAGTTCAAAAGTCAAACTGACAGCGAAGTTGCAGCTCATTTGATAGAAGAATTTAATAAAAAACTTGATTTTGAAAATGCTTGTAAAAAAGCTTTTTCAATGCTTCGTGGAAGTTTCGCAATTATAGCAATAAAAGAAGATGAGGAAAAAATTGTTGGAATAAGAAAAGATTCTCCTCTTGTTGTTGGAATAAACGAAGGTGAAAGTTTTGTAGCTAGTGATATTTATGCATTACTTCCTTTCACGAAAAATTTCATCTTCCTTCAAAATTACGATTTTGTAGTTTTAGAGAAGGGGAAAGTTAAGATAGAGAATTTGATTGATGGAAAAGTTGAGAGAAAAGTTGAGAGAATTGATATCAATGTTGAAGAAACGGATAAAAAAGATTTTCATCATTACATGATTAAAGAAATTTTGGAACAAGCAGATGTTTTTGAAAGAGCATTCTATCAAGATGAGAAAAAGATTGAAAAATTTATCGAAGAGATAAAAAGAGCTAAAAAAATATTTCTCGTTGCTGCTGGAACTTCTTACCATGCTTCTCTAGCTGGGAGTTATTTATTTTCAAAAGCAGGTATTCTTGCGAAACCTGTTATTGCTTCAGAATTTAACAATTTTTTGAATGTTGTCGATGAAAACACTCTAATAATTGCTGTTTCTCAATCTGGAGAGACTGCAGACGTTCTTGATGCGATAAGAAAAGCAAAAGAAAGAAAAGCAAAGATATTTTCAATAGTTAATGTTTATGGCTCTAGCTTAACAAGAGAAAGCGACGAGTTTTTGCTAACGAATGCTGGTTTTGAAATAGGCGTTGCCGCTACAAAAACATATATTGCTGAGTTGACAATCTTTCTTTTACTCTATTCAAAATTGACAAATAAAAAAATAAACAAAGAAGAAATAAAGGCAAAAATTCTTGATTTGCTTTCAAGAAGTAGGAGAGAACATGTAGAAAAGGTTGCTGAATTGTTAAAAGATAAGCAACATATATTTTTGATTGGAAGAGGTCTAGAATATGTAACGGCTTTGGAAGCTGCATTAAAAATAAAAGAAATTTCTTACATACATGCTGAAGCTTTTCCGGGAGGAGAAATAAAGCATGGAACAATCGCTCTTATAGAAAAAGATACCCCTTGCATTGTTTTTGTTGGTGAAGAAAAAGAGAAAATATTATCAAATGCTGAAGAGTTAAAGGCAAGAGGAGGTTTTATAATTGGCGTTTCAGAAGAAAAAGAGAAAATTTTCGACATTTGGATTAAAGTTCCGCAAGATGGAGAAGCCTCTCTAATATATCAAATAATTCCGATGCAACTTTTAGCTTATAGGCTAGCTGTTTTAAGAGGATTCGATCCTGATAAACCGAGAAATCTTGCAAAATCTGTTACGGTTTTGTAGGAAGTGGTTAAATGGATTTTAAAGAAAAAACAATTGAAACTGTGGGGGTAAGAATCTATGTTGAGGAAAATGGTATAGAGATCGGAAGATGCTTCATCTACTTAATTAAAAATGATCTGCATGAAGAACCATATGCCTTGCTTGAAGATGTATATGTTGATGAGAATTTTAGAGGAAAAGGAATTGGAACGGAATTGGTGAAGAGGGCAATAGAACTTGCAAGAAAATTGAATTGTTACAAAATAATTGCAACAAGCAGGTTTGAAAGAGAAAATGTTCACGAATGGTATCAAAAACTAGGATTTAAAAAATTTGGTTATGAGTTTAGAATGGATTTAAAGTGAGAAAAATACAGACAATAATTTTAGCTGTAGGAGAAGGAGTAAGATTAAGACCTTATACTCAATTAATTCCAAAGCCCCTGATGACTATAAATGGTATTCCCTTGTTAACTTTTCATATAGATAAATTAAACTCATTGGGAATTCCAAATGAAAAAATAATTGTTGTTGTTTCACATCTGAAAGAAGAGGGATTGTGTTTTCTCAATAGATTTCATAAAAGAGTGAGAGTTGTTGCACAAGGGGAGAAAAAAGGTACAGCAGCTGCTGTAAGCTATGCAAAAAATCTTATCGACGATAATGAAATAGTAATTGTTTATATTGACATAATTTTTTAAGGCGATCTTAAAGATTTTATTCGAGAAGAAAATGCTATTGGTGTTTATGAAGTTGGAGAATGTTTCTCATTTGGGTTAAATAGTTTTAGAAGATGCTTATTTAAAGGAAATTAAATAAAAAGCTGAAACCGGAAGAGTATTCATATTTGTTGGCTTAGTTAAAACGAAAAGAGAATTCTTAGAAGAAGTAGATAAAGTTAAACGAAGTGAAAAAAGTGGAGAATATTATCTGAAGTATGCTATAGTGTCTTTTAATCAGAAACATATCTTCAAAATTTATTCATTAAAGGGAAGATGGTTTGATGTAGGAAAAGAAGAAAGTCTAATAAAAGCAAGAAGAGTTTTTAATTTTCTAGACAATTCTTTTAAATGATTGATGTTCATTGCCATTTAGAACATGAAAAATTTAGAAACAATAAAGAGATTATCCAATCTTTTAGAAAATATTTAAAAGCTATAATAACTTCTTCCCCACATCCAAAAGATTTCGAATATACACTAAATTTGAAAAAAGAGTTTGAAGGCTTTGTATTTGCATGCGTTGGTTTACATCCAGAATATATTGAAGAATTTTCTGAAGAAACTTTAGATAACTTTGAAGAATTTGTAAAGACTAACAAAAACGATATAATTTCAATTGGTGAAATTGGCTTGGATTATTTTTGGATAAAAGATGAGAAATTGAGAGAAAAGCAAAAATGGTTGTTTGAAAAATTAATCGAATTTGCAAAAAGTGTTAGCAAACCAATAACTGTTCATATAAGAGATGCTTACGAAGATGCATTAAAGATTTTGGAAGGTATAGACTATCAAAAGGTTCATCTTCACATGTTTGGAGGAGATAAATTTTTGGATAAAGTTCTTGCAAACGAATGGAAAATTTCAGTTGGACCGATACTGCTAAGAAGTAAAACTCATAAGAAAATAGTAAAAAAATTACCATTAGAAAGAATAATGTTAGAAACCGATTCGCCTTGGATAAAAATAGATGGAAAGGAAAGCATGCCAATAGATGTTAAAATTGTTGCTGAAAAAATTGCTGAGGTGAAAAATGTTTCATTAGAAGAAGTAGAAAGAAAAACTGATGAAAATGCAATTTCTCTGTTTAAATTAGAGCTACTTTACAAGCCCTAAATTTTTCAATCCTTCAATTATTTTCTCCACAATTATTTCTGGTGGTCTATTCATCCAAACCTCAACAAAAGGAACTTTATTTTTTCTCTTTCTTTCATAATACTCCAAAACAGGCTTGCTTTGCTCTTCGTAAATTCTCAATCTCTCTTTAACAACTTCTGGCTTATCATCCTCTCTTTGAATCAGAGGCGAACCACATTTATCACACTTCATATCTTCTTTTGGCAACAAGGGAGGTAGTATGTATTCTATCCCATCTATCGTTTTATGAATATCGGCAATATTGTAATTGCCGTCACATTTCGGATTTGAGCAAATTCTTCTGCCGGAAATTTTTTCTATTAAAACCTCCGGATGGGCGTTAATTTTTATTATTGCATCTATTTTTACCATCTTGTCTAAAGCTTTGGCTTGTTTAACAGTTCTAGGGAAACCATCAAGTATGAAATTATTTAAATTCTTTATTTTTTCTTTAACCACTTCTATAACTATTTCATCTGGAACTAATTCTCCTTTTTTCAGATAATCTTCTACTTTTCTCCCCAATTCACTTCCTTTTTTCACTTCCTCTCTAAAAATATCTCCAGTTGAAATTTTTTCTAAGCCAAACCTTTCTTTTAGATGAGAAGAATAAGTTCCTTTTCCTGAACCGGGGGGACCAAAAATTATTAACTTCATTACAAATATTAATTCAGTGCTTAAAAATTTTATCTGTTTTGAAAAAATAAGAACGACGTCTGTTGTATAGATACACCTGATTTTCAATTTTCATCTTCTAACTTTCTTTGCTTATTAAATTCTTAGCAACAAAGAAAATTCAAGTTTTAGTGAATTCAGTATAATGACATTTTCCACAATACCATCTGTTTACATGTTTAGCCATTATGCTGTTACATTTTGGGCATCTTTTATTGCTTAGCGCTTTGCTCACTTTTGACTGGCTATGTTTCAACTTTCTTCACCTCTACATTTTCATCGTAAATTTTTGCTTTTATTAAACTTTCAGCTAAACCAACTTTAGAAAGGATAAAGTCTATTTTTATTTGAGACTCGTCTACTTTAAACTTCTCCTTTAAGAAATTTTTTATTGTTTCTTTTGATGGTGTTGCTTCATTTTCATGTCTGACTAAAATTTTTAGTTCTCTTCTTTTCAAGAAGGGATTATATTTCTCTTCTTGAATTGTTATCTCCATTTTCTCAACCCACATATATAGCATATCTTCCTTTTTCTTTAATTTCCAACGTCTTTGCGATTTCACTTTCCGGATCTAAAATTATTAAAGAACCCTTCCAACTTGTTGTTAAATCTGTAGACCCACAGTATGGGCAAACTTTTTCTGTTGTTATTCTTTTGCATTTTCTACAAGCTTGTAATCTTTTCATGTTTATCACTTCCTCTTAAACCAATGTAAAGCCCCTAAGCCTTGTTGCCTCATTGTTAATCCAATCTTATTTTGTTCTTTCCATGAAATAGAAATTATCCTAGCTAAAACTTTATCGCCAATTTTCAAAGTCTTTTTTGTTTGCTTACCAAGGAATACAGAATTTTTTTTGTCGAAAGAAACATAATCATCCATCAATTGAGAAATGTGAACCAAACCATCTATAGGCCCAATCCTAATGAAAGAACCAAAATCTACATTATCAACAACTTCCCCTATTACTAGCTCATGCAATTCTGGTTTAAAGACCAGCATTTTAAAAGTCGTTTGGTAATAAACGTTAGGGTCTGCTGGATAAATTTTTCCTTCTTCAATTTTATCTATCGAAACCAAAGATAGAAAAATCAAACCGCTTTTTGGATCAATTTTCCCTTCTAAACTTTCTTCTATCGCTTTTTCTATCGCTTCTCTAGCGGACAAACCAAGTTTTTCTGGGGTTACTTTAATTTTTTCCTTAATTGTAACTATTTTATACATTCTAATCAACCAAACTTCTTTTTATAAGCTTCTTTTGCTTTTTCAATAATTTCTTTCGCTTTTTCCACACCTTGCCACTCTTTAAACTTAACAAATTTTCCTGGTTCTAGTCTCTTGTAACTCTCGAAGAAATCTTGAATTTCCTTTTTCAAATGTTCATTCAAATCGTCTATTGATTTAATATTCTTAAATCTCGGATCCTTTACAGGAACAGCGACAATTTTATCATCAATTCCTTTTTCATCCTCCATTATTATAACTCCTATTGGTCTTGCCTTAACTACACAACCAGGAAAGGTTGGATAGGTTGTTAGCAAAACAACATCAACAGGATCTTCATCTTCGTGCCAAGTTCTTGGAATAAAACCATAATCAAACGGCCAGAAAACCGGAGAATATAAAACTCTATCTAAAGAAAAATATCCCTTTTCATTGTCATATTCAATTTTATTGGAGCTTCCTTTCACATTTTCAACAACAACATTTATTTCCTCGCTACTGCCAGCATCAATATCGTGCATAAGATTCATTCACATCACCTCTATCTTCTTTTTATTTCTTAGACAAATAATTCTTACATTTTCCTTTTTTAATTTCTCCTTTAAATCTTTATCGTTAGTGGCAACAATAAAACCTTCTTTTTTCGCTAACTCAAGCAAATCTTCATCGACTTCCTTTTTTAAAGATTGAACAATCTTAATTTTTTGAGTTTCTATTAGCTTTAAAACAACTATAGCCAATCTTCCCTCTTTCGTTTTTCTATTTGCCATTGATGTTATCTCTCTCAAAGTTTCTGAACTTATGAATAGCTCTACACTTTCATCAAGTTCTTGAAAGATTGAAAAATCTAATTTATAACGAAGCATATCTAGCAAAAAGTTTGTATCAAGCAAAATTTTTAATGTCATTAAACTATTTAAATGCCAAAAATAAGAAAATTTTATGAAAGGTATAAGCGATGTAATTGCTATGCTTTTGATGCTAGTAATAACAATTGGACTAGTGGGGCTAGCTTATTCTTATATTAGTGGAGTTTTTACATCAAAGACGGCAGTAGTTTTAAGCATAGTACCTGAGGCTTCATCTTGCACGCCAAGCACTCTAAACATTGCGGTAAGAAATGACGGAACTACTGCTTCTGGAGGTGTTACCGTTACTGTTACTAGCCCAGGTGGAGCTTCTGGAAGCTGTAGTATTGCAAGCATTCAGCCTGGTCAGCAAGCAAGTTGTAGTGTAAGTAGAGGTACTACCCTAACAGGTTCTGGTTATTATAGAATTGTAGCTACCACAAGTGGTTCAACAGCAAATGGAATAGTATATTGCGCTTCTTAAGTCTCTTTTTTATTTTTTATTAACAACGTTTTCATATCTAGATTTTCTTATTTTTATGGTTTGTAAATTTTCATAATTAAGAAATTATGCAAGAAGTGACGGAACTACTGCTTCAGTACCATCTAACATAAATTGACTGTGCCTAATAGGATTCTCAATGTCATTAAACTATTTAAATGCCAAAAATAAGAAAATTTTATGAAAGGTATAAGCGATGTAATTGCTATGCTTTTGATGCTAGTAATAACAATTGGACTAGTGGGGCTAGCTTATTCTTATATTAGTGGAGTTTTTACATCAAAGACGGCAGTAGTTTTAAGCATAGTACCTGAGGCTTCATCTTGCACGCCAAGCACTCTAAACATTGCGGTAAGAAATGACGGAACTACTGCTTCTGGAGGTGTTACCGTTACTGTTACTAGCCCAGGTGGAGCTTCTGGAAGCTGTAGTATTGCAAGCATTCAGCCTGGTCAGCAAGCAAGTTGTAGTGTAAGTAGAGGTACTACCCTAACAGGTTCTGGTTATTATAGAATTGTAGCTACCACAAGTGGTTCAACAGCAAATGGAATGGTATATTGTGCTTCTTAAATTTAATATTTTTCGTTTTTTTTATCTATCTATTTTAAATTATGTATGAAGGAGGTTTCGGAAATACTCTCTTATCTTTTTTTGTAAATAAATAGACCTCGGAGTTGTAAAAATCTTTTTATCCTAAAATTCCATAACCAACTAATCTCCATCTTCCAGCAACTTGCCTCAAAACAGCTATTTTTGTTTTTACACCTTGTTCAAATATCAGTGGAATGCTCAACTGACAACTTATAAAGTTCTTTCTTGCTTCTTTAACAACACCAACACTTCTTTGATTTGCTAAATGAATCAAAATCTTTTCCCCAATTTTTATTGGAGGCAAAGCTTGAATTTCTCTAGCTCCATAAACTCTCTCAAACTCGAAATACTCAAAACTTATTTCATGAGTCTCTTTTGGCAATGTTCCCTTCAAACCAACAACACTTCCAACTAGACCATCAGCTTTCGTTAAGCTTGGATCTAGTTTTGTTAGAACACCAAGCAATCCTCCTGGACCAGCTTCTTTTATATCTTTATTAGCTTTTCTCAATCCAACAATTTCAGTTTCTAAAGGCTGATATTTATTTTCAATTTTTATTCCAGGTTTAATTTCTATATTGTCGCCAACTTTAAGTCTTCCTTCAACAACACTTCCCCCTAAAATTCCACCAACAATTTTATCTATCTCTGTCCCTGGTTTATTAACATCAAAGCTTCTTATAACTAAAAACTTTGGATTTTTAGTTTCATCTCTTTTTGGTGTTGGTATATACTTCTCTATAGCTTCAAAAACTCTATCAATGTTAACTCTTTGAGTAGAAGAAACAGGAATTATTGGAGCATTTTCCGCAATTGTTCCTTTCACAAATTCCTTAATCTCTTGATAATTCTTCAAAGCTTGTTCTTTTGTTATAGTATCAATTTTTGTTTGAACAATAACAATTTTATCAATACCAACAATTTCCAATGCTTTCAAATGCTCAACAGTTTGAGGTTGTGGGCATTTTTCATTCGCAGCAATAACAAGTAAAGCACCATCTATAACACCAGCTCCCGTTAGAACAGTTGCTGTTAGAATTTCATGACCAGGAGAATCCACAAAACTAACAGTCCTTTGAATTTCTGTATCTGCAAAACAAAAAGGACATTTCTTGCTGTTAGAATATCTTCCACATTGAGGACATTTATAAATTGTAGCATCAGCGTATCCAAGCTTTATAGTTATTCCTCTTTTCAATTCTTCAGAATGTTGCAAGGTAAGCTTTCCTGTTAAAGCTTGAACTAAAACTGTATTGTGCAGAAGGAAGAAACCTAAACCTCCAAAGAAAGTGTGAGTTTGGGGAACACTCAAATCAAAAATTATTTCATCTTTCACTTCTTCATACTCAACTTTCTTAACTTTTTCCACTCTCAAACTACCAAAGTAAAGAGTTTTAATCCTTTGTATTTCTTCTTTAGCCTCCCTTATTTTTTCATTCAAATAATTCCTAAGCAATTTCAAAGCTTTCTTGTCTTTTCTCTTAACCATTCTCGAGAAAGAAGTAGGTGGTATATTAGTAGTTATTGCTACCTTCCTGAGCGGAACGACTTTTTCTAAATCTTCGTCTTTTAAACTACCCAAAAATTTAATTCTTTCTTCAACAAACTCGATAATTCTTTCTAGCAACTCATAGGTGATTCTCCCTTTTTTCCTGACCTCCTCTATTGCTTTGTAAATCTTTTGCTTCTTAAATCCGTCACCTTTTCTTTTATCGTTAATAAGAAGGAAAGTTAACCTCTTAATGTTTTCTTTATCCATTTTTATAGAGTCGTATGTTTTCATTCTTGTCTTATGATTTTCAAAAAGTTCTAAAAGTTGTAAAGCCTTTAACTTCTTTTTTCCCTCCAGCCCTATTTCTTTTAGAAACTTTTCTGCCTCTTTACCATATAATGCCAACCTGAAATATTCTTTACCCTTAACTTTCCTCTTATAAATTTTAGGAAATATTCCAAATTCATATAAAGAAATTAAGATGAAATTAACCAAAGTTTGAGATACTTGAGACAGTTCTATCCCTCTAGCCTTGAGGTTTATATGCCCGTCTAAAGAGAAAAACCACTTAAGATAAGTTTTTCTGAGTTCTTTTGGTAAATATAAAAACCAACCCTTTAAGCTTTTGCTACTTCCCCCCAAGATCTTCTTAAAATAATAGAAAGCTATTTTAGGTTGTATTATGTAGTCTTTCCCCTTTTCCAAATGAAAAGAATAACCTAGTGAGCTTAAATATTCTAACACTTCAGTTAGCATTTCCTTTTCTTCTTTTTGAGATAACATCAATCTCTTTCCTACATGTCCTTCTGCATTAATGAAGGCCAACAATTTTACAAAATCTTCATCCAATTTAAATCCCTTTACTTTTGCTTTCTTACCATTCTTAAAAACAATCTTGTAAAACTCTCCATCTTTTTCCAATATCTTACAAAACTCCTTTATGTTTTCCTCGAAGTCTATTTGCTTCTGAGCTTCCTGAATATTTGAATTTAAATTTATCCTTCCGAGCACAAAAACCTCATCTCCTTCTTTAATTTCTGATGCTCTTCTCCATTCACATCTACCATTCTCGTGAACTAAAAGAGGATGATCTGGCGAAACTTCCACCTCTCTTCCATTAGAGGTTGTGATTTTTACAAGCTTACCAGAATACCTTTGAAAGAATCTTTTAGCTTCGCCCACATATATTTTCCCATTGTCATCCAATGTATATGTCCTTATTTTGTCATTTTCTAGATAAACCTCATCTTTAAAATTAGGAATACCTGTTAGCAACTCTTTACCAGTCAAAATTTCGTTGTTTAGCAAAATAGGTGTATTTATTCTTACACACTTCCCATGGCTTACGTGACCCAAGACGCCTATGTTAACCTCTGGTAATTCTTTGTCCATCTTAAATAATCAAAATCCAAAGTTTTAAACTTTAGCAAAAAATAACTTTAATGGAAAAAACGCTAGAGCAAATAAGAGCAGAAAGGTTGAGAAAACTTGAAGAGTTAAGAAAACTTGGTTTAGATCCTTTTGCTATAACAAAATATGATAAAAAGGAAAATCTAAAAGAGATTAAAGAGAGATTTGGAGAAAAGTTGAAAGCTGGAGAAAAATTAGAAAATGAAAAAGTTTCTACTGCCGGAAGAATCTTAGCAATAAGAGAACATGGTAAAGCGAGTTTTGCCGATTTGTTTGACGGAGAAAAAATTCAAATTTGGTTCGATGAATCAACTCTTAGAGAAAAATACCAACTTTTCAAAAAGTATGTTGATATTGGAGATATTATTGGAGTAAAGGGATTTCCTTTCAAGACTATGAGAGGAGAATTAACAATTTGGGTAGAAGATTTCCAAATATTAGCAAAATCTTTAAGGCCTCTGCCATCAAAATGGTACGGATTGAAAGATGAAGATTTGAGGTACAGAATGAGATATGTTGATTTAATTGTCAATCCAAGAGCTCGAGAAATTTTGTTAACAAGAGCAAAAATTGTTAAAGCAATGAGAGAATTTCTGGAAAGCAAAGGGTTTGTTGAAATAGAAACTCCAATTTTGCAGCCAATTTATGGTGGAGCTTTTGCGAAACCATTCATCACTCATCATAACGCTTTAGATATGGATTTGTATTTGAGAATATCTGATGAGCTATATTTGAAAAGATTGATTGTTGGTGGCATAGAAAAAGTATATGAGATTGGAAGAGATTTTAGGAATGAAGGAATAGATACAAAGCACAATCCAGAATTTACGATGATGGAATGCTACTGGGCTTATGCTGATTACAATGATATAATGAAATTGACTGAAGAAATGATTGCTTACATTGCTGAAAAAGCTATTGGCAAATTGGAAATAGAATATGCGGGACATAAAATAAACTTGAAACCACCTTGGAAGAGAATTAGAATGGTTGATGCTGTAAAAGAAGAAGGAATAGATGTAGAAAAATTGAGTAGAGAAGAGTTAATCGAAATAGCAAAAGAGAAAAAATTAGAAGTCAACGAGAATTTTAGTAAAGGTGATTTAATCAATTTGTTTTTTGAAGAGTTAGTTCAACCAAAATTGATACAACCAACTTTTGTTTATGAATATCCAATAGAAATTTCTCCTCTTGCAAAGAAAAAAAGAGACAATCCGAATTTTGTTGAGAGGTTTGAAGGTTTTATTGCTGGTATGGAAGTTGCAAATGCTTTTTCTGAATTAAATGATCCAATAGATCAAAAAGAAAGGTTTTTAGAACAAGCGAAAAGAAGAGGTTCCGGCTTAGAATATCATGAAATGGATGAAGATTTTATTAGAGCATTAGAATATGGAATGCCTCCTACTGGCGGATTGGGAATTGGTATAGATAGGTTAACGATGATTTTGACAAATGTTCAATCGATAAGAGAAGTTATTGCATTTCCAACTTTAAGACCGGAAAAATGAGTTTAAAGTAAAATTTCGAATAAAAATTATGAGTGTCTTCAAAAGAGAAGAAGCTTTATACCCAGAATATTTGCCATTGAATTTACCTCATAGAGAAGGTCAGATAAAACTAATATCTGAAAATCTTTCTTTGCTATTAAAAAACAGCAAACCCATGAACATTTTCATTTATGGTCCTCCTGGTGTTGGGAAGACAGCAGTTGCGAAATTCATTTTGAGAGAATTTGAACAATATTCTGGAATAAAGAACATTTACATAAATTGCTGGCAATACAACACTTCTTTTGCTGTTCTTTCCGAAATTGGAATAGCTATTGGTGCTTTTGTTTCTAGAAGAGGGTGGGCAAAAGATGAAATATTCAGCAGAATCGTACAAAAAATGGAAAACAACAGATTAAATTTGATTATCGTTTTAGATGAAGTTGATCAACTTATAAAAAGAGATTCAAACGTTTTATACGATTTGCTAAGAATAGAAAATTACACAAAACAGAAAATTGGTTTAATTTTTATATCGAATGACAAGTATGTTTTCAGAAATGTTGAAGATAGAATAAAAAGTAGTTTGAATCTGGAAGAAATAGAGTTCAAACCCTATACTTTTCTAGAAATGAAGGATATTGTTGAACAAAGAATGAAAGAAGCTTTTGTTGCTTATGAAGAAGGAGTTTCCGCTTTAGTTGCTGCAAAAGCTGCTGAAAAAGGTGATGTTAGAATTGCTTTAGAGATTTTGTTGAAAGCAGGAAGAATAGCAAAAGACAAGCTAAGAGTTGAAGACGTGAAAAAAGTTATAAAGGAAGAAATTAATCCGAAAATTCAAGAAATAATGAAAGTTTTGAGCGAAGAAGAGAAAAGAATTCTCGAAATATTGGATAAACCAAAAGCAACAAAAGAGATTTTTGAGGAATTGAAGAAAAGTGTAAGCATAAGTCGTGCAAAATTCTATAGAGTTTTAGATGAAATGATTAGAAAGGGTTTAATTAAAATTCTTGGAAAAGAAAATCGCTTATCTCTTTTGTATAAAGCTTTGTAGGGTTTATAAGAATCTCGATAAATATAAAAAACAGAGAATATATTATATAGGGTAGCGGGGTTTATAGCGGGGTAGGGCAGCCTGGAGTGCCCGCCGACGACAGGGCGGAGGGCTCATAACCCGGAGGTCGTTGGTTCAAATCCAAAGAGGGTAAGTCTAACTTGCCTTCGGGAAACCCCCGCTATTATCCCGCTATCCTAACCCACTCTCTTCCTTCTTTCTTATATATTTTTAGCCACTCCTAAACTCTCGAATTAGTTGGGAAGTTTTCAATTATATAAACTGCATCTTCCAATTTTTCTCTTTTCCTTATGATTGAAGAAGAAATAAATCTCAAGAATTTTTTAACATTATTCAAACCTGAGGAGGTTAATCCATAAACTGTCTCATTCGCAGTATAAATTTTACCCCATATCTTTACTTTATGTCCTTTTTTGATTTTCGGATAAATTTTTGAAGTAATACCAAAATTATCTCTTAGCAGATTCTTCACAAATTTCAGAATTTTTATATTAGTATTAACAATACCAAAACCAACTCTAAAATTTTTACCACATGAAATAATAGTAAATCCATCTGAATCGAATAAACCTCTAATAAAATCAGTTGGATATTCTTTTACATAATTCATTAGATATTCGGTTTCTTTCGAAAGAAAATGAAAGAGCATCTTATTAGAAACTGACACCACATAACCTTTTCCACCTTTACGAAGGAAACCATTTTCTGTTCTTATTTTGTAGCCACCAGGAAAGTTTAACAACTTTGATATTTGATTTGAAAAATACTCAGCAAAATCTCTATCTTTAGTTCTAAGAATAAACTTATATTGATAATTTTTCTTCTCATTCTTCAACGTCCCATCACCAAATAAAACTCCTATTATGTAGCTAAGCTCCTTAGAGGGGTGGGTATAAAAATTCTTAGCTGTTTGCAGGTTTTATGTCTATTAGATATCCATCGGTATATTGTCTTCTTTCTGATTAATAGATTGTATTTTTTCAAAATCTCATTCCTAATTTCTGACGACTTCAAACCTTTTTTATTAAGAAGGAGAGCATACTCATAAATTTTCAGCCTCAAATCAATTGACAATTTTCTGACATCAATCTCTTTCATTTTAATCATCTTAATTTGTTTGGTGCTTGAAACTAATATTTATTCATTTTTTATCTATTCTTTTCTTTCGGGAAAGAGTACATGATAGTGTATGCAATTTATCTTTAGTTTATGAAGAATTTCGAAAAAAACTTAGAATTATCTTATGACAAAGGTTATATACTACTTCAGCAACTACTAAAGTCCCATTTCAGTGAAAATTTGAGCTTTAGAATACATAATCTCGAATTTAACAAAATCGAATTTTTGAACTTTAATTTTTCAATTTTCAAATTCACAAATGCCGGCAAATTTACCAAGGGAATGGTACATTTTAGAAGAAAAATTTAGAAATGAAAAAGATCTGGAGAAAAAGATAGAGCTTCTTAGAGAGTTGATTGGAATTACACCAAAACATAAGGGAACTGAAAATTTGTTAGCCGAATTAAGAAGAAGATTGGCAAAATTAGAAGAAATGCTCGAGAAAAGGAGTAGGAAAACTGGCAAAAAAATAAAACTAATAGAAAAAAGTGGTGACATTTTGGTTTCTATTCTTGGATTCACACAGGTTGGTAAAAGCACGTTGCTAAAACTTTTAACGAATGCTAATGTGGAGATTGGCGACAACCCATATACAACAAAAGAGCCTGTGACTGGGGTTTGTTTTTACAAAGGCGTTTATATTCAGTTTGTTGAGATTCCATCGTTCTTTCTTAGAGAACATTTAAGCATTTGTCACTCCTCTGATTTGCTAATTTTATTAGTCAGAAACGAAGATGAGTTAAAAGAAATGGATAAAATTCTTGAAGCAAACAGACTAAAAAATAAGCCTAAGATTGTCATGATGAAGTCAATTAATAATAGCGTTTTATTCGAAAATATTGAAGCAAACAAAGAGCTTTCTGAACTTTTAGATGGAATATTGAAGCAAGCAAATATTGTTAGAGTTTTTATGAAACCTCCTGGAAAAGAAGTCGAAAAGAGGGCTGTAGTTCTTAAGGAAGGTGCAACGATAAAAGACCTTATAGAAAAGCTTAATTCAGCTTGGTTAAAAACTTTTAAATTTGCAAGAATTTTTGATAATACAGAATTTTCTAGTAGAAGAGTTGGTTTAGAGTATAAGCTAAAGGATGAAGATATTGTTGAATTACACTTTTAATTTCTCTAAAATAATTAATTAGATGATAGTTAGAGAGTTGATGACAAAAAACGTTTACACTCTTAAAAAAGATGATACAGTTTCGAAGGCTATTTCATTAATGAAAGAAAAGAGATTTCACCAAATACCTATAGTGGATGAAGAATATGAAGGAATGGTTTTCTTAAAAGAGTTAATAAAGTCTAGAGGCGATCCCACAAGGACGAAACTGGAGAATTTCATAATTTATACACCAGTTCTTAGAGAAAGAATGGGAATCGAAGAAGCAGTAAAAATTTTAGTAGAAGCTGGGTTGCGTGCTTTACCAGTAGTTGAAGAAGATAAAATTGTTGGAATATTGAGCGAAACAGATGTTGTATTGAAATTAAAAATTAAAAGATTTAATGAAATCAATGCTTCAAACATTATGAATAAACCAATAGTTGCAAGAGAGGAAGAAAAACTTAAAACTATTCTTAGGATTATGCAGAAAAATAACATAAGCTCAGTTCCTTTAATAAATTGGAAGGAAGAACTTTCCGGTTGTATAAATCTTTTCACTTTAGCTAATTTTCTTTATAAAGAGAAAGAAAGAATAGAATCTTTTAGATTAGCCAAAGAAAGAGAAAATATTTTAAATTCGCCTGCAAAAAACTTTTCATTTTTTCCGCAGATTATAGATAAGAACGATACACTGGAAAAAGTAGTAACTCTCTTTAAATACGGAGAAGAGGTAATAGTTACAGAAAATAAAAAGCCAATAGGAATAATAAAACCAAGGGATGTATTAGAAATTCTAGTAGTTAAAGAGACCATACCAATAATAGTTGCTGGTGTTGAAGAAAGAGAGAATATAATAAGTTTTTTTGAAAGAAAATTAGAAAAGTTTAAAAGGCTTGGAGTAGAAAAAATAATTGCTCAGATAGAAAAAATTGGAGCTAGAAACAAATACGACGGGAAAATAAAAATTATTATCAAAGGAGAAAGTTTAACGGCACATTCTCAAGCGTTTGATATTTACTCATTGTTAAGGGATATGAAGGAAAAGATCGAGAGAGAAATAGAAAAGAGAAAGGGGAAAATTAAAGTAAGAAGGAGGAGAATACTTAAAGCAAAAGGTGAATGAATGAACCTTACCATTTTCTTTGTTACAATAATGAGTTTAATTTTCATTCTACAACATCCTTTAGAGTTAGTCGAGTATTTTTCTTTTATACCCAATGAAGCGTTATATAGACCGTGGACTTTCATAACTTCTATATTTTTGCATGCAAACTTTCAACACTTATTCTATAACATGCTCGCTCTTTTCTTTTTTGGTTCATATTTAGAATCTTTGGTAAGTAGAAAAACTTATTTGATAATATTTTTTATTTCAGGAATTTTTGGTAACATATTTTTTCTTTTTGTAACTCATAACCCTTCAATACCTGCGGTAGGTGCTTCTGGATCAATCTATGGAATAATAGGTGCGTTGGCGGCAATAAAGCCATATGCTATAGTTTATGTTTATTTTGCTCCTATGCCTCTGATAGTTCTAGCATTTTTATGGGGTATTATTTCTTTTATTGGTGTTTTCGTTCCTAGCAGTATTGCACATGCTGCTCATCTTTCTGGGTTAATAACTGGTTATTTAATTGGATTGATTATAAGAAAAAGAGGAGCAAGAAAATACAAGAGAATTATTTAGCTTGATTTTTGTATCTCCCCCTTTGACACTTCTCCTTCTTGTGGCGTTGAAGTTACTATGTGTTTTGTTATTACAACATCCCCAACTGCTTGAACCACTGAATAAGGAACTATTACTCTTCTGGCACCTAGAAGGCGACCCATTTCACTATTTGGTTGTGTTTCAATTACTATTGATTTTAATCTAAAGCTAGTGAGGTCGATTTCTAGGTCTTTTATCCTACCTAGATAATATCCTTTGTTAGTGAAGACATCTTTTTCCAAAACTTCGGTAACTTCTTTAACAGTAACCATTTTGTCCCCCTCCAATATTCTTATTGATTTTTAGTATTTAAAAAACAACTATGAAAATTAGAATTAGTGCTGGGGTCGCCTAACCTGGTAGGGCACCAGCCTGCTAAGCTGGTGGGGTTTATCCCCTTGCGGGTTCAAATCCCGCCCCCAGCGAGGGAGAGAATGAAAATATTAAGAATAGAGGATGTATTGAGGAATAAAAAAATCTCTCCTATTTCTCCCCCTTGTCTAATAGCAAAAGAACTAAAAATTAAGTATATAATAAAAGAAAACGGAAGAATAACAGGTCCAGCAGTAGGTTTATCCATATTAGTAGACAAACTGACAAGAAATTTACCCATAAAATCAATGCTCGATCTATGCTGCGGAACTGGAGCTTTGAGTAAGATTGCTAAAAGGAATAATGTTCCTAAAGTTGTTTGTGTTGATAAAAACATAGAAGCAGTTAAGAGAAATATTGATAATAAAGCTAATGTTATAATATTGAAGGCCGATGTGTTAAAATTTGAAATAAATCAATTCTTTGATTTAATAGTGTTGGACGCACCTAAAGAGTTACTTCCAAAGTTGTTTAAGAGATTCGAGTATTTTGTATCTAATTCAAACATTTTTGTCATATGGCATGGTAGTTGTGAAGAGGTCGAGTGGAATGAAAAGGTTAGAGAAAGACTTAGAAGTATTTCTAGGGTAGTTTATTCTTTTTCAATATACGGAGAAGAAATATCAGCATCTTCATCAACAGAAAAGGGAATAAGTTGGTTAAGAAAATTTTACACAAAGTGGTAAAAATGGAGTGCGAGATTTGTGGATGTGAAACAAAAAAAATATTTATAGCAAAAATTGATGGAGCAGTTCTCAGGGTTTGTGAAGAGTGTTCTAAAGGAGGGGAAATATTGAATATAATAATCAAAAATAATGAGCCAAAGAGAGAAAAACCTCCACTATATTACGAAGAAGATGAATATGAATTAATAGAAGGTTACGGAAAGATAATTGAAGAAGCTAGAAAGAAAATTGGAATATCTTTAGAAGATTTGGCAAGAAGAATAGGAGAAAAAGAAAGCCTTATTAGAAAAATTGAGCGTGAGGAGATCAGACCATCTGATAAAATTATAGAAAAACTAGAAAAATTCTTAAAAATAAAACTTAGAGAGAAATTTGATTATAGACCAAAAGAAAATAATAAAAAATCATATAAAAGATTGCGAATCGCAGATGTAGTAAAAATAAAAGATTAGAGAGCTTTTTTGAACTTTTCTCTGAATTCTTTAGTAGTTTCTATCAAATTTTCTATTGCTTTTTCTAGAGCTTCTTTGACATTGCCTTTCTTTACTTTAACCCATATTTTTGGTTCGCTTAAGTAGGGATGTTCCCTAAAAGAAGCAGCCTCGCTAACATTTTTATCTTCCCATAACTGTTCTTCTATGGCACTGGTTAAAGTAAAAGTTTCTTCTTTCACTTCAATCAGTGCGCTTTTTTCATCACCTTTAATTTTTACCAGTTCCATGCTTTATAGTTGTATATTTACTTATTTATAGTTTTTCCATACCTAAGGATATGATATTCTGAGAATTACTCTATAGACTTCATACATGTCGTAGCTTTCTACATTCAAATAAGGAATTTTATAAATGCTGTAAGGTTCTGTAAGGTAGGGGTTTTTATTAGAGACTGTCAGAATGAGGGAAAGAAGAGCAAGCTTTTGGTCATGAGTAGCATTATTGTCTCTGTCGAAGTCTACTATCCAAGCCACTTTTGAAGTATTAAGAACAGAGATAGGTATTTTTTTTAAAGGAGAGGCTTCGTATAGAAAGATTCGTTGTTCATTGCCATCAGTTAAAATAACATTATTATTTCCTCTAAAATTAGTGAAATTATAGACTTTCTTAAAAGACAAAGAAAAGCTAGTGTTTGATAAAATGTAAGAAAGAAAGAAATTATAGTTTTCTAATGTAAAACTTTCTCTTTCTCTGACTATCTTAACTTCCCCAGAAGTTCTAAAGTATACAGATTTAGAATTATAGTCGATTTCAAAAGGTATTATGTAATTTCTGAATGTGAAATTACCAATGTAGTTTCCAGAAGTTTGGTTAAAAGAAGTAGCGTTTATGATTATTGGAACGTTATAAAAAAACTTGTAGGGATTGTAGATTTCGACATAGGTGTTTATAGGGGTGCTTATGTTTATATCATAAGATGGTTGTGTTGGAGAAGTCACATCTATTCCGAATATTTCTTTTGTTGTATCATCTATAACATTTCCTAGGTCTGAAATCTCTATTATTCCCCTGTTTTTAGATATATAATTTAATATCTCGGATCTATAAAGTGTTAGATTAGTGTAGTTGCAAATTATTAGCAAATCTGAATATAAAGGAATGTTTGTTAAGTTTGAAGGAATAAAGAAAATATTAACAACTCTTTTGTTTATAACAACAGAACTATACCATGTCGAAAACTTATTTATTCTCTCTCTAGTACAGTTTGCTGCAACTATTATGGTATCTTTTATAGTTTCTTCTGGATATATAGATATAATAATAGATTCGTTTGCTATCGAAGTTTTAGATATAAAATCTTTCAAAAAGTTATTAGAGAAAGAAGCGTTGTAGAGCTTCTCAACATAATCTAGAGAATTGAATAAATCTCTGCCAATAACAGCGAGATTTGCCAACTGCCAGTTTGTTTTTAATACTACTGGTTTAAAAATGAAGTAAAATGCTACAAAGAGCAATACTAATGCTGAAATTACTTCCAACATTGTGGCCTGCCCTAATAAAGCCATATTATGATCTCTCCATAGCTTTTGTTGCTAAATGAAATTATTCTACTCATTTTTGCAATTTTTTCTCCAACAGCTTTAGAACAATTTGCTATTAGATTTCCCTCTAAATAAACAACAAAATTTATATCATTTTTTAAATCTAGCAAGGTTTTAAATCTGTTATAATCTGAGTTGCAGATATCATTAGCATACGATACTTTTAGTATTGATACAACGTTTGTTATGTTTAAACTTTCGTCAAGTAGACCAATTCTTTTTACATTTAATGAATTCCAATTTGCCGGTTCTCCGACATCATTTATCAAAAGCTCTGAAATTTGATAAGCTTCAACTAGTAGTGCTTGTCTTCTAATCTCGTTAATGTAATTAGGATAGTATGAAATAAGTTCGTAAATCAAAAATAAAACTGAAACTACAAAAAGAGATAGAGCTGCGAATTGTTCAAATCCTACTTGTGTTTTCATTCAAACACCTATAAGCCCTATTCTGAAAAGAAGTAAAAAGGCACCAATTACTATAGCAGTTAGAATTATAGAATGCTTAATTCCTGCTTTAACAGAACCTTCTGCCACTTGACCGGCAACAAGGCCGCCAAATATTGCTTGAATAAAAGATAGCAAAAAGAAAATAGATACGTAATAATAAGGTTTACCCTCCTTTAGTCCTATAAAGTTGTAAGAAATAAAAGCCAAACCATTACAAACGTTGCAAGATATTCCAGCACAAGTGGAGCATGGATCTAAAATACCTCCAACTCCAGATATTTGTGGGTTGCTGAAAATTGGAATCAAAAGTTTGTTTATCATAACAACAACCCCAAGAAAAATAAAAGAAATTGCGTATATCATAACAGTATACTGTCTAAGAATTGAACTTCTTTCTTTTTCCATTTGATTAATCATTTCTAAAGATTCGGAAAGAGAAGTTAAAACAGAAACCAGGTTTCCCCCAGACATTTGTGATTCTTTTAATATTCTGAATGCTGTCGAGATTCTTTTATTATCTTTAGTTTTTTCTGCGAATCTATCAAAAATTTTAATAATAGGAATGTTCCAACTTATCTGATTGGCAATAGGCCTTACTATTTTATTCAAACTTCCGTAATCATATTTGCTAACAATCTTTATTGCTTTGTGTAGTGGAACTCCTGTGGCTAGAGTTTGTGTTAAATCGTGTAAAAATATTGGAAACTTCTCTTCCATTTCTTTTCTTTCTCTATACTTTCTGTATTCGAAGAATGCAAACACTGAAAAAGAAAAGAAAGCAGAGAGGATTAATGTATTGGCAAAAATTCCAGAATCTTTAGATAAATAACCAAAAAGAACTAATAGCAAAGAAAAGACTAAAACGCTAGCTTTAATTTTGTTTTCTTCCATAGATTATATTTTTTTTTATAGTTAAAATCTACTCCCAGAATGGTTGGGCTCTTTTTATTAAGAATAGAAATAATGTAGAAATAGAGGGAAGAAATACGAAAATCATAAAAAGTTGTAAGCCTAGCACGTTTTGAGCTTCTCCTAAAGCTGCAACTACTGAAGTTAAAATTATGAAAAATATGGTCCCCAAGAAGACTGCGACTAAATATATCTCTGTGTAGATTGTCATCGAATGAGAAAATTCTGAAAGCTTCCTTCTGTACTCAATAAAGAAATCTGTCGTCCTTTCTTTAACAAAGGTATAAATATTTCCCCCACTTCTCATAGTTGCTAAAATTCCATATAGAAATTCTCTAAATTTTCTAGAGGGGGTCCTATTAATTGCTCTTTCTAGTGCAGTTTCAATGTCTAGACCAAAAAATTCGATGTCATTAACGATTTTTTTTATTTCTTCGTATATTGCTTCATGTTGACTAAATTCAGTATATGTTTTTATAGCTTTGTGGAGCGGTAAACCAGAGCTTAATATTGAGGAAAGATACAAAGAAGAAAATGGCAAATATTTGTCGATCTCCTTTTCCCTGTTTTTTATTATCCTTTTTGGATAATTCAGATATATAATAAAAACAATTATCGGCAAGATTATTGTTAATGTTATAGATGTTAGATAGCCAAAAAGAAAAGAACCAAAAGTAAACGAAATAGAAAAAGATACTACAGGAAGAATAAGCATGAAAGTAATAAGGCTTGCGAATAGAGCGTTTGCAAGGTATTCTTGAGGAGAGATTTTTAAGTCGGCTCTTTTTAATTCTTCTTTTAAGAATGGAAAATAGGGCTCTATTTTTTTTGCTAAGTCTCCAAAAAGTCTAAAGGCGTATCTAGAAAACATGTTAGTCACTTTCTACTAAAGCTAAAACTCTATTTGGCATTGTATAATATGCAGAAATTATGGCGTAGACATCTTTAAAATCAACTATGTTTTTTTCTTTCATCCATTTTAAAATCGCTACTCTTCTTTGAAATTCATCAATAACTTCTTTTTCTTTTAATCCAGTTGTTTGGGAAATTTTCTTCAAAATAGCGCTCTTTTCTCCTATTTCGAACGCGTCTTTAAACGGATCCCATTTAAAAACATAATTAATAATTGGCGATTTTTCTCCTGGTGGGAAGCCAATCATTTCTATCACTTCTGTAACTCTTCTTACAAACTTTTCTTTATATCTTATTCTTTGCATAAAAACAACAATATCCAAACTTCCTATTAGACCTTCAGGCAGTGAGATTGGAGGAGATGTTAATCTATCTATTAATTTTTGGAAGTTTTCTGCATGTATTGTTGCTAAGGAGGGATGTCCGCTAGCCATTTGTTGGAATAAAACGTATGCTTCCTGCCCTCTAACCTCTCCCAGAACTATGTAGTCTGGTCTTTGTCTCAGACTTTCTTTTAGCAACTGGAACAAATCTATTTCGCCCTCTTTTCCTGTAGAAATTGGAGTTCTTGCTACATGAGAAATCCAGTGAGGATGAGGCAAAACCACTTCTGCGGTATCTTCTATCGAAATTATCTTCTTTTCTGGTCTTATGAAAAGCGATAAAACGTTTAGCATGGTTGTTTTTCCACTTGCCGTACCTCCAGCAATTAATATACTTCTACCATAATCAACTGCTAACCAAAGGTAAGCTAAAACTCTTTCATCTACTGTTCCAAAATTTATTAGATGAATAGGTGTTAGAGGCTCCTCCATGAATTTTCTTATGGTGAAATTGCTTCCTCTTCTAGCTATGTCGGTGGCTAAAGTTGCTTGCAGTCTAGAACCATCCGGCAAAGTACCATTAACTAAAGGTTGTGAAATTGATACAGATTTCCCGGCTAGTTGAGCAAGTTTTATTATAAATGAGTCAAGTTCCTCGGCGTCTTCAAATATTATGTTCGTCTCAACAGAACCGACTCTAGGATTCCTGTGGAAAACAAAAATTGGTATGTTTACCCCATCGCAACTAATGTCTTCAATGTTCGGGTCTTTCATCAATGCTTCAATTTTTCCCAAACCAATAAAATCTCTTTCAACATAATATCTTACAATTTCCACTTCTTCTTGAGAAAGTTTAAACTTGAAATATTTAATAACATCTTCTATATGAACTTTTAAATATTCTTTCGCTCTAACTAAATTTAGTTTTGATAAATCTACATCAAGTCGTTGCTCTATAAGATCTTTAACTTTTTTAATTATCTCTTTCATTCTTTCATCTAGCTTCGGTTCTACAAGCTCATAAATGTATCTTTGCTTTCTTTTATCCCAGTATATTCTTGCGTAGGCAAAAACTTTTTCTCCAGCTTTCGGCTCTCTTGGTATTAATGGATAGGAAAGTGAAAATTCCTCAGGTTGAATAAAGGGAGGTGGAGATGGTGTTACTTTAAGTTGTTTGGGTATCTGTATTCCTTCTATTTCAATTTTTGTTTTTCCTTCGTCCTTTTTTTCAATTCCAGTTTCTATCGGTATATAAATAGGTATTGTTGCAGGTGAGACAAGAGGAGAAATCTTTACGGGTAGATATAACTCTTTTTCTTCTTGCTCTTTCTTTTTTTCATTTTCTTCTTTTTCCTGTGAGATTTTTTCCCATCCCTCGATTGCTTTTTTAAAAAATTTTCGCATCGCTAACTTCATTTTATCCACCTATTTTGAATTTATTTTCAGTTTTATTAAAATAGAAGTTGACTATTGATGTTTTGTTTAAATCATGAATAGAATATGTTTCGCCTGTAGAATAAAATCCGATAAAGTCAACTGTTAAATTAAGGTTATGTGAAGATACGAAAGTTTGTTTTTGAAGTGGCATGCTTCTAACGTAAATTAGTTTATTCGTCGCATTAATTTCATGAAAGTTGTCAAACACTTGGTAAGGTATTCCATATGATACCTTTGAATAATTGCAATACTTACAACCTGCATAGGTATAAATTAAAAAAGCAGAAGTATAAGAAGATAGCAACTCTCTAAAATAAGATAAAAGCCTATCTTTTGATGATAGAGAGAATGAGAAAATGTAATTAGAGACTATGGCAAATATAGAAATAGAAATTACTAAGTAGAGCATGAAATTAATAACTTGAGTCTGAGCCTTCATGATATTTCTATTTTAACTTTTGTTACTATAAAATTTTCATTCTTTTCTATGTTTTCTCTACTAATCCTAATGGTCTTTCCAGTGCTAGTTTGTTTAATTCCAGTTGGTGAAACTAATTGTATAGAATAGACTTCTCCTGTTGGAGACGTCAAGTTCCTAAAATGCACAAAATAAGTTATGTTGAAACCGTTAAACACAGAGTCTCCTTTAAGGCAGACGACAGAAAAAGAATCTTTTCCTACAGTTCCTGTTGTGGGCGGACATGAGGCTCCAGAAGTTAAAGATATAGGTTCGCTAACGTTAATATTAGTTACCCTTGAAAAAAACGAAAATACTATTGAATTGTTAAAAGGAGAATTATCATTAAAAGGGTAAACTTCCCATATTCCTTGAGTATCTAAAGTTAAAACTTCGGTAGAACCGGTATTAGCTACAAACTCTATTTTTCTAGGCAAAGAATTATGATTATAATAGTCAAAGAAACTTATAGTTCTTTCTAACATAGACCTATCTTGAGACTTTTGAAGAAGCGGCAACCCATAAAGATAGGCGGCAGAAATTAATCCGATAGAAATAGCTACAATCATAACTACTGAAATTATTTCTGCGACCGCCTTTATTCTAACCACCTCTTTTTATTTATTGTGTAGAAGGTATCTTTGGTATTGTTGGTGGTTTTGGAGGTATTGGTAATGGAGGTTTTGATAATTTTTTAGAAATATCTTCAAGTAGAGCTATTAACGCTTCATTATTTTCCAATATTTTGTTATTTATTTCGGCTAGTTTTTCTATTTTTTCAATTAGTGGCTTATTGTCTATGGTTGGTCTTGTTTCTTCCTCCCCAGCGGCTTTAATTAATTCAAGTAGCTCATCTATCTTTTTAGTCAATTCTTCTATTTTTAATGGGAGTTTAGAAAGTTCTATTCTTAAAGAATCATTAGCTTTTATTAAAGCATCTACAATTTCTTGGTTCATCCTTATTATTTGAATAATTTCTCTATAAAGTTCTCTTTCGTTTATTGATGCTTTTTTTTCAAGTTCTTCTATTCTTCTTTCCAACCTTCTCAAAGGAGTCAAAGGAATTAATTCAAATTCTTCTTGAGTTTTTTCGTTTTCAGCTTCCATAAATCTAATTAATTTACACTAATTTAAATATTGATTAAAAAAGAAAAAAAAGAGAATTAAAATTTAATATTCTTCGCTAGGAGTTTCTGATTTTTTATCCTTGCCCTTTTCTTCTTTACCTAGTTTACTTGCCGCTATAATATCATCAATCCTTAAAATCATTTCAGCCGCTTCTGCAGCACTTTTTATAGCTTGGGATTTCACTTTTAGTGGCTCTATTATTCCAGCTTCCAAAGCATCAACTATTTTTCCTGTAAAAACATCAACTCCATAAGTTGTTTTTCCTTGTTCGTGAGCAGCTCTTAATTCAACTAAAATATCTATTGGATCTAACCCAGCATTTTCTGCTAAAGTTCTTGGAATTATTTCTAAAGCATTTGCAAATTCCTGAATTGCAAGTTGTTCTCTACCAGAGAACTTTTCAGCAAACTCTCTTATCCTTTTTGCCAATTCTTCTTCAATAGCCCCAGCTCCAGGCACTATTTTACCGCTTTCTAAGGCAGATATCAAAGCTCCTATTCCATCTTCAACATTTCTGTCAATTTCATCAACAACGTGTTCTGTACTTCCTCTAACCAAAATTGTTACTGCTTTTGGGTTTTTGCAACCAGTAACAAAAGTCATTGCTTCTCCAGCAATCTTTCTTTCTTCTACTAATTCTGCATAACCTAGGTCTTTTTCTGTCAAATCATCAAGGTTGCTAACAATTCTTGCTCCAGTAGCCTTTGCTAAAGCTTCTAGATCAGAACGCTTAATTCTTCTGCAGGCAGCAATTCCTTTCTTAGCTAAGTAGTGTTGAACTAAATCATCGATTCCCTTCTCGCAGAAAACTACATTCGCTCCAACTGAAGCAATTTTATTTACCATTTCTTTCAACATTTTTTGTTCTTGCTCCAAGAAAGCTTGTAGTTGTTCAGGTGAGGTTATTCTTATTTGAGCGTCAGTTTCCGTTTTCTCAATCTCTAGTGGACAATCTAGCAATGCAATTTTTGCATTTTTAATGGTTTTTGGCATTTGTGGGTGAACTATTTCTTTATCAACGATTATTCCTTTTACAAGTTGGGTTTCCTCTACAGAAGCCCCATGTTTCTTTACTCTTTTTATATTGTCTTTATCAATTTTTATTTTTCCATCCTTTACTTCTGCTACGCTTCTAACAGCTTCAATTAACAACTCTGCTATCTTTGGTGCTGCTTCTTTTCCAGATTTTCCGGACATGGATGTAACTACAATTTTCTTAAGAGTTTCTGTATCATCTATGTTTATTGGAATAGCAAGCTCATCCAATACTCTTAATGCTTCTTCTTTAGCAAGTTGATAACCTTTAGTTATTACTGTTGGATGAATTTCTTGATCTAGCAAACTTTCTGCTCTTTTTAATAGCTCTCCTGCAAGAATTACAGCACTTGTTGTTCCATCTCCAACTTCTTCATTTTGAGTTTTGGCAACTTCTACCATCATCTTTGCCGCTGGATGTTCAACCTCCATTTCTTGGAGAATTGTTACTCCGTCGTTTGTTATTGTAATGTCGCCAATAGAATCTACTAACATTTTGTCCATTCCTTTTGGTCCTAGAGTAGTTCTAACAATATCTGCTATTGCTTTGGCTGCAGCTATGTTAGCCTTTTGCGCATCTCTTCCTGTAGATCTAACAGTTCCTTCCGGAAGTATTAATACAGGCTGACCGCCTATTTGAGCTATATATGCTTGTTGAGGCATCTCCATCACCTTCTAACATTTAGCTTATAATTTGACTCAATAAAAGGTTATTCATCTAAAATTATTATGTAATGTTAAGTTTAAAAGCTTTAGGTGGAATTTTTAAAATGGAATTCTATAAGCCAAGAAAAATAGCTTCTATAGAAAAAGATGATAACAAGTTTTGCTTGTTAGGAGTGGTCGAAGAGACAGGTGAAGGATACTTTATACTTTCCGATGAAACAGGAAAAGTTAAAGTGAATAGTAATTTTAAAGTTAACAAAGGTATGCTTGTTAAAGTTTTCTGTAGCAAGTTGGATGAAGAAATATTTGCAGATTTCATTCAAAATAAAGAAGGCTTGGACTTGAATCTTTGGAAGAAAGCGGAAAGCTTATATTTAAGGCTTATATAACTTAATATGGTGGTTGAATGAAAGTAACGATAGCCGAGCCTGAGATCCTTATAACTAGCGTTTCTACTGCAGCAGAAATAATTGATGAGGGAATTTTTAAGTTTGGAAAAGAAGGAATTAGCTTGACTGCAGCAGATAGAGCAATGGTTGCTGTTATAGATCTATTAATTTCTAAAGACGCGTTTGAAGAGTATGACGTTGTTGAAGAAAAAGAGATAGGAGTGAACATGACAAATTTATTATCTTTGCTAAAAAGAGCAAGAGGTTCTGATAAAATTAGTTTGGAGTTTGCTGAAAATAGATTAATTCTTACTATTTACAATAGTACAAAAAGAAGATTTACAATACCTATTCTTCAGCTAACTAGAGAAGAGATTCCTCCAATAGATCAATTAGAATTTAAAGCTAGCGTGACCTTAAAGCCAGATATTTTAGAAGATGCGATAAAAGATGCAAGTATTATAACAGACGCTATAACATTTCAAGCAACCAAAAATTTATTTAAAATAAGTGCAGAGGGCGATGTTAGTCAGAGCGAGTTAGAGTTGATGCCTGGCGATGAAGGTTTGGTAGACCTTCAAGTTAAAGAAGATAGCAAAGCAAAATATCCTTTAGACTATTTAGAGAAAATATTGAAAGCAGCAAAAATTTCTGATGAAGTCAATTTAAAGTTCGCGCAGGACTATCCAATGAGAATTGATTTTAAGTATGAAGGAAAAGCAAGAATTTCAATGGTTCTAGCTCCTAGAGTGAGTGAGTAAAGTAGAATTTTTTTAAGAAACTTTAATTTCATTGCAAATCGAGGTGCAAAAGATAACCTCTATTCAAAGGGCTTTTCTGAAAATTTTTGAAACCTGTTAAAGAAATTCCTTACTTTTTGAGGTTAAATATAATTATATTTGTTCAGATAAACACCTATAGAAACATCACTCGTAACGTGTCACTAATTACTTTAAATAGTTTAATATCAACCACTATCTACATATAATTATGTATCGTGTATTTAAAAGCTTTTCGGCCTATATGCTTATAGACTCTACTAGCAGAAATGGAAAACAAAAATCTACTTAAATTTGTTCCAACTTTTATCTCAAAATCGTAAATAAATACATATAAAAAATAAAAAATTTATCGCTTCGATCTTTGTTTATGTCTCCTACTCCCGCGTTTACTAGCTCCCTTTCCGCTTGCGTGATGCGGCTCATTCCTTCTTGGATCATAAACTAAAAGGTTTCTATCATACTCCAAAAACTTTTGCTTGAGTTTCTTGTCTTTTGAATATCTAACTAACGCTTTAGCAATCGCCTGTCTAACAGCTTCCGCTTGCCCAACAATCCCTCCACTTCTAACATTAACATGAATATCAACTGCTTTAGCTAAATCGCCAGCTAAAATCAAAGGCTCTTTAACCCAAAGTCTTAAAACAGGAGTACCCCAAAAATCTAAAGGCTTAGAATTAATGAAAACTTTACCTGTTCCTTCTTTAATAACAGCTCTAGCTATGGCAAGCCTTCTTTTTCCAACTTCTAATATCGTTTTCTCTTTCTTCACCATCTTTTTTCAGCCCCGAGCATTACAGACAAATCACCAAGTGTAATATATTTACATTTAAGCTTACTTACATCTGCTTCTTCTATTCTAATTTTCTCCTTGTTCTTAAATTCTTCTGGCTCACCAATATAAACTTTAAGCCTTCTATAAGCTTTTCTTCCCTTATCCTTATGCCAAGGCAACATTCCTCTAACAATTCTTCTTAAAATTAAATCCGGATATCTTGGATAAAAAGGTCCCTTTTTTGGATCCCCCCTGTCTCTTTTTTGTTTGAATTCTCTAAATTTCATTTTTGGATTTCCGGATAATACGGCTTTTTCGGCATTAACAATCACAACTTGTTCACCATTAAGCAAATCTTTTGCTACATAACTTGCTAGTCTTCCGGCGATTTGATTTGTGGCATCGTATATCTTCATGTTCACACCATTATTCTAACATTGCTTCCTTTTGGATTTTCTTTAAGCAATTCTTCAATAGAAATTGCTCTCGAGCCTGCTTTTTCAATTTTTTGCCTGGCTTTAGCAGAGAATCTCCACGCAGCTATAGTTACTTTCTTTTTCAACTCACCTTCACTCAAAACGACCCCCGGAACAACAATTGTTTCCCCATCTTTTGCTTCTCTTTCTATGTGTTTAAGATTTATCTCGGCTCTTCTTCTTGTTGGTCTCTCAAGAATTTCTGCTACTCTTTTCCAAATTTTTGCATTTTCCTCTAAAGATTTCTTTTTAAGTTCCTCAATAAGCCTTTTCAACATGGGATTTGTCGGTCCAGTTCTTTTTACCATAAGCTTTAATTTTTGATTTTAAGATTTAAAAATTAAGCTACCCTTATAGCTTCGCTTAGTCTAAAAAGAAGTCTAACAATTTCCTTCCAATTTTCTATGTTATGTGTGTGATCTTCTAAAACCCTTTTTCTAAACTTTGCTTCAACCACCTCGCAACCCTTAGCAACTTCTTCAAAACCTTTTTTATATTTATTCAAGGATAAACCTACGCTTCTAATCCTATCCGCACTTTCTTCTAGTTTTTGTTGAAGGTAATTCAAATCGATATTATCATTTGATACTGATGCAAAGAAGGCTCTTTTTATTCTTTCACCATTATAAGTTAGTGGACTAATATGTGTAGCCAACTGGGTTTCTAGCGGTAGTGAATGAATATATCCTATTGTTGCGCGTTTCATAAAATCTTCTTCGTATAAAGAAATTGGACCTATTCCAGTTTCTATGTCAAAAATATCCAGCTTTTCTAATTCAATATGAGAACTTATTTTAATTGGATAAATGAGGAGTATATAAGCTTCAAAAGGAGAATGTACTATCTCGTAATTATTACTAACTATTCCTCGAATTCGTTTCTCTTTTTCGATGAGTCTTTCTTTTTTTATTCTAAAACCTTCAAAGTTACTAATAGAAGAAACAGCTAAATCTATATCATAAGATAAATTTATCCATGGTCTATAAGAAGAATGAATAAAAGATTTTATACCAATGTTACCTACATATCCGTAAATACTGCCCTTTAAGATACCTAACTCATTAATAGTCCAAGTCGCTACGACCTCCCCTTTACTTAAGGCGGTTTCTTCCAAAACTTTTGAAACTATGGATTGGGATGCTATTTTGTGATATAAACTTCTACTAATTGTTTGGTCATGCGATTTCATATAATTTCCTCTAAACAACATTTAAAAGCTCAAACTATGTAGTTTTGAAAGGTGATTTAAACTTGTAGAGTTTAATTTCTTTATCTCAAAAAGATCTTCATTTTTAGCTTTTTGCTCAAAATGTTTTTTTCGCTTATAAAAGTTGTTACTCTTCATTATTAAAGCTTCTAATTCTTGTTCTGATTTATTTTTTATCAAGTCAAAACTGTTTTGTTATTCTAATTGCCTCTTTCCCCGTCTTATACTTTTTCTATTTTTTAGTTTTAAAAAATGTGTTAGTTTGATTTTTTATTTTTGTGGCGAATTTTTTGTGTCATTTCCATAGGCATCAAAATATTAAACTACTACTTTTTATAAGTATTTTTAACTTTCTCATTCATACGGCTCATCGTGGTATTTGTAAATTTAGTATCTTGCTAGGTATAGATACCTTGTTTTTTCTATTATTTCTTTAACAGCTATTTTTAAGTCGCGTAGATCTTTTTCCATTCTTTTAATATAGTAGTGTTGATGCTTTCCCTCAACAGAAAAAACAATGCTATAGAAAGGTAGTTTAATATGCTCAGGAAGATTATGTAGAACGTTACTATATTTTTTAACTATTTTTGAAACTATACTATATACTTTGTTTAGAGTTTTATCAGGACTGTAACCTTTTCTGCTGCACTCTTCTAGTAGGTAATCGAGCTCATGTATATGGTGCAAAAATTGGTTTGGAAGATTATATAACTTATCGTAGAAGTCTTTTTCTTTTCTTTCACTTATTATTCTGGCCAAATATAAAGTAATAAAAGGTACGCAAAAAATAAGCAACACTGTAAAATAATTTTTTGTAACAATTGTATAAGATGAAGTATTTGGCTTAATAAAATATAAAAGAACAAAGATATAGCTAAAGCAAAAAAATAGAAAAAATAAAACAAAAATTCTAGGCTTCATACTATATATTGAAGTGTTCAATAAAATCTTAAATTTGTTTGTTCATACTTAACAAATGTACTCAAAAGTGCGCAATAATGAAGATGAAATTTATGATAATCTTGAGACAGAATTGATAGAGAGAATAAGAAGACTTCAATATGAGTATACTAGAAGCGAGGAGAAGAAGAAAGAATTTGTTGATAGTTTAAAAGAGTTAATAAGTATTTTAGGAAATAGAGGCGATTATCATGGTCTAATAGAAATTGCACAAGGAATATACGAAGAAGTTCATCATATACCACAAGAAATAAGAGAAGAAGCAGCATATTTAGCTAGTGATATGGTATCTAGCATAGGTCGTTGTGATATTTTAGTCCAACACATTTTTATTAACAGTGGATATCCCAAAGAGAATAGAGTTAAAAAATACTATTTGAGTATTTGCCTAGAAAATGTCGCACTTAAAGGAGATCATCTTCACCTTGTGAAGTATTTAGAAGATCCTAATATAAATATATATTTAGACCAACAAACACAAGATAAAGCTAGAGAAATATTACTTCCAAATGCAATAAAGGAGGATATTATTAAGAGTTTAGAAGATGGTGATTTCATACGTCTTACTCGGATTGCAAGCGGAAGTTATAATTATATTCCACAAAGTCTTAGAGAGTTAGCACGAAAAAGTATAGAATCGGCAGCTAGTAGAAAGTTAGAACTTTTAAAGGAAAAAGTTAGAAGCCATCCAGAAACTATAGAGACATTCCACTCGTTATTATACCTTTTATTCAATCCATATATTCCTCAATATTTCAAAGAAAAGTTTCTAGAAGAAATAATCTCCGGACCTTATGAAGTAAAATCAAAAATAAAAGATTTTCTAAAAGAATTACAAAATATTGTTGAAAAATATAGAAGAAGTTGCTCAGAGGATAACAGGGTAAATCGTTGTTTGAAGAATATAGCTCGAGAGCTGTTTCAAAAATACGATTATACGAGTTTGTGGTCTGATTTGGATTCCATTTACGAGTATACTAAAGATGAACTTACTAGAGTTTTTGATGAATTAGAAAGTTTAATAAAAAATTATGAAAGTTTGTAAAAGCGTGAAATGAAAAAGTTTGATTTTTTAGTTTTTTTATAGTATGAATTCTACATTTTTCTAATGAAGATTGAATTTTTGGGTGCGATGGGATGCGTAGGAGCAAGCGGAGTTTTAGTAGAAGAAAATAATGATAGAATTGTTTTAGATTATGGAACAAAGCCAAGAGAAATTCCACCAAAATTTCCTTTACCAGTAGAAAAACCAAAAGCTTTACTGCTTTCACACGCCCATTTAGATCATTCGGGCGGAATCCCTTTGCTTGTTAAAGAATATTCAACTCCAATTTATGCTTTAGATGTAACAAAAGA
Organism: Candidatus Aenigmatarchaeota archaeon; assembly: GCA_032249395.1. Lineage (GTDB taxonomy): Archaea > Aenigmatarchaeota > Aenigmatarchaeia > CG10238-14 > SpSt-28 > SpSt-28. Next base: position 126,887 of record JAVVFY010000001.1, read on the forward strand.
TTTAACTGAACTCTTGCTAGAAGATTCAATAAAGGTTTCGAGAGAAGAAGGGGTAGAATTACCTTTTAATGAGTTCGACATTAAGCAGACTATAAAAAATTTTGTTTTAGTTAATTACAACAAGCCTTTCAAGATTGGCAATTTCCAAATAACTTACTTTGACGCCGGTCATATTCCAGGATCGGCAATGATTTTTGTTGAAACAGATAAAACTAATTTGCTATATACAGGAGACTTTAATGATATAAACACAAGGCTGTTAGAAAAGTGTGAAGAAGATTTACCAAAAATAAAAAATTTGATAATAGAGAGTACCTACTCTGATAGAGAACATCCTGATAGAAAAAGAGAAGAAAGAGAACTAGTAAAAATGATTGAAGAAACAATTTCTGATAATCAACCAGCAATAGTTGCAGCTTTTGCTGTTGGAAGGGCTCAAGAAATTTTATTAATACTAGCAAAGCATGGAGTTTCGTATCCTATTTTCATGGATGGAATGGCAAAAAAAGCAACAACAATAATAAACAAATATAAAAAGTATTTGAGAGAACCTGAAGATTTTGAGGAAGCTTTAAGGCTCGTTACTTATGTTAAAGGGAGAATGAGGAGAAGATTGGTAAAGGAAGCTGCTTGCATAATAACAACTAGTGGCATGTTAACTGGTGGACCTGTTGTTAAATACATTGAAAAACTTCATAAAAAGGAAAGAGCGAGCTTGATTTTGACAGGTTGGCAAATTGAAGGTACGCCAGGAAGAACTTTACTAGAAACAGGCAGGTTTATTTACGAAAATTTTGAATTAGAAGTTAAAATGAGAGTTAAAAGATTTGATTTTTCAGCTCATGCAGGAAGAAAAGGATTATTTGAGTTTGTTAAGAGAATTAACCCTGAAAAAGTTTTCTGCATTCATGGCGATCATACAGAAGAGTTTGCCGAAGAATTAAAAAGAGAAGGTTTTGACGCTATAGCTCCTTTAGCAAACAATAGAATTTTTGAGTTATAGGTAAGGAAAGCCTAATTCCCTAGCTTTTTCAATTATTTCCTCGTAGTTTGTTAACTCTCCTTCTATTTTTATTTTAATAATGTTGATTTTTACTTTCCCATTTCTCTCTTTTCTATTTTCTCCATCCAAGAAGTATATCTTTGCATACGGGCAAGTAATGCAATTTCCATTATGGTTTACAAAAAGTTGAGTATATTTTTTAATTGACAAATATTCTTTATTTCCTTCTCCAACAGCTATTATCGTTTCCCTGGAAGAGTATGGGTCATGATACCCATTTCTACCATTATGGTATTTGCATGTTATTACTACTGTTTGGTAATTCCCTTTCATATTTTTAAATAGATTTTTGGGTTTAAAAATATTTACCATCTAATAGTAATGAAAAGTAGAAAGCTTTAAATACTTTAACTACTAAAAAGTAAATATGAACAGATTAGATTTAAAGCAACAGCTTGAAATTTGCTATAGGAACTACAAAAAATGGAAAGAGTTAGCTTTTTCTTCTGATGGAATAGAATCTAAAAAGGCTATGGAAAGGGCTTTTTTCTGGCTGGAGATGCATTCTGCTTTTTTTGCTGTTGGGACTTTAGAAAAAAGCAAAAATATGGACAAAGAGGATATTTTAAAACTAATTCAACTGAAATCAAAACTTGTTGAAAGATTGGCAGAATACGCAAAAACTTTGATAGAAGATTTCTAGAGAATGAATTTTTAAATTCCCCATCTTAATTCTAATTGGAGGTGCAAAAAAATGGCAAAGAAAGAAGAAAAGGCACTAGTTGTTAAGTCTGCTGTTAGAGAACTAGTTGGCAACTTAAGAGTATCAGAAGACTTTTGGGAAGCTTTGAATAAGAGTGTATCAGAACTTGTTAAGAAAGCTGTAGAGAGAGCTAAAGCAAACGGAAGAAAGACTGTTAGAGGAGCCGACCTCTAAATGAAAATAATAGGAATAACAGGAACTTTAGCAAGTGGCAAAACAAGCGTTAAAGATTTTTTCCTCTCCCGTTTTTCTTCTTCTTATTTTATTTCTTTATCTGACATAATTAAAGAGGAACTTCTAAAAGAAGGTAAAGAGCTTAAAAGAGAGAATTTTATAGAAAAAGGTAATGAATTAAGGAAAAGGTATGGATTCCAAATTCTTGTGGAAGTGGCAACTTTAACTCTTCCGAAAAATACTAATAACCTAATCGTTATTATTGATGGTGTAAGAAATCCAGGTGAAGTAGAGTATCTAAAGAAGAAATTTGGAAAGAATTTTGTTTTAATTGCTGTTGATGCTCCAAAAGAGCTTAGATTTAAAAGATTGTTAGAACGAAAGAAAGAAGGAGACCCCCAAACCTTTGAAGAATTCAATGAAATAGATGAAACAGATAATGGCAAAAATCAGCCCGAGTATGGGCAAAGAGTTGGGGAGTGTTTAAAGCTTGCTGACTATTTGATAATCAATGATGGTTCTTTAGACGAACTGAATAAAAAATTGGAAAAAATATCAAAGCTTATTCTTTCTTCATAAGAACAACTTTCGTATAGGCCGATGCCAATTGTTCAAATTTTTCAGCATCTTTTTCGCTACCAACAATGCTACCATAATGCATTGGTATTGTGTATTTTGGCTTTATTGTTCTAACTGCTTCTACAGCCTCTTCAACATTCATCGTATAAGTTCCGCCTATTGGTAGCATAGCTATGTCGATTCTTCCTAAATTGTTCATTTCTGGAATGAAATCTGTATCTCCGGCGTGATAAATTCTTATCTTATCTATTTCTATAACATATCCAACGTATCCCATTTCCTTTGGATGAAAAACAACACCAGGGGCTCTAAACTTGTTAACATTATATGCGGGGACTGCCTCTATTTCCGCATTGTTAACTTTTGCCCTATCTCCTGGAATAAAATACAATATTTTTGCTACATCCGCTTTGAAATTATCAACTTTTGCTCTGCACATTTTTGAGGCAATAATTACTGCTTGTTTGTTGACTAACATTTTAATATCATCTATGCTGCAATGATCGAAGTGGTCGTGAGTTATTAAAATTAAATCTGCATCCTTCTCTGGGATTCTAATCTGAAAAGGATCTATAAAAATTTTTTGTTCTTTTTCTATTTTGAAAGAGGCATGACCAAGCCACTTAATTTCTATACCAAGAATCTCCATATTCAGTTTTTTAGATAATATTTAAAAGCTTTAAACTTTAAACCATTATAAAGGAAAGGCTCTCTTTTTGTATTTTTTCGCGTGACACAATTTATATACATCGGTTTTCAAGGTAAGAATCACCCTTCTATTAATTAAAAATGTAGCAAATTCTATAAAACTTTTAAATACAAGAAATCAATAAACTCTATGGCAATAAGCGATTTTCTACCTTTTAGCAAGAAAGAAAAAGAAGTTGAAGTTAGTGAAGTAGAGGAGTTAAGAATTCCAGAAGAAAAGGAAAAGATAAAAATAAAAGTGGAAAAGATTTTAAAGTCAGAAGATGTTGATAAAGTTGTTAGAGTTGCTAAGCAGTCTATAGTAATTGTTAAAACTCAAGAACTGCAAAAGAAAGATTTTGGATACACTCAAACACTTATAGCTAAGCTTAAAAGAAATTGTAAGCAAAACAATATTGATTTAGTTGGTACCTCGGATGGTTATTTGATTCTGGCTCCACCATTCGTTGAAATAATTAGAGAATAGGGTGAATTTAATTTAGCGAAGACCTTCTAAGGTTAAAGAAACTAGTAAAAGAGTTAGAAAAAATAAAAGGTAGGCATACCGAATTAGTCTCGGTTTACATACCAGCGGGCTATAATCTTTACGAAATTATCAATCAATTAGTTCAAGAAAGGTCTACTGCGGAAAACATTAAAAGTAAGTCAACTCGAAAGAACGTGATTTCTGCATTAGAAAAGATAATTCAGTATTTGCGTTTGCTCAAGAGAACTCCAGATAATGGTTTAGCAATTTTTGCGGGGAATGTTTCCGAGTTTGAGGGAAAAGAGGACATAAGGCTTTGGGCTATCGAACCTCCAGAAAAATTAGAAACCAAAATTTATTGGTGCGATCAAGTATTTGTTCTAGATCCGCTTAAAGATATGTTAAGAGAGAAAGATGTCTATGGGCTAATAGTTTTAGATGCTCGAGAAGCAACGATAGGTATACTAAAGGGAAAGAAAGTAATAGTAAGGAAGAAGTTAGATTCGACGGTCCCAAGCAAAACAGTTAAAGGTGGTATGTGTTTACATAAATCTACATTGGTGAAGCTTTCAAACGGTAAGGAAGTTCCAATAAATAAGATAAAGAAAGGAGATGAAGTACTTTGTTTCGATTTTACAGAAATGAGAATAAAAACGGGTATAGTAGAAAATATTTACAAAAGGAAAGTGGAGAAAGCAAGAAAAATTTTCTTCGAAAAAGATTCGCTAATAGCTAGTTACGATCATTTAATTTTCGTAAAAAAAGATAAAGATAAAATTGAAGAAAAATTCGTTAGGGATTTAGAAAAGCAAGATACAGTTTTTGTGTTGGATGGTAATGAGGTCATAGAGGCAAAAATAAAAAATACTAACGAAACTTTTGTTGAGGCTTCAATATTCTTTTATGACTTAGAGGTTAAGCCGTATGGGAATTATTTTGCCAACGGTTTGTTGGTTCACAATTCTCAAGGAAGATATGACAGACTAAGAGAGGATGCCATTAACGATTTCCTAACTAAAGTTGGAGAAGTTGCATCAAATGTTTTCCTAGAGGAAAAGGTCAATGGAGTGTTAATAGGCGGTCCAGGCCCTATAAAAGAAAGGTTAGTTAAGGAAGACTATTTAAATTACCAAATTAGAAATAAGGTGCTTACTGTAAAAGATGTTGGATATACTGATGAATACGGTTTGGAAGAACTAGTCAAAAGGTCGGAAGACGTCCTTCAACAAGCAGAAATATTTAAAGAGAAAAAATTGCTAAACGAGTTTTTCGTTAAGTTGAAAGATAAAGGGAATGTTGTAGTAGGATTGGATAAAACTATTAAAGCATTAGAGGCGGGAGCAGTTAGCGATTTGATAATTTTGGAAGATTTCGAGTATGTTAGAAAACGTTTAGTTTGCGAAAATGGACATAAAAAAGAAGTTATAGTTAAAAAGGATGATAGAGTCAGTTGTGATTTATGTGGTAAAGAAATGAGTGTTGAAAAAGAAGAAGAAATACTTGATGATATAGTGATAAAAGCGGAAGAGTTGGGGGCAAGAGTCCATTTTGTATCTCATGATACTGAAGAGGGTAAGGGATTTAAAAGCATGGGCGGAATTGGAGCTTTTCTAAGATTTAAGATCGAGTGAAAAACATAAAACAAAACTAAATATATTATTAGAGAATACAGTCTCTCCCCAAAATAGAATTTTAAATGTCCAGAACTACTTGAGCCTTCCATATATTATCTTCTTTCCAAATTTTCATGTGGTGGTAAGTGGCAGCTTTAACAACAGTTCTAGTTTGATGTTTTTCGTGGCTAATCTCCTCCCCTTTACAAACTGCTTCTAGCTTATAATTTTTTTCGTCGACATTAACGTCGAACTCAACAAAAGCCAGATTTTTGCTATCAACAACATAGAGTAATTCATTTAGCCAGTTAAACATTAGAGATTCTAAGTCGTGACCTTCGGCAAAAATTTTTTCTTCCACTCTTTTTTCTATTTGATTAGTATCTATCATTACTTCAAACATAGCTAGTGCTGCGTTAGCAAAAAGCTCGTTTAAATTTTTACCATAAGCTATAAATGCTACATCTGCGGTAGTTATATCGACAAATTCAAATTGTTTCATAAAAAAATTTTAAACACTTTTATAAATTGTTTAATTCTTTTCATTCAGAAAATTTTAATGTTTTACCTCCTAATCCTCTTATGAGTGCAGATATAAAAGTAGAAATAGAAGAAATACTAAATAAATTAAAGAATTATAGAGAGGTTAACGGAACTTCTATTATTTTGGTGGATGAAACTGAAATTCTTTATGAGGGGATAGAGGAGAGTAGGTTTTGGTTGGGAGTATACGATCCAGAAGACAATAGAATATACATTCGCCCTTTTACACCGCTTCCTATATATGAATCTGAGGGGAATATAGCATTAGAGAAAAGTTATCCGCAATATTGGGAGGAGATAAAAACTAGTTTGATGCGTATCATAAAATATCCGTATAACTCCGAGTATGAAGTCAGAGAACTAAAATTGTTACTCAAGAAAATTGAAGAAGATGCGAAAGCTAAAGAAGATAAAATAAATGATTTTCCCATTATCGTAAGGAAGATTAGGCAGATTATCGAATTTTTAGATTTATCACCAGAGTGGAGATTATATGATTTATTAAAGCAATTATCTACCGAAGCACATGAAACCGGACATTCTATTTTACATCATTCGATCTTAGGAAAAGAATACTACGATAGTGTTGCGAGACTTCCGCTATTTGAGTTATTAGATGAGGGTTATGCTGAAGCCTTCTCTTTTAGATTCTTACTAGAAATGATAATAAAAGGGTATTTACCTTATCATTTTACAAAAGAGTATATACTAGGTAGAGTTAGCTCATGCTTGAGAGATAATTTATGTGAAGCTAAAATAAAGCTGTTTAGCATCGATAAAGCAGCTAAGAGAATAAAAAGTATAAGTGAAATAGATTTTAAAAGTGGATTGCAAGATGCATTAGGCGTTGTAGATAGAAAAATGAAGTATATAGAATATGAATTGATATCTTCTATCCCTTTTGAAGACGAATCTAGAATTCTAGCAAAGATAATTTTCAGTATGATAGAAAAGGAGAGACAATGAATTGTGAAGTTAAAATATATATATCACTTATCGATGAAATGCTAGGAAAATATATAGAGAAGTATAGTATTGGGAGGGAATTCGAATTAAACACAACTACTCCTTTTGGTAGATATCTTCCTGGACAAAATAAAATAATCATCTCAAATCCTCCTATTTTTATGGTAGAAAAAAGAATGGAAGAATTAGAAAGAGTATTTCCATATGAAGGAGAATTAATAAGAAGGATAGCAATAAAGGCTATCCAATGCCCATATTCTATAACCGGAGGACATGTATCTATATTTAAAAAATTGATGGATAGCATATCGGAAGAGATAAAAAACAACGATAAATTAAATATTGAAGATATAAAGAAAATAAGAGATATCGAAGACATGCTTAATAAATTGAACAAATTTTTAAATGTAGAACCTAGATATAGGTTATATGTATTGAGTGAGTACATTTACAATAATGTGTTTGCAATTGGTGGCGCTATTTTTTACAACTCACTAATAAAAGGTTATGAAGATGAGCTTTTCTTATCAGAAATTAAGAGACGTAAATTATTTGATATTTTTTATGAGACTTTTCAAATTCTTTTTTCACTATATTTCTTAACAAAGATTTTTGAGCGATCATACATACCATTAGAAGTTTTAGAAAATGTTTACATATTATTAAAGAAGCAATTTGAAGAGATGACGAAGATTAGTAGTGATGAGAAGTTAGTGCTGTATGGTTTTGGAATTAAAGAAATATTAGATGAAATAGGAAATTTATATCGAGATAAAGCTTCATACTGCTTGCCAGACGAGCAAATAAAAAGAAGAGTTAAACGTGTAAGAAAGGATATAAGAAGAAGAATTGAATACTTAGTTGGAATTGTGAAATCTAAAAAATCCACAGAGGTAAAAATAAAAAACATATATAAGATTATCGAAAACAATTTAAAGAAGTCTGAGATGTGTGACTACATTTCACTACTTTATCAAAAAATTATGTGAGGACCTTTTACATAACGAATAATAAAAAATATTCTAATAATGAAATAATAGCTACAAATTTTTGTTTTAAACAACTTTAGTTCCTCCAGGTAGTATTTATACATATTGAAGCAAATATACAAATACTTCCATACCATCAGAAGAGAAAATAATAAATAGTTTAAAGATGCAGAATTTTCAAAAGGACAATATTAATTTTACAATATTAAATTTATGCAACTTTTATACAACTTCATATAATAAGTTTTTCAAAATGAAAGAGAAACAAAGGTAAAACTTTTAACACAACAATAAAGTTAAAATTAAAATTACAATAATTCTTTATGGTTAAAAAGAAAGGACTGCCAAACGTTCACGAACTGGTAGTTGTTAAGGTCACAGAGGTTACTCAATTTGCTGCTTGGTGCGATTTGCTAGAATATGATGCAAAAGGAATGATACCAATTTCTGAGGCATCGGGAAAATGGATTTTCGATGTGCACGAGGTTGTTAAAGAGGGAGAAGTTAGAGTTGCAAAGGTCATAAAAGTTGAAGAAGATAAAAATCTTGTTCACTTAAGTTTAAAAAGGGTTTCTAAGACTGATGAAAAAGAAAAGATGAATGAATTCAGAAAAGAGGAAAGAGGAGAAAAATTGTTAGAAATGGCAGCCAAAATGTTGGGTAAAGACTTGCGTCAAGCTTATGAAGAAGTCGGTTTCATATTACAGCAGAAATTTGGTAGCTTGTATGAGGCAATAGTAAATGTAAAGAAAAATTATAGCAAATTAGAAAAACTGAAGATTCCAAAAGAATGGATTGATGCTATTGTTAATATTGCTGAGAAGAATGTGAAGGAAAAAGAAGTTGAGATTAAGTTTGAGATTGAAATAAAAAGCGTGGAACCAAATGGTATTGAGATTATAAAAGACGTTCTAAAAGAAATAGAAGAAAAAACTGGAGGAAAGATTAAGTACGTGTCTGCACCAATTTACAGACTAGAATTTATAACTAACGATCCAAAAAAGGATGAGAGAAGAATTTTAAGTGCCTTAGAAAAATTAAAAGCAAAATTTTCTAATTTGTCTTTTAGGAGGATTTAATGAAATTAAGAAAGTGTAATAATTGCAAAAGATATACGCTCAAGGAAATTTGTAACTATTGTGGGAGCAAAACTAGTTATCCACATCCGCCTAGGTATTCGCCAGAAGACAAGTTTGGAGAATTTAGAAGAAAAACACTTAAAGAAATAGAATCTAGCCAAAAAGAGAAAAGTTTATTATAAATTTCCAATAAAATCTTTTTCTCTCTCAATATATTTTTAAAAATAAATGTTTGTTAATCAAGTATTACTCATGCATAATATTTTTAATTGAAAATTGCTTTTGTTTCTAGTTTTGATTAAAGGCTAAGTGTGATTAAAATGGCTCGAGAAAAAAAAGTAAGTTATTATTTATAGAAAGTGCTGTGTTTTACTTCGTTTTAGATAATTGGTTAAGAAATTAATTCAATACCTTTAAAAAATGGGAAATCACAAACGCTCGTTTAGAATAGAAAAACAAGGATTTGTCTATATTTTTTATGGATTTAGATTCAAAATTTCATTTATTTAATCAATCTCTGTTTAGAAATTAAAAACAATCTTCTCGTTGTATATTTCAACCTCTTTTCCCTCAACATCCTTCTCAACTAAAATACTTTCTGCTCCAACTTCTTCCATTAGTTTATCTCCAAATCTCTCAAGAATATTTAATGAAGTTTCACTTTCTCTGATTTTCAACTTAATTTTATCCCAAACGTTCATCTTTCTTTTCTTTCTCTCTTCTTGTATCGTTCTTACTAATTCTCGAAATGCCCCCTCAACTAAAAGTTCTTTATCTAAGCTAGTATTCAAGTATACTTTACCGAATCGTGTTTCACCTTCAAGAAGTCCTTCTTTCACCCCCACCTTTACCTCTTTTATGTTTGCTAGTGTTTCTATCATACTCTTTGCATCTCCAACATCAAATGGTATGTACGCTTCTCTTAAGGGTTGCCTAATCTTTATTTTAGCCTTTTCTCTCAATGCGAGAATTCCTTCTAAAAATTCTTTCGCATATTCGAAATTCTCTTCAAGTTCTTTATTTATAAGATTTTCATCAAAACTAGGCCAACCTACTTCAAACACACTCTTTTCATATTTTCCTTCTAATCTTTGATAAATCTCTTCAGAAATAAAAGGCGAAATTGGAGCCAAAATTTTCGAAACACTTAATAGACAAACTTTTAAAACTGATAAAGGTGTGTTTCTTTCTTTTGAATAAATCCATGCTCTATCTCTTATCAACTTAATATATGTCCGGCTTAAGTCCTCAACAATAAAATTAACAATTTTTCTTCCAGCTTTTTCAAACTCAAAATTCTCTAAATGATTAGTAACTTCTTTTATCACCGAATTTAATCTAGATAATATCCATCTATCTTCTACTTTTAAGTTCTCCATAGTAAATGAAAAGTTCTCCATTGAATAAGTTTCGAAGAAAAGTAAGGCGTTCCAAAGAATGTTTAAGGCTACCTTAACTTCTTCTGCAGTCTTGAAGCTAAAGTTTTGCTGTTCCCAAGGAGAACTTTCCCAGCAGTAATAAAGTCTTAACGCATCAGCCCCCAACTTTTCTAAAGCATCTTTCGCCCAGATCACATTTCCTAAACTTTTGCTCATCTTTTCTCCCTTCTCATCTAAAACCCAACCATTCATTGCAACAGCTTTATAAGGAGCTCTATCAAAAACTGCAACGCTTGTGAACATTAAACTGTAAAACCAACCTCTAATTTGATCCTGACTTTCATCTACCAAATCTACAGGCCATAATCTTTCAAAAACTTCTTTGTTTTTATAAGGATATCCTAAGGATGCCCAAGGAGCAATTCCACTGTCAAACCATACATCTATAACATCCGGAACTCTCTTCATATCTCCCCCGCAATTCGAGCATTTTAGTACAATTTTATCGACTTGATGTTTGTGTAAATCTATATTTTCTGGGATCTCCGTTTTTGATTTATTTTTCAGCTCTCCCAAACTTCCTATTACTTCAAACTTTCCACACTTCTCACAAATCCAGATTGGTAGCGGAATTCCCCAATATCTTTGTCTAGAGATGCACCAATCAACAGCGTCTTTCAACCAATTATAAAATCTTTTTTTACCAAAGTCTGGTAACCATCTAACTTTTTCATTTTCTTCAATCATCTTGTCTTTAATTTCATCAACGCTCAAGAACCATTGTCTAGTTAATATAAATATCAAAGGAGATTTGCATCTCCAACATAATGGATATGAGTGTGTGATCCAACCCTCATAAAGTAAGTAATTACTTTCTTTCAGCTTCTCTATTATTAACTTATCTGCATCTTTAACAAACAATCCTGCTAAGAATCCTGCCTCGTTAGTAAATTTTCCTTCCGCATCAACTGGAGAAAGAGCAGGCAAATTATAATGTTGACCCAAATAGTAATCTTCTGGTCCATGACCAGGGGCCACGTGTACGCAACCAGAACCTTCTTCAACATTAACGAAATCGAAGAAGTCTTCCTTCATTTTTTCTATTTTTTCTAAAATTCCATGTTTGTAAGATTTAGATTTTAAAACGGGAATCGAAAGATAAACTCTTCTTGAGTTTTCAATATCATCCAACTTTCTTTGAATAGGAACGTCTAAAACAGGCTCGTATTTTAAGCCTGCCAGTTCTTTACCTAAGAATCTTTCTTCAACTTTTAGGTCTTTTTTCAAAAGATCTTTTATTGCTTCTAATCTTTTTTCAGCAAAAATCAACTTTTCTCCATTTAGAGAGACCTTAACATAATATTCATCCCCTTTAACAGCAATCGCAACATTACTAACTAAAGTCCATGGAGTTGTTGTGAAAATTACTATGTATTCCTTATCTCTCCCTTTAATTGGAAACTTAACGTAAACATATGGATCTTTAACGTCAGCATAGCTATCAGTAACTTCATACCCACTCAAACTCGTTTGACAATGAGGACACCAATATGTAGGTTTTTCACCTTGATATAACATTCCTCTTTCGTGCATTTTTTTAATCGTCCACCAAGCGGATTCTATGTAATAATTCTCAAGCGTTAGGTATGGTTCGATGTATCCTCGCCATGCTCCAAGCTTTTTGTAAAGTTCTAACCATACTTTTTCATTTCCTTTGGCTTTCTTTCTACATTCTTCAATGAACTTCTCTATTCCGAAATTCTCAATTTCTTTTTTTGATTTTAGACCTAGCTCTTTTTCAACCATGTTTTCTATGGGTAGCCCATGACAATCAAATCCTGGTTGAAACCAAGAAAAGTATCCTTGCATTAACTTAAACTTAGACCAAACATCTTTGAAAGTTGTAGTTTTTATATGACCTACGTGAGGTTCTGCATTTACGTAAGGTGGACCATCTAATAAATAAAATTTTGGTTTATGTTTGTTTGTTTCAAAATCAGTTAACCTTCTTACAACATTTTTCTCTTCCCAGAACTTTCGAATTTTCTCTTCTATTAGCTTACTATTTAGTTGCATAAAATCACTTTAGCAATTTTAATATATAAATGCTTCAAGAAATTATAATTCAATCCGACGATCCATTTTTTTATTTGAAGCAAAAGTATTTAAAACTTTAAAAAAACTGAGTAGAAATATAATCGATGAGAATTAGCAGTGAAGAATATTATCTTAAAATAACAAAAGCAGTTGATTCAAGATGTCTTAGCCTAATAAGAAAGTATGGAGAAATATTTTTTAAGAACGATACCATTGTTTCTGGCTATAAGATGCTCACTAAGAAAAGCGCGAATTGCGAGGAGGCAGAATGTATAAGAGAAGTTGTTACAATTGATAAAAATGGCAAGAGGACAAAAGAAGGCATAGAGAACTATTTAAAGATTGTTTAAATGTCAAAGAAAATCAACTTTAATTCGCACTACATCAAATAAAAATGAGTGCCCCGGTAGCTCAGCGGTAGAGCAACCGGCTGTTAACCGGGAGGTCGTGGGTTCGAATCCCACCCGGGGCGTCCGGAAAAACGTTCATCGCCCAACCACCTCATTTAAATAACCTTCAGTCATTCTCACATATGAAATTAGAAGAAGCTTATTTCAAGAAAATTGTTGAGAGAAAGCTAGAGAAAATAAAGAATGATTCAAACATAAACCAAAAGTCTAAAGAGGTTTTTCTTAAGTTTGTCGAATTTAAGCAAACGGAAAGAATCTCTTACCATCGATTATCGAGAGTTCTAGACTTGTTTTATCACATCCTGAAAAATTTCAAAGATTTAGATTTCTCAACTTTAACTCAAGAGCAAGCCGATAAGATATGGATTTGGATAAGCCAACAGGATTGGAAGGAATGGACTAAATACACCTATTCTCGAATTTTCAAGAATTTTGTCGGATGGCTTAACGAAAATTACGGCTTAAAAATAAAGACAAAGGATTGGAAGGTTCAGAAGCCTAAAAACAGCATAATGCCTGAGTATTTGATAACTAAAGAAGAATTCAATAAGCTATTTAACGCAACTGATGACATTCAGGAAAGGCTTTTGATTGGATTGCTTTATGAATCAGGATCTAGAATCGGCGAAATTTTGTCTTTAAAAATCAAAAATGTTAGCTTCAATAATTATGGTGCTAAGCTTATCGTTAAATGGAAAACAGGACAAAGAGTTATTCCAATTGTTTGGTTTGCTAATCTGTTGAGACAATTTATTGAGGCTCATCCATTCAAAGACAATCCTGAAGCATTCCTATTTTACTACAAAAACTCAAAAGGGCAAATTGTTCCGATGAGTTATCCTGTTTTTAGAATGCGATTAAAGAGATTGTGTAAAAAAGTCGGAATCAACAAAAGAATCCATCCTCATTTGTTCAGACATACGAGATTAACTGAGCTAGCAAAAGAATTGCCTGAGCAAATCCTTAAACAAATAGCCGGGTGGGTTCCCGATTATAAAATGGCTCAGACTTATCTTCACCTAAGCATGCGTGATGTTGAGGAATCTCTTTTAACTAAAGTTTATGGCATAAAAACATCAGACAATGAAAAGAAAGAGAAGTTTGTTGTTTGTCCGAAATGTGGCGAATTAAATCCGCCTAATGCTACAATTTGTTGGCGATGTAAAACCGATTTAAAAGAGAGCAAACTGATTGAGAAAGTATTGAGTGAGGAAGAAATGAAAAAGCTAGAGGATTGGTCTGATGTGCTTGTTGAATTTTTCAAGAGATTGGAAAAAGCAAATCCTCAGTTATGGCAAATTCTGAGAGATGTGTTGAAGGAAAAAGGAAAAGAGCATTTGTTGATTGGCTAGTTTCTAGCATTGATTGTTTATTTTTAATTCACTACAAACTCCTTGACAATCATTGCTACAAAACTATTATTTTATCTACTAAACCATAACTTGGATAATATTACTTTCATAGTTTCTTAGCCAACTGGTTTTTAATTTTTTGTGTTCAATCTTTTTAAATCTTTAAGAAACTTTAATTTCGTTACAAATTAAACTGCAAGCTTTAGAGCAAACTTTTATTTTATCTATAGCAACATTAGAATTTAAGCTAATAGTTGATTTTCCTAGAATGCAATCTTTTCCTAAGTTGCAATTATTATCCAAAGAAAAATCTTTTTGATTATTGTTCCATTTGTTAAATAAATTAATGATGTAAATTGATTTCCCATAGAAGCTGAAGGATTTCCAGAAGAAATCAAATTAATTGTAATATTTTCTTCATTTCCAACGCTTGTTGATGGTTCTGGAGAAGCGTATTTTCTCACTCTA
>JAVVFY010000002.1:0-109420 GCA_032249395.1 Candidatus Aenigmatarchaeota archaeon
TATCTAGGTATTTTGGGTGTATGGACCACAACCTCAAATTTTCTCACCTAAAAATATAAGCTACAGCTTCTTCAACATAGTTGAACCCATAAACAACTCCATTATATTTCTTAAATTAGCTGAATTCTTAATTCTTATAAGAATATTAGCAACTATATCCGATGTGGCAATAAATTAACCTAATTAATTTAAAAGAAAAGTTTGTATAAAAATTTATCTGTTTATATGGTTTTCTAACGGCCACCAAAGAGATATATTATTATGTCAATTATGAACAAAAGAACTATCAAAGTTTCTAAAAGCTCCGTCTTTTTTTCATAAGTAACCCTCGAAGCGAAGTCCATTAAATTGCTAAGATAGTTTAGTTTAGTATTCAATACTCCTAATCTGTATCTAAACTCAAAGAAATCTCTCAAGGAATAATAAACCTTTTGAACTTTTTGACTCGTTGATGCTATCTCTGGCCTCTCAATGAGCATTAAATCAGATATTATCGCACTCTTTATCTTTGTTGTATTAATAATATACTCAAAAATTTTTCCGCTTCTGGCAAGAATTGCCGGTCTTTTTACATAAGAAATTATCTCATTTGTTGAGTCTATCAACATCTCAACATCTTCTTCAATACCACTCAAGGATGCATCTTGAGCAATAGCTAAAGCAATAACCTTTTTTGTTTCCTCATCGAATGATTTTTTAAGCATGTAAACATTTTCTTCTGTAACAAAAACTGGATTTTTTATATTTTTAGCTAAATTTTCGATTTCTTTCAAAGAATCGAGAAGGATTACTTCTATAGTAGAGACGGTTTGTTTTTCTTTCTTACCAATCAAATATCTTTTGAATTCTTTTATAACATCTTCTTTAAGATTATCTGATGGATTCTCTAAAACTATTGTTCCAAAGGCAAAAACATAGGCCCTTCCTTTCTCATAATCAATTATTAATGGTTCTTCCCAACTTTTCCTCCACACCTTTTCAAATTTATCTGAGTAGTATTTCTTAATATCAACTTCATCCGCAATAGAGTATGCTGAAAATATTACCTTTTCCATAGAATCTATCCAATTTATATTTGAATTGGGCATTTAAACGCTTATTTCATACTGATTCACTATATTCTTTAACTAAATAAAGCTTTAACAATTTACTAGAGATAAATTGCATACAGTCTCAGGTACTCTCCCCAGAAAAGAAAGGGTATATAAAATGCTAATTAATAAGCGGTGATAAGGATGAAGAGAATAATAAGATGTCCACCAACAAGAGTTATAAGGTTCATTGATGGGTTTGGAAATAGAAGAGTGTTCATAAGAGGGATCGGAAGCTTTTTGGAAGATGAGGTAATAATAGATACATCTAGCTTCCAGAAAAAGCTTCCCGATTTCATGAATTTTGGGTACTATAAGGAGGCATAAGAATGAAGGTATTAAGAGAAATAAAGATTGCACTGGTTGAAGACAGGAATGTACTAAAGTGGAACATACAATTTGTAAAAGATGGAAAGATATTTGGGGTTATAAAGCCCTTATAGTTTTTGTAAAACGACAAACAAATGATATTTTTCGTATGGATCTAGCTCAACCTTATCCAAAATCTTGAAATGCCTCTCAAGCTCTTCTAGACATCTTTGATAAATGACTTTCGGATCTTCCACAGAGCTAATACTTTGCGATTTTATTGCTATGGCTGCATAGCCACTAGGCTTCAAAAACTTCTCACTATTTTTAATCAATATAGGTACCTGATCTTCCGAAGCGACATCTTCATAAACAAAATCAACCTTTCCTAAAACGAACTTTTCATAAGTTTCTGGTTTTCGCGCATCTGCAAGCAAAGGAACAATGTTTTTATATTTTTCTGAAACGAGAAGAGCGTCCTTCAAAACTCTTTCAGCTATGTCAACTCCTATAATTAAGCCTTTTGGTCCAATAATATTGCTAAAATAAGTAGCAGTCTTTCCAGCAGCTATTCCTAAATACAAAACTTTCATTCCTTGCTTTAGAGGAAATGTCTTTATGCCTTTGACTATAGCTGCAGCAGGTTTAGAAGTATGAGGATCCCAAATCCTATATTCAACATTTTCCACTTTAACAATTTCTTCTCCAAAAGGCCTATAGCCTGGAACTGTATTTACTGTGGCTAATCTTCCATCTACTAAATAAACTCCTTCAAATGGGGTTTTCTCGATCTTCATACTTTATATTTTCATTTTTATTAGAGAAAAAGTTTTTGACTCAATTTTTCCATATTAAACATAATCTTAATTTTAAAAAACTAATAATCATAAGTATTCTTTTGACTTTTCTTTGTGAATAACTTTCAAAAACCAAATAGTAGTCTTTCTCAATCTTAAAATAAAATTGATACACTATACACATAAAGAGTTTATTACTACATAATCAGTTAAAAGAAACAGAGCCCTTCATCCATTTTTATTGTTAAGAATTTCCTTCAACTTCTCTTCCAAATCTCTTTTCAATTCCTCTCTTTTATCATCTTTTGTATAGTAATCAATCCTAACAGCCAAAGATATTTTGTTTGCAAGTATTCTAGCAACTTTGCCCCTATCTTCTTTCTTCGCATTTTGAATATAGGGATGTAAATATATCAAACCATGCTTTGGTGCTTTTCCCTTTCCATGTAAGTATCTAAACAAAGATTTTTCTGCACCTATAAGTTGAATGAGAGATGAAGGTGCTTTAGCTAACTTCTCTAAACTTCCAGCTTTTGATAAAATTCTAGCAGCTAGTAATGGTCCTGCAATCTCAGAAAAGTTTGGTGCCATTTCCTTCATGGTAGCAACAACATACTTTTCCAGTCTTTCCCTCAAATCAAAAAGTTTCTCTAAAAATGAAGCATATTCTTTCAAAATTTTTTCATCTTCCTCATTAATCTCTATTCCTATACTTTCTTCGGCAAGCTTTTCATAACCTTCTACATTTTCTCTTTTTCCATATTTGGCAACAAGCTTAGCAAATTTTTCATGAGAGGCAACAGCTCTATTCAGCTCGGGAAAATGCAAACCATACCACTCTCTAAGTCTTTCTGAAAAGACATTCAAAACTTTATCGATTTCATCTAGCGCCCTAACAGCTTGAACAACTAAAGAATCTCTTTTGGCAGAGATTTTTATTTGAACTTTTGTGAGTTCTACACTAACCTCTCTAAACAAATTGTTAAACTCTTCTTCATCTTTAACAATCTTTCTTTCTAAAGCAATTTGTAAAAGATTTTCTTTAATGTAATTCTCGGCTTTACTATTTTCTTCAACATGCTTTACATCTTGTTTGTTTATAGGATAAACGAACTCTTTAAAGCCTTTTTTCCAAAGTTGAGTTTGTAGTTTCTTTTCCTCATCTATAACCTTTAGATCAGATTCTTTCAATTTTCTCGCTATCTCTTTTGCATCCTTCTTAAATGGAACAAAACCTACAATTTTATTGTTTTCGTCTACCCCAAAAACTCCTAGGAATGTAGTTATAATATAAGCTTTCATAAAATTTTTAATGAAACGTAAGTTTAAAAGGAATATGGAGCTTATCGGGTTGGCACTAATTTCAATAGGAATATTCGCGATAGTAGTTGGTTTATTGATTCTAGCATTTTCGAAATCAACAAAAGTTGAAGGCGGAGGAGTAGTACTAGTTGGACCTTTACCAATAATTTTTGGAAGTAGTGAAAGAATTGTTTATATTGTTTTAGCTATAACTTTGACGATAATAATGCTTTTATACTTATTCATAATATTATTTTCATGGCGTTGAAATTAGTATTCTCAATGTTTTTAACAATAGCTCTACTCTTTGGTTTGCTATTTGGAATTTTGGCAACAATAGGATATTACTTTGGAATTAGCGGATATGCCATAGTATTGATGGCACTACTCCTAGTATTTCTACAATGGTACATAAGTCCTTACATAATAATGTGGACTACAAACATGCAAGAAGCTGATAGGAAAAAATATGGATGGATTTACGATATGGTTGAAAAGATTTGTAAGAAAACAAAAACCCCTGTGCCAAAGAAAATATTTATTGTAAATTCCGGTGCACCAAACGCTTTTGTTTTTGGAAGAACACCAAAATCGGCTTACCTTGCAATAACAAGAGGACTAATTAACACTCTTGATAAGGAAGAAATTGAGGCCGTAATAGGACATGAAATGGGACACATAAATCATAAAGACATGGTAGTGATGACTGTCGTTGCAGCAATCCCTGTTTTAGCATATTTTGTCGCTAGATTTCTGATATTTGCTCCAAAAGAAAGCGAAAGGAGAAATGTTGGTGCAGCAATCTTAGTTGGTATAATAGCATACATAATTTATTTCTTATCAAACTTGCTTGTTCTTTATCTTTCTAGATTAAGAGAATTTTACGCTGATAGATTTTCTGGAGAGCATACAAATCCTCGAGCATTGGCAAGAGCTTTAGCAAAAATAACTTATGGGTTATCAACTAGTGAAGATAGGATTGAAAATTCTGCAGTAAGATCGTTCTTTATTGCAGACCCAATAACGGCAACAAAAGAGATTTCAACATTCAGAAACGAATATGATGACTTAGAAATCGATGAAACTGAATTGAAAAAAGCAATGGAATGGGAGAAAAAGAATATATTCGCTCGGGTAGCTGAAATATTTTCGACCCACCCACTGACTTTTAAAAGGATAAAGGCGCTTAAAGAACTGGAAGTAGAATTAAAGTCAAAAAATAAATAATTTTATGAAATACTTGTTGCTCTCAAAAGATTTTAAAATTGTAGTAGAAGAGGGAAAAAGTAAAATATCGACTCATCTTGGAAATATTGATTTGAAGAACCTGAAAAAGAGAAAGAAAATAAAATCGCATTTGGGAAAAGAATTTTTTGTAGTTAAACCAAACATTCTTGATTTAATAGAAGAAATGAAAAGAGGCGCACAAGTTATATTGCCTAAAGATGTTGCAATTATAATTGCTTATACTGGTTTAATGCCTTACTGGAAAGTTTTAGATGTTGGAACTGGAAGTGCTTTCTCTTCAATATTTCTTGCAAATTATTTGACTAAAGGAAAAGTTGTTACCTATGAAAAGGATGAAAGATTCTATAAAATTGCAAAAGAAAACATTGAGTTTTCGGAGTTGAAAAACATCAAGATCGTAAAAAAAGATTTTCTTAAAGGAATTAAAGAAAAAGATTTTGACCTAATACTTCTTGATTTAGAAGAAGCAAACAAAGCGATAAAGATTGCTTATAAATCTCTTAAAGTTGGTGGATATCTTGTTGTTTATTCACCGACCGTAAATCATTTGATGAAAGTTTGCAAAGAGATGAAAAAGTTTGATTTTACAGAGATGAAAATAGTTGAGAATATTGTTAGAGAGTGGCAATTTGAAAAAACTCTTAGACCAAAAACAAAAGGAATAATGCACACTGGCTTTATAACAATAGCAAGAAAGATTTAAAAAATCATACAAACAAAACCTTTGCTCAAAAATGGAATTAAAGCACAAATTATTGCTAGGATATACCAACTTTTAATATTAATTGCTCCTTTAGTTGACTCTCCGTCTTCTCCCTATTCCTTCCAATTCTTTATTTCATTTACAAAAATACGTGGGATTGGAATAACGAATCAGCATCATAACCATCTTTACCATTTTTATCCAAAATGTAAATTACATCAAAACAAACCAATTATCGAAATGTTAATTATTATACCTTTTCTATTCCTACATAAAATCTGTTTCAGACTTTTTCAATTCCTCTATCCTATTCTTAGCGCAACAAAACTCTCCGAACCAATTGGCTGTCTTGAAACCTTTGAATCAACCTCAATTCCAACTATTTCAATATCATAAGAATATTTCTTACATTCTTCTTTAGTATCCTCGATTTCTACTGGATTTTTGAGCTTACTAAAACTTTCATTAATAGATTTGATAAAGAAATTAAAAATTGGTGGGGCCGTGGTGTAGCTTGGTTAGCACGCGAGCCTCGGGCGCTCGAAGTCCTGGGTTCAAATCCCAGCGGCCCCAACTAGTTTATGAATTGATAAGAAAATTCATTTTATGAGAAGAGGCAAAAAACCTGAGTGGCAAAGAAAGATTGCAAAAGAGAGAATAGAGATTCTTTTGAATCTAGCAAAAATCGAAGTAAAAAAGAATTTGGAAAGAGCAAGAAGATATGTAGAGTTAGCGAGAACGATTGGAAAGAGATACAATGTTAGACTAACAAGAGAACAAAAAGATTCTTTTTGTAAAAAATGTAATACTCCTTTAATTCCAAGCTTTACAATGAAGACTTGGCTGGATCCTCAAACTAAAACAAAAATTATTAAATGTCTAAAATGCAATTATATTTATAGAAAACCATATAAGTGATAATATGAGAATGATAACCATATTGGCATTTTTGGTGATGTTTTTTTCTGCATTTGGTATTTTATTTATATTTGACAATATAAATAAAATAGCAGAAGAATGTCAAAAAGGTCTGCTTAATCCAACTGTTTGTAGAAACTTCACCGGTTTTGGTATGAATGTGATAATGATTCTTCTGATAATTGCAGGCTTCGTTTTAGTAATTTCCTCTACATTCTTTATAATAATTAGATGACTACTTGCTAAAAGTAATATTTATAAGCTTTATTTATAAGTGATATTATGATTTCGGTATCCCAAAAAACGATGGATGCATTAAAATCGATAGGCTTAAACTTGTATGAAAGAAAATTGTGGGTAGCTCTTTTGGCTAGGGGTTCGTCTTCGGTAGGAGAGTTAGCCGATGCTGCAAATGTTCCAAGAAGTAGAGCTTATGACGTACTACAGAGTTTAGCAAATAAAGGTTTTGTTGTTCTACAGCCATCAAAACCATTAAAAGCTGTAGCTTTGCCTCCAGAAGAGGCTTTAGAAAGAGTAAAGAAAAGATTGGAAGAAGAATACAGAGAAGCTGTAGCGAGAATTGAAGAACTAAAAGCTAGTCCAGTAATTAGAGAACTAAAAGAAATATATCAAAAGGGAATCAAATCAATTTCTCCAGAAGAAATAACTAGCGCATTAAAGGGAAGAACTCTAGTATTCCAAAGATTGGAATCTATGTTTAAAGTAGCTTCAAAAAATATAAGCATAATTACAACTAATGAAGGATTGAAAGAATTAGTAGCTAATCATCTAGAACACTTAAAGCAAGCAAAAGAAAGAGGAGTAGAAATAAAAATTGTTGTCACACCAACAGAAGAAGCAAAAGAAGAGATAAAAGCATTGAAAGATGTAGGAGATATCAGATTTATAAATGAAAAAGAAATTCCAATAAAAGGTAATATTGCAATAGTAGATAATAAGGAAGTCATTATGGGATTGGTAAATCCTGAAGAAGAAAAAAGCGAAGAAATAGCAATTTGGACAAAAAGCCCGCACGCGGCAAGCAACGTATTAGCTCCTATTTTCAACCTAATATGGCAAAAGTCTAGATCAATTTAAAAACCAGGTCTCTTAGAAACTTCAATCGGCAAATTAATCATCTTCTTTGGAAATTCTTTAGTCTCTTCTTCTATTTCTTTTATTAGATCTTCCTCTATCATTTCCCTTATTTGACCTCTTTTTCTATCTCTAACCATTAATTTTTTACTTGCAATCTCCTTCTCCCCAAAAACTATTATATAATTTATCCAAGAAGTTTCGGCGTCCCTCACTTTCTTCTCCACAGTCTCTTCCCTATCGTCTAAGTCGGCTCTAATCATCCTTTCTCTCAACCTAACTACCAGTTTCTTTGCCTCTTCTATGTACTTACTTGAAACTGGTATTATTCTTACCTGAATAGGAGAGAGCCATAAAGGTAATGTTGGATTTTCCTCCTTTACTAAATTGTCGAAGATCGTGTACATAAATCTCTCCAAACTTCCTAAAATTGCAGTATGTAAAATTATTGGATGTCTTTTCTTCCCGTTGTTGTCAACATAAGTTATACCGAATCTCTCAGCATTACCTAAATCTATTTGAACTGTACCTATCTCTCTTGCTCTACCCAACTCATCTATAATATGATATTCTATATTCAAAACCCAATAGTAGTTTATTCCTGGAGGATAAACACAAATTAAAACCGGATAGTGTTCTCTTTCAAGCAACTTCATGAAAAATTCTCTATTTTTCTCCAAAAATTCTAAAGAAGTTAGGTTGTATAATGAAACATACTTTCTGCCTAGCTTTTCCATTTCTGAATGAATTGTTTTGTGTAAAATTAAAAACTGTTCTTTAGCTTCTTCCAAATCTTTACAAAAAACGTGAAGATCTGGCATCATAAGTCTCCTAACTCTGAATCCAAGTAAAAGCTCACCAGATTGCTCGAATCTATAACTATCTGCAATCTCAAAAGCTCCAAAAGGCAAACTACTATAACTCAATTGCCAATGTTTTATCATAGCAAACTGTTGAAAGCATGCTGCATATCTTAGAACTAAATGTCTATCTTCTGACTTTGATACATACATTCTCTGACCAAATAAGGAAGCGTGTTCTGCGATAGCTTTCTCTTTTAAATTGAACATATTAGTTCCTCTCACAAAGTATACTGGAAATGGTAACTTAGAAACAACACTAGAAACATACTCCCCTAGCATATCCAAAATAAAAGCACCTAGAGGTCCATACCTCATATGACCCAAATCTGACATTTCTTCCCATTCAATTCCAAATTTCTTCATGAATTTTATATAAGAGGGTTCTGGATTTTCTCTTCCTTTAGCACCAAAAGCTTCCTGTTCCACTAAAATCTTAAAATCTTCTTCTCCTTCTTTAAACTTATATCTATCTACTTCAATTAAACTTCCATCTTTAGTTAAAACAAAGTACTTCTTCTCTATTTTTCTCTCTAAGGGTTTTCCTTTTATTATATCTTTTAACTGCTCCGCCAAAGGGTGTCCTTTAACTGAAAAACTTAATCTCTTTATCCAACCGAAAGGTGCCCTATAGACTTCTATTCCCTTCTCTTTTGCCAACCTCTCCATTTCTATTAGTATTGAAAGAGATGTTGAAGGATCTGCAAGCCTATTAGAAAGATGAGCATATGGATAGATTAATATTTTATTAACTTTTAAGACTTTTAAAGACTTCTCTATTTCTTCTATGGCCATGTTAGCAAAGCTTTTATCATCATCTTCTTCAATTGTGATTAGTAAAAGAAGGCATTCATCTATTCTTATTCTTCTTT
Source organism: Candidatus Aenigmatarchaeota archaeon (assembly GCA_032249395.1). Classification (GTDB taxonomy): domain Archaea; phylum Aenigmatarchaeota; class Aenigmatarchaeia; order CG10238-14; family SpSt-28; genus SpSt-28. Next base: position 9,196 of record JAVVFY010000002.1, read on the forward strand.
TTTCTACTTCTTCTGCTGCACTCATTTCTTTTTGAATTGGTTCATACTCAACAAAGTCTACATGAAGTTGCAATATCTTCATTTATCTCCACCTCTTGTCAAAATTAAAGAAACACTAAATAATTTAACTATTAAAGAATAAAAGAAATCTAAACTAAAAAAGTGTTTGGTGTTCACCTTGCATAATTTTGTTTTACTTTTTTTATATTTAAGCTTTTCTTTTTAAGTAGTGAACTTAAGTAAGCTATCTTTTCCTGCCAAAATTTTGCCTCTTTTAGAGTTCTAGCTTGAAATAGGCATTCTTTTGCTATTTCCAGTTGCTCCATTATGTAATTTTTTTCTAAGTCAGCTTTACCTCTCATATCACTATTTAGTAGTTAAATATTTAAGTTTTACTATTAAACAGTAATAATGATATTTTGTTTATATTTCTAACCTTATAAAAATAAAAAAATGGATGCTAAATCGTTTCTTAAGAAAGTTCTTAAACAAATACTACCCGATAGAAAAACAGAGAGAGAGTTAAAAATCTTAGCCAAAAAAGTTTTATCTTTGGCAAAAAAGAAAGCAAAAAAATATAAAGCTGAAGCCATGATTGTTGGGAGCATAACCCGAGATACTTGGCTCCCCGATAAGAAAGAGTTTGACATCTTTATTCTTTTTCCACCCAATTTAACTATTCAAGAATTGGAAAAGTATGGTTTGGATATTGGCAAGCAAATCGTTAAAGAAATGAAAGGAAGTTTTACTTTAAAATATGCGCAACATCCGTATTTATCTGCAAAAATAAACGACGTAGAAGTAGATATTGTACCTTCATATAAAATAAGAGACGTATCAGAAATGAAAAGTGCTGTAGATAGAACTCCATTTCATGTTAAGTACTTAGAAAAACATTTGAAGAAAAATCAAAGTAATGAAGTTAGACTCCTAAAAAAGTTTTTAAAATCTCACAACTTATACGGAGCTGATGCAAAGACGGAAGGGTTTTCTGGCTATTTGTGTGAGCTTTTGATAATAAAATATAAGACATTTTTAAACTTGTTAAAATCTGCTACAAAATGGAAGCTTCAGGAAATAATTGACATAGAAAATTTTTATAAAAAGGAAGAATACGAAGCAGTCAGAAGAATATTCAAAGATCAGCCTTTAATAGTAATAGATCCTACGGACAAGAATAGAAATGTTGCTGCAGCTTTAAGCGTAGAAAATTTTTATAAATTCAAAAAAGTATCGGAAGAATTTCTTATCAATCCTTGCGAGGAAACATTTTTTGGAAAAACGAATTATATTACTGATTTGGAGTTTTCTAGAATAATTTTGAAGAGAAACACAGAAATCCTTTTAATAAAATTTAAGCCACCAAAAGTTTCTCCAGACATACTTTGGCCTCAGCTAAGAAAATTTGCAAACCGTATTGAGAATATACTAGAAGAAAGAAAGTACGAGTTTAAAGTTTATGGAAAAGGTGTATACACTGACGAAAATGAATTAGCACTAGTTTTATTAGAAATGGAAGTAAATTCTTTACCGAATGTCCAAAAAATTATTGGACCTATTGTGTTTGACGAAAAAAACTCTAAATCATTTCTCGAAGCTCACAAAAATCCATTAGTTGGCCCTTATATTGAAGACAAAAGATGGGTAGTCGAGGTGGAGAGAAAATTCAAAACTGCTAAGGAAAAAATTGTTGACACCCTTAATAAGCCTTTAGATATACTTAAAGCTAAAGGGATACCAAACTATATCGCTGAAGCTATATCAAAAGGTTTTGAAGTTATTAGCGGCGAAGAAATTGAAAAGCTATTAAGAGAAAGGAGAGATGTTGGAGTATTCTTTTATAATTATTTCTACAAGAAAAAACTAATTTAATAATGATAGTTTTAACATTTTTGGGCACAGTATCAGGAATACCTAGCAAAGAAAGAAATCATCCAGCAATAGTTTTAGAGTATTTTTATTACAAAAAAGATACTTTGCTTTTTGATTGTGGTGAAGGAACACAAAAACAACTTATGAATGCTGGAATAAGCTTTATGGACATAAGTAAGATTTTTATAACTCATTGGCATGCAGACCACTTTGGAGGATTAATACCATTACTACAAACTATGAACCTAGAAAAAAGGAGAAGCGAACTAACAATATTCGGACCTGAAGCAAGTAGATTTGTTCAAACCATATTAAATTTAGGATATTTTGGATTGAGATTTCCTGTGAAAGCGGTAGACGTACCTTATGAGGGAAAACAAATTGTTAAAGTATATGAACACAAGTTATACGAAATACTTTCCATTCCGGTATTGCATACAATACCATCTGTTGCTTTCGCCTTTAAGGAAAAGGATGTGTGGAGGATCGATGAGAGAAGGCTAAAGGAATTGGGCTTGAAAAAAGGGAAGTGGCTAAAAGAATTGAAAGAAAAGGGAGAAGTTGTTTATAACGGGAAAAAAATTAGGATAGAAGAAGTAGCAAAGCTTCAAAAGGGTTTAAAAGTTGTATATAGTGGAGATACAAAACCTTGCGATAACATTATAGAATTATCAAAAGATGCTGATGTATTAATTCATGATGCAACCTTTTTGGAAGAAGATGAAGATACGCAAAAATATCATTCAAGTGTTAAAGATGCAGCAATAGTAGCAAAAAAGGCAAATGTCAAAAAACTGATTTTAACTCATATTAGTAGAAGATACAGAAATGATGATATAGAAAGAATTATAAATGAAGCTAAACAAGTCTTCGACAATGTTGAAGTTGCATATGATTTAATGAAAGTTGTTTTAAAAAGAGAATAAAAGAGCAAAATTATGAAGCATAAAAGCTAGTCTCTAGAGATAATTATATTTATCTCTAGCCAAAAATGTCATTTTTTTGAACTTTATTTATAGTTTTTGTATTCTACAGAATATATTTCAGTGTGAATGAATCATTCATAAATCACATTAGCCTCCAGAACAATTGCTTTTCCTCCCCTCGCCCTTATAAAAGAAGCTATTTCTATTAATTTTTGAGTGCTTTCATGGGTCCAAACAGACTTCTGGATCATTCTTGCACCAATTTTGTTCAATTTTCTGTTTATCTTCAGTTTCAAAGCTGAAGAACCACTTCCAAGTTGAAAAATAATCAAATACATTATGATACTTTAGTATCAAAAATATAAATACATTTATATACCGAAAAATATATATTAGTGTGAAGTAACGAAAAAGAATGAATCAAAAAATATATAATATAAAATAAATTTTAAAAAAACAATATTATAAAATATAGTATGGTGTGAATATAAACTAAAGATAAAATAAGCTAAAGATAAAATTCGAAAAAGTGAAGATTTTGATAACGTGAGATGAGTTAAAAATAAAATCTGGCGTTGAAAGGTATCAAAAAAATTTAATAAGATAAATTAAAAGTGATGAAAACCGTAGGTAAAATTCGAATCAAAAATATTGAAAATAAATAAAAAGAAAAGAAACAGAGATGTGAGAATTATTAAACATAAAAAATATAAAATCACAAAGTGATGAAATTAGGAAAAGCAACTAACATCAGAAATAAAAATGAAAATTTAGAAAGCGTGATATAAACAATAGATAAATTCAAACAATATGAAGGTGAGAGTTCTGAACAAAAATTTAAATACAAAAACTAATTACTTAGATGGGCGTGATATCTTTTATAAAGAAAATATTATTTGGAGAAAAACAACCTGAACGATTCAGCGATTCACAGCGATTTGAATCGATGAATCAATTGATTCGTATCGATTTGAATCGAGCTGAATCGGAAAGAATCGAGCTGAATCGAGCTGAATCGATGAATCAATCGATTGAATCGCCCAAATCAACAATTATCTCTAGCGAAAAGGAGGAAAAACCAACAATTTCTATCGATAAAGAATCTCTTAAGGTTGGCATGGCAGCTGGCTATATCTCACGCTCCCTAATAAGTATAGAAGATGGAATAGAAAGGATAGAAATTTCAATGCCATCCAAAGAATGGATAACCATGAACATTCTTCCAAAAATAGAGCAAGTACAACAAGCAATATACAACATAAGGGAAATCCTAATGGATCATGAAAGAAACGAGGAAAAAAGATTTGAAGTATTATTAGAAGCAATAAACAAACTAAAAACTATGGCACCCTCACTACCAGAACCGATAAAAACTGAAATTTTATCTACAGTTGCGTCATTGAAATCTGCTACCCTAACTCCCAAAATGCAACAAATTCTCGACATTCTCAAAGAAAGAAGAGAAATTAGTTACCAAGAACTTGCTGAAAAACTTGGAATAACAACAGATGGTCTAAGAGGTATACTCTCCAGAATGGTAAAAGTATGTGACGAAATCGAGCGATTTGAAAAAGATGGTAAGGGATGGATAAGAATTAAATCGATTCAAAGCGATTTGAATCGATCAGAATCGCTAGATCAAAGCAGTAGACTAGAAATAAAAGAACAAAAAGAGGAAAATAAGGAAAATAAAGACCTTTCAGATATGCCATAAATTCACACTCTCAATAATTTCGATTCAATAAGAGATAAAATGAAAAAGAAAAAATATTGAAAAACAGAAGAAAATAAGAAAAAATATAAAGGTTTAAAGAGTATGATTTTACCTTTTAGTCTCACTCACGATCTATAGAATTGTAAAAAACGCGTTTCACAAACAATAACTTTTAAACACAAAAATACAAATTTGTGAATGGAGGGAATCGAAAACATAGCAAAGATTCTTTGGAATTTGGGAATAACAATAACGAAAATAGAGAAAAATCGAATTTATGCAAAAGACTCTAACGGAGAGTTATTGATAAGAATTAGCAATGTCGGACCAAAAATCAAAACCTACGATAAGAGGATTATAGTTATTTCGCCGTACGCTGCAAAAAGAATTGAGGAGGAAAGAATGAAGAAAATAATAGAAGGATACTCACAACCAGTATTCGTAAACAAGAAAAATCTCGAAGAGCTAGCCCCATCAACTCTATTCAAGATAGTAAATTATCTCAAGGAAAATCCTAATACTTACATAAAGAAGATCTCAGAAGACTTGAAAATTCACCCAGAGATAGTTAGAAGAAATTTGATAAAGATAAAAGATTACCTAGAAATAAAAGAATTTGAAAGTGGAATGAGTTTGCCAAAATTACCAAAGCTAATTTCTTTAAAAGAAGAAATACCTCCTGAAAAACTAACTGAACTCTCTAAAAATAAAATATCAATTTTACCAACTAGAAATAAAAGAAAAAGAAGAATTAGATACGAAAAAACAAGTAAATCTGAGGCCTTGTTTAAAGTACTGAAGTTTATAGAGGAAAACCCGGGAACTTACCTAAGAGAAATCTCACGAGAATTGAAAATATCTCCTTCTTTAGTTTACTCTTGTTTAAAAGAGGTAAACGAATTTCTAGAGCTCTCATCTCCCATAGGAAAAGAAGATATCGAACTACCAAATTTGCCGATTTCCATAAAGCTAAAACAAGGTTATACAGCTGAGGGAATTATAAGATACTTAAGATTCAGAAGAATGCTAAAGTTTTGAATTTTTTGTTTTTCCAGTAAGTCTACAAAAAGCACAAATTTCAGTATTAGTTGGTTCTCCACATATTTTACAAAACTTGAGTTGATCTTCATTTTCGAAATAGGCACTCATTTTTATTACAGAGTTCAAAAGTCTTTCCTTAAAGCCTGGAACTTCTGACTCAAGTTTATCTATAATATCATACCACTTGCTTGTTTTTTCATACAACTTTATCTTTTCCTTAAAGTATATGCAAAGACTTTCTTGAACGTACGGTACTCCAAGATTTTTTACAAATTCCTCATTTTCTTTTCTGCCAACAAAGAAAAGCGGTCTTATTTTTGTTAACAATTTTGGATTGTTGCTTTCCACTTTGGGCCTAAACTTACCTATCCAAGAATAGTTCATTCCAAGAATATTTTTGATGAAAAACACAAGAATATCATCTCCATGATGCCCAGTTGCTATCTTAGTTGCTCCAAGTTCTCTGGGAATTTTATTCATCAGATATCTTTTTATAACCCCACAATCGCTACAAACTGGTCTCCTATTCTTTTTTGCTATTTCGCGAAGATTGATACCTTCTTTCTTCAAATCGAATACAATAAGTTTTACTCCAGCTAATTCGCATTGTTTTTCAACAATCTCCTGAATTTTTTCTGAACCAATAGTTCCAAGGTTTATGTGAAATCCTATTATTTCAAAATCCGAATTTCTCTCCTCCTTAAATTTTTTTAACACAAACAAAACCGCCGCACTATCCTTACCTCCGCTCAAGGCTACAAAAATCTTATCGCCTCTCTCAACAAGCCTGTACTTTTCAATCGTTCTAAAAATTTTATTTAAGTATTCGCTCTGATTCATAAAAGAAATAGTAAATAAGTAAAATAATTAGTTAATGAAAGCTTTGATTGCAAACTTGGGCTTAATATTTCAAATTGCTGGTTTGCTCATGCTTCTTCCAATTATAACAGCCTATTATTATAGTGAGGCTGAACCAATGGTAGCTTTTCTGATTACTTCTATATCATTCTTTTCAAAGGCTTTATGATGAATACATTATCAGAAAGAAAAGAGTTAGATTATAAAACTTGAAGAAATGGAAAAATATTTTGGGGAATTTAAAAATTTTCTAGGAAGAAGAATTCTTGATGTAGCCTGTGGTGTTGGATTATTTTCATTTTGGTTAGAGCAAAAAGGTTATGAAGTGGTCGGAGTTGATATAAACAAAAAAATGATAGAACTGGTGCTAAAAACAAAAAAGAAATATAAATTTAAATCTCAGTTTTTGTTAAGCGATGCGACAAATGTAAAACTAGAAGGAGAATTTGATAGTGCAGTCATTTTTGGAAATACTCTTTTCGTTCTTTCACCAAAAACTTTTGTCAACATAATCAAAAACGTTAAGAAGCATTTTAAGGAAAATGGCTATGTAATTATAAACTATAGAAGTTTGTTGGAGAAATTGGTAAATAAAGAATGGAAAGATGTATACTTTGATTCAGAGAGAATAGCTAGCTTTAATTTAAAGTATGATGACTCCAATGCTGGAATAACTAAGCTATATGTAGATCTGAATGGGGAGAAACTACCAATCAAAGAAACATTTTATGTATGGTCAAGTGGATTTTTAGAGGCAATAATGGAAGCTTTAGGTTTTGTTTTAGTAAAAAGAATTAAAACTGAAGTTAGCATGTGCGAAGTTATGGATATTTATCAACTAAAATCAAAAGAGTGAAATTACAGAATTCTAGCAATAACAGAAGTTGATATATAAGTTTTGCTATAAGATTATTCTAATTTGATTTCAACTTTCTTCATAAGCTAAAGATAAATCGCATACAGTCCCAAGTACTCTCCCCAGAAAGGATTTTTATATGGCACTTACAATTTAACATTAGTAAATATAAATTAAGGTGGTAATAATGAAAGATAGAGATAAATTAAATGAATGTAATTTGATTACAAAAGCAAGAGACATAAGAAGATTAAGCGAAGAGGAATTTTTGTCTTTAACTAATCAAATAAAAGAACTAACAAAGAATTTTACTGAATTTAAGCAACTAATCAAAGAGAATAGTCAGATTTTGTTGATAATTAGATGTCTCACCGGAATGAAAAGAAAAGATTTTGCTAGTGCTATAGGAATTAACGAAGAAATTTTAAGACAAATAGAAGTTGGTAGAAGGAAAATTAAAAATGAGAGTAAAATCGATAAGATAAGCAAGAATTTGGAAGAAATTTTCTCTAAAATTTCTGAAATAAGCGTTGAAAATGCATTAGAGCTTTTCAAAGAAGTAGCAATCCCAACCGATAATGAAAAAGTAGAGAAGATTAGAAGCGAGTTGGAAGAAATAAGCCTGCCCGAAGACCTTAGAAAAATGGATGAAGAACAATTTTTGAAAGTTTTTGAATGGTTGAAAGAAAAAACAAATAACTTTAAGATTTTCCCAGAAGAGGTCTTTTTAGCAAAAAATCAGCTTATCCTAATTTTGAGGTGCGCTTTGGGAATGACTAGACCTAGTTTTGCAAGAAAAGTTGGAATATTTCAAGAAACGTTAAGACATGTAGAAGCTGGGAGAAAAGGTCTACAGTTTTCACAAAAAACAGTCGAAGATTGGTGTAGAAAAATAAATGAATTTTTAAAAACCCAAGAAATCTCTCCGAATATCGAAAAATCGTTATCTATTTGGAAAGAAATAAGCATTCACCAAACAGAAGAAAACATAACAGAAATAGAAAAAATAAAAAGCGAGATGAATAAGCTTGGATTGATTGACTGGGATAAAAAAGATTCAAAAATTTTACCTGAATTTTTCAATTTCTTTAGAGAAAAAACAAATAACTTTACTATATTCCCAATTTCTCTTTTTCTAGCGGATAGTAGTCTATCGATATTTTTCATTAGATGTTGCAACGGAATGACGCAAAAGGAATTGGCAGAAAAAATTGGATGTACAAAAGATCTTATTAGACATCTAGAGAACAAACACGGAAGAATTGTGCATGCAGGACCAGCACTAAGATGGATAAATAAATTACAAGCATTGCTGCCAAAAAACATAAATTTCGAAAAATTCGAACAAAATTGGAAGAAAATAATTTTTTCGAAGATTGAAAATATAGAGAAAAAAGAATCTTTCAAAAGTTTATCTACAGAAGCAATTATTAGCAAAATAGAAGAATTGAAATCAAGAACAAACAATTTTAATGAGATAAGGGAAGTTTTAGAGAATGATGCTAGGAATATTTTCTTATTTAGAGTAATATGCAGAAAAAGAACAAAAGAACTGGCAAGAATATTAAAAATTGAACCAAGCGAATTAAGGAGCTGGGAAGATGGGAAAAGAAGAATAAGTCCAGAAACGTTAGAAAAAATCGCTCCAATTCTGAAAGAAATGCTTAGAGATATTAAGATAGAGAAGGAGACAATATTAAGGAATTTAAAAGATATAAAAAAAGGTAAGATTTGTTTTAATAAAGATATACAAGTAAAAAATGGTATCAAGTTAGTTGAAAAACTTCCACCGACCGAATTAGAAAATAAAGTAATAAAAGTTCTGTCATCCAATAATATTCCATTCGAACTTCACGCTACAATAGATTTCAATGGTAAGTTCTTTAACGTAGATTTTGCTATTCCAAATTCACAGAAACCAAAAATAATAATTGAAGTTTTTGAGTCAAAAAGTAGTAATAGAAATTTAAAGACTAAATTAATAGTTACTGACCATAGATTTGTGGTTTTAAAAAGCAATAAACCGGATTTGAAAACTGCTATGATAGGTGAAACTAAATCTTTACTAACGGAAGAGTGGAGAGAACATATGCTTAAAGAAATTATAGCAACTGATTTTATAGTTTTAGGAGATAATGAGGATGTAGAATCCTCAATAAAAGATACTTTACTTAGTTTCATAAAAACCAACTTACAATGAAAGATTGGATGTATTGAAGATTTTACACTCGACGACCCCTACGCCCGCCTTTCCTACGCATATATCCATGAACTATTGGTGTAACATCTTCAATTAAACCTATTTTTAATCCAGCTTTTGCAAGAGCTCTTATAGCAGCTTGTGCTCCAGGTCCAGGAATTTTTGTCTTTATGCCTCCTGGAGCTCTAACTCTTATGTGCACCCCAGTAATTCCTTTAGCTAAAGCTTCTTCAGCGGCTTTCTTAGCAGCTAGCATAGCAGGGAAAGGCATCCCTCCCTCTCTATCCTTATCTGTCATCATTCCGCTAGAATACCTTGCTATTGTTTCAGCTCCACTCAAGTCTGTAATGTGAACTATTGTAGAATTAGGACTACTAAAAATGTGAGCTACCCCCCATCTCTCTTTCTTTTCACTCATCTAACCACCCTCTTTAACCTCAACGCTAACTTCAGCTTTGGGCTGTTGTGTTGGTTGTTCTTGTACTGTTGCTTTTGATGTATTTGGTTTTATGTCGCATGTTATTTTATCTTCTTCATCTCTACTAACCAAATAGCTTGGATATACAATCCTTCTTCCGTTAATTCTTACATGCCCATGGACGATAAACTGTCTTGCCTGCTTTATTGTATTTGCCAAACCCTTTTTATAAACAATAGTTTGTAATCTTCTATTCAACAAGTCTTTAACAGTTAGGCTCAAAACATCATCTAGAGTGGCGCTTGGAGACGGTAATAAACCAAGCCTATACAACTTTTGAATCAAAACTTTCTCTTTTTCCTTATCTCTTCTTGCGTTTAACTCTCTAGCCATCCTTCTATACTTTCTTAACTCTTCCTTAGCTCTCCATAGTTCCTTTTTCCTTCTCAATCCAAATTCTATCATTATTCTTCTCTCTTCTTCCAATAGCTTCTTATCCCAAAGTTTCCTCGGCTTTTTATACTTTTTTCTAAATCTCTTCATCGCTCATCACTTCTTTTCTTCTTTCTTTTCTTTGGATTGCTGTTGAGCCAATTGTTTCATCTTTCCCCTCAAAACACCAACAGTCCTTCCATGTCTAAAATGACTTCTAGTCCTTTGACCCCTCACAGGCTGGCCATACATATGTCTAAAACCTTTGTAAGTTTTAAGCTCAATTTCTCTTTTTATATCCATACTTCTGAAAATATCAACATCAGGTCCGACCAAATGCATATCTAGCCCTGTTTCTGGATCTTTTCTTCTGTTAAATAAAAATGAAGGAATGTTATATTTTGCTGGATTTTTCAAACAATCTTCAATTTTTTCTATCTCCTCCGGGGTTAAAGTTCCTAACTTTCTATAAGCATCCAAACCAAGAGCAGCTATCACAGCCTTAGAAAAAGTGTAACTTACGCCTTTAATTCCGGTTAACCCGTAAAGAATATTTTTGTTAGCATCTAAGTCTGTATTTAAAATTCTAATTATTCCCTCTATTCTTTTTTCGGCTTTCTTTGGTTTTTTAATTTCTTCTTTGGGTTTTTCTTTTTTCTTTTTTTCCTCTTCAGCTTTTTCTTTTTCTTTTTCTATGTCTTTAACTCTAGATACTCCCATACTGTTGGAATTATCACTTAAGTTTAAAAATATTCGCTCATCTTTTTTTCTTAATGAAATTAATAATAGTTGTTTTACTTAGCCTATCAGCAATCTTTAAAGCTTTAGGATAATTGAAGTTTACCATTTTAAGAAAAACCTCCAAGCTTTCCATATCTATGTTAGAACCTATGCTTGCATAATATCTACCAAATTTTATACCAACTTTTTGCTGATCAACAAAAATGTAACTATCTTTTATTTCTCCGTAAAGAAAACTTTTTGCTATTCCAATTGTTGGTTTTCCAGTTAATATTCCTATTATAGTTGCTAAGCCCGCTTTTCTAGGATGAGCTAATCCATGGCCATCAACGAGGATTAAATCATAATCTTTATCTATTTTTTCAACAGCTTCTAACATTATTGGCGCTTCTCTAAGAAAAAGCAAACCAGGAATGTAAGGAAATTTAACTCTCTCTTTAACTAACAGCTCCTTCAAAACTTTTTCTTGTTTTAAATCATAAAGAACGGCTGCACAAAAAGCTAAATCATCTTTATAAGAAATATCTAAAGCCAAAACCTTTTCAATGTTTTTTACTTTTTTGAATTCAACTAGCTTGCTTAAAACTTTCTGAAGCTTAAAATAAAACTTTGTATTAACATTCATACTAAAAATTGTCTTTCAAAAATTAACCTAACTACAAATTCCTACCATCTTCGGTATAGCTCATATACTGTTATAAGAATGAGCCCTCCTGTTATTACGAATGCTATTGTTAATTTGTCTCCGTAATGATACTATAACCAATCGTCTAAATGATCTGCCAAAAATGCTTCCCACCAACTAACATTTGCAAGCTCTGGCCTTACTTTTACATTCACTGTTGCGCTTGCTTTTGCATAAAGTGAATAAACATAACCTGCAAAACCACTAACTCCTCCTGCAGCTATATAGGATGTAATTGTTTTCACGCCTTCTTTAAATTTTCTCTTCATATTAAAAGATAAATAAGGAAAAAATACTTTTTTATTCTCTATACTACTTTTACTGTAGCCTTGCTTGCTTTAAAACCTATTTTTGCATGCGTTCCGTCGCAATAAGGCTTGTTTTTAGATGCTCCACATCTACAAAGAGCTGTAAGTATTTCTTTATCAACTTTTAATAGGTAAGGGTCATTTTCTACTGCCTCAATAACAACCCCTTTTCCTTTTTCTGCCATGATAACTATAGGAGAATATTTTTTTGTATTTAAAAATGCTTTCTGCAATATTCATTATAAACGAATTCGTTTAATTTAGTAAGTTAAAAAAATTAAATTATACCAATAAAAATGAAAATGCAAAATTCAAACATATAAATAGTTTTTATCTGGGTTTGTATAACATGAGAATAAAGATTAAAGAAAAAGACTTAAAAATTGCAATTTATGTAACATCTATCTTTCTCTTCGTAGAAATTTTTGGTGGATACCTTTTTGGAAGCGTTAGCCCAATAAGCGATGCTATTCATATGAGTAGGGATGTTTTTTCACTATACATTTCCTGGTTTGCGATAAATTTGGCTAAAAAATTGCCTACCAACAAAATGACTTTTGGTTATCATAGAGCCGAAGTCTTTGCGACTTTTATTAATGGCTTAATTCTGATTGGAGTGTGCATTGTAATTCTATATAGTTCCTATTTAAGAATAGTTAATCCAAACGAAGTTAAAAGTATTGGAATGCTTTTTGTAGCATCTTTAGGATTTTTAGCAAACCTTTACGTCCTTAGAAAATTAAAGAAGTATGAAGATGACATAAATATAAAATCTGCATATCTACATGTATTAACTGATGCAATTTCTTCTATTTCCATTATAATTGGTGCTATAATAATATTTTTAACAGGATTTTATATCATAGACCCTTTACTAAGCATGGGCATAATTTTATTAGTGTTAATTAGTACGATAAAAATTGTAAAGGAATCAATAAACATACTTATGGAGGGGGTAGCAGGGAACGTCAATATAAGTAAAATTATTGAAGAGATGAAAAAAGTAGAAGGAGTTGTTAGTGTACATGATGTACATATATGGTCGCTATGTCCTAATGTCAACGTTTTAACTGCTCACATTTATACTTATAATAAAAGCCTGTCCAACACTAAAAAGATAACTAAAATACTAAACAAAAAACTAAGAAAATTTAAAATATTCCATACAACTTTCCAATTTGAATGTGAAAAATGCAAAAACAGTAGAAACATTGAAAGAATAGAACATCTATAAATGTAAAATTGGTAGTAGTAGATTTAAAATTTAAAAATAACATGCTCCTTCAGCGTAATAAGCGACTTAATGTTAGAATGATTATAATAATTCTAATCCTTAATCTTTATTTTCAAATAGAGTTACTTTTTAAATTAATATACAATCTTTTTGCAAATAAAACATTAGCAATTTTAGGTTACGCAGTATTTAAATATGTATTTAATTTAAAAATTTAAAAATTGAATACTTTTTGGTGAGCTTATGACGACAACGATATTTGGACAATACATAGGATTTTGGTTTGGTACTTTAAGTGCAATATTCTTTTTACTTATTTTCTTAACTTGTAGAATTATGCCATTAAAGTTAATTAAACTATGGGGAAGATTGTTCAACGTGGTGCATAAATGGGCATGGATTCTTGGCATTATTTCAGTTTTCTCTCATATAACTCTAATAACTTTAGCTTATGTTTTTGGAATTCGGCTATGAAAAGCAAATAAGCATGGTAATCAAAGTTAATAGTTATTGGATGTGTTAAGAATGTGGATTAAAATATGAAGATAAAAATTGGGCTGAAAAATGCGAAGCTTGGTGCAAAAAACATAAAAGTTGTAATTTAGAAATAACAAAACATGCCGTAAAAGTATAGAATAAAGTAAAAAAATTATTGTTATATTTAAATTTAGCATAAAATAAAATATGAAAGTTTTTTGTGAAGTTATGTTGAAGCAAATATTCCCATCATTAAGAGCTAGTTTAGCTAGAGAGATGATTAAAAGGTTTAAGATGAATCAAAAAGAAGTAGCAAAATATCTTGGAGTCTCTCAACCTGCAATATCTTATTATAAAAACAATTTAAGAGGAAAGTCTATGCTTTTTATTTCAAAAGAAAAAGCAATATCTATTGGAAAGAAGTTTTTAGAAAAAGCTATTAAAGAAAACACGAACATATATTTTAATATTTGCAATATTTGCAAAGAAGTTAGAAGAGAGGCATTTGGTAAAAAGATGCCAAAAGACTTTTTATGTCTAATTGAGATAAACAAGAAGATATAAATGAATAATTAATATAAAGGCAATGGAAAAGGATTTAAATACTAACAAAAATTAATTGAAGATGAATCGACAAACTACAATCTTGATAATTGGAATATTAGTTATAATTGGCTTTATAGCAATATTATCAAGTAGATATATTCTGGAAGCATTTCAAAACCAGAACGTTCAAACTACTATTAATGCAGTAACTCGACCTCCAGAAACACTATCGCAACCAATTCAACAATCCCAACCTAGAATAATTGATGTGGAAATAAAAAATTTTGCTTTCAATCCAGAAACTATAAAAATAAAAGTCGGTGATACTGTAAGATGGACTAACAAAGATTCTGTTCCCCATACTGCCACAGCTGACGATGGTAGCTTTGATACAGGTTATTTATCGTATGGGAAATCTAAAAGTATAACTTTTAGCAAATCGGGAACCTACGATTATTATTGTATACCACATCCTTGGATGAAAGGTAAAGTTATAGTAGAATAAAAAAAGTTATAGTAGAATAAAATGGTAAAACAAGCTATGCAATTAAAATTTAAAAATAGTTATTAAAAGAAATAGATTATCACAGAGATAAGCAAGAAACTCAAATTAAATCAAAGTTAAGCTTCCCATAATTTAAAATGAATTAAATGTTGCGAATTCCATAGAAACAATACTATTATAAAGGTGAATGCGGAATAAGGGGTAATAAAAGGAGCGAATTTTAATTTAATATTCATACAGGCGTCGTTTTTCTTGTTAAGGCCTTATTTAATAGTTTTGTAATAAATATATGAGGTTAGACCATGAGGAAAAAATACAAAATAATCTACTATAGGGATGTGTGTATAGGCGCTGCTGGATGTGTAGCTGCGGCACCACAAATATGGGAACTTGATAAAGAGCGTAAAGCAGTTCTGAAAGGTGGTATTGAGACTGATGATCCGGATATTTTTGAGAAAGAAATAGATGAAGAAGAATTGCAAATTAATTTAGAAGCAGCCCAAGCTTGCCCAGTAAATGCAATTCATATAATCGAAAAAGAAACAGGAAAGAAAATTATTTGATTACAAGTTTGATATCTTTTAATACTACTTGTGTGTTGTATCAATGTTTTTGAATCAAAAAACAAGAAATCTTATGACGGCCAAAAGCGAAAATAAAGTTGCAATCGTTACAGGAGGCTCTAGAGGGATAGGAAAAAGCAATAGCTATTGCTTTAGCTAAAAAAGGTTATAATGTTGTCATTTGTTCTAGGAATAAAGACGAATTAAATAAAGCAAAAGAAGAATTAGAGAAATTTAATGTAAAGGTTCTTGCAGTCAAATGCGATGTTAGACATTATAAGCAAGTTAAGAATTTAGTAAAGAAAACAATAAAGGAATTTGGAAGAATTGACATTCTTATTAACAATGCTGGAATAGCTTTAAAGAAAAATGTTGTAGATACGAGCGAAGAGGAATGGGATAATATCATTGATACTAATTTAAAAGGACCTTTTCTATTTACAAAAGAAGTTCTACCTTTTATGATTAAACAAAAATCTGGTTGTATAGTTAACATAAGCTCTGGAGCTGGTAAAACTGGTTTTGCCGAATTTTCTGCATATTGTGCTAGTAAATTCGGTTTAATAGGATTTACAGAAAGTTTGGCAAAAGAAGTGAAAGATTATGGAATTAGAGTTTATGCAATTTGTCCTGGGCCGGTAGCCACAAAAATGCAAGAAGAAATAGTTGGAAAAATGTATCCTTTGATCAAACCTTTCATTCAAAAGCCAGAAGATGTAGCAAAGTTTGTTATAGAAGCAATAGAAGGAAAGTATGAAACTGGAAGTATCATAGACACTTATTGAGATAACCTTGATAAAATGTTTCTCAACACAATCGCTTATAATAATAAAGTGGACCGGCCGGGATTCGAACCCGGAGCCTCCGCTTTGCAAGAGCGGCGATCTACCATTGATCTACCGGCCCTTCTATAAAATATTGATTTAAAACGATAAATTAGTATAATTAAATTTTTCTTCTAATTCTCCTCAAAAGCTCTATGTTATCGCAAGCCCTCTTAACGTGACAACCTTTGCAAACTCTTTCTACGTAATTTGGTAGCTTACTTTTTGGGGGAATTTTTCCAGTAGAATAAAAAATTTCTATTTTTCTCTTTAATTTAAAGAATTCTCTTTTTAATTTCTCATTTATTTCTACTCTAACTAGAGAATTCGTCTGAAAGTAGACTATGTAAGAATATTTAACCTCCTTTCTAAAATAATTACTTAATAATATACTTTCTCCTATTGCTTGAAGTAAATGCTCTTTTTTAATTCTACCTTTAAACTCAGCATATTTAATTTCGATTGGAACTAAATCATCATTTTTAAACCCTATAACGTCTATAGAACCAATGACACCATCTTTTATTGATTCTATAGTTTTTTCTGAATATATTTTAATGAAGTTCTCCTCTTTTATCAGTTCTAAAAATCTCTTAAGAAATTCCTCTAATGTCTTTTTTTCAATTTGTATTAAGCCTTCATACTTTTTTAAAACTTGTTCTACAGATTTTGATATCAAAAAATTTTCGTCTTTTTCTACACTCATGTTATCTAACATTAATTTCAATGCAAAATGAACGGCTTCTCCATCCCAAACTTTCCCTATTTTCTCTTTTTCCTGTCTTGAGAGAACAATCTTCTCTAACCATAATCTTCTTGGACACTGATAAAACTTAGCAACTTCTAGTGGAGTAATAAAAACCTTTTTAATTCTTCTTATTCTACCTATAAATCTATTCTTTAAATCTGAAATGATATCATCTGGAATTTTACCAATTTTAACAATTCCTTTCCTGCTTTCTATTAGTTTTCTAGAAGAAAGTTCTTGCAAAATCAAAAATAGATAGTCAGAGGATACTATACTGTTTTCAAAACAAATCATTATAATATCATCTATCTTCAACTCTTTTCCTTCATTTCTTCTTAATATATCAATTATTTTATCGAATACATTCTCTTCAATCACTAATTCTAACCTAATAAAAATCACCGCTTAGATTATTGCATCTTTTTTATCCACTTTAACTTTTCTTTTTTCCTTCCCATAAGATAGTATCTTTCGCACTTTCGGGAACAAAAGTATAGTATCTCTCCTTTAGTTCTTACAAAAATTTTCCCTGTACCTGGTCTTATTTCTGAATTACAAAAACTACATATCATAAGATTACCTTTGTTCCAACTTTAAAGCTACCTCCATTTCTATTTCTCTTAACATTAATATATCTCCAACTCTAACTGGACCAACAACATTTCTTATCAAAATCTTCCCGACTTCAGGACCTTCTATCAATCTACATCTAACTTGTTTAACACCTTTTACTCCTGAAGCTTCCAGAACTTCTATCACTTCGGCTGCGTAAGCATCTTTCATTCAAATCACTTCTTTATTTCCTTATTTCCTTTATTTCTCTTATAATATCTTCCAATAATTTAGAATATTCTCCTGCATCTATTATAGCAACAGTAGCTGCAGATACTTCAATCCCTGATGCTTTTCCAAGTTCAAGTTTAGATGGAACATATGTATAAGGAACCCCCTTTTCTTCGCATAAAGGAGGCAGATGCATAACTATTTCCTCTGGCTCAACATCCATAGCGATAACAACAAGCTTCGCTTTTCCCCTATCTACTGCTTTAGTAACTTCATTAGTACCTCTTCTAATCATTTTTTCCTCCAACGTCTTTCCCTCTTTTTTTAATGCCTCCTCTTTATTTTTTTGTAACGCAGCAACAGATTCTACCAACTTCAAAGTTTTCTTAATTAATTCTTCTGTTGGCTCAAACTTCACATATGCTTTCTTCTCCATTCACATCGCCCCCTCTTTATTAATTTTTTAAATACCTTTAAATTTAAAGCCCAATCTAACTTCAGTTTTTTTAAATATAAATAATTTCATGGTATTAAAACATATAAATATCTAAAAAGGCGAAAAAGTATTAATCCAAAAAGAAAAGAATATTACAACCAGTACAACTTTAAGTTCTCTTTAAATTAACTTTGTCTTTTTATTTTGGATAATGAAGCAGACATCGTACTCAATGGGTATAAACCAAGAATACATAGAAAGGAAGATTTATTAAAAAACTAAACATAGCGAAATGCGTCCACAAAGTAAATTATTTATGTGCAAAGTAAAAAGTAAAAGTCTTTTTATCGTCTAGTCTACAAAAGCCAATCCTATAAAATTGAACTATATCTCCCTCTTTTAATTCCTTAATTCCTCCTTCAGCTATAGCTTCTTTCTCTTTTCCATTTGGCATAACTATTATTATATTGACATTTGGTGACGATACCCAATGTATTTTTGGTATTTCTTGAGTTACTTCTTCGCTAATAAACTTAGATACCTCCTCTAATTTTATAGTACACATTCCTATTAAACCAACAATGCTTCCTTTCAATTTTTCAAAATCCTCTTTTTCTACGTATATTTCTTTTGGGTTGACTAATATTTCTCTTACTCCTCTGTCCAAAAAGTCTGGATGACGTCTAATAGAAATTTTTTCTATAGGATAATCAAGTTCTATTCTGAAAGGATTCAAAACTGCGAAGTATCTGTTGGCAATTTTATCAACAATTTTTCTATTTTCAGAGTATAGTATTTCTATTGGCATTGTGATATCGGCTTCGCTCAATCCTAACTTTAAAATAAAATTCCTTATAGCCTCCGGTTGGAATCCTCTCTTTCTTAAGGATTGTAAACTCCATGTTCTAGGATCGTCCCACCCTTTTATTTCTCCTTTCTCGATCATTTTCCTAGTTTTTGATTTACTAAGCTTAGCACCCTCCTCCTTAAGTTTTAATAAACCATAGTGAATAAATTTTGCTTTTCTCCAACCAAAAATGTTCCAAATGTATTCTTGCATCATATCCTCTATTACGAGCTCCTTTCCTCTCAATATATGAGTAGTTCCAATAAGATAATCATCTATTGCCCAAGAAAATTCCAACATAGGCCAAACTCTATATTTTCTCCCAACTCTTGGATGTTCCCTCTCGCTAATTCTAAGCAAAACTCTATCCCTAAATGCTGGATTAGGATGCTTCATATCAGTTTTTAATCTAACCACCGCTTTTCCTTCTTCTATCTTTCCTTCTAACATTTGTTTAAATAATTCTAAGTTTTCTTCTACGGTTCTTTTTCTACATAAACATTCAATACCTAATCTTCTATTCTTTTTTATTTCATCTTTACTGCAAGTACAAACATAGGCTTTTCCAATTTTTATTAACTCCTCCGCATATTTATAGTAAATCTCAAGTCTGTCAGATTTATACATAACTTCATGATATTCTACACCAAGCCAATCTAAACCATCTTTTATAAGTTCATACGCTTCCTTATCTATAGGCTTCTCTTCGCTTCCAATAGTATCGTCATAAAATAAAATGAGCTTCCCACCATATCTTTTAACATAATAGTCGTTAAGTATTGCCATTCTTGCGTTTCCTATATGAAGAGGTCCGGAAGGAAAAGGAGCCAACCTCATTATAACCTTTCCGTATTCTGCTGACTCTAATTCTGGCAAAATTTCCTTCTTTTCTTCTTTTTTAACTTCATGAATACCTAATTCAAAAATCTTCTTTTCTATTTCGCTAGTAGACATAGAATTTACTTCAGTAACAACATCCTTAACAATCTCTATTAAATCCTTAATTTTTCCCTTAGCATCCGGCACCTCTGCCAAAATCTTTTTTATTACTGCATCCTGACTAGCTTTCCCATATTTTTTTGCATTTAGCAAAGAATATTTTAGTGCTATCTCCCTCAAATCCATAAAAATCTTAAAATTGAATAATATTTAAATAACAATACATAAAGTCCTATATGGGAAGCGATAAACCATTAACTTATTTTCTGCATGTGAAACCAATCAAAATTCTACTTGCCTTAAGAAATGGACCAAAATATGTAGCAAGAATAGCAAAAGAGGCAGATATAACTTATTCTCATGCAATAAAGTTATTAGACATTTTTAATGAGTTAGGTCTAGTAGAATTCGAAGAAAAAGGAAGAATAAAAATGGTTAAACTAACACTTTCAGGAGAAGAAATTGCAAGAGCTTGTGAGAATTTGGTTTCAAAGCTTTCTAAGTTGAAAAAATCTTAAAATTATTCTAAAATAGTTACGTGTTTCATTCCCTTAGAATACCATTCTCTAAGCTGATCTTCCGTATAAAGCTCGTATTCATTAGCTAAATATCTTGAATGACCTGTTAATCTATCAACTATCGGTGCTGGTACACCACCTGAAATTAATTGAGTTTTGAACCATTTTCTTAAACAATGAGCATGCAACGAATATCTTTTACCAATTTTTTTAGAATATTTTCTAAAAACTCTCTCTAATAAATAGTGAATATTTTGATAGCTCATAGGCTTACCATCTTCTCTGGCTATAACCGGAGAGTTTTCATTCAATTCTTCACCCAAACTTCTTCTTTGATTCAAATATTCTTGCAGAAAATTCTTCGCCTCTATGCTAATAAAAGTTATTCTAGACTTTCTCTCCTTAGCTCCAATACCTTTTATTTTAACAGATGGTATTTCTTTAGACAAGTCAATATCCCCAAGCCTCAAATTATGAAGCTCCCCAATTCTAATTCCTGAAGAAGCAAGAATTGTTATAATGACCTTCATTCTTAAATCTACTTCCAACAATATTTTCTTTAAATCCTCCTTATTCGGTAAAACATCTTCATGTACATTAAATATTTTTAGTGGAATGTCAACATTAACCGCCAATCCATTTGCACTAAAGAATTTCTTTAAAGACGATAACCAAGCTGCTACAGTCTTTGGAGCTAAATTTTTCCCAGCCAAGTAAACACCAAAATCTTTTACTATCTCATTTTGATTTTGATTTTTTCTAACTTCTTCAATAAAAGAATCCAAATCTTGGATCTGCTTATAAACAACAAACTTAAGTAGACCTTTTAAATAAGTTTTTTTAGTGTTCTCACTTCTCGTTAATAAGTTAAGCTCTCCAAGCATTTTTTTAACGCTTTCGAAATTCTCTATATCTTTAATCTTCATTAAAATTATAAAAATTTTCTATTTTTTAACTTTGATTGCATTAACTGGACACATATTTGCAACTTCTTTTATTTTCTCCAAATGAGCTCCATCTTCATTTCTTACTATTGCTTTACCATCGTCTTCCATCTCAAAAACTTCTGGCAACATAGATGCACACAAACCACAACCTATGCAAATATCTTTATCTACCCACACTTTTGGCATAAATATCCCCTTATTAAGATTATTTGCTAAATATTTAAGGCAATCAATATCTTATTACTTTCTTTATAACTTCTGGAATAAATTCAATCAAATCTGTTGGCAGAATTCCTTCGCTTAACTTTTTAGAAGCTAGCTCACCGGCTTTACCATTAACAAAAGCTGCAGCACATGCAGCAGTAAAATTATCTACTTTTCTAGCTAAATAAGCAGCAAGAATTCCAGCCAAAGTATTACCAAAACCAGCCTTTGTCATTGTTGTTGAACCAGAAGTATTTATAGCAACTCTAGTACCATCAGAAATAACATCAAAATGACCCTTTAATAAAACTGTTACTGAATATTCTTTTGCAAAATTTTTGACAGCATTTATTCTTTCATTCAAATCATTACTAACTTTTATCCCACTTAAAACAAAAAATTCGTAAGAATGTGGAGTCAAAACAAAATTTTTTCCTCTTAACTCATTTTTGTATTTCGCAAAAGCATATATTGCGTCATCGTCTATAACTACCGGCTTATCTATTCTCTTTAAGTACTCGAAAATTGCCTCCATAACTTTTTCGTCTCTTGTTAAACCACCACCTACTTCAATAGCATCTCTTTTATAAGAAATTTTAACAAGCTCTTCTATAACTTCATTCGAAAGAAAATCTCCTTTAAAAGGATGAACCATTAAGTTTGGAGAATAACTTGCTATTATTTTAGAAGCTTCCTCAGGAGCAGCAATTGTAACCCAATCCACCCCAGCTCTATAAGCAGACAAAGCTACTAAAATTGGTGTTGTTGGATAAAGTTTACTTCCTCCTATAACCAACAAATTTCCAAAATCATGCTTGCGAGCCCAATCGTCTCTTTTTTTATAAATTTTTTTCAATATACTCCAATCAACTTTTTCCATAAAAATCTTTTTATTAATTTCTAAAAAAGCTTAAAAACTTTTCTTTTAGTTTTCAAAATAAATAAAAGTGGTGTTTATGGTAAACGTTGCTGTTCATGGAATAGGAACAATCGGAAAAAGAATTGCTCATGCAGTAAAATTGCAGAAGGACATGAAGTTGAAAGCAATAGTTGGATATTCTCCAGATGCAACAATAAAAACACTTTTGGAACCGCATGGCCCACTATATGGCACAGATCTTTATGCAACAAATGAAGAGTCGCTAAAGAAATTCAGAGACGCTAAAATGATTGTCAATGGAACTTTAGAAGACCTTTTGAAAAAGGGAGAAATTGATGTAATAATTGATGCAACACCAGAAGGTTTAGGAAAAGAATACAGAGACAAATACTACTCCAAGTACAACGTTAAAGCAATATTTCAAGGTGGAGAAGATGCAGATGTTGCAGAGATGACTTTTAATGCAATAGTAAATTATGAAAAAGCTTTTGGAAAAAAATTCATTAGAGTTCCCAGTTGCAATACAACAGGTTTAATAAGAACTTTAAGCGCAATCGAAAAGTTTGGAATTGCTTATGTTTTCGTTGCTATTGCGAGAAGAGCAGCAGATCCTCATGAATATAAAAAAGGTCCAATAAATGCAGTTGAATTTGAGGAGGTACCATCTCATCATGGAGAAGATGTTAGAACAGTTTTAACAAACTTAAACATCTTCACAATGGCCATAAAAGTTCCAACTACTCTGGCTCATACTCATATGGTAGAAGCAACACTTATGAAAAAAGTTAGCAAAGAAGATATAATAAAAGCATTTGAAGATCAAACAAGAGTTGTTTTGTTAGACATGAAAGAGTATCCAGCTACATCTAAAATTATAGAAAAGTTCAGAGATTATTGCAGGCCTAGAAATGATATGTATGAAATTGTTGTATTAAGAGATAGCATAAGCGTAGAAGGAAATAAAGTAAGATGGATGCAAGTTGTTCATCAGGAAGCTGATGTTATTCCAGAAAACATTGATGCTATAAGAGCTATAACTGGAATAGAAAATGACAAGTGGAAAAGCATAAAAATGACGAATGAAAGTTTAGGAATTCTGAAATAAACTCTTTTCTTCTTTTCTTTTTAATTTTTCTACTTCTTATATGGGCCCGTAGCCTAGCAAGGATAAGGCGCCGGGCTTCGGAATTAGAGGATACCCGGAGATCGTGGGTTCAAATCCCACCGGGCCCAAAATGAGTGCTTATTATTCACCTCTTCTTTTTTAACCTAATTTATAATAGTTTTTCAACTAAAGAGTTTAAACCAATAGTCTTTTTACAATAGTTATTATTAGATTGGTATTCGTAGCAACAGGATAAACTGCAAAAATACGAAGAAGGTTTGGGAGTTAGAGAAAATTTCATCCTCTGGAACTAGAACCCTAACGGGCTCAAAATTAAGTTTCTATTATTTCTTCGCTTCCTCTTTTTTCTTTGCTTTTTTCTTTTCTTTCTTTTCTACTTTTTCTTCGCTCTCTACTTTTTCTTCCTTAGCCTGCGCTTGTTTCTTTAATTCAGCTGCTGAAGGCAATTTCAATCCAAATTTTTCGACTAAACCGCTATTCTTCCATGCTTCTAATAGTTCTTCGTCGCTCACATCTTCTTTTATTTCTAGCTTATATTGCAAAGGTTGTAAATGAATGACGTTTGCTCTTCTTCTTTTAACTCCAGTTAAAGCCTTTGGTCCGCTTACGATAACAAAATTCTTATCAACTTTTTTAACGACCACGCAATATTTCCCTTTTTCTTTCCCGACAGTTTTAACACAAACTTGTCCTATCTCCATTTTCATCTAACCCCCAACATTTTATCAATAATAAAAGTTAATACTAAACATAAAATAGCATATACATATATTAAACTAACTTTATTTGGAAAAGAAAAAGGTAGATAGACGTAATAGCCAGAATAATTAAACGACACCCAAGAAAAAAATAAAATTCCTATTAATAGCGAAAAGATAGCTACTTTAATATTTTCTTTAATTAACTTTATGTTGGCATCTGCAAGTTCTCCCATTAATCTATTAAATTCTTTTTTGTTTTTGTCCTTTAATATATTAATTTTCCTACTAATAGCATCTATTTTTTCTTTTATTTCGACAAAGTTTCTATTACTAAAAACTTTTTTCTTGTAAAAAGATGTAATGATGGAAAAAGCAAGAGAAAGTATTAAAATTTGTATTAAAGGAGGAAATATAGTAATAGGAAATAAAAATATATCTGCTATTTTTGAGATGTAAACTATCATTCAACCACCAAACAACTTCTTAACGATTTCAGGCATCCCTTCAATATCCTCATTTCTAATAATTTCATAGTAATTATAAATAATCATCACGCTTAACAATAAACCAACCCCACCCCCAATAACTCCAAACAAATCACCAATCACAGCTAAACACCCGACAAAAAATCCACCTAAAACTGATAAAGGTGGTATGTACTTGTTTAAAACGTGTTCTATAACCCTTTGGTCTCTTCTATATCCAGGTATTTGCATACCTATTATTGTCAATTGTTCGGCAACAGATTTGGCATTCATACCACTGGTCTCAACCCAAATTACAGAAAATATTGTAGTAAGGATAATCATTATAGTTGAATAAATTATAATCCTCATTATTTCTTTACTCGTTATACCTTCTACCATCAAATTAAAAATACTTGTTGGAGTGGAAATATAATATGCAAAGCCACTTATAGCATTTCCGTTTTCGTCAAAACATCCTAGTAAGCCACACATTCTGCCATCAATATTAGTTAACCCAACTCTAGACATTAATTGCAAATTAGCTAGAAAAGCAAAAGCAAAAATAACAGGGATGTTGCTAGTATAAAGGAGTTTTAAACTCCACGTTCTTCCGAATCCTCTAAATGCGGAAAAAGCCAACGGTATATCAACGCTTATGCCTTGAATAAAAACAACTATTAAAAATAATATGCCGGTAGAAATTATTGGAAATAGAGCCAGTAATGCATTTTTTGGATTATTGCTATAGAAGTTTATTAACATATCCCAAAATAGTCCTACAGGCAAGTTGGTTGAAGATGGAATGCACATAGATATACTACGAATTGAGCATTCAGGTGGGAAAGGCGAAAATATTCTAACGAATATTTGTGTAGATATACCGGCAACTATGAAAAGGCTTATTCCAGATCCAAGACCCCATTTGCTTACTAGATCATCCATCAAAATTACTAAAAATCCTCCTAGAGCAATTTGAAAAACAACAAAAGGTAAAAGAAGTGTCGTTGTAGTTAAAGGACCGAATATTACGTATGCAAATGCCTCTATTACACAGAAGATAAGAGCTAATAACTTCATCCAACTCTGAAACTTTTTTCTTCCTTCGGGCTTAGTAGTGTCTAAAGGTAGTATTTTTGAGCCAACTAACAACTGAAGAATTATTCCAGCTGTAACTATAGGACCTATTCCCAAAGTCAATAAACTTCCGAATCTCGCACCAAGTAAATGCTGGATTGTTAGAAAAAATTGAGCTTGGGGGGTTAGTGCTAGTCCTATAACTGGAACGTATGATAAAAAGATGTATATAAATAATGTCACCAATGTCCACTTTAGTTTTTCTTTAAAGCTTAATCTATATAAAGGTGGCGAAACTATAGGAAAATATTTTACTAGTTTTTCAATAGTATTACCAATCTGCATAAATATTCTTCTACTTTGCATTAAAATGAGTTATTATAACGTTTCCACCTTTTTCCTTTAGTTTTTCTATGGCCTTTTTAGAAGCTTCTTTAACTTCTACAATAATAGGATACTCGACGTTTCCTCTCCCCAATAATTTATCATATCCTAATTCATTCAGATTTATCTTCAAGTTTTCTGAGCTTATATTCTTTTCTTCAATCATTTTTTTTACTAAATCGTTAAGTTCGTCTAAGTTTATTACGGATTTTTCTTTCCTAAGAGGATACTTGAAACCTTTCTCACGCTCCTTCCATTTCATTTTGTGCTTATGTAAACTAACATTTCCTCTACCACCCCTCGAGCCTCCACCCCTCCACTTAGCATGTCTACCATGGTAAGTTCTTTCGCCTCTTCTCCTCTTTTTCTCTCTTCTAACTACCATCTAAATCATCCTTCTAAGTAACTCATTAATTTCTTTGCCTCTATAACCCAGATCGCCTTTTGGCCAATGTTCCTTTATACTTTTTAAACCTTTAGAAGGCGGTCTTAAGCGAAAGAATGGGTGAAATGCCTCAAACTGCTTTAATATTACCCTACCGGATAATAAAGCGTCTGCAAACTCCTCAAAACTGTTAAATCCTGTTATTTTTCTCAAATCTTCCTCACTCACTTTCTTGTTCCCTTCTCCTTTCATCCTCAATCTCTTTCTGAGCAATTGTATTAGTGTATCTCTATCTATTTCTCCATAAGTGATGAAATCTTTTACCTTTTCAAGCATTCCCCTTATAGAATCTGTTTCTGGTAAAATATTACAGAAATATAGCCTTTTCAATCTCAAGAGCTTCAACGTATCTTCTATTTTTCTTGGAACTCCAACAACTCCTCTAATTCTTATAACTGCATACATTAGCTATCACCTTTGGTATATGTACAAATTTTTAAAAGCTTTGTAAATTGCGGTTATTAAATTTATATGAGTACTAGTTTTTCCAAAAGTTTTTACCCAGATATCTTTAATTCCAGCCAATCTTAAAATTTTCTTGCTCTCGTCGTCGGCAACTAGCCCAACACCTTTTGGAGCTGGCATTAAAACTACTTTCACGCTTCCGCATTTGCCCTCAGTCTTAAATGGTATTGAATGTGGCGTTTCACAACCACATTCCCAACTACCACAACCTCTCAAAACTTTTATTATGTTCATTTTTGCTCTTCTTCTAGCTTTTTCGACAGCCCTTCTTGCATCCACAGAAACTCCTTTACCAATACCAACATATCCGTCTTCATTTCCGACAACAATAAATGCAGACATTCTAAATCTTCTTCCAGATTTAGTAACCCTTGCAGTGATTCTAATTGGAATTCTCTGTGCTCCACCTCCCTTTCCTGTTCTTTTTCCAATAAGTATAAACTCTTCTTTTAATCCGGGTAAAAGATAATCAACAATCTCTGGTTCTAATATTCTTTTTCCACTTTCCAAAATCTCATCAATACTCTTTATTTTACCTGCTAAAACGTCTCTGCCAAGCTGAGTTTTGGGTTTCCAGGCCTTTTCCACCCTAGATAAGCTACCTTCTTCCGAAATTTCAGCTTCTCCTTTTTCACTATTTTCCCCCACTAAACATCACCTCAATATTCCTTTTTACTTCTTCAAAATTTTTAGCTACTTCCTCGCTTATATGCAAACCTTTTATTCTATCTTCAGTAGGAAACATTTCCTCACTACAAGGAACATTTAAACCTGCATCTATTGCTCCCTTGGCAAAAGCATACATCCTTCCTCCTTTAGTAGATGTGTAAAGACCAATATCTAAAACTGCTTCCTTAACTCCTTTTGATAAAGCCATTTTGCCCAATAAATATCCAGTTAAATAACTTGCTGGCGTATTATCACAAGCAAATTTCCATCCGTATTTTTTCAAAATTTTTGAGGTTATTCCAACTAGCGTCACATCTCCTTTTTTATCAAAATTGATAATTTGGCCAATTATATACTTTAAAGTCTTCCTATAGACAAGCCTCGGTTTTTCGGATAAAAGCAACTTTAATCTTTTCTTATAGTTTGTTTTGCCTTCTCTTCTTCTTCTAAAATGAATTCTGTATGTTGGTGATATCTTTGGCATTTACTCACCCTTTATAAGTTTATGCTGCTCTAAGTATAGCTTCATATGTGCTCTACTCTTAAACATTCCACCTTTTATCCATTTTCTGACAAGCTTATAAGTTTTGTTGTCAATCTTACCTTTTTCCTTAAGTTCTCTTGCAAATTCTCTCAAACTTCTAACAAGATTTATCCATCTTCTTTTTCTAGGAACAATAGAATATTTCTTACCTTTTTTGCTTCCTTCATATCTTCTCTTTTTCTTCTTCTCCTTCGGCTTCTTAAGTTTCTCCTTCCTGGCCTTTATATAACCTCTCTCTATAAGCCTTCTTATATCAGCTTTAGTAACGGCTTTCTCAATCTCATCAATTTTAGTAGGATCGAACCAAATTTTACTTTCTCCAACCTTCAATATCTCTGCTGCAAGCCTTCTTTGTGTCTTCATTTCGATCACTCATTCAAGATTTTTATTTTTAGTTCTTTTGCCTTTTTAACTATTTCCTCTCTTTTTTTCTTACCAACTGTAGCTGCTATTCTTATTGCTTCTTTTGAAGGATCTATTCTCTCTAAATCTTTCAGATTTCTAACAAGAACCTCTTTAAAACCAGATGGATGTAAACCTCTAACTTCTTTTGGCTGTCTATAACCAATGTCTGGCATTTTAGGTTTGCTTTTCTCTTTCTGTCTAACTTTGCTATGCAATCCTCTAGGCCTTCTCCAACTTTCTTTTATCCTTTTTATAGTTCCGGCCAAAGGTCTTCTAAATTCTGGAATTTTTCTTTTTTTAATCATATTTACCACTCCAGTATGTTCCTCCTTTCTTCTTCCACTTCAAATAATCTTGAAGTATTTTCGCATGATCAAAAGCAAAATCAATACTTTTAGCGTCTTTAATATTAATCCACATTGCTTCAGTTTCAAAAGAATTTTTAGTTTTTGTTGTTTTTGGTCTGCAAATAAATACTACGCTAATAGTATGACCTCTTGGGTCTCTATCTTTTTTTGAATAAACGCCAAGAATCTCTTTTGGTTCTACCTTAATACCTGTTTCCTCGAAAGTCTCTCTAACAACACAATCTTCTATAGATTCTCCATATTTCAAATGCCCTCCTGGAAAAGCAAACTTGCCTATAAATGGGGGAATTCTCCTTTTAACTAGTAAAATCTTTCCCTTTCTCTCAGCTATACAATCCGCTGTAATTCTTGTATAAGGAAATAACATCACTCTTCACCTTTACTAACTATAAATATACCATCTTGGAACACTCTCCTATCTTTGCCAACAATTCTTGTTGCTTGTTCTATATTACCAGCGGTTTGACCTACAGCATCAATATCAATACCAGAAACTAATATTTCTTGTCCTTTTATTTCAACTTTTGTGTTTCCTATAATTTTTGCCTCTCTGGGCTTTCTTTCTCCCAAGAAATTTTGAATTATAACTCTATCTCCTTCAACTTTAACGGTTATTGGAAAGTGTGAATAGATTATCTTTAGCTTATACACATAACCTTTTGTAACACCCTCAATCATATTTCTTATGTGAGCAGCAATAGTTCCAGCTATGGCTTTTATTTTTCTTCTCTCATTCTCAGTATAAACTCTAACCTTTCCTTCAACAAGCTCAACTTTGACGTCTTTAGGTATTATGAAGCTCTTTTCTAATTCTCCCTTTGGTCCAACAACCTTAACACTATTTCCTCTAATTTCAACCTTTACTTCTTGTGGCACTTTAACTTCTTTAACAAACATATAAATCACTAATAACAATATGCTAAAAGTTTTCCTCCTAAATGCAGACTTTTAGCAGTCTTATGATCCATAACGCCCTTACTAGTTGTTAAAATTAAAATTCCAACATCTCTAGCGGGTAAAAATCTTTTTTCCCATTTTTCAAATTCATCAACTCTAACACTAAATCTTGGTTTAATAACGTTTGTATCTATAATCTTTCCTTTTAACTCAATTTTAAATATTCCAGATTTTCCGTCGTGTATCAACTCGTAAGCCCCTATGTAATCGTGTTGCTGCAGTACTTTCAAAACCCTTTCTATCAATTTACTCGCTTTTACAAAGCATTCCTTCTTTCCAATCCTATCAGCATTCTTTATTGCGCTCAATGCGTCAGCAAGCAAATCGTGCCTCATAACTAAACATTTTGGTTTAAAAGTTTAAAACTATTATCCTTGCGCCAGCCGGGATTTGAACCCGGGCTCCGAGCTTGGAAGGCTCGTGTCCTACCAGGCTAGACGACTGGCGCATTATTATTGTTATTTTTTACAATCTAAAAAGATTTATGGAAAGAGAAAGATTTATAAAGAAAAAGATTGAAGAATTGAAAGAAAAATTGCCAGGTATTGATGAAAAATCTCTAGAAAAAGATCTAATTCCATTAGAAGGAAACGAAATTGGGATAAAAATAAAAAAGAAAAAGATTTAGAATTTATATCCAATTTTCCTCAAAAATTCTTTTCTTTCTTGAATTTCTTTTTCTCCTTCTATTCCCTTTGATTTGAAACCATCAATCACTCCAAGAATTCCCCTTCCTTGCTCAGTTTCTGCGACTATAACTTGAACTGGGTTTCCAGTCGCACAGTAAATATTCGCCACCTCTGGAACCTCTTTTAATCTAGGAACTACGTTTATAGGATAGGCATTTCTCATGAAAATTAAGAAAGTATGACCTGCCGCTATTTCAAAAAGTTTTTCTGTTGCTAATTTCTCTAATTCCTCATCATTTCCACTATGTCTTATTAAACAAGGTCCGGAAGCTTCTGCAAAGGCTAAGCCAAACTTAATATTTGGAACACAATTCACTAGACACTCATGAATATCTTCTACCGTCTTTATGAATCCTGCGTGTCCTATTATAACTTGTGTATCCTTTGGAACATCAATATTAATAACTTTTATTTCGACTTCCATATTTTTCGTAAAAGTTACAAGATTTAAAATTTTTTAAAAGACCACTAGTTTTATCCACTAATCATTGATTCAAAAAACTTTTGGAAATCTTTATCCTTTTCCAAAACTTTAAAGTAAGGTAAAAATTCGGTTCTTATTTTTTTGGTGGAACAATTTAGAAGTTTTGAAAGCTTCTTCAATTTTTCTTTTTCCTGTTCTCTTTCTTCTTTGCTAGAAGCCAAATATCTTAGTTTTGCTGGAAATTGATATTTTGTAAATTTTCTGTACATCTCATCCTTTGCTAAAGAAACTCCAGCTGTCATTAAGTCATTCATATACCTCATGAGCTTCCAATAGTTTCTGCTCATTATTCTAGCTCTAAACAAATCGGCTTTTGCTAAAGCTTCATAAGCTCTTGCAATCTCTTCTGGCTTTTCATATTCATTTGGAATATTCTCTTCTATCCACCACATTATAATTTCTGGTTCTAAATCAACATTGGCAATACTTAATTTAGCTCCAATTAAAGAAGTTGTTTTAAACAAAATTTTCAGTGCTTCAAACATATCTCTTTCTCTTTCTCTATAGCCGAGAACCTCTAAATCTTTCAAAGTTATTTTCTTTTTTCCTCTTGCGATAGTTTCTAAATCATTTATAGCTGCTCTCAAATCTCCCTCGCTCCTCTTCGCCAATTGGTTTAAAACTTCTTTGTCGTACTCTATGCCTTCTTTTTCACAAATTTCCTTTAGCTTTTTCTCAATATCCCAAACTGGTATATCTCCAAATGGAATTAACTCACAATACTCTCTCAATACTCTTAATTTCGGATCATACGGATCGTTTGCAGTTAAAACAACAGGATGTTTACTTTTTTTAATTATTTCAATAATTGCTTGAATTCCTCCAGCATCTTCTTTTCCGGAGATTCCATCAACCTCATCTATCAAAAATATTCTTCCTTTTTTGAAAAAACTAGCAACTGCAGAAGCATGACCAAAAACCTCTTCTATTTGTTTCTTACTTCTAACATCACTGGCATTCATTTGAATTAACTCTAAATTTTTATCATTAGCAAAAGCTTCAACCAGACAAGTTTTTCCTGTACCTGGCTTACCATATAGCAATGCTGCATTGGAACCGGGTTTCCAATTTCTGTACCATTCTAAAAATTTTGCCAAAGCTTCTTTTTGGTCTACAAAATCCTTCAAACTTTTTGGTCTATATTTTATCGTAAACATACTTACTTCTTTCCTTTAGATTGAGCATGCAACCAAAAGCTTGCTAGTAGACTTTCTAATTGTATTAACTCATTTGCACCCTCTGAAATTCTAAAATCAACTTCTCCACATTTTTCTATTAACTCAACTTTTGCTCTATCATCTATATTCAAAGAAGGAATTTGTCTGTGAATTTCTGCAATTATATCACTTCCAGCTAAACCCTTCTTGATAATCATTTCTCCTAGCATCTTTCTAGCTTCTATGAATTTTCCATTCAAAGCTAAATCAAGCATTTGCCTAACTTCTTGCGGCTTTGCTAAAGAAGCTGCCTCATAAATAGTATCTTCAGTTATTTTTTCTCCTAGAGCAGAAGCTATTTGCAATATATTAGCTGTTCTCCTTAAATCTCCTTCAACAATTCTAACAACAGCCCTTATTCCATCTTCTGTTATTTTTAATTTTTCCCCTTCGACAATTCTTCTAACATACTCTTCAACGTGCTCATCGTCTAAAGCTTTAAATCTAAAAACGGCACATCTCGATTGAATTGGTTCAATAATTTTGCTAGAATAATTACAAATCAATATAAATCTTGAAATGCTTGCATACATTTCCATCATTCTTCTTAAAGCTTGTTGAGCGTCACTTGTCATTGCATCGGCTTCATCTAAAATTATTAATTTAAACGGAACGTCTCCTATAGCAACAGTCCTAGCAAATTCTTTCACCTGACCTCTTATAACATCTATACCTCTTTCATCTGAGTTGTGTAAAAGAACTGGGACATTACCAGCAAAAAACATCTCATTACCTGGAACACTAACATCATAAACGAACCCCTCATAGTCTATAATTTCCAATTTCTTGACTTTCAGTACATGTATATCTGAAGAAACGAGCTTTTCCAAAAATTCTACAGTGAACTTCTCTTTTTCATCTAATTTTTCCCTATCAACCATCTCTAAAATCTCTTTTAGAATGTTTTTCGAAACCCTTCTCTTCTTTTCATAAAGTTGATGTCTCAATTTATATCTCCAATTTCCTTTTATTTTCCTTTCAATATCCGTTAAAAGCTTTACTACAATTTCGGCTGGCAACAATTCGCTTTTCTTCCATTTCATAGCTCCTTTCCATATCAGTCTTACCTCTCTTTTGAAAATAGATGACTCAATGCCAGAAGTCCTAGCTAACCAAACAACATCAGTTAACAATTCTCTTGAGACAGAAGATATTCTAACAACTTTATTCCATTCTCCGCAGCCATCTCCATCTGCCAAACCTTTTAGGTAGTTTATTCTTTCTTTGATTGAAGAATGAAAAACAAACGATGGTACCCTCTTGTTATCTGCAATAAAAGGTTTACCATCATAAAAGTTTTCTTTCATAAATTTTGCTAAATTAGTGCTTAAAAGTCTAAGGTGAATTGCCGATAGTTTTTTTCTATTAAAACCAGAACCAACTAATCTTTCATAAACACTTATTCCTAAATCATTTGCAAAATTTTTGATTTCATTTATAAGATTCGTTTCGTGAGCACCAAAGGTATATACTACTTGACCTGACGTGTTTCCTTTAAATCCTACACACCCTTCTGCAGTAAACAATCCAAAAGAATAGAAAAGGTTGTCTGCTTTAAAAGTAGTTATGTTTGTTGGCAGATTTGCTTCAAGATTAGAGACAAAACTTATAATGTAATCTCCTTCTTTTAACTCACTTGCAGATTTTGGCTTTAAACCATTTTTGTCTAACACCATCACGGAATGGTTTCCAGTAAGTTTTAGTTCGCCTCCACCCTCAAATCTAATTTTTAATATCTTGTTAACTTTGTGTCTTATTATTTTTGAAACTTTTTCCCATTTTACCTTTAGATTATTATCCACCGTGAGAACCTCTAAATTGTTAACATCTTTGTAAAATTCGTTTTCCTTAAAATAGATACTATCAAGCTCCTCAAAATTTGTCCTTTTTATTTTTCCGTTAATTTTTACTAAGATAGGTGTATCTTTTGAAACTGATGCATTGAGCTGTAATACATTTTGCCTCCATTGTTCGCCATATAATTCTCTAGCTAAAACTAATGCAAGAGTTGTTTTTCCTGTACCTGGTGGCCCTGCGAAAAGCATGTGCGGTATGTTTTTGCTTTTAGCAAAAGCCTTTACCCTTTCAACAACGTTCTCCTGATTAATTATTTCGTCAAATTTTTTTGGTCTATACTTTTCTGCCCAAACCTCAAACTCTTTTGCCATAATTCTTTATTTCTTTTTCTTCATTAAAAACTTTAAACCAATGCTGCAGTTCCTCCGGAATGCCATGATACTCTCGGTCTTATAACAACTGTGAAAACTTTCTCTAAGTTATCATCTAAAATCAGAGCTGCACCAGGCCATCTTGGTAGAGAATTCAAGTAAGCTTCTAATTCTTCCTGCATATAGGTTTGCATAACGGCATGAAGTGCTTGAATATCATCTCTGGATGTAAGTCTAAAGGAAATTACAATATCTGTTTGACTTAAAATCTCCTGATGTATTTTATTAGGCATTTGTGTTATAACTACTAAACCTACTCCAGGTTCTCTACCTTGTTTTGCAATTATTTTTATTGGTTCACTACTAGCAACTTCTTTATCGCTTGGTATAAAGTTATGAGCCTCTTCTAAAATCAACCAAACTATTGGAAATGTGAATTTCGGTTTTTCTCCGGTTATTTTAAACTTTTCTTCTTCTTTTCTGGCTAAAACTCTTAATCTATAAATTTCTCTTGCTATTAATGCTACTAACAAATTTCTCAATTCTTCTGATCTCATTCTGGAAACATCTATAACAGTTATCTTTCCTGGCTCGGCTATTTCTTCTATTTTTGTTCCTTCCTTCACAATAAGTTTCCACTCGTTAGCAACAGATAACAAACTTACCAAAGCGTCTCTAACTTCTTTTTTCGTTTCTTCATCTTTTCTAATTTCTTCAATCAAGTCAGTCAAATCAAATTTCTCTTTTTCTCTTTGAAGTTTTGTAAAATTTTTTTCAAGAGCAACTCCTTCTTCACTTAATCTATCCAACCTGAAAGCCAATAATATTTCTTCTGGAGTTAATTCACTTAAACTCAAAGCAATAGTTCCATCAACTGGAACTCCAGCATTTTTATAGCTCTCTAGCTGACCAATAGGAACTAAAACTTTTAGATTTGTTAAACCTTTCGGCTCCAATTGCCATTCCTTCAATAAATTCTTTTGTTGTTCATTAGGATATTTCATACTCCAGTAAATTCCAACTGGATCGACAACAATAAAAGACATTTTGTTTCTGTATTCATCTGGCAAAAAAGAAAATTCTTCAAGAATTGCTCCTGCAGAGTATGAATTGTGTAAAATTACACCATTACCAACAAAATTGTGCTCATCGTTTACGGTAATGTCAAATACTTTTGTTCTTTCATTAATTGTAGTCTTCTCAACAACTTTTACCCAAACGATGTCTGGAGAGGAAATTTTAAGTAGATATTCATCATTAAAATATTCTCCGATTTTTCTGATTGTCGATTTCAAAGGATTATACTTGTATTTTGTAGAAACACCTTTCCAATTCTTATATCCCAGAGCTTTACCTATCTCTTTTTTCGAGTATTTTTCTTTTATGTATTTCCATATTGATTTTGGCAAATAATCGAAATTTGAATGATATTTTCTATTGTTGGCTAAAATCTCACTTATTAGTTTCTCTTTTCCTGGAAAACCTATATGAGTTATGAACTTTTTAATAGATTCTTTATCTGTAACAAAAAGAGTATAGTAAGTTTCTCCTTTAACCTTTTTCTCTCTTATGTATGAAAATATACCAAATCTGAGAAGCAAATAGAAAACTCCTTCTACCATTTTTCTGGATTTAGAAGCATACTCCAAAACATAAACTTGTTTACCTCTACTTTTTTTCTTGTATAGCGAGCCATCTCCTATAAACAAACATCGAAGGAAAAGGGCAATTTTTTTGTTAGAAAGAGAAAAGATAAACGAAGGTATAAACTTTTCTCCAGCTTTTTTGTTTTTTAATCCAAGCGATTCTAACCAGTTTAGCAGACTATTTCTCTCAAATATTAATCTAGATCCTTTAGAAAATTTACCATTTGGTAATCGTCTAACATTATTCTCTTTAAGTTTTAGTTTAGTACCAACAACACGATATGTCGATGGATTACTCTTCATTCTCACTACTTTGAGACTTTTGTCAAACTTTTTCACACATTCTATAAAATCGTTAACAACTTCTTTGCTAGAATTTGTAAACCACACAAATGTTTTCCCTATGGTTCCTTCTGATAATATGTATCCTAACAATTTTATCTTTTCATCTTCGATGTTATCAGTTCCTTCTACCGGAAAATAAGATGCAACAGCTATAACATCACCTTCTTTAATATCTTCAGCTCTTTTCCAACCAAAAGGAGTTAAGATCGGGTGTTCTTTTGTGACTTTTATCTCTATTCCATTCCAAAGTTTCATTTTTATTATGCTATCTACTTCTCTCTCAAAAAAATCGATAGCTTTAGAGGGCTTTATTTTAAAGTTGTCTTGATTTAGTGAAAGCACTCTAGAAATTTCTCTTTTCTTAACTAATTCCTCGATAGGCAAAAGTCTTCCATCTCCAAGTTGCACTAGAGTATCTCCAGTTACACACTTTCCGCTACCCCTTTTTCCACAAATCAAAATAACGTGAATTTTCAAGAAATCTAGATAAACTTTTGTTGTTAAATGAGCATCTTCTCCTTTTCCAACAATGTGTTTACCAATATAACCAGCACCTATATTTCCAAACTTCTCCAAATCTTTTCTTTCTCTACCAACAACAGTTGGATAAGCTTTAACAATATCCTCATAAAATTCTTCCATAAAAATTATTTCTCTGATAAATTATTATTGATGGGGCCGTAGTCTAGCTTGGTCTAGGACGCCACCTTGGGGAATTATACAAAATGGTGGTAACCCGAGTTCAAATCTCGGCGGCCCCAAAATTGTTTTTTAATTATTCGAAACTATTAGTATTGATATGAAAATTGCTTTCTATGAGGTAAGAGAAGACGAAAAGGAGTATTTTAAAGATAAGTTGAAAAATTTTGAGCTATTATTCTTTTCCGATCCTATTAAAGAAGATAATGTTGTTTATGATGCTGATATCATATCTATTTTCGTAGATTCCAAAATAAACAAGAATTTATTAGATAAACTTAAGAACACCAAACTCATTTGCACGAGATCTACAGGTTATGATCACATAGACTTAGAAGAGTGTAAAAAAAGAGGAATAGTTGTATCAAATGTTCCCAGCTATGGTATTGAAACTGTTGCCGAACACACATTTGCTCTCATCTTGGCTGCGTCTAGAAGGCTAATCGAAAGTTTTGAAAGAACTAGAAAAGGAGAATTCTCAAACAAAAATTTGACTGGGTTTGAACTAAGGGGAAAAACAATTGGAATAATAGGAGCTGGGAAAATAGGAAGGAGGGTTGCGGAAATAGCAAAAGCTTTTGGAATGAGAGTTTTAGCATATGATATTTTCCAGAACATAGATGAGGCAAAAAGAATTGGATATGAGTATGTTCCGCTAGATACTTTATTGAAAGAATCAGACATAATAACACTTCATGCCAATTTAACAAAAGAAAATTATCACATGATAAACAAAGACGCTTTTGAAAAAATGAAAGATGGTGTAGTAATAGTTAACACTGCTAGGGGAGCAATAATAGATACTGAGGCTCTTATAAAATATTTGAAATCCGGAAAAGTTTCTTATGCGGCATTAGATGTTTTAGAGGCCGAGCCAGAAATAAAAGAAGAAATGCAAGTTTTTGAAAAAGAACAAGATATTATTCAAATAAAAAAATTACTTTTCAATCACATTCTATTCGAAATGGAAGACAGATTAGAGAGAGTAATAATAACTCCGCATAATGCTTTCAACAGCAAAGAAGCGCTTGAAGAAATAAAGAGAACGACAGTTGATAATATCATCTCATTCATAAATGGCAAACCCATTAATGTTGTGGTGTGATTCTTTAATAGATTAAATAGATTAAGCGGTCAAAAATGTTATTTTAAGCTGTTTAGATTATATTATGGGCAACGAACTAGTAGAGAAAATTAGAAACATAGTTATAGATGTCTGCAAACAACTGGAAAGACTCGATGATTATAATTATCATATATCTGTTGTAGAAAATCTTGCTGTAGATCTTGGAAAAAGATTTGGTGCAGACGAAGAAATACTGAGGATTGCGGCTTTATTACATGAGATATGAAGAATTAAATTTGGTTCGGAGAGACATGAAGAAACAGGAGCAATAGAAGCTGAGAAGATTTTGAAAGAATTGAAGTTAGAAGAAAAGACGATAGAAAAGATTATAGAGTGTATAAAAGAGCATAGACATGAAAAACCAACAATTCCTGTTTCTTTAGAAGCCAAAATCTTGAAGATTGCAGATGCATACTCACATTTCAAAAAACCTTTGGAGATTGCTTATATGGCAGTTAAGATGGGTTTTGGATTAGAGGAAAGCTTATTGTGGATGAAGAATAAACTAGAAAAAGACTTGAAGTTTTTGAAGGAGATGAGCAACGAATTAGATATAAAAGATGTTATAGAAGAATGTGAGAAGAAATATGAATGCTTCTCATGCTTATTAAGTTAGTTTCTTATGAATTTCTATAGAGGGGACGTAGTCTAACTTGGCTAGGACGCCGGCCTTGGGCGCCGGGAATCTGGGTTCAAATCCCAGCGTCCCCATTTCACAATTGATAAATATTTATAAAGTAAGGAAAACCGTAAAACACATGAAAGAAGATTCTATAAAAAAGTCGATGACAAAAGTTGTCCTTTATATTGTTCTAACAATAATTGTATTGGCTGTAGTTAAATGGGTTTTTAATGATGGTGTAAAAATTATAGCTAACTTGACACATTATAACGGGATTTATGGCCTAAAAGATTATGAGCTCTATACAAACTTGCTAGTAATTATTGTATTTGGTTGGATGATAATTAACTCACTGGCTTCTAAATTTTAACTAATTTTTAATGAGAAATATGGTGAATATACGGCAGCTGCAATAAGAAGCCTTGTAAGAATTTTAGGAGTTGGTGGATTAATAGCTGGAATTGCAGGTTTAGTTGGTGGTGGAGTCGCCGCTGTTGCACTAGGTGGTTTTATAGGAATGGTAATAGGTTTTGCTACTCAACAAGTTTTGGGTCAAGCAATAGCTGGTTTGTTTATAATGATTACAAGACCATTTAAAATTAATGACGTCGTAGATGTGGCTGGAGAAAGTGAAGTTGTGGTCAAGGATATAACATCATTGTTTACTGTAGTAGAGAGAAAATATGGATTGATAGATTTAGTACCAAGTTCTATGATTATTAGTCAAAAAATTGTATTCAGAAATACATCTGGTAAATAAAAAATACAATGATATTACTCGTATTTTTTAAAAACAACTTCTTTACCATTTTCTATTAATCTGGCCTCTATTTCCACCATATCATCTATACCAGAGGTTTTTATTTTACTTTTTAGCAACTCATCAACCTGAAATATCCCTGCAGGATTTGACATTACTATAACTATCTTTATTGGTTTTTTATTTCCCTCTAGAATCTCTACCTTTTCTATTGCTAAGGCAGATACAGAGTGTATGTCGATTTTCCCTAATTTGAATGGTATTCTTGCTCTACCCTTTTCCATATC
Source organism: Candidatus Aenigmatarchaeota archaeon (assembly GCA_032249395.1). Lineage (GTDB taxonomy): Archaea > Aenigmatarchaeota > Aenigmatarchaeia > CG10238-14 > SpSt-28 > SpSt-28. Next base: position 49,346 of record JAVVFY010000002.1, read on the forward strand.
TAAAGCATCTGCAATTTTAACTATTCCAGCTTCAATAGTAAATGGTTCTATATCTGCTTCATGAGAAAAAATAGCATGTAAAACTTCAAACTTTATTATATCTTTTTTTTCATCATCGTAAACTCCAGAAAGAAGCTCATCTAATATCTTATCTGCAATAACTATAGAAAAGAATGGATGATATTTCCTATGAACAACATGACCAATATCATGCAACAATGAAGCTAAAGTTACGACGACTTCTGCGTCATCTATTCCCATATTATAGTTCTTAACAATGCTTGGAGTTATTCCCTTTTTTACCAATATTCTAAGTATTGTTAACGCATGATTGGCAACTATCTTCACATGGACTGGTCCATGATCATTATAACCAAGTCTATCTATTGCGTTTATATTAGAAGATTTAAGTAGAGTCAATAATCTTGTATTTTTGTTTATATTAGAAACTAGCTTAAGCAATTTTTCATTTCCATTATATGTAACCCCAAAAAAATTCCCAGATTTGTTTTCCATTTTCCATCACCTCTTTTAAGAGTTTATTTTAAGCTGAAAATTTAAATATTTTAAAAGTTCTTAGCTGCTGGAATAGTAATATATCCTTAATATGTTGTTGCTGAACAAAACATTACCTTCACTTATTAGAGAGACTGAAACATTGTTATTTGGATATAATAAAAGTGGATTACCTGCTAAGTCTCTGGTTATGTTAATGTGAAAAGTTCTAAACATAGGTTTACCAATGAACACTATTTGGTTGTTAAACTTGATCCGGATTGATGGAAGTTGTTGAGAATCCGACACTAAGATAGAAGAAAATCCTAATGCATAGAAATTATCGATCTCCCATCTAGAAAGCGGAACCTCAAATATATATGGATAGGACTTATACTTAACTTTAACTTCTGCTCTCACTACATGGTATGACGTTTTAAATAAAATTCCAAAACCCTCATTCTCTGCCTCAAGTCTAACAAAGTTAATTTCTTTTAAATAGCTCAAATTCAAAGATATTTCCTCAAAGTATCCGCCACTTTCAATCTTATTTCTATAAATAACATTGCCGTTAAGTTTGACCACAAAATATCCAGGTCCGCCTACTTCATCTAAAATTAAATTCAATTATAAACTAGAAAAAGACTTGAAGTTTTTGAAGGAGATGAGCAACGAATTAGATATAAAAGATGTTATAGAAGAATGTGAGAAGAAATATGAATGCTTCTCATGCTTATTAAGTTAGTTTCTTATGAATTTCTATAGAGGGGACGTAGTCTAACTTGGCTAGGACGCCGGCCTTGGGCGCCGGGAATCTGGGTTCAAATCCCAGCGTTTCCACTTGAATTAATTAAGTTTAATATTCAGAATATCTATATGGATACGCTAGTAATTAGTGGTATAAACTCTATAAATCTTGCAAAAAGGATTGGAAGAAGAATAAAAGCGAAATTTATAAGTTTAGAATATAAGAAGTTTCCAGATGGTGAACTATACCTTAGATTGAAAAGCAAAATAAATAAAGGAAACGTAATTTTAGTGGAAACTCTTTACCCTCAAAACGATTCTATAATAGAGCTTCTTTTTTTGCTTGATCTAATTAACGAGTTTAAACCAAAGAGTGTTACTCTTGTTTTACCATATTTCGCATACGCCAGACAACACAAAAGATACAGAAATTTTGAAGCAATTTCTGCAAAAACTCTTGCTAAACTAATCCAGAGCTTTGGAATCAATAAAATAATAGCAGTTAATCTACATTCCGAAGAAGTAATAAAATTTTTTGATATACCTGTTGTAAATTTAGCTGCAGAGAAATTAATAGCTGAATATTTCTTAAGTAAAAACCTAAAAAATCCTTTTGTTTTAATTCCAGACCAAGAGAGAGAAGAAATGGCAAAGAACGCAGCAGAAATTTTAAAATGCGAATATTCTTTTCTAAAAAAATATAGAAGCAGAGTTACTGGAGAAATAAAAACTGAAATTTTTAAAGATTTTGATTTGAAAGGCAAAGATGTCATTATTCTAGATGACATAATAAGCAGTGGAAAAACAATGTTAAATGCAATTAAGATAGTTAAAAAGAAAAAAGCTAGGAAAATATTTGTTTCATGTGTTCATTACATCCCTTCGAGTATATACAAGAAATTTTTAAAACTCGGCGTTAAAGAAGTTGTAGCTACAAACACAATTCCTTCGGAAATAAGCAAAATAGATATCTCTCCATTAATTTCAAAAGAGATTGAAAATTTATAAAATAGAAGAATTAAATTAGAGTAATGGAAATAGTTAAAGAAATTATAGAAAATCCAACGAAAATTGCAAACTACATTGAACATACTAACGTTAAAGTTGAATCCACAAAGAAAGATATTGAAAATTTGTGTAAAGAGGTTTTAAAGTATAATTTTTATGGTGCTGTTGTTCTTCCTTACCATGTAAAGCTAGCAAGAAAAATTTTGAAGAATAAAGCTAAAGTTATAACTGTTATTGGATTTCCCTACGGTATACAAAGCACAAGAGCTAAGGTTGCCGAAGTAGAAGATGTTTTTGAATATGTAGATGAGTTTGATATGGTATTTAATAGAAACGCATTTCTCAACAAAGATTATAAATTAGTTGTAAAGGATATTAAATCTGTAGTAAATGCAGCAAAACCAAAAGTAGTAAAAGTAATAATAGAAACTCCATCTCTAACAAAAGAGCAAATAAAAATTGCTTCTAAGCTTGTGATTAGAGGTAATGCTCACTTTGTTAAAACTGCAGTAGGATATAGCGGAGCAGCTAAAGTCGAAGACGTTAAAATCATAAAAAGAGTAGTGGGTGACAAAATAAAAATTAAAGCGTCTGGGGGGATAAAGGATTTTAATCAGGCACTAGAAATGATAAAAGCTGGTGCCGATAGAATAGGAAGTTCTCACGGAGTTGATATTATAAAAACTTCACAAAAGATCTAAGTTAAGTGGAATATGAGTATATTTTAACTATATTGTTGCTAAAATAGATTTCTCCTTCTGTAAGCAAAGAAATTGAAACTTTGTTTGAAGGAGATAATAAAAGATTGTTACCCATTAAATCTTTAGTTATATTCAATCTAAAAGCAGTAATTGGAAGTTTTCCTATAAACACTTTTTGATTATTGACTTTGATTTCAACTGAGGGATAACCTTGTTGTACCAATGTAGAAGAAAACTCCAAAGCATAGAAATTATCTATTTCGCTTTGAGACAAAGGAACTTCAAAGGAAAAAGGCATAGATTTATACTTAACTATAACTCTAGCATCAAAAATATTGTAAGATGTTTTAGATAAAACTCTGAATCCTTCATTTTTTACTTCAATATTTATAAAATTCATTTCTTTTATCTCGCTCACATTTATAGGTATCTCTTCAAATCCTTGAGTAGCTTTTTTCATAAATATAACATTTCCATTGAATTTGACTACTAAAAGACCGGAACCTTTAACATCTGCTATGGCTATTTTAATTTTAGCTTCCTCGATCTCCATTCTTTCTGGCTTTAAAATAAGCGTTGCCGACTTCGAGGAGAATAAGGACCTTTCAACTATAAAATCAGACTTACTATCTACTATTTTCTCATTTCCAAAATTAGAAACTTTAAAATCTTCTATAGAAAATGAGCGAGAGGTTAAAGTTAAAGTTGGTGCAACGTATACTTTAACATAAATTGCGTCTTCTCCACCTTTACCTCTAGCTATTATATAACCTGAATACGTACCATAACCAGTTGGAGAATTTAGAATTGCTTTTATTTCTTTTTCTCCTATAACATTAAAGTTGTTCTCGCTAAACGAGATTATTTGTGAAAGAGTTTCGTTAGCGATCAGATTTACGTTTGTCAGGTTTCCTATGACTTTAAACGTTATTGTTTTTTGAGAGTTTGGTAGCATTCTTATTGAAATGCTTCTTGGTTCCAAAGAAGGAGGCAATTCTTGAGGAGTCGCCCAAAAAATAAGCATAATTCCTATGAAGACTAACGCACCTAATAAAATGAAGACAAACTCATCTATTATCATTTGTTTTGCCTGAGATTTCATAAATTATGTTGAAAATAAGAAATAAAAATGAAATTAGCCATTAATCTTCTTCAATCTAGTTATATAACCGGCAACAACGTTTCTAAGTTTTTTGGAAGGAATGTCTACATATTTTTTAACAATTTCCTTATTTTTCTCAAAATCTGTAGTAAACTCATCCTTATGTTCTCTATAGAGTTTCTCTCCAATGTTCTTTATCATTGTTGTTTTTATCCTTCCCACTATATCACCTATGGTTTCAATCTTTTTATTTCATAATATGTGACATCATTTTCCTTATCTACTACAGCCCAAACAAAAGTAGCCCTTATGTTATGAGCTAATCTTACTGCTCTTGACATTTCTGGTAAAGAGAATGCTGCTTCTTCTGGAACAGCATGAACAATAAACTTAGTATGCTCAAAAGGCGCCTTAGGTCCTCTTTTTATCTTTACCCCTTTCTCATAAACTCTGAAATGGGCACCAAATTTATAGCCAGTTTTAACCAAATATCCTTTATTTCTTAAATCTGAGTAGACAACATACTGAGCATGGAACTGATTTAATCTACTTTCTCCTACTTTCATCATCTCTCTCAAATCTAGCATTCTTTTTTTATTGTTTTCCGTTACATAAATTTTTAACTTTCCTTTCTCGAGCAAATAAGTAGCTTCTATTAAATCTAACTCCAATCTTTCTGGAGCTTCTAGCGGCATTGGTTTTCCATAGCCGTGCTCATAGTATAAATTCGCCGCTTCCTTATCCCATATTATGACTCTTTCTTCTATCAATTCTCCTTCGAAAGCTTTCATAATAATATTTAGATCTTGCTTGTTATAGATTTTAACATAATTGCCCCCGCCGGGATTTGAACCCGGGCCACCGGCTTTTCGCAGAAAACCGCAAGCCGGGGTTCTATCCAATCTAAACTACGGGGGCGTAATACAATTATTTAAAAAACGAAACGAATAAAGAAAGATGAGATGCACAAGCTGCAACATAGAAGTTAAGTCAAAAGAGAATTTTGTTATATTTGATTGTCCAAAATGTGGTAAGGTTAAAATAGTTAGATGTAACTCTTGTAAATCTTTAGGAAGAAAATATAGTTGTAACGAATGTGGTTTTGTTGGACCATAATAGTTTTATATAAATTTTCCATATCTTTAGAATGGCAAAAGTACTAGTAACATTAAGAGTAATGCCTGAGGATGTTAATACAGATTTAGAAAGTATAAAAAACGAAATATCATCTAAAATTGGTGCTCAAATAAAAGAAGTTCCAATAGCTTTCGGTATCGTTTCTCTTTATGTTTCTACAATTATTGAAGATAAAGAAGGTGAAATAGAAAGAGTAGAAAAATTACTTAAAGAAATAAAAGGGGTTGGCGAGATAGAAGTGCTAGAAATAACTAGAACTTTATGAGTTTTTATTTTTACAATACAATTGTATTACAGGGCAGAGATGCCTACCATAGAAAGAATCAACTCTTTCTATGGTTATTAGCTCGATGATAAGAGGGCTCTGAACTAAAGGGGGTTAAGGTTTAAATGTTGTTTGAAAAAAGAGGTTTCGTAAGAAGATTTGCAAGAAATAATGCTCCCAAGCCTGTTAAAGTTGGAGAAGAATATGATGTAGAAATAACAGAGACCGGAAGTAAAGGAGATGGAATTGCTAGGATAAAGAATTTCGTAGTGTTTGTTCCAGGAAGCAAGAAAGGAGAAAAGAAGCACATAAAAATAAAGGAAGTTAGAACCAAGTTCGCTATAGGAGAAATTATCGAATACACTAAAAATCTTGCAGAAGGTTAATAAAGCGTTTAGAATCGTTTAACATGAAAACATTATTAAAATAAACAAATATTTCTTTCGACTTTAATTTTTTTATTTTTTCTTTCATTTCCCTCATTTCATCATCGTTATATTGATGATAATAGTTTATTTTTCCATTTTTGTAAGAACCATGAAGTCTGAAGTATGAAATTTTTTTCGTGACAGTAGGCAACCTTTGATTCAAATCGCAAACGTCTATTACCTCAAATTTCTTGCAGAATTTTTTTATATCATCTTTGTTCCAGCCTCTTAACTCAACACCAATTTCAAAATCTTCCCTCTCAATATTCCTAAAGAATTTTTCAGCGTTTTCCCAGTTCTCATTATTACTCTTAAAACTTTCTGGAAGTTGAATAACAATAACTTTTGTTTTTAAAATTTTTGCATACTCTACCATCTTTCTCCAAAATTCAAAAACCTCTCTAGTTGGTTTTAAATATCCGACTCTCTCCTTGAATTTTGAGACATCGATGTTAGATCTTTTCCAAGTTCTCGATTTATGAGGATGTGTAATTCCTTGGAATGCTTTGAAATTAAAAATGAAATCTTCCTTAGCCATTTTTCTCCATTTATTCAAAAGCTTCACATCCAATATTTTATAGAATGTTTGTTGAATTTCAACTGTATCGAAATCTGAGAAATATTTTTTTATGGATTCAGGAAAACCGCATGTACCAACATATATCATAGATTAATTTTACAAAAAACTATAAAATTAATGAAGATCAAAAGCTCTCTAGTATCGCAACTTTTAGATATAACTATAATATTGCTAACACTTATAACAATAGTGTTTTTAAAGATATACTACGATTTCGAACCGTTCAAACCTTCAATTCAATTTTTGCTAGTCTTATTACTTTTAGCTGCGGATTTGTATGTACTTAACGACCTAATAATAAGAAGAATATATACATACGAAATAGATGATGCTGGAGTAAAAGAAAATTTCACTATCTTTTCAAAAAGAGAAACATTTATACCATATTATAACATAACTAACGTTGAGTTGAAAAAATCGTTCATTGGAAGAGTGTTAAATTATGGAAACGTAGAAGTAAGCTCTCCTAAAACAAAAATTATACTTATAGGAATTAAGGACCCTGAAAGAATATACAATAAGATTAAAGAAAAGATTGAAATGTTTAAAACCAAAATAAAAGAAAATGAAGAGCATTAAAGTTTATATTGAAACGTATGGATGTAGCGCAAACAAATCGGATACAGAAATAATGATGGGTCTGCTTAAAGGAGCGGGATTTCAAATAGTAGAATCTCCAGATACTTCAGAGATAAACATAATAAATACATGCATTGTTAAAACACCTACAGCAAAAAGAATGGAAAGAAGAATAAAATTTCTCAGCAATTTGAACAAACCGTTAATAGTTGCTGGATGTATGGCAAAGTCGGAACCTGAAAGAATAGATAAATTTGCCCCAAAAGCTAGCAAAATAACTCCAAACGCCGTAGCTAATATAGTTGAAGTTGTAGAAAGGACACTAAAAGGAGAGAAAGTATTCTATGATAAAAGCGATATAGAAAAAGTCTTATTACCAAAGATATCATTCAATAAAATAATATCTATAGTTCAAATAGCCTCTGGTTGTCTATCTGCATGTACATTCTGCGAAACAAAAATATCGAGAGGTATTCTAAAAAGTTTTAGACCTTCATCTATAATAGAAAGAATAAAAAAAGATTTGAAGGAGGGGTTCAAAGAATTCTGGATTACTTCTCAAGATAATGGTTGTTACGGGTTTGATTTGAATGTTAATCTAGCTGAGCTTTTGAAAAAAATTGTAGAGTTAGATGGAGAGTTTATAGTTAGAGTTGGAATGATGAATCCTTTTCATTTAATTAAAAACAAAGAGTTAGTTAATGGTTTAATTGAAGTTTACAAGTCAGAAAAGATATTTAAGTTCCTACACATTCCTCTACAATCCGGAAGCAATAAAGTTTTGAAAGATATGAGAAGAGGATATACAGTTGAGGAATTTGAAGAAATAGTAAAAGCTTTTAGAAAAGAGATTAAAGATGTCACAATTGAAACTGATATAATAGTTGGGTATCCTACAGAAACTGAGGAAGATTTTGAAAAAACAGTAGAAGTTATAAAAAATATTAAACCTGACGTAGTAAATATTTCTAAATTTTCACCTAGACCAAAAACCCCTGCAGCTAGTTTAGCTACTTTGCCCCCAGAAATTGTAAACAAGAGGAGCAAAATTTTGTTTAAATTAACTAGAGAGATTTCGATGAATAAAAACAAATCTTTGATTGGGAAAATAACTAAAGTTTTCGTAGATGAAGTAGGAAAAGAAAAAAGCTATATAGCGCGCACTTTACAATACAAACCTGTAGTGATAAAAACTGAAGAAAAAATATTTGGAAAATTCGTAGACGTAGAAATTGTTGATGTAAAATCTAATTATCTCGAAGGAAAACTTGTTATTTAATCAATGGAATACTTTAAAAACTATTATCCCAAACATCAATATGATAGAGACAAAAATAAAGTTATACTTCATTAAAAGAAGTGATTGAATGTCAGCTTTTTTAATAATTGTTTTTAGACAAATAGTATTCATTCATTTAATGCCGACAATAGGGAATATGTAAGGAGGTGACTGAATGTCGATCTTTTGGGATGTACTTTTTGCAAACCTGGTTTCTGGAGCACTAAACACGCTATTTTTCTGGACTTTTCCAATAATCCTTTTCTTTGTATTAAAGAGGATTCTCGGAAAGCGGTGGAGGAAAATTGAGAAGATAATTAGAAAGGTAGCTAAATGAATTTTCTCATAACTTATGCTAATCCAATGAAAGATAACAAATTTAGATACAAGCGAATAGAGAAATTATCGATTGGTTAGGTAAGAAAAACCGCTACGTTACTTTAGTTGCTACAAAAGGTAGCGAGGAGTTTAAAATTTTTGAAACTCTAAACACTAACTATACAATTCCAGGAATTCTGAGAAAAGAAGAACAAGCAAAGAACACGGTTGCAAAGTTGCTTAAAAATTAAAGTTTTGAAGTTACTCAATCTTGAGTAAAAATTTGTTATTTAAGCTATATTTTCAAAAAAATTATAATGAGAAAGATCGAAAAAATAGAACAAATAGCAAAAAAGAGAGGATTCATTTTTGCATCAAGCGAAATTTATGGTGGCTTAAGCGGAACCTATGATTTCGGACCATTAGGCACTCTACTTAAAAACAAAATTATAGAGTTTTGGAGAGACTTTTTTGTAAAAAGCGAAGACAATATATTTGAAATTGAAACCAGTCTAATTATGCCAGAAAAAGTTTTTGAAGCTTCGGGCCACTTAAAGGGATTTATTGACCCTATAACTCAATGTAAAAAATGTAAGAGTATATTTAGGGCAGACAACATAATAGAAGAATCTATAAAAATGTTTGTTGAAGGGTTGAGCAGCGAAGAATTAACAAAAATAATAAGAGAAAAAAACGTTAGATGTCTTAAGTGTGGTGGGGAGTTGGATGACGTAAAAGTTTTTAATTTGATGTTCTCTATGAATGTCGGTGCTCTAGGAGATACAAAAGGTTATTTAAGACCTGAAACTGCCCAAGGCATATTTGTTAACTTCAAAAACATATTAGTTGCTACTAGAGCTAAACTTCCATTTGGAGTGGCTCAAATTGGAAAATCTTTTAGAAATGAAATCTCGCCAAGACAATGGCTAATAAGATTGAGAGAATTTACACAAGCAGAAATAGAATTTTTTATAAATCCTGAAGAGAGAACCTTTGAAAAATTAAAAGATTACGAAAATGTAAAAATAAGAGTTTTAAGTAGAGAAGCACAAAAATCTGGAAAACCAGAAGAAGAAATGAGTGTTAGAGAAGCCTTGGAGAAAGGAATTATTCCTTCTGAATATTTGGCCTATTTCATTGCAAAAGAACAAATTTTCTACGAATCTTTAGGTATACCAAAAGAGGCAATAAGATTTAGACAGTTATTGCAAGAAGAAACTCCACATTATAGTAAAGGGAATGTTGATATGGAAATTCTTTTTGATTTTGGTTGGAAAGAAGTTGTTGGGAATGCTTATAGAAGCGATTATGATTTGAAAAAACATTCTGAATATTCAAAAACCGATTTGTCCTATGTTTTGGAGAACGGAAAAAAGATTATTCCACACGTTGTTGAGCCTAGCTTCGGAATTGAAAGAACTATTTATGCTATACTTTTATATTCTTTTGTTGAAGATAAAGAAAGAGGATGGGATTGGTTTAAATTCAATCCAAAAATAGCTCCAATAAGTGTTGCTGTGTTTCCGTTGCTAAATAAAAAAGAAATGGTTGAAAAATCTATAGAGTTGTTTAAACATATAAAGAAGTATTTTGATGTTATATTTGATAAAAGTGGTTCTATTGGAAAAAGATACGCAAGAAGTGACGAAATTGGCATACCATATGCTATAACCATAGACCATCAAACTTTCGAAGACAACACTGTAACCATAAGAGATAGAAACACTACGAAGCAAGAAAGGGTTAAAATTGAAGAACTTATAGACAAACTAACTAATCTTTTGAAGGTCTAAAATTAATGAAGCAAAGACTTCATTCCACCTCTCTCTTTCTAGCCATATAAATTTGCCATATTCTTTATATTCATCTACATAATTTCTATGAACAACAGCTATAACAATTTTGTTGCTTTTTAAGATGTCTTTAATTTTATCTTCGAACTTTTTACTAAATAACTCCATTTTTCCTATTTCATCTACAACAATAAATCTACACTCTTTTTCTGCAACCTCTAAAGCAGGAATAGCCACGTCTTCAAAAATGCCTACATCTACAAAATACTTTCCAACTCTGTAGTTAGTATTATAATAAATGCTAGCAAATACTTTCTCTTTTAGATTTAATAAATCAACAACCTTAAAACCTATTCTAATTCTTCCTTCTCTTACTTCTGGAGAAATTATGCCTCCAACTTTGATGTTTTTCTTTTTTAAAAATTCTATTAACTTAACAACTAAAGTTGATTTTCCGGAAGCAGGTGGCCCGCTAATCAAAAACTTCATAAGCTTATTAATTTTTAATAAGATATAATGATAATGAGTCTTGAAAAAATGATCGAACTAGCAAACATTATACAAGATGAAGAACTTAAGAAAAAAACTATAGAAATATTGAAAGATATAAAGCTAACTCATCCTACGCTTAAAAATTATGAAAGGGAAGATCCAGAAAAAGTTAAAACACCTTTTGTCGTAAATGATACCATAGTTATAAGAGAATTGACAAACCATACTGTTAGCGTTACTGAAGCATGTATAAAAATCGCTGAAGTAATTGAAAAAAATTACGGGTTTAAAGTTAACAAAGATGCTTTAGTGGCTGGTGCCTTGCTTCACGATATAATGAAAGTTTATGAGTTTAAAGATGGTAGACCAACAAAAATTCTATTTGACCATTCAGCTTTAGGTTTTGGAGAACTGTACAAAAGAGGATTTCCAGAAGAAGTTTTACATTTGGTAATATCGCATGCTGCCCCATCAACAAATCCACCAAGAACACTAGAAGCATTAATATTGCACTACGTTGATACTTTACTAGCTTTGGCAGAATTTGGAATATATTCTCAAATAGTAGAAAAAGAGGAGAAATAGATGAAAAAATTTATAAAACCTGCTATAAGCTTTTTAAAAAAAGTTAAAGGAGATTTAGCTATAGTTTTCGGCCACGATTGCGATAGCATTGCTTCTGCTTCAATAATTTATAAGTTGGCAAAAAATTTAGCGCTAAAACCAAAATTGATTGTTTCCACACACAATTTTGAAATTGATGAAAAAACGGAGAATCGCATCAAAAAATTTGAAAATATAGCAATACTTGATATTGGAGATACGCCAGAAGAAAGAATAAATAGAATTGCTTCATCCAAAAATCTCTTAATTATTGACCATCATATTCCGAAAAAATATAATTGCTACTATGTAAATCCAAGACTTTATAACAAGAACGTTTATATACCAACCAGCTATATATCGTGGTTAATTTACAAAGAGTTTTTTGACGATAAAGATATTTTATGGATTGCTGCATTTGGAACTCTTGGCGACTTCGGTGCAAAATACAACAAAGACTTGTTTAAAAGGTTAAGAGAGAAAAATCCTGAATTAATTGGAAAAGTTAGAATTGATGATAGAGAACTGTTTGAAAGGAGCACAATAGGAAAAATAGCAAAAATGGTTGATTCTCATAGAATTTTTGAAGGAATAAAAGGTGTGGAATACGTAACAAAGCTTGTAGCAAACTCTAATTCATATCTAGATTTGTTGAATGACAAAAAAACAAATAAAATATATGAAAAACTAGGAAAAGCATTCAAAAATGAACTGAAAAGACTTAAAGAAAGAAAAATAGAAATTGGAGAATATTTAATTTATGAGATAAAGAGTAAAATTAACCTTAAATCGTCGCTAGCTAGCTATTTGCCAAAGATTTTTCCAAAAATGATAATATTTGTAGCACAAAAATCTAAAGAAGGATACTATGAGGTTAGCGTTAGAAGAGGTATTAAAAGAAAAGTTAACTTAGCTAAACTTGTTAAAGAAATAAGTAAAAATATTAGAGCTAAAGGTGGTGGACATCCCAGTGCTGCAGGAATGAGAATAGATGATTTAAAGGAACTAGTTGAATTCTTAAAAAATAAAAAAAGAAAGAAATAGCAATCATTTAGTTAAAACAATATCAATTGTTGAAACATTAACTTTTCCTTTTCCTTCTACTTCCCTTTCTTCAGTTCCTAGGTCTATTCTCTTTATTTTAACATCTGGCATAAACCTTCTTTGAATTACTTGAGCTACGTCTACCGCTCTTGATATGCTTTTTCCTCTTGCTTTAATGTGAACTTCTTTTTGGCCACTTGTGAACTGAGTTATTACTGCTAAAACGTAGCTCATAGTTGGTTTTTTACCTATGAATACAACGTTATCAGCTTGTTGTTCTTTTGCTTCTTCTGACACTATCAACACCTCCCTACTTTAAAGATATCAATTAAAATATAGTTTTAAAATAATTTAAAATTTCTAAAACATCTCATTACAGTTTGAACTCTTTTACAACCTTTCTCTTATTCTCAACGCCTTTAGCGTCTAAGACCTGAAATGCTAAATCTTTTAATTTAGGATATAAAGCACCATATTTCTCTGAGAGCCTATTTACTTCTCTTTCTATGTCTTCGGAACTCAGATTGTCTACCCTCTTCTGAAGTTCATCCAATTTAGATTGTAATTCATTCCAAACATTTTCATAAGTCTTAAATGTCTTAACATATTCTTTTGTTGCGACTACAAACCCTCTAAAGAAAACTCCGATCAGAAAAATCGCTGCGAAAACTACGACACTAAATATACCCATAAAGCTAAAGAGTACCCAAACAGTCTTCACAAACCAACCCATTGGAATTGTCAAAAATGCAATAATAAAAGCCAAAACTCTGTTAACATTGGGAGATACATGAGTAAATACTTCTAACATTTGTAGAAATGTCCAAACAAGAGTGTAAATAGCAGCAAAGGGTAAAATAAACAAATAAATTATTGCTGGAACGTACATCCATTGCTCGGGTAACCCAAGCATTAGAAAAACGTTAGCTGCGAGGGGTGGTAAAGGAGAAACTTTCATATTTTCTGGTACCTCTAATATAGTTGGATAAGGAATAAAGAGTGGTAGCATGAATAGCAAAAATAAAACAACTGCGTATAAAATTAAACCAAGATTTATGCCTCCTCCTCCTGGTAAACCTGGTAAACTCGGCATGCCACCTTTAGCTACTATAAAAAGCAAAACTATGAAACCTAAAATGAACAAAACAGGTATTAAATCTTTAGCAATGTTAACTAATGTTTCTCTGATTTCATTCATTGTTGTTGTTCCTCCACCAGACTGAGCTAAAGAAACATTTATAGTTAAAAGTAGGAAAAATAACAGAAAAACTAATACTTCTTTAATTTTCTCCATTTTACTTAATTGTTTTAAATATTTAAAAGCTTTCTTTTTATCTTTTTTTCAAAAAGTAAAAAGAAAGAATTATAAAAATTATAAAAATCAAAAGGGCTGAAAATGAAAAGAAAGCTAATATAAAAGTTTTATAATAGTAAAAAGAACCAATAACAAAAAAAGAGGAAACCAAAGCTATTATTAAATTAATACTCCTTTCAAAAAATCTAATCTTGCTCAAAATACCATAAACAATTAGGAATGAGAGGAATGAAAATGATAGAGCCAAAATATCCTCAATCATCAAAACACCTTTTCTCTAGCTTTTTTATACCATTCCTCCTCATCAATCTTAATTCCACTTATTTTCGCTAAACTTTCCGCCTCAGAAATTTTTTCTCTTATCGCTTTCTTAATTTCTTGTCTTTTCCCCTCGTCTTTCCCCACTTCAAGCTCTTTAGTTAATCTTTCTACATCTTCCTTTAGTTTCTTTAGCCTCTCCTTCCCTGTTATAACAGAAGTAGAATACTTTAAAATTCCCAACAAATAAAGAGAAACAAAAACCAAAACAGTTAAAGCAGCTGCTAAATAAGGCAAAACTTTAGTTAAACCAAAAGAATAAAGGGAAAATACAGAAATAGAAGAAATAGTTAAAGCAGTTAAAGAGTAATATAAATTTCCAACATTTCCAAATATGTTAGAGCGCTTGAGAAAAACGAATAATATCAAGTAGAAAAGAATTAGAGGTAAAAATATGGAAAATATGAACTCATTTAGTTCTAAGCTAAATATTTCCATAAAATAGTTTTCTTAACAATAAATAAACGTAAAACAAAATAAGAGATGAGTCTTCTTGACAAGCTAATTAAAGATAGTTGGAAAAACCGGATAAGAGAAAAATTGGAAGATCTTTACAGAATTAAAGACGAGTGGAGAGGCAACATAAGAGAAAAAATAGATCAGTTATATACTTTGTCAAAATCAGAAACCTTTTTAAGCACTATAAACAGAATAAGCGAGTATTCGCTAAAATCTTCAGCATTCCTATTAATAACAACATTTGCCTTCTATCCTGGATTTGTTTCTAAAATTTTTTGGGCATTCCTAATATTATTTGTTATATTGGCATTAGCATCTATAGCATTAAAAATTTTCTTCCCAACCGCAATAATAAGAGCTACTATTTCAACTTTTCTTGGCGCCGATCCTCTCACTTCTGTTTTAAAATCGATTGGAGCGATCCTCCTAATGCTTCTTTTTACTATATTTTTACCCTCCCCAAATTACTTTAAAACGTTCGAACCAATAGGAGAGCTTCCAGTTTATATTTTGTTTTTATTATCAGTTCTAGCATCATTCTTCCTTGCATCCTTAAGATTTCCGCAAATTTTTGTTTTTGGAGCAGCATACATTATTTTCTTATACTTTGTATTACCAATTTCGATTTTCGCAGCAACAACAAAAACTTGCATAGAAAGCAAATCTCTATCTTCCATTCAAATACCTTTACTCTCAAGCGCAACAGATAGGTATTCTTGTCAAAGGTTGACTAAATCTTCTTTAATGTTAACTGGAAAAGTTGAAACTATACCTTCTACTTCTGGAATTGATGTTAAAATTGGTTTAACACAAATGAATCCGTTGCCTGCTGGAAAAACTTTTAAAGAAGTTTTCATAATTACTAATAATTATCAAAAAAATGTAACATTAAATAGAATTTACCCGTATTTGAGAAGTTCATATTATAATGTGCTATTTGTACCTAAAGACTACCAACAGAAAAAAACAATGCTACTTACTAAAGAAAATTACGGAGAACAAATAGTTTTTGACCCGTTTCAGCTAGATATTATAGTGCCTAGTGATAAAAGATGTAAGATAACCCAAGAATGGATGAAAGAACGAGGGTATGTTTCTGAATGTTCTTATGAAAATCCGTGTGAAGAAAAAAATGGTTTAAAAGCTGCTTGTGTTCAAGTAGGAACGTATTCGTGCAAATGTGTTGATTGGGTAGAAGCTACTTGTAGTGGGGCTCCTTTGAATTTGATAATTGATATGAGGCACACCGGATTCCTAAATGGTAGGGGAGCTCTATATTATTTTGAGGATTATAATCCTGCTTCTCTCCCTTCTTATAGATACATCCAATATCCTGCGGAAATTACAATATATTTCACGCCAAACCCTTGGTTTCAAAAAAGATATGCTGAATACATAGATGAAATCTATATGTTCGCCCAGATAAAATTTTACTCAAAACAACCACGAATAACAAGACTCTCTGTAGAGCCAATAACAACAATAGTAAATATAACAGACGAAATTAACAATGTAGTAATAACAGAATCTATAGGAATAAGGAAGAAAGATTGCAATTTGAAGGAAAAAATGGAAGAAATAAACTATGCTTTAAGTAGTAAGGGAGAATGGACTGGAGTTTTGTGCACGTTTTATCCGCCATCAATAAATGTTGAAGTTAAAAACTTAACTGATGGAAGTACGATCGCTACTACTTCTGTATCGCTCTTGCTAATAAATCAGTACTGCAACGCTGAATACATAAACCTATCTTCATACAAAAGTTCTGCAGAAGCATTAGTAAAATACTATGAAAACCTTAGAGTAATAGAATCTTTAAGTAAGGATATAAGAAGGACTATAGATAAATATGGATTTTGTTCTTATTTGAAAGGAGAAAAAGAAAAGGAAGAAATGAGAAAAAAGAGAATAATAGAAAATAACATAAAAAGAATATATGTTTATGTTAGTTTTGATTACGTAACTTCGCAATATTTTGTTTCAAGAAATATTTATCCTTATTATACTCCAGCTTGCGAAGGAAAACAAGTAGCAAAGCAACCTGAAGAAAGTAGAGAAGCTTCTGAAGAAAAGAAAGAAGAACTGCAAACAAGCATTTCTGAAATGTTCCCAGAAATACTATAATCTTGATCAAAACTTTATATAATATAATAATTGAGAAATTAAAGTTATGAGGGAAATACTTTATATTGTTGCAAGCGCTGCAGTAGTCGTTATATCAATATACATTCTTATAAAGTTGGGTTTCATTCCTTTTGCTGGCACAGTTAGTAAACAAGATTGCATAAACAATATAATGCTTGCCTGTGATGAATATAGAAGTAAAGGCAAAGTAGACGCTTTTAACAAAATTAGTAGTGGTTGTGCAGATATTGTAGAATCTGGATCTCTAAAAGAATGTTTAAGAAAGGATATCAAGGAGGAATTAAAAAGACAATATTGTAGTGAGCTCTGTAAAGAGTTCGGACTATGACCATAAAATAAAGTATTTAAATACGAAAAATAACAGGATTAATGAGGGGGATCACTTTAGAAACTGGTGTGATATTAGTAGTTTTGCTATTAATTGTGGCACTTCTATTCTACTACCTTTATATTAATTTTGTATCCTCACAAAAAACCCTTACAGGACAACAATGCGATGCCCTATTAAACACTGCATGCCAGGCCTACCGACAAGGAACTCCTCCTGGTGCGGCTTTTAAAAATGTGCCAAATGAATGTGTAGATGTAGGAAATCGGCAGCATTTGAGTGCGTGTAAGGAAGGCAATAGAGAAGCATGTGAGATTATATGCGAACTATGGATAGTAGGAGAACCAGAAGAATTTGGAGTAATATAAGAATCTCTTAAGGTGAAACTTCGATGTGGAATAATAAAATTAAGTTTTATTCGTTTACTTTATTTCTTATCTCGCTTTTTTTACTTTTGTTAGCATCTTCTTTAACACTCGCAACAAACGTTCAAAGTCAATCTCAGAGCCTAGAAACTTTGGAGATAAAGCTTGGGAAAGGATGGAACATGGTATCTTTTCCATTTGAAAAGGCATATATATTTTTCAACGAAAGTGATTGCTACTTTCTATTCAACTTCGCAGGAAAATTAAAAGACCCAACTAAAAGGGCTTTTAGAGAAAGATACGAACCATACAACCTAAACCAAGAGAAAGATGAGCTTGGGGGAATACCACTAGTTATTTATTCTTATGAAGAGTGTACTCTAAAAGTTAAAGGAAGCGGAAGACTTACCGCAAATGAAATAAATAAGAGAGAAAATTTGGTGAATTTAACAAAGGGGTTGAATCACATACCAATTCCTTATGGCGGAATTCAACTAACTCAACTAAAGGATTGTACAATCAACAGTGTTATGTATTACAATTCCTCAGAAGTATTTTACAAATGGTATAGATGGGAGCCTCTCGGATTCGGCCAAATAAAATTCTCTAAATCAAACGATACCAAAACATGGAGTGAAATATCAACATTAGATAACTATTATTTGCCACATGGAATAAGCGTATTTATAGACGTAAAGGAGAAATGTAAATTAAGGTTTAGTGAAGAATCAACACAAACAGCTGTAACAACAACTACAACTACTCAGCAGACAACAGGTCAAGTAAAAGTAATAGAAATAGAGTGTCATAATAGAAATGATTGGGATTCGTGTCCTAATAGAGTATATAATTTTGGAATTAGGGAAAACGAAAAAATTATAATATATAATTGCAATGCAACACAATTAGCAACTGAGCTTGGTGATTATTATTATACCTCTCGACTTTATTTTAATGTATCAACACAGAAAAACCAGAAATGCAAACTTGAATGGAAAGTTGAATCATCCAATGCTGATCAGGGTTATTATCTTCGCATTTACACAAGTTCTACATCCTGTCCTCCTTATCCGTATGATTGTATGAGCTTCGGAGAAGGGAATAATATTAAAATCGCTAAATGTACAAATGAAAGTTTCTCTGGAACCTCATATTCACTTGTGGCTGTAGACTCTCCAAGAAAACCATCACCAAAAGATACAATCTTTAACGTATCGGTTTCAATTACCGATTGCAAATAAATAAAACTATAATGGTCTCCAACTATAATCATTGCTCGTTATAACTTCAAAAATTAAAGAAATGTTTCTAAACTTAGTAGTTCCTTCTAATTTGTCAAAAACTGGATATTGATCTTTAGTAGTAATATTAACGCTAGCACTAACTGCAGCAAAATACTTATACTCATAAACAAGATTATAATACATTTTGTAATATTCTCCACACATTCCACAATAACATTTGTTATCTTCAAACTTAGATTTTTCGTAGCCATTTTGCCTACAATAATCATCGCAAGGAATGGTGCCATTATCTACTTGATACCAAACTTCTCTTTTGCATCCGCATGCTTTATTCTCTTCAAATCTTTCATATTTTTCGCTACTTTCATGCTTTACTTTTATTTTATTAACTTTCATTTCAAGAAAGTTAAAAGCATATTCTTTGGGTTCTTCAGTTTTCTTAATAACTTTGTTTTTAAATTTTTCATCAGCGTCCTTACAATTCTCATCCAAAACGCTCTCTGCATCTTTCTTATTATATTCACAAACGTTTCCCAAATCAATTTTCTTGCACTTTTCTTCCATTTCCTCCTTTTCCACTTTTTCTATAATTTCTCTAACCTTATCTCTGCTTATAAAATCGCTTCTTCCAATATCATAAGAAGCAAAAACATCATACGGTAAATAAACTTCTCTACTAGCATTTTCACGAATAGCAAAAAAATTTCCTGAATAGTTAAAATGTTGATTAAAAGAAACTAGCATTATTGGTGCTAATCTTTCAGTAACATACTTAAAAGTAACCTTTGGATTAGAGAATTCGAAGCGTGGTTCAAAACTATTTAGGTTTTCCAAATATTGTGTTATATATTCTTCAGTCATACTTCTAATATTTTCTTCATAAGAAGGAAAGTTGACAGTTTCATAGTATCTCCATTCTTTTATGCTACTTTCATCTTTAAACCCACCCAATTTTCCAATTTCGTAAGCAGCCTGAAAGAATGAATAATTATAGGCTTTATCTAAACCAATCTTAACCGCCTCAACGAAGTCAACAGATTTTAAAATCTCGCTGCTCTTTAAAGAAATCTTTAAATTGATGTAATGGCTTGAAATAGCTGCATAAAAAGCTCCGCTAAAAGCTAGAATTAATATAGCTATTGTAAGTATAACACCAACAAACGTCCCCTTCATTCTCTAATCACCTTCCAACCCCTACTCTATTATCGGAAGCTTTAGTAGTTGTTTCTGTTGGTTGTAATCTTTCTCCTTCTTCATAATTAAGATAAAGATATTCAATAAGCTTTGCATTGTTATAAGGAGTAAAAATTGGAACTGCTGCACTGAATCTAGTCTTAGAACAATCTCCAAAATATTCTTTTTTCTTGAACTCCAAAATAGTTTTAGAACCAAGAGTAACTTTATAGCATTTAGGAACTAAATCAAAATATTGGAATAGGGAATCATTTAAAAAATTTATGAAATTCTCATCTTTATGATAATAAAAAGTAGAAATCATCTCATAAACACTTTTAGAGCTGTAATTCAAAGAAAGAAGAGAGAGTAACAACCTATAAGCTTCGTTACCTTCATACATAAATTTAATGCTTATCTCGCTTCTTACATTAACGAACCAAGACAATAGAGCAACACCAATAACAAATATAACTAAAGCAATAAGCAACATTCCTATGTCGAAAGGTGCAATTTGTCCTCTCATTTTGTCCACTCCAATATAGCAACTATAACTCTTCCTTTGTGAATACTACCATCTTCATAAATTATATTTACTGGGAGACCTCTCTTCCCTATTGGATTCCCTGTTTGAAAAAAGTCTCTTATATACTCTCCGCTTTGTTCAAAACACTCAACAATCTTATCGGCAGAAAGTACAAAAGAAATTACAGAACCGACAGCACAGCCTGCAGCAACTCCTACAATAGCACCTACACCAAAAATCCATTTTCCTGCTGCCACTCCCAGTGTAGCACCTGCTGCACAACCTTTAGGAACTCTAGGCGCAATAACACCAAAAGAGCAAGTAGCAAAATTTGTAACTGGATTATCAAAAAGAATATCTTTTGTTAGGCTAACTGTGGCTCCTCCCCAAATCAAACATTCTTTTTTATCACATCTGTCTATATCTATAATATAAATCCATGAGATAGAATTAGGATAAGCCAAATCTAACTTTTCTAATGTAATCAAGTTGCTAGGGTTTATAGTTTGCCTTATAAAATCTTCATCAATCCCCTTGTTAGATTTAATAAAAATTTCATCAAGTTTTTTAGAATCGAGAACTCCTCTATATCTAATTCCATCCTTTTCGTAAACGATTTTTTCGTGAGAAATTAAAGCATTTGCTAAATAAAAGGCGTCCCTTTCTGATCTAGCTTGCATGTTTAAAATGTGAATTTCTTGAAAATGCTTAAAAAGTATAGCTACTATAAAAGCTGCAACACCTACAGCAAAAAGCCCAGATATTATAACATTAGTCGTAACGTCGCCTCTCATTCACTCCAACCTTGCATAAATTTCGTAATAAGATTTTCTATCCTTTTCAAACTTTTTGATATAAAATCTATTTACATCTTTGAAATTATAATCATCAAAACTTGTACAAAACGGAGATTTAAACGGTTCGCTTTTAATAAAAGGCTGGGAAAACTTTGCATATACTTCAACTACTCTAGAAGCTATTTTTACGTCGTATAAAATGTTTTCAGAAGGTTTGTAATAAATATCTATCTCGCTTGGAGTTGAGCCAGCTGCAGACATTAAACTAGAAAGTTGTATCGCAACATTCTGAGAAGATGATTCTGCAATATTCTCAAAAATTAAAGATACCGCATTAGAGAGTATTCTTGATAGTATGAGTAGAGTTATAATGGTAACAACAAATATTGCCAAAAACCATTCAATTTTTAGCTGAGATTTAAGTATTCTAATCTTTTTTGCAGACATTTTCTCTACACCAATTCTCATCGATTTTAACATCACACCCTTCTAAAATAGATTGTGAAGGATTCTCATTTCTACACAAAGCATAGCAATATTCATTAACTTTTGCAGCACAACCAAACTTTGAAATAATCTCTACAAACTTATTCCCTACCACTTCATAAAGAATCAAAACAGTTGAAATTAAAGTAATTGCTATTAAAGCTAATTTAAAAACAAAAGACCAAGCAACAGATTTCATATAAAAATTATAAGATGATAGCGTAAATTCTTTTTAACTTTATACACCTAACGAAGGTGGAGGTGGAGTAGAGGGGCGAGGAGGAGTAGGAAGATGTAAACGTCCTTCATATGTTATGTTAAATGTTACATCTTGGAGAAAACATATTATACCAACTTCTCCCATACAATCTTGAGTTATATCTTTTATTTTGACTCGAATGGATCCTCCTCCACTAGTTTGAAAAACTGTTTCAAAATCTTTACAATTATTATTAGCAATATGATAGCTGCAAGAATCAGACAAAGTAGATTTTTTTCCACCTCCCCAAAAACTCATGTTTAACTTACCTATTTCGTCTTTTAAACTAAGTATGTAATTATAGTCTTTTAATTCATCGCCCTGCTTCTTTTCTGCATCAACGCTAATTCTAAGAAGTCTTTCATCAATCCCGTACCCCAACATCTCTCTATTGCCCTTAAAATCTACTTTAACTTCGTAAGACTGACCACTCGAATAAAACGAATAGTATCCAGAAAAAGACCCTTTCGTACCTACTGGTACGTATATCCCACCTTTATAATAAATTATGCCAGATATTTCGTATGACGACTTATCTACTGTTGCTGACTCCAAACAAACATTTCCTTCTGGACATGAATATGGAGGATTTTCTTCATTAACAAAATTAACAAGATTTACAGAGTTTCCAATAGTAAAAGATGCGAATCTAGAACCGGAATATACTTTACCTCCTTCGCCTGTCGGTCTCAGTAAAAACACGTATTCTTTTCCTGAATCTACATTTCTTTTATTTCTAAGAGTTTTAACCCTAACTTCCTGAGGTTCGCCGAGGTTTATTCTAAGTGGAAATTGCCAATAAGCTTTTCTACATTGCTCACCATCCGCTTTCAACGCGCTAGGTAGAGAACATATTTCGTCATAATTAATAAGAGAGAGTACTTCAATATCTCTACACCACTTATCTACATTAGGATGTCTACAGCCAACACCTGTATTAGCACAAATGTGATAATAACAAATCAAAGCTTTTTCTAAAGGTGTTGGAGGAGAAAAAAATCCTTCAAAGAAATATACTACCGTATCCTTTGTCCATGAGAAAACTCTCATAAGAAGAATACCACTTAAAATAATAATAATAACCATTATTATCAAAGAACCCACTACCGCAATTGGAATTGCTCCCCTCATAACCTACTTATTTTTATAGAATAAAAAATTAGCCACAAACTCTGCCTATAATCGGTAATTTACTACATATATTTTTAATTAAATCTTCTATCAGCTCTATCAAAAATTCTTTAGTAGCTGGAATTAACCTAGAGTAAATTAACAAGATTAAAACCAAACAAAGTATAAGTATGATTCCAGAACCTACTACCCAAATTGCCATTCCTTTCACTCAACCACCACTTAAAATTCTCCTAACCATTTCATTAGAAACAATATAATAAATAACAATAGCAAATAGAAAAAGAATTAGTAAAACTATCAAAGCCATTGTTTTTGATACGGTAGAGCTCATAATATAATAGGATAAGCTGAAATTATAAGTTTCATTATATAATATAAACCAACAGAAAATAAACAATAAATTATCAGAGATATTAAAACTGCCTTTCCTATATCTTTTATTTTGCTTACTTCGTCTTCTCCGTATTTCAACTCTCCTAAGAAATAAGAAAGCATAACAACTATAGAAATCATGTATAAACCAATAACTATTTGGAATTCTGGAAGATATATTGTTTTTGATAAGCCTAACAACCAACCCATAGCCTCTAGAGTAGTTTTATATTCTTTACCAGTAAACGCTCTTTCCAACTCTTGTAAAGGTGCGACAAAAGTATAAAACACTATAGCTAACATTGATAGTAAACCTACTATAATTCCTGCACTCAAAGGTGCAAATATATAAACAATTATCTTCATGTCAGAGGTTACTTCATCTAAAATCTCATCAGTAAATTTATTAACATCTTTCGCATCTTCCAAAAATCTTGCAATGGAATCTAAAGCCCTTGAAATAGCTAAACTACCTTTATTGGCAAGGTCTATAACAGTTTTTATAACAACTTTAATCATTCTTGAATTATAGCTTCTTAAAGCCCCAACATTTTCATCAAAAAAAGCCTTCTCCAAACTTAAGCCATACTTCATTTTTTCTGAAGCTTTTGAAAAAATCTCTTTTATACTTAAATCCTTAAGATGAGTTGGTACTTCTTCTATAATCCTCTCTATAGGTTTTCCTGTTCTGCACAAAGATGCTAGTTGATATGAAGCGGTAGGTAATTCGTCTTCAAAAACTAAAATTTTATTATTAGTTTCTTCTAAACCAAATCTGTAAAAATAGCTTGCAAGAAAAATTGTTAAACCTATAGAAATTGTAACACCAACAGAAGCAAGAAATTGTTTATCTCCAAATTCTCCCTTAGATGAAAAAACTATAAATAAAAGCGGTGTTGTTAAAACTACTATAAACAAAAGAGAAAATATCGTAACCATTATTTTTCTGTTTTTGTGTTCTATACTAGAAAACTCTATTTGATGATAAGAATATGGTCTAGAATAAAAATGTTGTCTTAGCAACAAGTAAATTATGGACGGCAATATAATAAGATAAAGAATATATATAAAGCTAGTTTTTATTATATCAGGCAAGAAAATAGAAGCTAAGGGTAAAAAAATCATCAACAATAAAGGTAAAAACACTCCAAAATTAGTTAGTATACTCAATGGTGTTTTTAGATTAAGGGCATAGTCTTTCATTCTAGTTTTTGTCTTTTTTAATACCATTTCCACAGCTTCATTAATAGTTTCATGAAATTTATCTTCTGATAAATTAATGCTACTCTTCAAAAGCGAAATAGCGTCAACGAATTCTTCGCTTTCCTTCCTCCACTTTTCAGCTACCTTAGAAAGTTCTTCCGAGATTGATATAGATTTGCCTGTTTGAACATTCCAAAGTGCTCTCTTTAAATCTAGGCCAAGCAATCCTCTCAAATTATTTGCGGCAAAACTTACTGCAACTTCTAAATTTTTAGTAGTTTGTAACGAAATAGACATGTAAATTATTGAAAGGACCATCTCAGAAGAAAATTTAGACCTATAGTAAATTGTTTGAAACTTTGTGTAATTAAATAAAAAGTAAAAAATGATTAACGAAAGAAGTAGAAAGCTTATTATAAAATCTATAGTTGCAAAACCAAAGAAATATAGAATTAAATAAGATATAAAGAAAAAAACAGTTGGAACTATTATAGAAGTTGAAAAAACTTCGGATGGAGTTACTTCAAAATGACAAAAATCTATCTCTTCTTTCAATCTTTTTTCAAAAAATTTAGGAACTGGAATTTTAATCTTGCCAAAAATTTTACAAAACTTCTCGAAATTTGTAAGCTTTCTGTATTCGCTCATGCCTTAAGCCTCTCTTTAAACCATTTTAACCACTTTTCGTATATAATTTTAGAATCGTAAGAGCCTGTTTCATCATAAACTTTACTAGAAATTAAATGGAATGCCTCATTAGCACTGACTACCCAATCTGCTTCTAATATTTCTGGCTTATTCAACTTCTCTGCAAAATCAACAATGGTTTTTTTAATCTTAGCCCTAAGAAGTATATTATCCCAAACCTTTTCCCAAGCACCATGCCATTCTCTAATTCTTTTAGAGATTTCGTTCAAAACTTCTGACTCGCCATTTAACAAAACGTCAGTAGGCTTTAAAGCATCTTCTTTGGCTGAATAAGTCATTAGAGGAACGAAAGCTCCCTCTAACATAGGATCTTCTTTCCATTTCTTTCTAACCTCAACAACTTCTGTAACTCTTCTGAATCTTCTGAGTCCATCAGGACTAGTTATTATGTTTGTTATTATAATTATGTCTAGGGCTTTAAAGCTCGTGGGAACCAAACCTAAATCATTAACTACTCTATCGTAAACGCCATACGCAGATTCGCCATGAATGGTGCCGGCAACCAAATTAGCTAAAGCTCCTATTCTCATAGCTTCGAATAAAACTGTAGATTCTTTGCTTCTAACTTCCCCAACTATAAGAGCTGAATCTCCTAATCTCAAGGCAGTTCTTAAAGCTTCTTCTGGAGCTAATTCCGTCTCTACATGAGTTATTACAGAACGGGATTTCAAATGCAAAATATTGTAACCAAGCCTTCTGTAAATTTCTATTGGAATCTCTGGAGTATCTTCCAGGACTATAACTCTATACTTTCTCATAAGCTCTAAAATCATCGAGGATAACAAACTAGTCTTACCTGAGCCTCTACCTCCAGCCACTAAAACTGCTCTTCCTCCATCTATAATAAAACTCATTAGACCTGCGAACAAAGGATTGAAATACTTTACCTTAATGAACAAAGGGAAAGTCCAAGGGCTTTCTCTATGTCTTCTAAAAGCATACCCTAAACCCGCTGAAGATAAAGTTCTAGTAACAGCTGTCACTCTCGCTCTACCAAAAGGCAAGGTTATTTCAGTGTCCAATACTGGATTAGATTCGTCTAAAGGCCTTCCAGAATAAAGTCTAAATCTAGTAGCCCAAGATTCTGCTTCCTCCTGAGTTACAATTAAATTTGTTTCGCATTCACCATAATCCGCATGATTAATGAAAACAGGAAACTTTCCTACTGGAGCATTAATGTAAATATCTTGAATTCTTTCATCCGCCAAAAGTATTTCCAAAACACCGAAACCAACAGTATATCTAACTAGAATTTCTGCCAGTTCTTCCAATTCCTTGGGAGATACAGTAATTTTTTTTCTTATCATAATCTCTTTTAACAAATTCCTAGCTCTCTCGAGGAATCCTCTCCTAATTAGTTCTAAATCTCTACTTTCCCTTTCTGTTAAACCTCTTTCGATTAATAAAGACCTTGCTTCATTTAGCAAAGAGTATTTTTCCTCAGAAAGAAAAAATTCCTTAGATAAAACAAAGTAAAGTGGTCTAACCACATTAGGAACTTTAAATATATTAACCTCGCTACCGTCCTTCAAATAATATTTCTCTATAAGCTCTGAATTCTTAGGAGGAAATAGGAAAAATCTGCTAAGCATAAATGTAGGCCTGATTACCGGAATGAAAACATGCCTATAGATATCTCTGGTTCCTGGAACATATTTATCTAGCTTCTCTCTAACCTCTTGAATTAATCTTGTTGATTCTAGCATAGACTTTAAAGGAATAAGAAATTCTCGAGAATATGGAGAATCTGGTTGCTTGAAAATATACATATTAGCTTTTACGTAACAAAAAATTGGATCGTAAAGAAGAGAATTTATCAATTCTCTAGTTATCGAATGATACTGCGGAAAAAAACTAAGGCTCAAAACTCCCTTTTCTTTTACAAAATAGCTGTAAATATTAACTATCTCTTTTAAAATTTTTACTTGATACTCCGGATATTCAATTTCTCTGTACTCAGATATCGTTATTCTCTCTACCTCTGGGAATTCCAATAATTTATTCATAATAAAGTTCATCATTTCTTTTGAATCTTCTATAGTTGTAAAAGACGTCCAATCTTTAGCATTAACTCTAAGCTCGTTCGCTTTTACTTCAACTTCCATATATTTATTTGTCTACATTAAAATTATCCTATGGCGGAAAAAACTCAAACTTTTCCTCTCGAAATAAACGAACTTAACAGAAGAATAAGAATGGTAGAAATAAAAACCAACATGCTTGAAGAAAGAATATCTTCTATAGAAAAACTTATTCAACAACTAAGAGATGACATTAAAATAATAAAGGATTTAGAAGAAAAAAAGATCTCCGATATTAAAAACGAAATATCGTCAATAATAGAAAGTATAAAAGCTATTGATAAAAAGACTGACCAGTTCGCAACAAAAGTTGAACTACAAAAAATAAAAATTCTACTAGAAGTTTTTAACCCCCTAACTTCAAACTTTGTTTTAAAGGAAGAGCTAGAATCTAAATTAGAAGAGTTGAAGAAAAGTATTTTAAAACAAGAAAACAAAATATAATTGGTGCTTATGCCACTCCAAATTTTTAAAAAACAACCTAAGACGCCTCCTGTGGAGAGAGTAAAAGAATTATCCTCCCATGGCTTTTCAGAACCAGAAATAATCGACGTATTAAGAAGAGAGGGGTACAGCCCACAAGAAATAGATATAGCTTTAACACAAGCTTTAAAAGAAAAGTTGATGTCATCAAGCCAAGAAGCTAAAGAAGAAAAAACAGAAAAGATACCAAGCTTTGAAGAAGTAGTTAAAAAAATTCAACAAGAGCAACCAGAACAAATGCAGACTCTCCAACCCCAACCACAATATCCACAATATTCTTGGGAAGATTACTTTAATTACATAGATTACCTAATTCATTCGAGAGTTAGCGAAATAGCAAAAGAGGTAGAAAAGATAAACCTAAAATCTCAAAATTTAGAGAATAGAATAGAAGAAATAATAAGAGATTTTAAAGAAGCAACAAAAAGTAGAGAAGAGCATTACGATAAAATTTTGAAAAAAATAGAGGAGTTGAATTCGTCTATAAACGAATTATCAAAGAGAATTAATGCTCTAGAGGAAATATTCAAAGAAATATTACCAGCTTTAATAGATTCCGTGAGATCTCTCTCTAGATTAGTAAAAGAAAAATGATTTAAGTATAAAACACTAAACTAGTTATGAGCAATTTGTATAGCTTAATAGTTAATAGGTTGTCTGAAGTTGGATTCTTCAATTTGCTAACATTTTTTCTTGCTTTGACCTTAATTTATGCCTTACTAAGACAAAAAAGAATATTAGGAGATAATGTAATTTTAAACGCCTTAATTGCTTTTTCAATTGCCTTTTTCATATTCGCATACCCAATAATAACTGGAGTCAGCCTTGTAGTTCCTTTAGCAACTTTTTTTTCTCAAGCTTTTGCAATATTGCTTATATTATTCGTAGGCTTCTTGATTGCTAGTTTATTGTACCCTAATTTACCAAAAACGCTCGAGCAAGTGTTCACGGGTGGCGAAGCACTTTACGTACTTATAGGCGTTTCTATTGCCCTTTTTGTTAGTAGCGGCTTAGTTGGAGTATTTTACAGTTATATTGTACCTTCTTCTCAACCAACAGGACCGTCTGCACCGCCTGAGGTTATTCTACTAGTAGTTGGTTTGATAATAGTTATTGTAGTCCTTCTTCTCGCCGAAAGAGTAGCAGGTGGTGGGAAATGACTAGCGCAATAGAAACTCTATTAATAAACTTAGAAAAAATGGGCTTTTTTGCATTTTTACCATTCTTATTAACAGCAGCTGTATTTTATGGGTTGTTAAGAAGGTCTAAACTTTTTGGAGACCCTGAAAAAAACTTAGGAGTAAACGCAACTGTATCTTTAGTTGCAGCGTTTATGGTGTGGGGATATCCCATAATAACTGGCACTAGCATCCAAGAATATCAACAATTCTTTTCCTCATTCTTTCTTAAAGGAACTATAGCAACATTAACAGTAATAGTAGGGTTATTAATCGTTGGAATGTTCCTCCCAGAGGAGGGAATAACAAAAACAATAGGAGAAAAACTTGGAGGAAAGTTCGGTATAGGAATAATAGTTTTAGGAGTGTTGATTGGTGTTGCTGTGCTTCTCTCGAGTAGGGTCTCTTACTTATTTGGAGACGTTTTGGAAAGTGTAGATATGGAAACTGTGTACTCTTTGCTTTTCATAATAACTTTCATTGGAATAATAGGATTTGTAGTATGGATAACAAGCAAAGAATCAAAGAGACCATAGCTCTAAAATTTCTTTTTCTGTAAAATGAAGCTTACCAGGAACTACTATAATTGCTGGCAAATCGAATTTAAAGTCTTTAAGATAGAACGCCTCTTTCCAAACAATTTTTTTATTATTAGATCCTATACAAGAAGCAACGACAATTTTCTCCTCTCTATCAATAATTCCGTTTTCTATCAAAAAATTAATCGCATCATTAACCTCTAAAAATTTCCTATTCTCTAAATCAAAATCCAAAAAACATAAAGTATGCAGACCTCTACTCTTATTGTCCTTTATAACATTAATTACTGATTCTATATTTCCTTTAACCCTATCTTTAAGAGGAATGGTAACCGAAGGTCCAAACTTATATGAATGCAAACCGCTTTCACAAACAGCAGAAATAATAGAGGAATTATGAATTATCTTAACTTCAATCTTTCTTTTTAAACATTCCAAAAGAAGAGAAGAATGAGTGGTGGCAACCAATGGATCTCCTGGAACAAAAATTAGCACTTTTTTTCTACTTGCAAGCTCTAAAATTTTTTCACTTTCCTCTTCTAAATCCTTTCTTTTTAATATTTCTATTTTGCTTCCAATTATATTTTCTAACCTTTCAATGCTACCTTTCCAAATATTCGTATAAAACTCGGCAAAAATATAGTCTGAAGTTTTGGCTTCTTTTATTTCTTCTAGAGTTATACTATTTTCGTCGGAAAGTCCTAAGCCAGCAAGCACTAGCATAAATTTAAAAAGAAAGCTATATTAAAATGGGTAAACTTAAAAATGATGTAGAAATTTTCACCGAAATAGAAAAGTTTAAAAACGAAAGACCAAGCAGTTTTGATATTATTGGACATATAGCAATAGTTGAAATACCAAAGAAACTAAAAAGAAGGAAGAGGCACGTCGCAAAAATAATAATGAGTTTGAATAAAAACGTGAAAACTGTATTAGAGAAAGTTGGTGAAAGAGAAGGTATTTTTAGAACTAGAAAGTTAAAATTCATAGCTGGAGAAAAAAACTTTGAAACCTATCACAAAGAATACGGCTGCATTTTTAAATTAGATCCAACAAAAGTTTATTTTTCTCCTCGAGAGCTGACGGAAAGACAAAGAATAGCATCACAAATAAAAGAAAATGAAACTGTTATGGTAATGTTTGCTGGTGTAGCACCATATGCAATTCAAATTGCAAAAAAACAGCCTAAAGTAAAAGAAGTTATAGCAATAGAAATAAATCCAATAGCGGTAAAATATGCAAGAGAAAACGTTATCCTAAACAAAGTTCAAGACAAGGTAAAAGTTATAGAAGGAGATGTTAAAGAAAAAAGCAAAGATTTCTATGGAAAATGTGATAGAGTCGTTATGCCATTACCTCTAAAAGGAGAGGATTTCTTAGATATCGCTATTAATTGTTTAAAAGAAGAAGGATATATTCATTTTTATAATTTAGGTTGTGAACCAAATATATTCGAAAATGCCGAAAAAATAGTAAAAGAAAGATTTAAAAACACTAAAGTTGAATACAAGATTATAAGCAAACAAAAAGTTTTACCATATGCTCCAAGAAAGTGGAAAGTGTGCTTGGATATATATGTAAATAAATCGGGTGAGAAAAATTAGAGTTAATTTGTTTGAAATGCTTCTAATGATAATTTTCTTTTCTCTTATAGCTTTTAGACTATTAAGAAAAAGAAAAGAAATAAAAGTAGAGAAAATATTAATCTTTGAATATTCAAAGGAGTACACAGAAAAAATTAATGAAATCGCATCAAAACACCAAAAATTAATGAAATTTGCTGGCCTTCTCTCCCTAATTTCAGCACCAATACTAACTTTTGTTGGAGTCTACTATTTGATAAACTCTTTAATTTATTCAAAAATGTCTGTAGCTCTAGTTTTGCCAACA
The DNA here is from genome assembly GCA_032249395.1 of Candidatus Aenigmatarchaeota archaeon. Taxonomy (GTDB): domain Archaea; phylum Aenigmatarchaeota; class Aenigmatarchaeia; order CG10238-14; family SpSt-28; genus SpSt-28. The sequence goes on from JAVVFY010000002.1 coordinate 80,920, forward strand.
GTTTCAGAATTCAAATATCCAGGTCCTGTAATATCTGTTCCTTTTTGGATTTGGATCGTAGCAATATTTTTAATAATTTTTTCTCATGAATCGATGCATGCTTTAATAGCTTCAACCGAAGGAGTAAAAACCAGGAGATACGGAATCATTTACTTATTAATAGTTCCTATAGGAGCTTTTGTAGATTTGTCTGAGAAGAAACTAGAGAAACTTGAACCAAAAAAGAAAATTAAAATCTTTGCTGCAGGTAGTTTTGGTAACCTTATATTATTTTTAGTTTTTACAATTCTGCTATTTTTAATAATTCAGCTTACCAATATAACATTTGAATCTAAAGGAGTTTGGTTTAACAACACTATACCAGAATCTCCAGCAGAGAAGGTAGGACTGAAAGGGATAATAACCCAAATAAACAACAAAACAATAAACAATATATATGATTTGCAGGACTTCTTAAAAAACACAAAACCGTATTCAACAGTTACAATAAAAACAACAGAGGGAATTTTCAATATAACTTTAGCCGAAAAGGATAATGCGAGTTATATTGGTATAATGGATGTAAGAAATTATATAGTTTACAAAAACACAAATACCCCAGCTAATGAAAACTTACTCAAACTATTTGCCTATTTAATATTGGTAGTACAATGGGTATCATTCTTAAGCTTGGGAATAGCAGTAGCAAACATGCTACCAATAATACCACTTGATGGAGGACTAATAACTAAAGAAATACTGAAGAATATTTTTGGAAAAAAAGGAGAATTAGCATCTAAATTTATCTCAGCGTTATTTATTGTGGTTGTTGTGTATTCGCTTCTTTCACCTTCACTAACTCCTCGAGCGGTGTCTTAACTTCAATTTTCCTAAACTCAAAATGTTTTACAGGATATATTTTATTAAGAGAAGAAATTATAGAGTTCTTAAAATCATCAGATAAAACCTTCAAAATAAAATTATCCATAGTTGAATCTTTTACTTCTTTATTTAAAATTTCATCTATTTTCTTTCTTATCTTTTTCCTAATTCCTCTAGGCACTTTTCTTGTTACACATATCGTTTTTATTCTTAAAACGATACCATCTTTTGTAACTTTATCCACAACTAAATCTGTTCTATCAACTTTTCTTCTAATCATTCTAGCAATGTAATCTCTTGTGCATTCCAACCCATCAAAATAAAGATATGCATATTCGTTATCTACTTTGCCAACCTTGAAAATGAATTTAAGATAATATTTATTAAAATCTCCCAAAACGTCTATTGCGCTAATAATAACTCTTCTACCTTTTGCCGCTTCTGGTTCATTAGCAGGAATTTCTCCTACTTCTTTTCTACCTAAAAATTCCGGAGTTATCAACTTCAACCAAACTTTTGTTTTTTTACTCTTTGGCATTATTCACACCTATTAATTTATTTACTTTCTCTATAAATTCATTTTCTTTGCCAACAGGAATATAAGCTCCTGCTGCATCCTTATGTCCTCCCGCTTCTCCACCCAAATCTTTAGCAACATTAACTAAAATGTCTCTCAAATTTATATCATCTCCATTTTGTTTTCTTGCAGATATCTTTATCATGTTTGTCATATTATCATATGCTAAACCAAATACAGGTTTATTAGGTTTCTTCGAACTTAGAATAATTGATGTTATAACACCTATAAGATAATCTGGTATTTCTCTTCCTCCTATTATGAAAATTCCATTATCTTTTTCTATTATTCTTCCATTCTCTATAAGAGAAATCGACTCTGCTATTTTCTTTCTATATTCTTCAACCTTCTCAATAGCTTTAGGATATACCGAATAATCCCCAAGACATAACCTAATTGCTAAATCGCTTTCGCCCATCCTACTACAAGCATTTATAACAACAGAAAATTCTCTGGAATCGTTAAGAAATTCAGGTCTCTTAGAAAGTGTAAAAACCTCGCAAAATAATTCATAAAAATCTATAAGGCCTCTCCTTTCCCTTATTATACCATCTGCTATTCTTGCCTTCTCCTCGTCCGTTAAATCACTAAAAGTTCTCCATGTTTCTCCTTTCTTAACACTTATACCAAGATCTTGCAAGAACTGTATGGCGGCAGCTTCATTACCATAAATAGAAGGTATCAGCGGGTCAAAGCTGTATGCTATTGTTTTGAACAGAGGTCTGTTTGAACCAAAAAGCTTTAAATCTTTATTAACGCTTATAAAACCTAGCTCTTTGGCTATTTCCAAAACTTCGTTGAGAGCACCTGCTTTTATTCCTTCCTCCCTTCTATCACCGACGGCCCCAACTATAGCAATATCTATTTGATCTATGTTTTTTGGATTTATAAACCTAACAAACATTAAAGATATCAAAGACGTGGAATATTTTTCTGGATCTTCTCCAAATAATAAAGGATTAATGTGAAAAAGATTAGGATGTTCATATTTTATTGGTTCGTGGTGGTCTATTATTAAAACGTTTGCCTTTTCTATGATGTCTTTAAGTAAATCTATTTGACCACTCCCCATATCTAAAAATATCAAAAAATCGTCTTCTCTATATACAATTTCTTTTACACTTTTTGAATTCAGTTGTTTAAGTATTTTCAGCTCAAAATTACAACCCTCTCTTATCAAAAACTTAGCGATTATTGAAGCTGATGTGATACCATCTGCATCATACTGAGCATATATCCTAACGTGTTTCTTTCTGACAAGTTCTTTAGAAATTTTCGCCACTCTTTCAATCTCCTTTAAAAACAAGCTGATCACTTCTGTATTATCAACCTTGCTTTCTCTATTTCGAATTCGAAATCTTGAGGTAACATTTTCTTTCTCTTGTAGTATTTTATTAGTCTTCTTATCTTAGAAACAAGGTTTTCGAAACCTTTTTTAGATGCCTTATCTTTCTTATGTTTTAATAGATGTTCATGTAAATTAACAGCCTTTCTAAACAAGTTTAACAATTCCTCAGGATATTGTGGATAGAGGTTGTTTTCTTTCATTATTTGGGTTATAGATTTTCCAACAATAGTCTTAACATCAGGAACACCATATTGATCTCTCAAAATTGTTCCTATCATTGCAGAAGAATATCCTTTCTTAGCAAGTTCTATAACAAGTTTTTCAACTTCTTCTTTCTTCATTTCAAACCATCTAGGCACTATTCTTATTGGTGGTTTGTGGCTTCTAGATTTTCCTTTTTTTCTCGAATACATTCTTGCCATTTTTACACCTCTCTAATTACCCATATTAATACGAGAGAAATTATTGAAATAAAAATAAAGAAACTAGAAAGCATTATCCCAACAACGGGCCAACCTTTTGGAACTACGCTGGCCAATCCTATAAATAAAGAAAGTAATATACTGCAAGCGAGCAACAAGATTATGAAAAAATTCTCTACTATCTCGAGCTTGTCCTCTCCCTTAATCTTTAATAACTCTCTCAGCATATCTTGCGCGTTTCTCAATTTCATCAACCCTTTTTAATACTTTCTCCCATTCTTCAAAAGTTTTTCTATAACCTATTACAATATTTTGCCAACATAAGTTTAAAAGTTTAGGGTGAGTTGCTCTAATTGCCTCCTTAAACAAGTTTAGATCAGTTCCCTTATCTTCTATTCTTTTTGAGAAATAACCCAAACCAAAATCTATGAAATAAATTTTATCATCTTTTACAAGAATATTGCTGGTTGTTAGATCTCCATGTATTATGTCAGCAGAATGCATTTTACCAACAAATTTACCAACTTCAATAAAAATTTTTTCTATATTTTCTTCACTCCACTCATCTAAAACATCTTTTAATCTTTTTCCATCTATAAACTCCATTATTATTCTACAATTCTCTTCGTCTACATGAAATATTTGAGGTGTGTTAACTCCGACTTTTCTGGCTTCTCTCATTAAATTTGCTTCTCTTCTTGTTCTTTCGACTCTAAGCTTTTTATCCAAAACTTCTAATCTATAGCTCTTCTTTATTCTCTCCTTAACAAGAACTTTCATTCCCTCAAAATAGTCTATATAAAGTATGGCCTCTGCTCCTCTTTTTATTATTTCCATTTTATCTATTTTTCGTCTACGTCTTTTATTCCTTCTTCCGTTATTTTAAACGCAACTTCGCTTTCTGGTAGATTTGGTGCATCTATCAATCTAGCAATTCTAATGTTCTCTTTACTTCTCCTTAGATAAATTCTATACGTACTAAAATGCCCGAGCACGTGTCCCCCAACTGGTCTAGTAGGATCTCCAAAAATTACAGATGGATCAGCCATAACTTGGTTTGTTATGTAAACTGCCAAATTAAAAGCATCTGCCAACCTTTGTAAAGTATGCAAATGCTTGTTCAATTTTTGTTGTCTTTCTGCTAATTCTCCTCTACCAACATACTCAGCTCTAAAATGAGAAGTAATAGAATCAATAACAATTAAGCCGATATTTTTCTCTTCTATTTGTTCTCTTAACTTATCTACAATGAACATTTGATGTTCAGCATTAAATGCCCTAGCAACAAAAACGTTCTTTAATGCTGTTTGTGGATCTAAACCCTTGGCTTTTGCCATGCTAACAATTCTGTTTGGACTAAACGTTCCCTCACAATCTATATAAACTGCCGTTTTTCCTAAACCACCTTTTTCTGGAGGAAGTTGAACATTTACAGAAAGTTGATGTGCTAGTTGTGTATTGTGTAATAATAAAGGTGCGAATCCTCCAACAAAAGTATGACCAGCTGGAACTACAAAATCATAAACATAGTCATTATATTGAACTTCTTCTATCCTTTTAATCTCATCCCATGAGAATTTGCTTATCAATTCGCAAGTCCTCAAACATTCTTCTAATAACTTCAATCTTTTGTCTACCTCTCTTATAATTAACATCTTTATGAGTTTAACTCTCTCTCTATTTCTTTTTGGAAGACCTCTAATTAGATAATTCTGAAGAGTAGATCTGTTTACTCCAAGTAAAACACTTAATGTTTTGTAAGGATACGGTAAAATATTGATGAGTTCTTTTAATTCCTCCTTTTTAAGATTTTCTAAATTTTCTGCAAGTTTTCTTGCTTTGATTAATGTATTCCTGCCAAGATTGAATATATTAACAATTTCATCGAATGTTCTTTGATTGATAACATCAGCTTTTGTGCTTCCAATCAAAACATGGTAAGCATGATTTTTAATAAAGTTTCTCTTGCCTATTACTTTTCTTTTTCTTCCTCTATTTCCGCCGATTGTTAAACTATAAACTTTTCTCAAATAATTGATGATTGGTCTCGGATAACCATAAAAAGAATTTCTAAAATTCCCTTTCTTTTCAAGGATTTTGAAAAGTCTATTTCTATCTTCACCTACTACAAAAATTCTATAGTAGATTTCTCCTTTTATTTTCTTAGTTCTAATAGTAGCGTCTATACCAAGTCTTTTCAATAGGTAGGAAAGCTGACTTGCTAAAATACTGCTTTTTGTTGTCATCTCAACATAATCTTTAACATATCCATCTCCCTTTATGTATCCTTTCAAGAATGCGGCAATAACTTCTTCTTTTGCCTCAAAAATTTCCGAAGGAATGAACTTACTTCCTGCTGTACATTTAACTAAGTTCTTAAGTAGAGAGAAAGTTTCCTTTCGTAATAAAATTCTGTACACTCCTCTTCTTTTGGTAATTTTTGGTTTATAATTAAACTTTCTCTCTAAATATGAAGAAATCCAGTCCTTTAATTCTTCGTCAGCAGTATAAATAGAAGGTGGATTGGAAGTTCCCTCGGCAACAAAAAGTCCTATGAAATAAGCATCATCTTCATCAATAAAACTGTTTTTCTCAACTTCCAAGATTTTCGGAGATGCTATCGCATCTCCTTTTTTTACCATACCAATTGGTTTCCATGAAATAGAGTTGCCATCAAAAGTCAAAAGTTTGTGTGCTTTTGTAGCTTTAAGCAATTTTCCTCTTTTAGTTTCCAATGTACAAATATTTTTTACGAACTCTTTGTATATTGCAGCAGCTTCTACTTTTTTAAACTCTAAACCAGAAAATCCTATAACTTTAACATTCTTCAAAGGAACAATATAACCCTCATCAAATTTTCTTTCGCCATATATTTTCTTGTATCTTTCGTATGCGTCTTCTATTTTTTCGTAATGGTAATTCTCATCATTAAAGAAGATTACTGGAGTATCTTTGCTTACACATTTCCCACTACCAAAGGCACCATAGCTCTCTGTAATAGCTTGAGTTTCTACACCACCACCAAGCAAATTATCTAATGCTTTAGAACCAGTTGTTATTCTCAATGCTTTTTGCTTCCTTTCAAGTATTTTGTCTGCCGTTACTAAACCAATATCCAAAATTTCTCTAACAGCAGCTATAATCTTTGCTGCCTGACCTTCACCAATTTCAGCAATTGCAGCAAGCTCAGAAGGAGAAATAACAGCAATTGCCATTGGATCCGTAAAACCAACTTCTCTTAATTTTTCAGCAGTTTTTGGACCTATTCCTGGGATGTCTTCCAATCTAATTTCTTTCTCACTCATTTTCTAACTCCTCCACCAATTTATAACTTTCTTCTGTAGGATTAAAAGGTTTGATATTAGTTGCTATCATTTCTAATCTATCATACATATCATTTTTCTTCACTCTTCCTTCTACAATAATTTCTTTTCCTAAAAGTCTTTCCTCGAGAAAACTTTTTCTCTTGTCTTCTTCAATTTTTTCTAATTCATCAACACTTATTCCTGCTAAAGTTTCTGCTAATTCTCTAAAAAATGAAACTCTTATATCGCCTGTACCATCATCAATCAAAGTGGGAATTATCATTATCTTTTCTCCATTAGAATTGTATACATAGTTTGCTTTGAAGATTTTTACTATGAATCCTGTTATTTCAAAATTTCCTGGTCTAATATCTCTAATTTTAACTCTTTCAAAAGAAGAAAATTTTTGAACAAGTTCCTCGGCGCTGGGAATTTCAGGAATTTCTGTATCTAAAACTTTAAGCAATCCGAACCTGCCCAAAGAAACTTCTACTTCTCCATAAATTCCTTCTCTAGCGAAACCATTTATTACTTGAATTAGCGACCCTACGGTAACTTTTTTTTGGTCGACAAAACTTACTTGCTCGTTCCAAAGGGGTATTTTAACATAGCCTGTAGCATCGCCAACAAAAAGATTAACCACCTTACCTTTATTTCCAACGCCAAACTCAACAATTCTAGAAATTTTGAAAACTCTTCCCATAAAGCTTACTTTTCTCATTCCAGGAAGTATGCTTGATATTGTTACCCTTCTTCTTGGAGACGGAAGCTCTATTCCCAATTCTCTAGCTACCAAATAAATAGCTCCTTCTACAGTTATCAAATTATCAAGTTCGATAATTTTCTTATCTATTCTTTTCATCAACTCTTCTCTACTCAAACCAGATTTTTTCTCCAATTCTTGTAAAAGCTCTTCAACTCCCATAAATGTTTTTAGAATTGAAGATTATAGATTTAGATTTTTTCTTGCAAGCCTTATATCATCTTGCAAAACGGTACTTCTCCTGGCATGTTCAGCATATGTTTTTGCTTCTTTCAAAAGTAAAATAGATCTCTCCTCCAAATATTTGGCCAAATATTCAGCTGCTTCAGGAGAAACTCTTTTAGCTCCAAATTTCTTCAAGAATTTGTCAAATGTTTCTCTCTTTAATATCATAATTTATTTTTACCTCCTAAATAAACCACTTTACTTCATCAATTCTCCATTTTGGTTTTATCAAATCCTCGAAAGGTCTATCAAAACCCCTTTTATAAGCAAGCAAACCAGCGTATGCTATCATAACACCATTATCAGAGGAATATTTAGAAGGAACTACATAGAATTTTGCTCCTCTTTCCTCACACATTTTATTCATCATTTCTTGTAATCTTTTATTAGAAGCAACTCCACCTACTAACAAAATCTCGTTTTTTTCGGTATGAGCCAATGCTCTTTCAGTAACTTCAGTTAGCATTGCGAAACAAGTTTCCTGTAGAGAAAATGCTATATCTTCCCTACTAATTCCTTCTGAAATTAACTTCAAAACAGCTGTTTGAATTCCGCTAAAAGAAACATCCATACCTTTAACAGCATACGGCAATTCAATATAATTTTTCCCATTTTTTGCAAGCTCTTCTATTTTTGGTCCACCTGGCATTGAAAACCCGAATGATCTTGCAATAGTGTCGAAAAGGTTTCCAATTGTTATATCTTGAGTTTCTCCAAAAACTTTGTAAGAATCGTTAACAAACGCTAAAATTGCATTGTGACCTCCAGACAAATAAACAACGACTGCATCTTTGCATCCTGTTAAAAGTCTTCCAATTTCAATATGACCAATGCCATGATGTACCTTTACTAAAGGTTTATGGAATTTCTCAGCCAGTTCTTTTGCAAATTTTGCAGTAAAAAGAAGCGGAGGTGGCAAGCCTGGTCCAGCTGAATAAGAAATTATATCTATTTCCTCAAAAGTAATACCAGCAGAACTTATAGCTCTTTCTAAAATTGTTTTTGATACTTCCTCATGATGTTTTCTTGCATCAGAAGGAATAATACCCTTTCCTTCTGGAGGGTTATAAACATCTCTCTCATCTGCTAAAATCCTTCCGTCTTCAGAGACAATGCCCACGCCAAAAGTATGGGCTGTTCCTTCTATTCCAAGAGATATTAATTTCCCTTCTCTCATCCTTCTCACTCCATAAACATATTAGCAAAAGAGAATATGAAATATGAGAGTTGAAGAATTAAGAAATTTTGGATTCGTCGATAAATGGATTGAGAAGATAAGAAATAAGAAAATTGAAGAATTCTATCCTCCTCAGGAAGATTTTATTAAAAGAAGGTTATTTGAAAAAAATTGCATAGTTTCTACTCCTACGGCATCAGGAAAAACTTTAATAGCAATATTAGCCGCAATTAAAACTTTAGAAAAAGGGAAGAAAGTTTTGTACACTTCTCCTTTGGTTGCGTTAGCATTTGAAAAATATGAAGAATTTTTAAAATTTTTTAACGAATATAAAGTTGCCATATCTGTATCAGATTTTGATTCTAGTGATCCTTGGCTTCAAAATTATGATCTGATTGTTGCAACAAACGAAAAAGTGGAGTCGCTAATCAGGCATGGTGCTGAGTGGATTAGAGATGTAGGCTTACTGATTTTAGATGAGATTCACCTACTTACAGACGTTTCTAGAGGTCCTACTCTAGAAATTTTAATAACAAAAATGAGAAAAATTGTAAAAAATATTCAAATAGTTGGGTTATCTGCAACCATAAGAAATGCCGAAGAATTAGCAGAGTGGCTTGATGCAGAGCTTCTAAAGAGCGATTTTAGACCTGTAAAACTTTATCAGGGTATTGCATACGATTCCAAAATAAAGTTTCCTGGATATAAGACGATAGAATTAGATAAAGAACTTGATTTAGAAGAAGCAATAGTTGTTGATACAATAAACAAAGGAAAACAAATCTTAATATTTTGCTCAACAAGAAAGTCAACAGAAGCATTAGCAGAAAGATTGTCAAAAGTTGTTAGTAGCAAACTTGGAAAAAGCGATTTAGAACTTCTAAAAAAGCTTTCTGATGAAATTGAAAACGTATTGGAAGTTCCTACAGAGCAATGTAAAAGATTAGCTAAATGTATTAAAAGCGGTGTGGCATTTCATCATTCAGGATTAGTTGGAGGACAAAGAAGGTTGATTGAAGAGAATTTCAGAAACGGCTTGATAAAAGTTCTAGTTTCAACAACGACTTTAGCAGCTGGTGTAGATTTGCCGGCTTTTAGAGTTTTGATAAAAGAAGCAAAAAGGTATCACCCACTTTATGGCTCAATCTACATTCCTATTCTTGAATATTATCAGATGATTGGTAGAGCAGGAAGACCTAGATACGATAATTATGGCGAATCTATAATAATTGCAAAAAGCGAAAACGATGCTGAAGAATTGATAGAACGATTTGTTTTTGGAGAACCAGAACCAATAACATCTAAGTTAGCTTCAGAACCTGCCTTGAGAATGCATGTACTAGCGTTGATAGCTAGCGATTTTTGTAAAAAGAAAAAATCTATATTTGACTTCTTCTCATCAACATTCTTTGCTTTTAAGTATGGAGATCTATCAATTATAGAAGAAAAAGTAGAAAATATTCTGCAATCTTTGAATGAGTGGTCTTTCATAACAATTGACGGAGAAAAATTAGAAGCCACGAGACTTGGAAAGAGAATCTCAGAATTGTACATTGATCCCCTAACTGGTAAAATTTTTGTTGATGGTTTAAAATCAAAAGAAAGATTTACTGAATTTTCATTCTTACAGCTGATTTCTTCTTCAATAGAAATGAAGCCTTTACTCTCAGTTAGAACGAGTGAATTGGATGAAATAGAATCTACTATAGAATCCAGAAAAGAAGAAATATTGGTTGAGGTTCCTTCTGATGAGTATGAGTATGAAGAGTTTGAAAAGAGCGTAAAGATGGCTAAAATTTTGGAAGATTGGATTAATGAAAAAACTGAAGAAGAAATAATGCAAAAGTATTCTTTAACTCCTGGAGAACTTTATTCTCGTTTACAAATAGCAGATTGGCTTCTTTACTCTTTACATGAAATCGCCCTAGTTATGAGGAAGAAAGAAGTTTTAACTAAATTGAAAAAGTTGAGACTAAGAGTTGAAAAGGGTATTAAAGAAGAACTATTGCCTTTAGTTACTCTAGAAGGGGTAGGAAGAATCAGAGCTAGAAAATTGTATAATTCTGGTTTTAAATCTTTGGAAGATCTAAGAAGAGCTCCGCTAGAAACAATAGCAAAAATAGTTGGAGAGAAGACTGCAATCAAGATTAAAAACCAATTGGAAGGCAAGAAAGAAATTAAAGAAAGACAAACTTCCTTGTTTACTAGACTCTAAATTATCTCACTTTCTGTTACAACAACAAAATCTCCAACCGATTTAACAGCAGAAAATGGTATAAGTGGTCTTCCTTTTGAGTCTGTTTTAACGTTTAGATCTAATAAGCTTCTTGTTGCATCCTCTACTACAATATTCAATAATTCACCAGTATCTGTAATGAACTCTAAGTTTGCTACTATACCTAATTTCTTCCCAGTCTCTGCACTTATTACTGGTTTCCCTATAACATCAGAAACTCTAACAGTTTTTATAGACATGCTAATTCACCATATTTTATTTAGGTTTTAAATAAATAAAGATTATGGTTAGGTGTTTTATAGCAATTTACCCTATAAAATCACAAAAAATCCAAGAACTACAAGATAAAATAGCAAATTTGATAAATGGAAAAAGCGTTGAAAAAGAAAATATGCACATTACATTATCTTTTCTTGGAGAAAAAAAGGAGAGCGAAATAAACGAAATAAGAAATAAGGTAGATATAGTGGCAAAAAACACATATAAAAGAGAAGCAATTTTAACAAAGATTAAATTCATACCAAACGAGAATTTTATTAGAGTTATAGTTGTTGACGTTGTTGGTTTAGATGATCTAAGTAAGATTATAGAAAAAGAAGTTGGCGGCGACGTTAAACCTCCTCATCTTACATTATTCAGAGTGAAAAATGTTAAGGACAAGAAAACTCTACTGGAATTTAGAAAAATCGATATTAACGAAAGGGTCCTCGTTGATAAAATATCTATTATGAAAAGCACATTAACTCCAAAAGGTCCTATTTATGAAATAATTCATTCGTTTGACTTGGTTTCAAACCAATAGGTTTATGTAGTCCCTCTCTGTAAATATACCCTCTAGTTTATTGTCTTCATCCACTATTAACATAGAGCTTATTTTCTTCTCTTTCATTTTCTTTAAAACATTTGATAAAGATTCTCTCTTCAATACAGTTATCATATTTTTTGTCATAATTTCGGATATTGTTCTATCTAAAATTTTTCCAGAAAATAAGTTATTTACTAAGTAATTGAAAATAAGAGTGGAAGTCACGTATCCAACCAATGCTCTGTTTTCAACAACCGGAAGTCTTCTGTATTTTCCGTTAACCATTGTTCTAATAACTTCTCTTAGAGTAAAGGAAGGTGTAACAAAGAACGGTTTCTTAGTCATGACTTCGTCTATAACTATGTTTTCGAAAGCTTCAAAACTTTTTGCTGCCAAAATGAAGTCTGTCTCCGATATAACTCCAACAATCTTACCTTCTTGCGTCACAGGCAGCCTTCCCCTTTTAGAGATTTTCATTTTCTGTAAAACATAACCTATGCTCTCGTTGGCGTCGCATCCAACAACTTCTCTTGACATTATATTTTCTACAAAATCATTCATATTACCACCACTTATAAAAAAACTAAAAATATCCGTTATAGTTATTATTCCTAATAGGCGCATCTTTCTATCTACAACAGGCAAGCTTCTATGTCCACTTGAAGAAAGTTTTTTGCATACATCAATTATTTTCTCTCCAACAAAAGCAACGACAGGGTTTAAAGAAGAAATAGATAATATCCTCTCTTTTTTATTTATACCAACTTTTTCTAGCTCGACTTCAATCATAAATTTTTTTGGATTCTAAAAACTAATCCTTTTCTAATAAATCTTTACAATCTTCGCATAACCATCTTCCGTTAAAGTTGTAAAGGTTATCAGAATAGTTATCACATTCTTCGCAAACACCACTTATTCTTCCTTCGATTCTTTCTGGTTCTACGCCTTCTTCTTTCAATCTAAGCCTTTCTTCTATTATATTTATAAATTCTGGACTTACTCTAGCTATATCAGTATCTGTAATTATACCAATTAGTTTTCCTTTTTCGACTACAGGAATTCTTTTTATAGAATTCTTCCTCATTAGTCTAGATGCTTCAACAACATCATCGTTCGGTGATATGGTTATTATGGGAGAGCTCATAACTTCACTAACTTTAACTTTTTTTGGATCTTTACCCTTAGAAATCACTTTTTCAATTATATCACTATCAGTAAGAATTCCCACTGGTTTGTTTTTTCTTACTATAACAACATAACCTCTCCTTTCTTTAGCCATCTGTTTTGCTGCATGATATACTGTTTTTTTCTCATCTATTTTGTTAACCTTCTTGGACATCAATTCTTTAACTAAAAGAGGCATAAGGTTATTTACATATGCATATAAAAATTTTTCATTCTTCAACAAAATTTTCTAATAAATTCTTCAAAGTTTTCTCCTTTTCCTTTCTCTAGTACATTAGCAGGCTCGAAAACTTCAATATCACCGTAACCAAAATCTACTACAACATAGAATGGAAACCCTTCTAACATCTTTCCCATATACCCTTTATAGTAAATTTTATCCTTCCTTGTAGATTTTACTTGAAAGAAAACACACACGCCTTTTTTTATACAAACCAAATCTGCTTTGCCAAAACTACCTCCAGCTCTTACAACAATCCAACCTTCTCTTTCTAGATTTTGTTTTATCTTTCTCTCGACTCTATATCCTTTATATTTTGTCTTCATATGTTAAGTTTAAATTAGTAATATATTTTATAATATCTAAAAGAGACTTTCCTTTAGTAGTTATAATATATATTCTGCCTTTTCTTCTTCCGGGATTTATACACTCTACTAGTCCTCTAATTTTAAGTTCTTTAAGTTTCGTTGAAACATTAGATAAAGACATCTTCAAAATCCTTGAAATCCTAGTTGGTGTTTCTGGACAAATCTCCAATAAAAACAATATTTTTCTAGAAATGCTAGACGAAACTAAATACCCTAACTCATCAGAGTATTCAATTAGTTTTTCTACATATTTCATTAGTTAATTTTTGAACCGAAAAAAATTTAAATCTAATCAACACGAAGAGTTTCTAAAAGCCTCGGAGCATAACTCTCTATTTTAAATATCCTCTCTATACTTTTAGACAAGGATACAGCCTTCTCCTCTTCTCCATGCACAACCAAAACTCGTTTAGGTTTAGATGTTAAGTTTCCTATATAAGCTAAAAGTTGCTTCCTATCTGAATGGGCACTTAATCCTTCAGCAGTATAAACTTCCATAGCTATTTTTAGAGTTGTCATTCTACCATTATCTTCAATAGGAATTTCCTTCCATCCTTTTTGAATTTTTCTACCCAAGGTTCCCTCGGCCTGATAACCAACGAAGATTAGAGTGTTTCTCTCGTCTTCAGCCAGATGTTTTAAATGTTCCAAAACAGGACCCCCTGTCAACATACCGCTAGTTGATATTATAACACAAGGTCTATCATTCCATGCTTTTTCTCTTTCTGACATAGAGGAAATCCTCTTAAAAATGGGGGACAAAAAAGGATCTTTACCACTAATGGCATCCTTCATCATTCTTCTACCATAATATTCAGGATATGCAGTAAAAACTGTGTTGGCATCCCATATCATCCCATCCAAATAGATAGGATAAAGGAAGTTGTTTTTAACCAGAATTGCCATAATTTCTTGAGCTCTTTCAACGGAAAAACTTGGAATTAAAACTATACCTCCTCTCTCCATAGTTTTGTTAACAACTCTCATAAATTGTTCCTCGACCTCCTTTCTAGAAGGCATTACATCAGTTTTTGCTCCATAAGTTGATTCAATTATTAAGGTCTCGACCCTTTGAAAATTAGTAAATGCTGGGTCTAAAAGATTTGTTCTCCCAAATTTTTGATCAAGAGCATAAACAATATTGTGCCATCCATCACCAACATGTAAATGAACTATTGCAGAGCCAAGAATATGGCCAGCGTTGTAAAAAGTAAGTCTTATATCTGGAGAAATATCTGTAACTTCATTATAATCGATGGTTATTGCTCTTTTTATAGCCTCTTTTACTCCTTTTATTGTGAAAAGGGGTTTAAAGGAGCTTCTCTGCATAACATCTATAAAATCTAACCATAAGAGAGTAGCTAAATCCAGTGTTGGAGGCGTTAAATAAAGAGGTCCGTCGTAACCCATTTCATAAAGAGTTGGAATAAAACCAACATGATCTAAGTGTGCATGAGACACAATAATAGCATCTATTTCATTTATGTTAAACTCTGGAATATTCAATATCGGAAAACCGTTTTGACTTCCAGCAATAACACCAGCATCTACAAGAACTTTAGATTTGGGTGTTTCAACAAGCAAACAAGACCTTCCAACTTCTCTGGCTCCACCCAAAAAAGTTAGCCTTATTCTCTTTCTATCTATGTCCCTTTTCTCGAAAATCCTTCTACCTACTCTATTCAAGAATTCTCTTCTAAAGTTAATTTCTTCATGCATCATGTTTCTTATACCATCTACAACCTTAGAATCAATTAATGGGGCTCTCTCAATTTTTGGTTGCCAGAAAGTTTCTTCTCTAATTTTCTTAACCACTTCCCCTCCTCTTCCTATAACATATCCTATTTTTTTAGCATATATGTTAACTACACTCCTTTCTCTTTCAAATATTATCTCCTTTATTTCTGCAACTTCTGGAGCCAGTTCTAATATTTTCTTCTTAGCTTCCTCCTCCTTCATTAATAAGTCTTTCTCTGCCCTGACTTCAATCCTCTTCTTTATATTCGAGACTAATTCTTTAACAACATTCTCATTGTTTCTAAAAAAATCCGAATCTTTCGTATAAATTACAATTTTTGGTCCTTCAAACTCTATTCTACTTATTTTTTCTTTAGAAATAAACTCTTTTATTTTATCGATTATTTCCATGTTAGATTACCGTTTTTAATTATAGAGGATGTGTCTCTATTTTGATACCATCCTTAGTTATTACAGCTATGTCTATAGCTCTACCTCCAGATGCTATATCTCTTTCTATGGCCGCCTTTATAGCCCTCTTTGCAAGCTCTTTCGCCTCATCAACAGTCATCCCATCCCTATATTGATCTTCTAACACTCCCAAAGCTATTGGAGAACCGGATCCTGTTGATATAAATTTTTTATCCTTTTCTATTCCACCAATAGCATCTATATCAAAAATACTAGGACCTGAATCGTCCACCCCACCAATTATTAATTGCACATAGTAAGGAAAATACCTGGAGCTTTGAAGTATGTTTGAGAGAAGCACTGCAGCACCTTTTATCGTTATTTTTCTTCTATGTTCTATCTCAAAAAGTTTAAATTCTGCCTTTAAATATCTAGCTAGAATTTGTGCGTCTCCACTAACTCCAGCTATTGTCATCGCTATATGGGTGTCTAAAGGTATTATTTTTTCACTTTCTTTACTAGCTACAAGATACCCCAAAGTTGATTTTTTCTCCGCTGCCAATACTACAGCATCTTTACAAACTATTGCTACAGTTGTTGTTCCTGTCTCTTTAAACCCGATTTTGCTCTTCAGAAGAATCACCAAAGAGAAGATAGCTATGATTAGTTATTTAGATTTTAAAATTTAAATACTTTTCTATCAGAGTTAAATCACCCTTCTATATTAAAGAATATTTTATTATCAAAGTTGAATCCTATCCTATTTTTACAATCGTAGCATCTTCCGTCAAAAGGTAAAGAGAAATAAATTCTACCACATTTCTCACACATGAAATTTTCAAACTCCAAGAACTTTTCATTATTACCAATTATTGGATTGTCTCCAGCAACAAAATTCTCAGGATCGTTAGAAACATTGTTTTGTTTCTCAGATAAAAGCGTTAGCTTTAGTTGTTTACCATTAGAAAACAAAACACTCTTTTTAATGCCCACTGCCTCAAAAATTCTCTCGACCGGTGGTAAGATTTGGTTTTCAATATAGTATTTGGTGTCTATCTTTAGTTTCTTCTCCAAAACATATTCTGGATCTTCTGCTCTCTTAGAAACGAGATCTGAACCAGCAACTATAACAAAATTTACTCTATCACCAACCATTGGAGTTTTCTCCGGGGATCTTTTCATCATCTTCTTCACTAGCTCTACATGTGGTTGAACGCCCTTATACTCATGTATGTTTCTAGACAAACTTTTGGTTATTATCAAATCCTCTATGTTTACATTTCCTTCCTCAAGATCCTTAATAACCCTTCTTACATAGTCGATCGCAGCCTCTATACTACCATCTTTTAACAACAATTCTAAAGTTTTGGATAAGACCTTTTCGGTTAAACCACACCAATCTTTTCTAACAGTCTCTATTCCTTTCATCACCATCTTCTCTTTAAATTTACCGTCTTCGAGTTCTACAGAAATTCCAGCATATCTCTTTTTAGCAATTATTAGAAACGATTTGAAGACGCTTTCTATTTTGGTTGTTAGTTTCCCCTCATAATAACTATTTAAAGTCTTCTCTATTTTCTCTCCAATCTCAAATGCCTCCTCAACGCTTTTAGCATTAACTTTAACCATTATAGAATCTGTATCCCCATAAATAACTTCCCACTCTTTATTTGTCTTCTCAACTACTTTTTTAGACGTTTCTATGAAATATCTACCATAACTTGTGATAGAATTTGCTATGTCAAGAACGTAAACTCGTCCCCTGATATATCCTGTATAACCGTAGAACGCGTTAGCCACCCTCTTTAGTGCTTCTTGTTTAGCATCTAGAATAAATCTTATTTCTTCGTTTTTTTCTTTTTTCATTTCTTTTTTAACCTTATCTCTTTCATTAATTAGAACTTCTAAAATTTGAGGTATTATCCCCTTTTTTATCTCGGGTTTAACAAACTTCGTTCCATAGGGTGAAACGATAACATCCTTTTCATCGTTGTCGACAACCAGCGTTGTGGGACATATATTGAAATTAATATAGATGGTTGGATACATTGATTTGAAGTCTAGATACACAACATAACAGTCTGTATATAATCCAACCTTTGGTTCTAAAACTATAGCACCTTTAAGTCCTCTAGTCTCTCTTTCCTCTTTCCTTCTTAACATTTCCTTGTTATCCGGTTTATTAGGTAGGACGTATCCCCTTTTATTAAACTCCCTGAGCAATAGACTTTCGATCCTTGCTGCTTCTCCTTCGTCTAAGACATCTTGAAGTAATAACCCACAAACTTTGGACAACTCTATATATTTTTCAATAAGCCTCTTTTCTACTAATATTCTTAAAGTAAGAAGAGCATCATTTCTAGAATACTCTACAAGTTTATTTATGTCACCATTTTTTTCCCAAATTCTAGTTATTTCGCTTTGTTTAATATCTACTTTTCCTTCTCCAACAAAAAATCTACCAACGTCATCCAACGAATATCTTTTTAACCTTATAAGCCCTCTTTCTGCCATTTCTTTAACAATTTCATAAACATCTACAACAACTCTTCCAATTATCTTGTTTTTGTATTTGTCTTCTTTGACCCTTTTTGAAACAAGTTGTTTGTCTTTTGTTCTACCTAAAAAGGCGGATATTTTGTTTTTTTCTAATCTTTTCTTAAGAAAAGGCAAATCAAACGAATTTATGTTATAACCAATAATAAAATCCGGATCATAAGCATCTATAATCTTGATTAACTCTTCCAACATGCTTTTTTCGTCTAAAAACACCTCAACATCTCTGGCTTTAACATTCCTCCAAGTCAAAACTATGGTTTTTTTGTTTTGATATGGATGATTAAAGGCTAAACTTATCATAATAATTTTATCTTTCTCAGGGTTGGGTTTTCCTTCTGTTGCTGTTGTCTCTATATCAAGAGAAAGAATCCTAAAAGGTGCGTTTTGTTGGTATTCTTCCTCTTCGATTTTCTCCACTATAAACGTTCTTTCAGTTTTTATATTCACTGTTTTTATCTCCTTTCCTTCAACAACATACCACCTCATACCAAAAATACCAAAATCCGACATGAATCTATATTTGAAAAGTATATCAGCTTCGAAAGTTTTAGAAGCCAATCCCTTCTTAACAACAAAATCTCTTACAAGAGGGACTTTAGAAGGATCTGAAAGATAAATAACCATCATCTTCGTTTTTTCTTTTCTATATCCTGTGGGTTCAAATTTTTCCGTTTCTTCCATCTTAACAATCAAGTTGCCGAACTCTTTCTTAAGCTCTTTTTCTATTTCCTCTTTTTCTTTGATTGGTATAAAGTAAAAATAGGGTAAGTATTTTTCATAAAGAACACATATTGATTGACCGTCTTTCGTTTTACCAAAAATTCTAACAGTAGGAAAAGTGTTTGTAATAACATAGTCTACATCAAGAACTTGTAAAGAAACTTTCATGTATCTTTTAAAGTTGTCGTTTTAAAACTTTTTTGTTTATTGGAATATATTCTTTACATTGAATCATTATTCTATCTTTCTTTGTTTCAAAAATGCTTTCCTTCCACTCGGTAAAAAAAATATGTTTATTCCTTTATAAACTTTAAACAAAGAATCTTTCGCTCCAACAATAACCAGAGCGTCTGGAACTTCATCCATTAGAAATAAATCAACTCTATACATTTTTTTGGAAATTAAAAAAGAAGGGTTAAGATGCCTTCTTTCTATCAAAGAGATTAATACGTCTACATCTTTTTCGTCTCTATTTTTATACTTTTCAACAACGCTTGAATTAAGAACAAACAACTTAAAATCGTTAATGTAGAATCTAACTATATCTCCTTCTATTTTAAACTCTTTATCTCTAACTTTTATTACGTCATTATAAACTGTAACTTCTTCCTCGAGTTTAGACACTTTTCTAAAGAAAGACAGGGAAGGAAAGAAAATTTTATCTCCAATTATTTTTTCTTCCTCTTTTTTTACCCTAATAGCTACAACATCATCGTAGAAAAGTTTATCTACAATGTTAGCATCTAATTGTATTGTTTCATATGCTGTAAAATCTTCTAGCGTAACACTGTATGTTGTTTTATCTTTAACCATACCTATCACTACCAGCTGGTTATCGCTTTTTATTTTCTTTAACTTAGATAATGAGATCACATTGTTTAACATGTTGTTTTCTTGTATTATCTTAGAAAGAACTTCAAACCTTTTTTTAATCATTTCTAAAACATCTTCTATTGAAAAACTCTTTATTTCCTCAAGATAAACAACTTTTATTTCTCCTGTACTATTAGAAGAAGCAGTAAAGAGAAATTCTTTTAGTATGTTTTCATCAACAATAATTAAATTTTTGCTTTTCGCAAACTCTATTAATTTATTTATGTCAATTTCTTTATTAAGAATTTCATCAAGAGCTTGTGGTGTTATTTGAAGGTGGTTATCTAAAAAAATTTTAACAATCGTCTTCTTATCTTCTTCTACCTTCGTTGTCATATAATTCTTTTCTTATACATTAAAATTTTGCCTGCCCTTATTTTTTCGGCTTTTCCTTCTTCCACCAGTTCTTCCAAATACTTCTTAACAGTGTTCCAACTAACTTCTTTCCCTAGTTTAGTGGATACCATCCTCCTTATCGCCTCTACGTTTAAAGGCAAATGAACATCTAAAACGCCTAGAAGAATTGCAACGAAAAAATGTCTATATGGTGTTCTTCCCATTTTGTTTTTATTTCGCTCTGAGATATTTATTACTTTTCTAAAAAATTTATGAACAAGCAGAAATATTTTAAAATATACATAATTTTTTATGAGAAATTATAATTTTATGAGATGAGACAAAAATAAATATGACTACTTGGAAAAAACAATGAGAAGTAAAAATTAAGTTAAACAGAGTATATAGGTATAAGAACGGAGAAGCGTTACAAAATCTCTTTAATCACAACAACATTTGTTTAGAAATAAAAGTTATAAACAATTCCAAAAGATCATAAAAAAATATATAGTTGTTTTAAATCGAATTAAGCTTAAATATATAGTCTATATATTCATCAGATCAAATTCTTTATGTTTTCTCATAATTTATTCCAAATCGTTTCTCGTTTCAAATATATTCCTTAACATTAAAATCTTAGACTGGATTGTTTTAATTTTCTCTATATCTCTTACAGCACTATATATTCTAGGATAGGTATTTACTTTCTCTAAAAAATTTAACTTAACTAAATTGTCAAGCCTTTTTCTTAAAGTTTCGATGTTAATTTTTATTCCTTCTCTCTTTAAAAATTCATGTAGAGTTTTTAAATCGTAAGAATTTATTTCACCAGATAAAGGATCTATAGTTTTTCCATAAAATTTTTGGAGAATTTTTACATTTATGACATCAAATTTTGTTAAAATAGTAAAATCGATTTTATCTTCATTTTTTAAACTCTCTTTTAAAAAAAATTCTTTCATGAAGAAAAATTAATTTTCTTAAATATAAAGATTTTGTCACAAAAGACTTACGATATCTGCTTTTATTTCTCCGTTTTTTATCTCTATTAATCCAAAATAACCTTCTACAAACTTCCCAACGTTTAAAACAACAGTATTTTTTATGATATCTTTTCCTAAACTTTCGTGTATATGAGCACACACGGCAACCTTAGGAGAAAATTCTTCTATTATTTTTCTAACTGCTTGAGAACCAACATGTTTATTACCAACTATATCTAAAGTAGAGCTATAAGGGGGAGCATGTGTTGCTTGTATTTTTATTTCTTTATTCTTAACAAACTCGTGAGCAATCCTTAAACCTTCTTCTATTTCTTTTTCTGATGGTTCGTATGGAGTATTAAAGGGTGTTTGTGCTCCTCCAAATCCATAAAATCCAACATTTTCTATTTCTTCTCCCCGTTGGTGAAGCAAAACATTTTCTTTTTGAAATAGAGGAATTAGTTCTTTATCCCAAGTGCCAGGAGTTATTAGAATTTTTTTAAAATATGTTTTTGCTTCTTCTAAAAAAATTTTACCGATATCTTTTGCATCAAAACCCTTTGGAAAAGAAGAATCAGCAATATCCCCAACAGATAACAATATTTTTGGTTCGTATGATGCTACCTTTTCTAATAATACTGGCAGTCTTTCTATTTCGTTATGTATACAACCAATTACAGCTATTTTCATTTCTTTTATTTTTATTTTGAAAACTAAAAGATTTATTTAGTGTTAATAAAAAACTTGTTTATAAAGCCCCCTTCGTCTAGCCCGGTCAAGGATACAGCCCTTTCGAGAAGAAAGGTTTGATAAAAGAATGAGAAGAAAGGCTGGGACGGGGGTTCAAATCCCCCAGGGGGCAATTATACAGTTTCTTATTTTTTCTCTAAAAATTCTTTCTCTATTAGTTTCACGTAAGCAGGTCTTGTTATGAACAAATCTATTAATGTACCAACGGTTGTTGTTATTGCAAAACCTTTTAGGCTTCCCAAACCGAGAAATGCCAGAGGAAGCATTGTAAATACTAGTAAAGTAGAAGAATTGTAGACTATTTCCATTCCTGTCTTCAATCTCTCTTCGATTCTTTTCTTTCTTTCAAGGACGAATTGGTCAGTTAAAGTTATCAATTCCGCAGAGTTTCCAATTATTGATACTAAACCTGCTATTGTAGGTATATCAATAGTCCATTTACCAACGACTACAAACCCTGAAATTAAAACCGCGGCAAAGACCGTTAAAACTCGAATAAACGATTTTGTTTCTTTGTATAGTATGGCTAAGATTACAGACAAAAAGATGATTATTGCTGCTATAATTTGAGAAGATGCTACACCCAAAATTATAATCAACTCTGATACAGCAACCATTAACATATAAAGGCTGATTTTAATATTTCTGTACCTTAGCATACTTAGGATAAGAACGGCAATAAGGTTTGCTGCTAAAATATAGATTGTTGATTCGAAAAGTTTTTTTCCTTCTGTTTGGGTTATGGTTTCTATTCTTTCAATTTTTATCTCAACAGGCAAACTTCCCGATTTTAGAATACTTTGCAACCTTAATTTTTCTAAACTAGCTTCTTCTAAAGTCTTTCTCCAACCTTCTATAGACGGAGTAGTTACAAGCTCACCAGCAATACTACTAACTATATTTAGTTCCGTTATTGGTTTTTTATCGAGATATAAAACAAGTTTCGGTCTTATGTAT
Source organism: Candidatus Aenigmatarchaeota archaeon (assembly GCA_032249395.1). GTDB lineage: Archaea > Aenigmatarchaeota > Aenigmatarchaeia > CG10238-14 > SpSt-28 > SpSt-28. The sequence goes on from JAVVFY010000002.1 coordinate 103,738, forward strand.
AATTGTCCAGCAGAATAGTAAGTTGGTTGTCCTTTTGTAACTAGTGCGAATCTTTCTGCCCCTTCTTTACTTATTTGAATAGTAAAAACAAACCTATAACCATCCCCAAATTTAGTAATGTAGTTTCTTTGAACGTCTGTAAAAATGTTTTCTATATCTTTAGCAGTAAAGATATTTGCGGCTATTGTAACACTATCATCGTTTTTGTTTAATATCTCGTATTTTATTCCATTTATGTAGAAACCTTCGCTTATATAGAACGTTTGATTTAATATACTTATAGTTTCGTCTGATATTTCGAATGGGATTTCAGTTCCGTTAAATACAATTACACCTCTTCCATTGTTTAAGGGTAATATATCTACTACTTTACCCTCAAAATAACCTTGTTTTACAAGAAAGTTTCTTATATCATCTTCTGTTAATCCAGCCGCTTCTATTTGTATCAAATCTTCAGCTACAGGCAAAACTTTAACGTCACTTAAACCATAGGCGTTTAATCTTTCGGTTAAAATTTTTGCTACTTCTTGTGTTTGTGTTTTGGTAGTATCGCTTACAATTCTTAATAGAACTCTTGTTCCACCTTCAATATCTATTCCAAAATTCAGGACTTTTGTTTTCTGCTCTTTTAATGAGAATCCTAAGTTTTTGTCTTCTATTGCTACACAAGATGCTGGTTGTCCGTTTGATACAATAGGCACAAATTCACCTTTTTTAACATTTTCTAAAACCAATCGAAAATCATCTAATGAGTGTATGACTTTTCCACCAACTTGTGTAATTTTATCTCCAAATTTTACGTTTTGACAGTTTGCACTCTCGTTAATAAATGAAACTTCAAACCAGGATTGTTGAAAGAAGATTCTAGATAATGATGCCAACGAAATTGCTATTGTGAAAATTAGTACTAAAATTCTAACGTCTCTTACCAAGCATAACCACCTCTATTATTGCAGCGTTTAGTATCCAAGTGTTGAAAATATCTGCTATAAAACCAATTGTTTGAATTTGTGCAATGTTTATTAAGAATGGAGAGTTTGAGAGGAACAAAACGATTAACATAGAAATTATTAAGCTAGCATTGATTGTTAACCCAGTAATAAGACCTTTTTTGTATTGGTCATAAAATTCTTCCAAAGCTCCAGAGAGGATTTTTGTTGCCAATATAACATTTGCGTCGATTGCAAAAGCTATTAAAATTAATAGTGATGAAAAGCCTGCAAACGAAATTTTTAATCCCAATAGGTTCATTACACCAAAAACAACTATTATGTTTGCAATTGATGATAATATGATTGTTATTGCAACGACAGGTTTCTTGTAGATATAGAGGTTTGTTATGAAGAGAAGAACATAAGCAATTGCTAATAATGTTGATATTTGATAGAAGAAAGCTTCTCCAAGCTCAGGACCAACGAAGTGAAGAGAATACTCAACAGGATAAAGGTTGTTAGAGTTTAGTAATTCCATGATGGTAGATACATTGAAAAATTCTTCTGTCAGTATGTTTATCGATGTGAATCCTTCTGTAGTTTTTGAAGACGATATTATAAAGTTTTCTATTTTTTGTTTTAATATCGGTTCTAATTCTTTTACATCAACACTTTTATTGAAAATTAAAGTAAGGGAAACACCTCCTTTTAAATCTATATCCCTAAGGAAAAAGTCTCCGGTTTCTGAGTATACTTTATATATTCCAAAAAAAGATATTGCTAATAACAACAAAGGAATTGGTAACAGTATTGCGATTTTTAACTTCATTTAAGATTATTTTGTCGTTTTAAAATTTAATTAATAGTTTTTTGTTTTTTAAATCCATTCTATTACCATTACCAATGTATTATAATTCTTTTTGTCAATTTGTTTGAGAAAAATCTCTTCAAATTCATAGTATCTTATTTTACCAGTTCTTAATGAACTTCTGTATTTTTAGGTTAAACTCTTTAAAAAATTTCAATAGCTCCTCATACCCTTTCTGATTTTTAAAACCATATTCCTACTAAATCTGCTAGAAGAGCTGCTTTTCTCATTCAAAATTCTTAATAAAATTTTTAGCCCTGGGAGGGATTTGAACCCTCAACCCCCCGCTTACGAAGCGGGTGCTCTACCTGATTGAGCTACCAGGGCGCTTCAATAAGAATTTTTAGCAATTTTTGATAATATTTTTTCCCACTACTGAAAGGTTATATTTACGCAAGATAATATATTTCATGGACAAGTATAGAGAGGAAAGAGAAACAATTTTCTGGAAGAAAGATAAGAAAGGGATTAAGTGTAATATTTGTTTGTTTGAATGTAATATTCCTGAAGGAAAGAGTGGTGTTTGCGAAGCAAGACAAAACAAGAAAGGGGAATTGATAATTAAAGAGTACGGGAACATCGATGGCTTGGAGGTTAATAGAATCGAGGAAAGAAACTTGTATAATTTTTTACCCCAGACAGAAGCGTTGGCCGTAAAGATGAAATCTTCCAAAAGTTTCGGTGTTTTGCCAGACGTTAAAAAGGTTAGTAAGAAATTTAAACCAATAGAGCTAGTTTCTTATGCAAAAGAGAAGAAAACAAAATCCATGATTTTCACAGGAACAGAGTTTGTTGGTCATTATGAATATGTTATTAAAGTTTTTAGAGAGGCGAGAAAAAACAACATTAGGAACATTTTAACAACAACAGGTTTAATAAACGAAGACCCTATAAAAAAGATTTCAAAATATACGGATGCCCTAGTAGTTTACTTCTTTGCTTCCGGCAATGACAACTACTATAAAAAGAATTCGTTAGTGGGAGATGTTGAAAGAGTTTATGAAGTTGTTAAAATGTTTGCAAAATATAGAGTTTTTATAGAAATAGCGAACGTTCTAGTTAAAGGTTATGAGAGCGTTGAAGAATGTAAGAATTTAACTAACTGGGTAGTATCGAACTTAGGAGCAGAAGTTCCTTTTCACATTTTGAAAGGAGATACAAAACTAAGTTTGATGCAATTAAAAGAATATTATACTGCTTGTAAAGATGCTGGTAGCAGATACGTTTATGTTGATAAGTCTAATGATCCTTTGATGGAGAGCACCTATTGTTATAATTGTGGAGCTCTTCTCGTTGAACGAGTAGGTTGTAAAACAAAGTCGATTAGACTAGTGGAAAACAGATGTCCTGAATGTAGTATGAGGCATAACTTTATTTTAGAGTGAGAGTTTATGGACGAAGTAAAAGAGAAAGTTAAAAAGGGTTGGATTTATTCTAGGATGTGGTTTGATGTTTTAGCGGCAACTAGGGAGGCAGCAGATGAAAGTCTAAAGAACCATATAAATAAAATAAAAAAACTTGACAACTGCATAATTATTAAAGAAGATTTTAAAGAAACGATAGAAGTAGAAAAACCTATACCAAGAATAGATAAAGCATATTCTAAGGCCGCAGAGATTGAAATTCTAACTAAAGATGTAGAGACTTTGCTTAGCGTTACAATATTTTTTGCTCCTTCTGCCGTTGAAGTTTTAGAGCCAGAAAGTTTAAAGATTAATGCAACAACAATACAAACAATAATGAATACAGTTGCTGATTTGTTACATAGATTCGCTTCTCAAGGTATTGGTGGGGTAGTTATAGCGAAGACTTAAAAATTTTCTATTAATGACTTGAAAACAATTTTTTGTTTTAAAATAAAGTACATGAAAGAGGATAATAAGATAGAGATTCTATAAAATTAGATGTGTCAAAAAAAAAGGATGTGGGGCTATTTACTCTTGTTTTGAATCTAAAGGTAAAAACAATAATACAAAATGGATGTATTTATAAACTTTTTTCACTTCTTATTTATTTTTAATAGCAAAATACAAAATAATTATATGGATAGACTTATGAATAGACTGAAGATTTTATCAGTATTGCTTACTTTTTCACTTTTCCTAAATTTTGGTTTTTCAAGGGTTGATTATGTTGGGATAGATACTCAAATTCTTGATGACAATACTGCAAATATAAAATTTACAATTCACAAAACAACAGAATTTAGTTTCAGATTTTATGGTAATATAAAAAATATTTCGAGCAACGTAAATTGTTTTGTTGAAGGAGAGTTAATTTCCTGTAAGTCCGAAAATGCAACAGCAATAAATATACAAATTATTTCTGATGTTGTTGTAAAAAGTGGTAATAACTATAATTTCAACGTACAAATCGGACTTAAGGATGATGTTGCTAGAGTAACAAGTTTAGTTACTTTACCAATTGGAATGATAATTAAAGATGAAAGCGAGATCTTTCCATCAGGTTACAGAATTTTAAGCAACGGAAGAAACATCCTAGTTTATTGGGAATTAGAGAATGTTTCTAAGACACAGCCTTTAGGTTTCAGAGTTAAATATCAACCGATCCAACCCACTTCAGGAACGTTCAACAAGTTTTACTTGTTGATTTTATTATTGTCAATTTTTTTGTTTTTTGTCTCGTTGTATACTTTAAAGAAAAGAAAGGTTATTGTTAAGAAAATAGTTAGAGTTAAGCCAGAAAAGATAGTGATGGAAGTTTTGGATGAATATGAGAAAAAAGTTTATGAAACTGTTAAAGAAGCAGGTAAAATAAAGCAAAATGAAATTGTTGCTAAGACAGGGTTTTCTAAAGCTAGGGTTTCCAGAGTTTTGAAGAACCTAGCTAATAAAAAACTTGTTAAAGTAGAGAAAAGAGGAAGGACGAATATAGTTGAAGCTTTGAAGAAATAGGCATTTGCAGTTACGTTTTTAACTATCTTATTTGTAACCTAATTATCGCTAATATGTTAGCCAGAATTCGGAATTATCGCTTATATATTAGCGATAAATTTCTTCTGACTTCAAACGTATAGTTTCTATTGATATGGTACTTTAAGATCCAAACGCCTCTTCTAACTTTTTATAATCTCTCCAGAATTTCCTATTTGCAAAGCTTTTCTTTCGTGCGTGTGAAATATTAGGTGACAATGTTCTTTAGATTTAGAGATAATTACAATTTGATAAGCCTCGTGTATTAGTGTAATGATACACAAAACGCTTTTCGTGTATTAGTGCATTGGTACACAAAACAACCTTTGTACTCTACTACACTATATTCAACTCCCATAGAAATGCGGTTTGGAGATAAAAGGATTTTGAGCTAAAAATTTATGAATAATATACTTTACCAGCCTATAGATTTATTTTTAGTTCTTTAATTGTTTATTTCTTTAAATTTTAACTTTTGAAACAATTAAAAGCAAAAATTTTAATTTTTATTTAATTTTTGATAATTTTTTATTAGTTATTTTTCTTGCTTGAAACTGTTTCAAGACAGTTTTAAATAGGGTATTTCTAATTTATTATCAGCGAAGAAGACCCCATACTCGACAGTATAGAGCTTAAAAGCGATGAAAAGCTGGGGTATGGGGTCTCTTTAAATTCAATGGTAAAAGGAGGTAAATTCGATGCAAATTAAAAGATTTGTTGCATCCAGCTTGGCTGCTTTGATGGCTGGTGCAACATTTGCTGGTGCTGCTTTAGCAGCTACTAGTGTAGGAGGAGTATTGAAGACATTAGGAACACAAGCAGCAGCTGGAACACCATATTTGGTAGTAGTTGGTGATACAGATGCAGCTAGCGATGTAGTTGGAGCAATTGATGTTGCTTCAGCTCTAGCTCAACAGGTTACAAAAGAAGTAGCAGTACCTGGAGTAACA
>JAVVFY010000003.1:0-104737 GCA_032249395.1 Candidatus Aenigmatarchaeota archaeon
ATATGTTTAGATTTGTTTTCTCTTCTATTGGACTCAAAAAATTCCCGTTTTCTTTCAATTTTAATATAGCACCAAGAGTTGAGTCTTCAAACAAATCGTTGGATTTGCTAACTGAATCGATAATTGAAAGTGAAGCTTCTATATAACTAACATTCAGAGGCATTGAAGTTGAATCATTATTATCGCAAGTTATACTCAGAGAATAATTGATACCACTAGCCAACAAATCTTTGTTTAAACTCGATACATCAAATGATAATTTGTTGTTAGTTATTCTGTTAGTTCCTATTATGTATTGTGTTCCTTCTGAATCATATATGTAGGCATAAGTAATATTACAATTTGCTTCTACCACAATAGCAGCGGGATTGTATGAAATTGCACCATTTGAGTTAATAATCCAGATTTTGTTGGATGGTGTAAAGTTTACGCTTATGTCTGCAAGAGTTGGCATAGGCAAAAAGAATGGTATTAGAGCCAAAAAGAAAATCAACCAAAGTCCTTTTTTAGCTTTTTCCTTAGCGACATAAACTTTAGCTTTTCCAACCTTGAAAACATCAACCTTACCCTGCTCTCTCAAAGCTTCTAAATAGCCAGCAAGAATGTACCTTTTAACATTCAATCTCCTAGAAAGTTCAGAAATGGATAAAATCTCTTTGCTTAAAATTTCAAGAAGCTTATCTTCTATTTTTTGTTGAGATTCATCCATTTTTTCATATTGTTTCCATAATTTAAAAACATTTTTTCAATATTGAAAAAATATATTTTCGATATATAAACAAAATTGATACAATATGGGAAAATTTGATTGTTGACACACGCTTTCTAGACAATTGCTCGCTTATTGTCGAGATAACCAAATTCTAAAAATATCCAAAATGTAGAAAAACCAATACTCTAACCCAACTTTCCTTTCAAGCTTTACATCATTCGTTGAAAAATACTTTCCATCTGTGCTAGCTACAGCAAAACTTATGTTTCTCTTGCTCGCTATCTCTCCTTCAAAGTTTATCTTGACAAAGTTTTTTCCAGTTTTTAATCTTCCAACATAGCTCTCAATAATCAAATTCTCCGGATATTGGAAAGGCATAATCGCAACTTCGTTAGAAACATTAGAAAGAACCCCCAAAACAATGAAATTAGAATAAACTCTTGCTTCGTTTATGAAAAACCACTTTTCTTCTTGAAATGCTTTTTCTTTTGCTTCTATTTCTCTCTCAAAAATCTTGTTGCAAAAATAAATTTTCATTTTTGTTTCATTAGAAGGCAGAAAGTACAAGCTAACTCTCTTCAAGTCTCCCGGAGCTTCAAAAATCTTTGAACTCCAAACTCTATTTTCTCCTTCTATCAAAACTCTAAATGTATAAGGAAGGCTGCCAGAATTGTAAATTTCAGCATCTATTTTTGGCAAACCTTCTAAAGAAACATTAAAACTTTTTATCTCAATAGAACAAACGTCTCTTACATCAACATTAACCATCAAAGATTTTCCAACAGTGAAAACAAAAAGAATAACCAAAAAAACTAGCAAAAACTTCTTCACTTTAGATCACCAAAAATTCCATATAACGAATATATAAAGTCATACTTTGGTATTTTTACTTCAACTCTAATCTCTCCTTCAAAGAAGCCAGAAATTGTTTCATTAGTAAAGAAGTAAACGTCTATTCTTTTCTTCTCATTTGGATTGAGCCAGAATGAATCTTCGCTAAACTTTACTTTCTTAGAAATGTTTCCGATTGAATACAACTCTACTCTTACTTTCTTGTCTCTCAAATTTTGCAAATCGATAAATCTTCTTGCATAACTTCCTCCTCCTGGAATTTCACCAAAATTCAAATTCCAAGGATCTGTAACAACTCCAAGAGTATAGTTTTCCCCAGGTTTTACCTCAATAACTTTAGCAGCAGAATAATATCGTGTAATCTCATAATCAAAAAAGATTCCACTTTTTTTCTCTATCGTATAATTTTTTACAAAAGCTTGCTTTTCCTCTTTTGGAAAGAAGATTATGAAAAACAAAAGTATAGCAAAGAGCGGTATAAATAACAAATTTATCAGCTTTTTATCTTTTCTAGCTCTTTTCATAAATCCACCTTGCTACTAAAATTATTACTATTGCCAAGATGATATAAATTAAAAACGTTAAGTCAATTGGTTTTTGAACTTGAATTGGTTTTTTCACAAAATTTATAACCATTTTTTTCTCAAGTTTATCGCTAGTATAATCAACAGTTATTTTTGAGTCAAGATTTCCCTCTAATGACTCACTTACAAAAGCAACAATTTCTTTTAGTTCATTTGGTCTCACAGTTTCTCTAGCAGAAAAAAAAGAATAAGTTTTATTGTTGTAATAGATCTCTCCACTAGCAATAACTTTCATCGTTACAGTTCCTGTGTTTTTAAAGAAAATTCTAACTTTGTTTCCCTCTCCTAAAGCATCTATAATTTCTCCACTTCTTATCGCTTCTCCTGGAACTCTAAAGATAACGTTTACTTTTGTAACAGCAATTATCCCAACACCAACTTGACCACCAGCTTGACCAGTAAATTCTGGCTCTGGTTGAATGCCAAAAGAATGATATCCTGGTTCTGCATTATTTGGAATGGAAAGAAGGAAACTTATTTCCCTCCAGTTAGTTATCTTGCCAATTGGGGTTTGTAATGGTTGGGTTTGTGGTTTTAGAGGAACTGGATTTGAAAAATACCTAATCCAACTTGAAACATCTTCTTCAGAATAATTAGCAATTGCTCCAGGATTATAAGCTCTTACAAAATCTAAGTTGTCTGGATATTGGATAAGATGTACCAACATTTCTTCGTTTGAAGAAGAAACGATGTAAAATTTTACATTTCTTGTTTCACCTCTATTCACATCTCCTAAATCTATTATTGGCGGCAAAACACCAACTGTGTATTGTTGAGACAAGGAAATTTTAGAGAAGAACAAGATAGCGATAAAAACAAACAATATTAAAATTCCTTTCTTCATAATATCTTTTCTGAGCGGATAATTAAAACGAATTGCTAAATTTAAAATAAAGTCAAATGAAACAAGGGTTCTAAGATTTTTTCTTCAGTTTCTCTACCAGTTCTTTCATTTTTACCTCTTCAATTACTTTCTCTTTGGGGAAAATAATTCTATAGGCACCTATTTTTCTTTGGGTAATTTTTCCTTCACCAAGAAGTTCATGAATGTAAATGCTCGCTGTTATTCTGCTAACACCAGCTTTTTTCGCAACTTCCTGAATTGTTAATCCTTCTGGGTTTTCTTTGATTATCCTGTAAATTTTTTCTTTTGTTTCTTCAGAGCTTTTTGCCATATTTTTATTTGTTTCATGAGTATTTAACATTAACGTTTAACATTAATTGTTAACTTCAAAATATATATTATAGTTAAACATTAACGTTTATAAATGCAGATAACCAATAATTTTTATGAGAAACATGCCACTGAAAACACTTCTGCCAATAATCTTTGCTATAGTTTTTCTAGTAATGCCCTTAGTTCCAGCAATAGCTGCTGAAACGTCAGCAAACATAACAGTTAATGTAACAGTAGCTGCAGTAGCTGAAATAACAGTAGTTCCGAATTATTTGAACTGGACCAACATATATCCAGGATCAGCTGGTGTTGTTCAATATGTTGATGTAAAAAACACCGGTTCATTAAACGTTTCTAACATTTACATCTATGCAAGTACTTTAACTGATGAAACGACAAGACCTTATGGAACTGCTGACCCAAGCAAATACAGTGCCGCTGGAGTTATTGTAGTAAAAGGAGATTCTGACAATGTTCCAAAGTTTGTAGGGAGAATAGAGTGGAACTGGACAGATGCTATTAGTGGGGCTGACTTTAGTGGTGTAACTAATGTAAAGGCTTGGGGTTTCTACAAAAACACAAGCTTTGAATATGTATGGGCTGCAGGTGCTGATACAACAACCAATAGATGTAATGATACAGGCGCAAGCTTTGCAATATCAGATATACCAGATGATGGAAGTACATTAGCAAAAACACCAACAACAACTGGAATTTCTAGAAGTGGAGGAGATGCAAACTTCGGTTACTTTAGCGTTTCTGGAAGAGCAGCTTTTGGTAATGAACCAGTATGTGTAGCTGTGGCACAAGATTGTAGTAAAATTTATGTTTACAGATATGATAAGAGACCAGGTTTTGGAAGTTGCGGAAATTCAGCATATTTGACAACAAGAACATTAGTACCTGGAGATATCTATAGAATAACATACATAAGTGCATATGTTCCAAAAGGAATTCCAGCAGGCCAATTAAAGTTAGGAACGCTAACAGTCGTTGCTTCCTACTAATTTCTTTTTTTATTTTTTTAGAAAACTCTATGCAACTATTCTGATAGTACTTACAACTTCTTTTCTATTTTTTCTAATTTTTCCTCCAAACTCTTCTTCATTGCTCTATAAGCGGCTTCTGATATTAGCCCTTCTTCTCTGCTTTTCTCCAAAGCTCTCAAAGCTCTCAAAACATTTTCTTTTTCTGCTAGTATTTCTTCCTTGCTTGGTTTCTTTCTAATTTGTTCTGCAAGCTTTACAGCTGGCAAGAATGTTGGTAATCTTATTTTTTCTCCCTCTTTCTTCTTCTTTTTCAAAATCAAAACTGTACTAGCTATTGCTAATATTGCTATTGCTATAGCAGCTATTAACCAAAATGGTATTACAAAAGCTCTAGCTTTTACTGTAAGCTTAGATAGCAAATCTCTTGCCCTCTCCAAAAGTACTTTAGCATTCTCAACATTTTTCATCGCACCTTCATAATTCTCTTTATTCAAATTGTCTCTAGCTTTCAGAATTTCATCTCTTATTGAGTTTATCATGTCTTTAACAACGCTAACATCCTTTCCTTCTTTCTCAGCAATTTTTGTATCAATAATTAGCTGAGCTAACTCGTCTTCTAACTTAGAAATCTCTTCTTCCAATAATTCTCTAAGGCTTCTATAGATTATTATGTTGATTTGTTTACTATCAGAAATTAGATTAGAAGAGGCAACCAAAGTTGCTGTGTAATTACCAATGCTTACTTCTTTTGGAACGTTGAAAGTTATAGCAAAGACTGCAGTTGCGTTTGGAGCTAGAGAATAATAATTAGAAGGAGTTATGTTAAACCAATTTACTGGAAAGCCTACTAACATCAAACTAACATTTGACAAATCTAGAGAACCGGTGTTTCTAACAGTTACCAACTCTGTTTTTATTGAATTTCTTGCTAATGAAATATTAGGATTGAATTTCTCAATCAATATTGAAGCTGTCAAATTAGCTGTTGGTATTGGCAATGGGGTAGGAACTATAATTTGACCAGTTGGGATTGGAACTTGTTGTATTGGTCTTACAACTTGAGTAACATTTCTTGCAACAACTAAGAAAGTTGCATTAGCTAAAATTGGTGGCTGAACATAATCATAAGTCATTTTGACGTTTATGAAGTAAGTTCCCAATGGCTGATCACTAAATATGTAAGCCGTTCTCAAGAACGTTTTGTTAGTTAGAGATGGAGTATAAACTGCCTCAGAAGAATAGAAGTACTTTTTACCATCGACAGAAGAGACCCAATATTCAATGAAAACATCTTGTGAGACCTCTCCCATATTTATAACCAAAATGTTGAATGGTAATTCTTCCCCTTGAGCAACTTCATATTGCAATGGAATGACTTTAAGGTCGTATGGTCCTCCCATTGCCACTCTAAATGAAGCTAACTTCATTGTATTGAAGTCTCCTTTTGAAACGTTCAAAACTGCCAAATACATTCCACTTGGTGTATTAACAGGCATTGCGTATCTGTAAGAATAAAACCCAATTGATTCTCTATTCATTTGTGCTAGACTAACTGAAAGATAAACATTCCCAGCTGGATCATAAACTGTCAAATTCATGGAATCCGGATCTACTGGTCTTCCTTCTCCATTGTAAACCAAAATTCCGAATTTCATGATATTGTTTGGATACCAAACAACAGAAGTTGAAATATCAGCAAACAAACCAGTAACTGTTATGCTTCTCAACAAAACAGAAAAGTTATAACTAACATTCTTTGTTGTTATGACATTTCCTAGCTCTAAAACTGCTTTAGCAATCAAAGTATAGTTGCCAACAATAGAATCTGATGGCAAGTAAAAGCTAGGAGGTGGTAATATTGTTCCATCATCGTTTGTAGTGTAATTTTGACTCTTAAAAATCAAAACTCCTTGAGGATTGTAAATTTCAAAAGAAACTTTAACATCTTTTATTGGATTTCCTTCAAAATCTCTTGCCAAAAAGTAAATTGAACCTGTATCTCCTTGGTAATATTTATCAGAAAACGTTGAGACTATAGCAACAAAAGTTCTCCTTACTTTGAAGAAAGACGTGCTGTTTCCTATATTACCTACATTGTCTTCAGCAGTAACAGTTACATTGTAAATTCCAACATCATATGTGCTTCCTCCACTAACAAATGGATAGTCTACATAGAAAATACTAACATTGCCGTCTGAAGTCAAAAATGCCATTTGAGAAGTATCTATACTTCCGTTTGGCTGTTGAACTGATGCATTAACTGATTTGATTCCAGTTCCACTTTTATCAGTAACGTTAGCAAAAATCCTTACATTTCGAGTTTGTTCTATTTCATCTTTATCAAAATAAATTTGGATTTCTGGAGGAGAATAAGGCAAAAGAGTAACATAGAATGTCTTATTTTTAGGATTAGCATCATCTTCTAAGGCTGAAATTGTAAACGTTGAATTGTAGATTCCTTCTGGAATACCAGTAACATTGTAAAGTATAGAAACTTTTTTGGTCTTATTTGCTTCAATTACAAAACTTGTTTCATTGACTTTAGTGTAATTGCCATATTCTGGATAAATTGAAAAAGTTATGTTTGCGTTACCCAAGTTATAAACGTTTAGTTCGCAGGCTATTCCATCAGTAGGAAATTCAGATTTTTTACACTCTATTGGATAAATATCCCAAGTTCTATTTTCGCTAACATTAATTATTACAAGCAAAGTATCGTAGTTTTTTGAATTGTCCGAAGTCACATTTATTAAACTCTGATAGCTTCCTGCTAGATAGTTGAATGGAATGCTAACGTTCAAAGCAACGCTATAATTTGTGCCCGCTTCTAAAGATGAAATTAAGCTTGGTGTGAAAATGAAATTAAAGTCGTCACATTTTCCTTCAACACAAGAAAATCTTATGTTGTATAATCTATCGTTACCAATAGAAAGAACTGTAAAGTTTCCTATGTAAGAATTTTTACTTGGTTCAACTTTTTTGCTCAAATTTGTTTCAAGTACATCTAACAAAGGATTTGATAATACTGCTACTTGAATAGTTGTAGAATTAGAGGAAACGCTATTGTCCAAATTCTTCCAATATACATAAACAAAAACATTGTAAGTGCCAGTTGAGGTTCTCGCTGGTATGCTAACATTAAATGATTTAATGCACGTTTCTCCACTTCTCAAATCTCCACAGCTTTCTAAATAAGAGTTTGAAGACCAGCCTGATGGCAAACTCAAAGTTATGTTAACGTCTCTCGCGCTTGTATTAAGAATGTTTTTCACAGTCGAGCTAAAAACAAATGAATCTCCGGAATATTGAGTAATTGTTGATGTTATAAAGCTATATTTGTCTAGATCGATTGAAACATTCGTTTTTGGGTCTAATACTACCGTTAAATTGAATGTATCGTATGAGTAATTTGTAGAAGCATTTATCGTTAGCTTATATGATCCTGCCGGATAGCCTAATGGTATTTGAGATGTTATACTAACATTAACCTTTTGTCCTTGTGGTAAACTTGAAATTGAAGAAGGGTTAAATGATATGTTGAAATCTTGACAAATGCTTTCAATGCATGAAATCTGAATATTTTCTAAAGGATAGTTTCCTTCTGATGAAATTGTGAAGTTTGTTAGAAATGTCAACAAACCATCTTTAGCTTTTGTTGTTATAGATTGTTCTAAGATGTTTAGTATAGGATTTGACAAAATTGTTATATTGATTTGAGTTTTGTTTGTAGAAATTGTTCCATCCGGATTTCCCCATCTAATTGTTATATTAACACTAAAGTTTCCTATTGTGTTTTGAGGAGCAGTTATAGTGAAATATTTATAGCAAAATTCTCCCAGACCAATATCGCCGCAAGAATTTGGTTCAGATGGATAACTCCATCCGCTAGGGACTTCAAAGCTTATGTTTGCTGAATATGCAATTCCATAACCAATGTTAGATGCATTTACATAAAACCCAAAAGTTTCACCATAATAATAGGAAACGTTAGCTAAAACTACTGAAGATGGAATAGGTTCTATTTTAACTTGAGTTTTTGCAGCCTGAGAAAAGAAAGTATCTTGACCAATACCATAATTTCCGTCTTTACTTGCATTACAAACTAGGATATAGTTTCCATATGGAGGTGAGGTGAAATTAACCAAGTAAGTACCATTCCCATAATCTGTGAAATTAGTAGTATAATAGCTACCATAAGAACAATTTATAAAAGCTCCTGAAATGAATGAATCGTTTCTGTAATTTTTAACATTCACAATAGCAAAATTAGTTAAACCTTCCATCAGTATTTTGTTTAAAACTGAAGCATTCACGTTAAAAATGTTTGTAACTTCAAAAGAATATTCATGCGAATCCAAGAAAACAAAATCTTTGTCATAAATTGAAACATTTATTTTCCAAGTGCCCGTTTGAGCATTATTTGGAATTAAAAAGTAGTTTGTGTATATCTTATCATTTGCTTGCTTATCGCCATGTGTACCGTCATCAAAAAGTTGTATTGTTAAATCGTCTGATTTATCCAAAGTTCCAAAGTCTATTGTTGCATTTAGATACTTTGCTAATTGATATGGATCGTTTGTTATATTTACTTCGAGCAAAACATATTCATTTCTGTTGTAAATTGTTGCATTTGTCTTTATGCTAACGTTAACAAAGATTTTTTCTGGTTTGCTTATACTTATAACTTCTGGATTTGAAGCCGCTCTTCTAACATTCTCAAAAATAGTTCCTGGCATGATATCTCCATATGCACCAAAGAAGAGTATAGAAGAAAAGTTTATGTACCCATTTGGTTGTATTTGAGTTTCTTCTAGATGCAAACCTACTCTTCCAAGAGTTTCAGTTTCATTTTTTGCATAGAATGAAGAATATGAATTTAAGTTAATTAGACCTCCAGCCCAATTGTAAGAAGTTGTACCAGCTAAAACATATGAATATGGATTTTGTTGATTTCCAGTAACAAAATCCGGATCAATTAAAAAGCTTCTATTCAAATCTAAAGCAATAGCTCCAGCTGGTGTCGATGACCTATTTATTGATTGACTTTTTAAATTGTAAATTTTTCCCTCGACTTTTATGAAAGAGCTGTAAGTATCTCCAGCCTTGTTATAAAAGTAATATCTCTTCTCTAAGAAAGCTTCGTTTGTTGGAGAAAGCGAGTTCGAATCTATTTCATAACCTCTTTGAATCAATGTCACTCTAACTGGTCCTGGAATAATTAATACATTGTTTGAAGTATTTCTAAGATCAAAAGTTAAAGTATTTGTTCCATTGAAGAGTTCTGTGTATTCAATAGGTTTTTGAGTCTCATCAACATTTACTATGTTGATACCATCTAACTTTCTCACAACCTGATATATACCAGAATAGTTTTGTCTAAATGTGTCTATGTAAATAGAAAGTTCTGTAGTGTTAACATTTATCATCCTTCCTGAACTATCAACATAATAAGTCAGATTAGTTGCGTATGTCTTGCTTTCTTTTTGTCCATTTTCAATTGAATCATAGTAAAGATAGAATGTTCTGTTTTGACCTTGCAATATCGTGCCATTTAAAATGAAAACAATTGTACCTACTGCGTTATAAGATGCATTATAATTATCATCTTTATCAAATTGAACTGGAACTTCGTAAAGAAGTCTTCCATCTGAGCTATACTCAAAAAGTCTTAACGAATTTTCATCAAACGTTCCGCTGGGTAACAAATCAGTAAAGTTTATTTTTATTTCCACTGGCCAATTCGTTCTATCTGTAGGAGAATAAATGTCTATTCTAATCCTGTAATGCCATGTAGTATTAAACCAAGTAGCATTTGTGGGTTCTCCAAAACCAATAAAAAGGCCTGTAATTTGTGGCTTAAAGAAGTATAAAAATGCTATTGCCAATACCAAAAAAATTATTGCCAGGTTAACCTTTTCCATGATTATTTATTCGAAATTCAATGTAAAAAATGAAAAAAGCACAAGCAAAGCTTTTTAAGCTTTACGCAAAGATATTCCTTTACTTTCTTTTGATAACCATCCTCTTTTCTTTTTCTACTATAGTTTTACACGAGCTTGGCCATTTTATTTTTGGATTGTATGCCGGTTGTAAACCAGTAAGAATCGTTTTGTTTGATACAAGCATTATGACAACTTATACTGAAATGGAATGTCCTCCAAACGTTAACATGTTCTTATTAGGAATTTCTGGTTTTTTTGTTGTTTTACCACTTTCGCTTATTTACTTTTTCATTTCAAAAGGTGGAGAAAAATATCTTGCCTTGATAATGATTGGGTTTAATTTTGTTATTGCGGTTAATGATTTTGAGGTATATTTGAAGCTTCCATTTTCAGAGATTTTTGCAATATTTGGAAGTTTGCTCATAGTTGTTGGTGAAATCTTATTAATCGAGAAAACAATATTCTAAATGATATTTTCGCAAACTTATCCAATAATCACTTATGCTTTAATGCTAACAATTTTAACGATAATCTCTTTTTTTGTGGTTTTAAGCAGGAAAAGAAAGGAAAAGAAAGTTCTTCTTATTCTACCAACATCTCTAGACCAAAAAATCCAACTTTCCATTACTGATGGCATTTCTCGCTCGGTAGAAATTTTTAGTAATTCTGAAAGAGTTCCTTTGAGAATGTACAAATCTTGTGTTTATGTTCTCGACCCAAAGGAAAGCTTAGATAAGCAATTAGATAATTTTAAAAGGATAAGAGAACAAGCGGAAGATTCTATTGCTATTCTAATTTCTGAAAGTTTAGATGGAGTTTCTTCTTTAAAAGAAAGGCTTCCGGAGCTGGAGATGTTTAAACCTTCTGAAATTGAAAAAGTGAGAGAAATTATTCATTCCAAACTTCGATAAGCTGCATATATAATTTTATATACGTGCATATATAATTTTATATATGGTTTTGGAAGAAATAGGTTCTAAGCTTCCAACAAGAGAAGACTCAATCAAAGCTTATTATGAAACTTGTGTTTCACGAAAAAAATTCATAAATATCGATGCTTCAGAAGCTATTTTGCATTTAGAAAAAGCGAAGCACGATCTGAGTAGAGCTATAAAAGAGTTTGAAGATGACTGCTGGGATTGGACTATAATTAAAGCTTACTATTCTATTCATCATGCCGCTAATGCTTTATTAATAAAGAAAGCCAAAATGTTCTCAAAAGACCATATTTGTCTTATAGTAGCGTTAAAACATTTAGGATTAATTCCAAATGAGTTTTATGAAGAGTTAAGAAAGCTTCACTCCAAATTTTCTGACTTTACTGCTTTTGAAATAGCATATTCTTTAAGGAAAGTAAGTCAGTATGACGTTGTTAAATGGAAAGAACTTTCCAAAGAAGATGCTGAACTTGTTCTTGAGTTTGCAAAGAAGTTTGTTAAATTTGTGGAGGAGTTGATAGCATGATTTTTCCTATAACAAAATCCAGATACAAAGTGTTGAGAAAAATCTACGAAAACCCAGGTATAAACATTTCCGAATTAGTAAAAGAAACACGTACTGCACCAAACATCATTTACAAACATATAAACGACCTTAAAAATTCTGAGGTAATAAAAGAAGTTGAGATTGGAAAAAATCGTATGAAAAAAATTTATCCGAACCTCAAAAGCGAAAATGGAAAGCTGGTTTTTTCTTTGATAGAAATGCAAAAGAAAGAGGAGTTTTTCGTTAAGTATAAAAGCTTAAAAGGCCCGTTCATTCAACTTTTGCAGAATTTACCAAACAATGTAGTTTGCATACTTGTTTTTGGAAGTTATGCTAGATTCTCTGCTGAAAAAGAAAGCGACTTAGACTTACTTTTTATAACCACGAATAATAAAACTGAAAAAATAGAAAGAATTCTTGAGGAATCTTTTGTTACTTTTGGTAAGGTTTCTGCTCGATTGATAACGATTGATGAATTTACCAAAAGCAAAGATACAGATACTATGCTTAAGCAAATAATCAAAGAACATATTTGTGTTTTTAACGCATGTAAATTTGTTGAACTTATTTCAGAATAAAAAATTTACTCGATTTTTAGAAACGTAGAGAGCATGAATGGTAGAAAAGGAAGCAAGAATAGATAGCTGATTTTTCCGTAGAAGAAAAGCAGGATATCCGTAAAAAGAAAGAAAAATGAAAGTATCAGCATTAAAGAACTCATTCTTCTGTCTTCGAGTAAAAGAAATGTGATAGAAACGCTAAACATAGCAAGAAAAGAAAGAAATACCACAAAAAAGTATGAAAGTGGAGAGACACACATTAGCAAGGAATAAGTTTGAAGACTAGCATCTAGAATAATGTTTTTGTTGTAAGAACAAGAAAAAATACTACTAGAAAATACCTTAACTGCTTCTTTAATTAATGGCAACGAAAATGATACAATTACCACTGCTAAGTTATTAACTTTCATGAGAAAATATGAATAGAAAAGAATTTATACTTTTACTTCTAGAAGAAAAGCCCATACTCAAAAATATTACACTTGCTATTTCAGTATAAACCTAAGATACTAATACAATTCTTTATAAATAACTTGGACACTTAAATATACAACTTACCATAAACGAAAGAGTTTTTTTATTTTATCCCAGATGCTTTCTTTTTCCACATAAAATTCTTCGCTAATTTCTGCTGCCAATTTTTTAAAAGACCTCGAAGCTTTTGTTCTTCCATCAAGCAAAACAACTGGAGTCATTTTAGAAATAGATTCAATGACTTTTTTGTCAAAAGGAATTTGTCCTATAATTCTTGCTTCAGTCAACTCTTCTATTTGTTCTAATTTCATCTCATGTTCTTTTCCTTCAACTTTATTCAAGACTAAACCTCTTAATGAAACGTTTAAAGCATGAACGATTTTCTTAGCTTTCAATCCAGAAATAATTGCTGCCATGTCAGGATTAGATACAAGAAGAATTTGATCACTCGCCTTTATGGTTGAAATTACCTCTCTTCCGATTCCAGCGGCTCCGTCAATTAACACAAAATCATAATTATCTTTAACCTTGTCGATTTTTTCTTTAAGCTTAGAAGTATCCGGATGCTCCACCATTGCACTTAAGCTAGCTGGAATAATATGAACTCCACTTGGATGAATGTAAATAGCTTGAGTTATATCAATCTTATCTTCTAGAACTTCAGTCAAAGTATTCTCTTGAGAAAGCATTCCAAAATGAATTCCCAAATTTGGTGTTGTTATATTACCATCCACAGCCAAAACTCTTTTTCCAAAAAATTTTACTAGCGCTGAAGCCAAATTAGAAGTAACAGTAGTTTTTCCAACCCCTCCTTTTGCGCTTATTATCCCAATAACTACCATCTAAATTACCTCTTTCATTTTTTTCAAAACTTTCAAAACATCTTGTTTATCTTTAACTTTAATTGGTTCAACAAATTTTGGTTCGACAGATTCTTTTTTGACTTCTTTATTTTCAATTTCTTCATTTTGTATATCTTTACTATCTTTCAAATTTCCAGAGGCTTTAGAATCTTCAACTTTTGTTTCTTTTAGATTAATCGTCTCTTCTTTTGTTTCTATCTTCTCATTTTTCGAGTTATTATCCTGAGGTTTGAGTTTTTCAATAACTTCCTCCTTTTTTATATCTTTTCCTCTTTTTTCTTCAGTTTTTGCTTCATCTCTATTCTTTTCATTTTCAACTTCCTCTTTTCTTTCAACAAGAGGAATAGCTTCTATTCCTCCGCTCTCTATAAACTTCTCTATTCTTTTCCACTCTTCTATTAACTGATCTTCAATTTTTCTAAGTTTTTCCAAAGCCTTAGATTTAGCCAAGTTATAATCTCCTAAGCTTATTTTTCCTAGTTGAAGTTCGGTTTCTAATGATTTTATTAACAACAAAACATCATCCCTCTCCTCTCTAAGTCTCTTTATAGTTTCTGGTATCTTCGCTTCAGTTATCGGCAGGACTTTATTAATTTCATCTATTTGAGATCTAATTGACATTATATCTGTTCTAAAAGACTCTATGTCTTTTAAAGTAGCAACATTTTCTAACCTTGTGTTAATAGTTTCAACATTTCTGGAAAGTTCTCTTACGCTTTCTTCTAAAGAGTCCAACCTTGCTTTAAAAATTGGAAATTCTTCTAGATTTTTACTCATTTCAACAAATGCCTTCTCAACTTGTGTGGCCAATCGCTCAATATATCTCACAACTTCCTTAATTTCTTTAACCTTAGCTGATATGTCTTTGGAAATTTTTGTAAGATTTTCTAAACTTCCTGCACTCCTCAAAAATTCATTTATCTTAGACACTTTTTCTCCAACATCCTCAAGCTTTTTGTCAGTCTTTTCTTTAAATACCTCAAAACTCTCCAAATTTTTCTCAATATCTCTAATTCTCTTTTCAATTTTTTCAGGTCTCAATTCCTCTATATCGCTAGTCAACTTTTCAACCTTCATTTCAAGTTCTTTTAGAGCTCCATCTGTCTGAAAAACCATAGAACGAACTTCTCCTAAAGCTTCCGCTAAACTTCTTATTTGCTCATTCAAAGTCTTATCTGTATCTCTTAGAGACTCTATAAATGCTTTAATCTTTTCTAGCTCAACGCCAATCTTGCTTTCGGCAGCTTCTTCTTTTGTCTCCTCAACCTTAACCTCTTCAACTTCTTTAGGAGGATTCATAGGATCAATAAAAACTGGACCTTCTTCTGCAGAACCTTCCTGCTTATATGGATTCTCTTCAACTTCTTTCTTTTTATCCTCTTTTTTCTTTTCCTCTTTTATCCCAAGTTTTTTGTTGATTTCTGCCAACTTTTTCTCGTACTTTTCTTTAGTTTCTTTGTAAACAGCTTCTGTAATATTGGCTTTTTGAAATTCTTCTTCCAGTTGGGAAATTAATATAAGAATGTCTTCTCTTTCTTTTTCCAATTGTTTTCTCTCTTCTTCCTTCAACACTTTTTTAAATAAAGGCACTATTTACCACCAAACTTGCTAAGTCTTTTTTCCAGAGATTCTAAGTATGTCTCTACCATCTTGAAAGCTCCTGTCTTTAGTTTGTCCTTAGCTATGTTTAGTTCTATCTCCATGTCGTATGTATCTACTCCTTTACTCTTCAATTCTGCTATCTTTGCTTCAAACTCTTCTATTTTCTTATTTAGACTTACATATTGATTAATTTCTTCATCAGTAAGACCAAATGGTGAATGCAATATTGGTCTAAAGCTTATGAACCATGGCTTACCGTGGTTGTATTCTGGATTCTGGAACAAACCAGTACCTATTGTTAGTTTTGTAATCTTGCTCGCATATTCTTGACCATACTTAGACTTAACTCTATTTATGTCTCCTTCATACCTTGTTCTCAACTGGATTTCGTTAGCTATGTTAGCTCTAACTGCTCCCTTGAAATCTAGCAAAACTTGAGATACCATGAAAATACCAATTCCCCACTTTCTGAATTCTCTTACTCCTCTTTCTAGAGCAGTGTATCCACCTTTCCCACCGTACTTTGGTAATAATCTATGAACTTCATCGTAAACTAACAATAATTTCATTTCTTTTGTTTCTGGCGGCCTCATATCGAATATTGCTTGAATGCTTCTTCTAACAAAGGCATCCAACTGCTCTGGCTTCAATCTGTTCATAACAAATACAGTAATTTCTCCCGGAATCATGTATTTCTTTATGTTTATTTCCATGTTCGGATCTTCAACAACGACTATGTTTGTTCTAAAGCTTCTAGCATCAGTTGGCTTCAATCCAAACTTTGGATACAAATCTAACATTTGTTTTAATCTGTTTGGTTTGATGAATCCTGTCCATTGACCAGTTGGATCGAAAACTATAACTGGTATTTTCCTCTTTAACAATTCTTCAGCTACAACCATTGCTGATATTGTTTTACCAGAACCTGTACCACCGGCAGCAATTGTGTGCATTGTTAACTGAGATAAGTCTAAGTATGCTTTAACATCAGTTTCTGCAATCTTACCAACTTCTATAGAGTTTGGTCCTGGTTGTGGCAATTCTTTGAAGTCGATTGGTGCAACATATCTTCTTTTAGCAAGCTTTGCCATTCTGTAAGCTGCATACCATCTCAGTGCAACATATCCAATTGGCAATGCAATCATTAGTATAAAGTAAGTTACCCAATTGCTGAAAACTGCTTTTAGCATTAAAACTGGAGCTGGCAATTCGCTGACTTCAAAGCTGTCAGCAGCCATTGCATATTTCTTTCCATACCAATAGCTCGCATTAACAAATAGTATGTAAGAGTCTTGAGGTGTGTTTTCTGGGATTGTAATTTTTCTAACGTAAGTTAATGTATTAACAACAGCTAAAGTTTCTTGAGTTTGGGTAATTATTTTGTATGGCTCGTTTAATGTCCTAACGGTGTATGTAACAGTTATATCTTCAACACTTGGAGTCTGACCCATGTTTATCAAAGTTACCTCAAACATCAAATCTTTACCGGGAGCGACAGCTTTAGTCAAAACTTTTGTTTTAACGTCTAGCAATGGTTCAGCTATTGGATTTACTTTTATCGTTAAAGGAACTTTATGAGTTATGTTACCTGCTCTCAATGAAATTTCTCCTATGTAAATTCCAGGAGCTATTGACTTTGAAGCAAATACTCTAAATGTGGCAGTAGAAATTGATTGAGCGGGCACTCTAACTAATGGAGTTTGAACCGTTACTATTGATGATGCTGGTCCTTCAATTGTAATTGAAACATCAAAGTCTTGAGTTAAGTGATTCGTAACATCTATTGAGAAGAGTTTCTCTTCTTCTGGAGCAACAGTCAAATCAATAACTGTAGCTTTAAATTCTACTGGCGCTCTCGTGACGTTAGGTAAAGTAATGTTTGGTACTGATATGTTTGGTAGAGAGATGTTTATAGGCAGACCAAATCCACCTATTCCACCTCCTACACCTGCGCCAGCTCCGGCACCACCTCCAAATCCTCCACCACCTGCTCCAGCTCCTGTTCCTACACCTCCTGCTCCACCAGCACCTGCTCCAGCTCCGGGTATTGATGGACAATCTAATGGACATATCGCACTATTCTCTCCATAAGTAGACTCACATTCGCCATTTCCACATATGAACTCAGCCAATATATAAACTCCTCTCAGATCTGAAACTTTTGCCCTAACAGTAAATGTTGTCAAATTGATAGAATTATCAGAATTATCATAGTTCAAATTGGTTATTCTCCTCCAATTTGAATTAATTGATGTGCTAACGATTGGCGTCCAGTTTCCTTGATATTTGTAAATTCCTAAATTGCTTGCACTGTATATTGGTAATCCACAAGATTGACCAACACAGTCATCAAACCTAAATTCAATAGTAGCATTTGTGTAATTCAAAATCGTATCAACATACAAAGTCTTTAATGCGCTTGTCGTTACTCTTTGTTTTGGTATATTTCCTACTATTATTGGGTTGAAGAGGCTTGTAGATATTGAGACATTTTCTAGATAGATTGATGGGTTAAAGCTACCATTTTCTAACCTCAACAACAAATTATAAGTTTTAACGTCTACAGTCTTGTTGTAATAGCCAGTTTCATTGTTTGTAAAGTTGAATCTTACACTTCCATCTAAATCGTACAAAATGAATCTTGCGCTAATTGGTTCTTTTGCTAATGACTCATAGTTCAGCATGTAACCAGCAAACCAGGCTGTTGGATAAACTACAAATGTCTTGTTCACAAAATTACAATTGTTGCTAATATCACAAGCCGAAATTGAAAGTATGAATGTTCCTGTTAGGTTCGTGCTTATGTAAGTTGTGTTGTATGAATAAACATCATAAATCCTTCCAACGAAAGTTAAATTCAGGATTTCAACGTATTGATCTGGTCTTATTATAGTAGCGTTAACACTCTTCAATCTTCCAGCTTCAGTTACATTTATCAAAATTGGTATTATCTCGTAAATTGGAGTTCTAGATGGCATGGAAATGTTTATTATTGGAGCTATTGTATCGTTGTAAATTATTGAATCTTTCTCTTCATCATACTTAGTTATCGGAATGTCTTTGTTTGTGCTCACACTTATTCCAAGAGAGTATGCTCTACCTAAAGCTAAGTTTGGAGCGGAAATCCATATTGACCATATTCCGCTTGACGCATTGAATTGAGAGATAAAGCTTGGAGATATAACAAAAGTATCATTGAATAGTGTTACATTGAACGAAGCTGATGGCTCTGGCAATCCATTGTATTTAACATCAACTTTTGCCTCTATTAATGTAGCTGGGTTAACATTCAACATTGGATTTTCATATGTTGGATAAGTTATATTAACGTGGAATGAGTGAACAAATACTGAAATATTAGTTGATGTTTCTGTTATGGTTGAATTTCCTCTTAACCAATCAACAATTCTTGCTCTCAATACACCTTCATAATATCTGTTTGAAGGCAAGCTTGGAATGTTGTAAAATATTGTTAAGTTCTTGCTTCCAGCATATGGCACAACAATGAATGAATCGCTAACATTCAATATTTGAGTTATATTTCCTTCTAAACTTATGTTCAATGGAACCTCATAGTTTCCTTTGTTAACAAAATTGATTGTATCAAATGTTCCGTTTGTTTCATCAACCAAAATCTTAATTATTGATGTTGGTGATTGCTCCCAAGAGATGTTCATTGGCACCCAAACATTTATTGGCAATATTGAAGATTTGTTTGTACCCCAAGAAATTCTTATACTTCCGTTGTAGTTTCCCGTCAAATAGTTGTTTGGAACTCCCAATGAAATGTTTATGGTTCTTATTTCTCCTACACTCATACTATCAATTTGAGATGGAGCTAACGTTAGATTGAAGTCTGTGCATGGAATACCGGAATAGCATGTTATGTTTATGTTTGTTGCGTTAACATTTCCAATCGACCAAATATCAAAGCTTGAAGTGAAGGAATCTCCAGCAACTATAGCATACTCTAATTTACTTATCCTTGGTACAACTAGTGGATTTGGAGTAACATTAACTTCAACTATTCTTGTCGAACTGTTTTTACTAGAATCTAGATTTGTCCAATTTGCTAATAGAGCTATGTAATATGTTCCAGGTTGAGTGTATGGAGATATGGAAATGTTTGAAGTTGCAGAAATGTTAGAGCTTTTCAGCAACAAACTAAAGAAGTAATTCTTTGGAGCTACTGTTACATTATCGCTTGAACTTGTATTAACGCTTATATTAAATGCTCTTGAACCTCCAACATTCTCTACAATTAGTTTTGTTGATATTACTTGTGGGGAAACAATAGTAACGTTATCTGCAATTAGTGGCTCATTTTCAAATCTAACATTAAGTTGAGTAGTTGTTGATCCTATAACTTGATAGTAGTCAGTGCACCCAACCAATCCATACGGTCTGCTTGGCAATACAGTATCATTCGCACAAATTCTAACTTTATGAATTCCAGATTGCCTGCTAACTAATGTTGTGTAGTAATAGCTAGAGATGTTGCTCATTGTTTGATTAACTTTCGTTCCATTTGGAAACTCAACTTCTATCCATGCTTTATCAACACCAACATTATCAGTTATGTTTGCTGAGATGCTAACATTTTCATATCCAACTTCGAAATTCATTGGAACAATTGAAACATTTTCTATTGTTGGAGGAACATCAGTAATGTTGAATATTCCGTATATTAGTCTTTCTGATGGGTCTGCTGGGAAGCCAGAAGCATTCCTTAAGTAAATTCCATAATCGTAAATTCCTTCAAAAACATCGACAGGAATTGAATAATTAACAACTATAGTTCTAGTACTTCCTTTAGCTAATTCAAATGGCAAAGTAGCTAGAGGTTCGTTTAAATAAGCTTTGAAGAATGTGCTTGCGTTTCCTGAAGGTGAGAATGTTAGAACAAGTCTAACATTTCCTATGTTTGTTACGTTTATAAATGTTAAGTTTCCTTTGGTTCCTGGTGGCAATATTCTAGTTCCAAGTGATGTCGGTGAAACAATCCAAGTATAGTTAGCTGGCACTGTTATGTTTAATAATGCGTCTGAATATCCAGCGTTAGTTGAATTTGCTCTTAATGTTGCAAGGTATATTCCTGGATCTTGTCCCCTTGGAACTTGTATACTAACGCTTGCTGTTCTAACTTCACCAGCTTTCAAAAGACCGAATTCTGTTGGATATACTGTTAACCTACATTCTGGACATCTTGAATACAAGTAATCTGTCAAACTTATTATTTTTGCTTCATAAACATCATCGTTACCTTCAGAAACAACTTTAACATCTCCTATGTAAGTTGTAGCATCATGCGGAGCAGAAACTTCGATGTAGTTTGGTTCTATGGATATTACTGGGTTTGAGGTAACAGTTATAGTTATTCTTGCTGTTGTCGAGTTAATGCTTAAGTCTGGATTTCTCCAAGTTGCAATCAAGTTGTATGTATATATTCCTGGAGATGTTGCATTTGGAACTATTATGGTGTAGTTCCAATAGCATGTTTCACCTGGCTTCAAAGTGCCACATTGTTTAATACTTTCATTGTATTTCAAGCTGCCTATTGGAGATTCTGAATGGGTTAGATTAACGCTATAAGCTGTAGCCGGACCAAGATTTGTAAAGTTGGCTATAACTGTAAAGTTGAATCCTTTCTTTTGAGTAATTCCAGTTGCCAATACATCGTTAATGTTTGTTTTCGCATCTCCATAAACTTTACCGAACACAACTATTTCTGCAGCTAGAGTGCTATTAACATTAGATTCGGGTGGCATGTCAATGGCATATATGTATAAGCTATGATTTCCGTCCATTCTTGGCAAGTATGTTGTTGAATAATTAACAAAAATGTAATCTCCAATTTTAACCTTTGGTGAAACATTATACATTGGTACTATTTCAAAGCTTCCATTTGGTAAGCTGACATTTAACCAAACAGAGTTTACATCATAATTGTCTGAAATAGTAGCGAATACTTGTGTTGAATTTAAGTTAGCCTCTAATCCATAAACTGGAGTTACGTTTATGTTGAAAATTACTGGTGGATAAATATCCTTAACCCAGAACATTGCTCCGCTTGTTTTTCTGTAAGCTGAATAATACTTATCGTTATCATCTGTTATGTTGCACAAGAATGTGTAATTTCCTTTTTCATATGGCTTGAATTGATAGCTTGCATATCCGCTTGAATTAGTTTTTAGAGTATCTAAGTAGATGAAATCGACATTTGGTTCAATCTTGTAGTATAAGCTAACATTGTAATCGGCTATTCCTCCAGCGTAAGTATCTTTAACCATGCATGTCACGTTGAATTCTTCTGGATATGGCAAAACTGTATCGTTTAGAGGAGATATCCAAATGACGTCTGCAAGACTGTTTATGTATATTGTAACATTAGCTTTACCATCATCATAATAGCTCTTTTTAGCAACCGCCATTAGTGAATGTCTACCAGTAGATTGTTGTGCCACAAAGGACTGAGGTATAATTGTTGAGATTCCTTCTACCAATTTGCTTGTTTCATTCCACCATTCTACAGTTAAGCCAGTTTCATTTAGATAATCTAATGTTTCTCCATTTTCGCTAATAACATTAACTTCGACAGGAATTGATTGAGCTTTAGAGAAGTATGAGTTGTTTCCTGGTAAAATGATTGTTGCATATAGAATTCCTTTTACTTGTATGCTTGTATTTACAGTTTCAGATGGCTCGTTAACATCTCTCGTTGCGTTTATGTATATTGTTACCAAGCTTGGAGTAAAGTTATCTGGGAAGTCGAGGTTAATTAAAGAACAATAACCAGTTGAATTCGTTAAGCAACTACCAATATAATTGTTAAACATGTAGAATGAAACGTTTGCTCCACTTGCGTCTCCGATTTGCGCATCTCTAACGTGAACTGTTATGTTAGCTTTGTTTGGAACGAACGAATCGTTTCTGTAAATGAATGGTGGTGCAATAATTTCATCTATTATCAAAGGTCTTTTTAGAGTTATTATTATGCTTGATTGAGGGATAGCCGGAGTGTAAAAGAGTGTTGAATTTGTTTCTATTCTACAACTAACATTATAGTTGCCTGCTGGCTCTCCAAATGTATTCCAACCTATTTGTGCATAGCCGTCTGAATCACTCAAGCTACTTCCAATCAAAACATCATTCTTGAAGAACTTCACTGAATAGTTGGAGATTGGTTGAGAAGTGTTGAAATCTAAAACTCTACAAACTAGATTTATCAATGATCCTGACTCTACTGTAGTTCCGTTTGATGGTGAGACAAAGTTTACTCTAGACCATCCGTAAATATATACTGGAGTTGAATTGAAGTTTGAGTCAAAGTTGGTTTCTGAAACATTAACATATATTCTTTCGAAACCTAACTTGTATGATGTTGGAGTTAACCATGTTGTATTTTGACCGCTAGCTAACAAACTCCAAGTTGAGTTGTACCATCTCGCTGTTGCATTTGGTCTTAAATTCAAGCACTCATCATAAACGCTAGCATTAAATACATTAACAACTCCTCTCTGCAATATTGAATTAGCAGCTGGATTTATTATAGATACATTTAATTGACCAATAACAGTTAGAGTTCTGTTAGTTGAGTTTACTTGTTTATAGCAAGCATCTCCACTTTGGGCGAACCAGTATTGAATTCCTTCTTTTGATGAACAATCTGGATTATAATAAACTGTACAATTTCCGTTCGATGAAGTGCAGTTAAGGAAGTAATCATAGTTTCTACCATCTCTTGTAATCCAAATTGTTAAGTTAGCATCACTTGGATATATTCCTCTATCAGAATCGTAAACGATTGCTCTCAAATATGCTAAGTTATCTCCAATTCTTCTTACTGTGGTTGAACTATCTGATGCTAAATTAATCGTTACATCATCTTTCTCAAAAGTTATATTCAAGCTGGCACTTGTATCATTAAATCCATTAACATCTACTGTAGTAACTTTAAAGAAGACTGTTGAATTTGTAAGATAATCGCTACAGTCAAATCTCTTTGAAAAGCTAACAGGATAATCGCTATAACTTGGAGTAACAACTTTAGAATCAACATAAATCCAAGTTACATTATCATAACTCTTCCATAGTGTCACATTGTTTGGACTTGAATCTGTATCTGTTATTCTAACGTTGAAATTGTACGATTCTCCCCAACCACCATAGTAATGATCTATTGTAAATGAAGTTATTGTTGGCTTAGATGCTACGAAGAATGCGTTTGGTTTTGTTATTGTAGTGTATGACGGATATTCAGAGTAATAGATTTTTCTCGCCATCATCTTTATAGAATACCAACCAAATGGCTTTCCGCTTGTATCAAAAGTACAATTGTATGTTCCATTGCTCATATCGTAAACAGGAGTACAGCTGAATTGATTTGTACCCCAAACTCCGTACAATAGTACATCAGCTCCGTTTACATATTCGCATTCGTCATACACTGAAACGTAGAATGGTGCTGTGGTTCCTCTTAAGAACGCGTCTCCATCCGGATAATCTACTCTCAAGTTAATTTGTGATTTTATCGTTATTGTAAAGTTGGAGGAAGATGCCGGCTTGTAATAATCATCACTAACAATAGCTGCTTTCCAATATTGAATTCCTGTTTTGTAGAGTGGATTGCAACCTGGATCAAATTCAAAAGTAGCATAACCTGTACCGTTTGAATATACAATAGTTCCTGAATCAAAGATGCTTCCATTCAAAGTTACGAAGAAGGTTACGTTAGCGTCGTTAGCTGGTTCTTCTCTATCTAAATCATAAACATAAACAACAAGCTTTGCTATATCAGTTCCGTTTCTCCAAACTGAAGTTCCATTACCAGCTACAAGAGAAATGTTTACGTCGTCTTTTTCAACGAAGAAGCTGTGTATGCTTGTGTTTCCAACATAATTTCTTATATCTTCGGCTTCAAAGTAATAGTACCATTCTCCTTGTTTTGTTTGAAGGACTGATGGATTCTTGAATGTTAAAGTTATCGTTTTGTTTATTGCTCCATTTAAATCTGGATTGTCTATATAACTACTTGAATTTGCAAGTATCCAAGTTGATTCAGTAGCTCTCTTAATCCAGAGTTTTAGTGAAAGTGGGTCTAGATCTTCATCAGTAACGTTAACTTTAAACGTCCAAGTCTCACCCCATCCACCAGTATCTGTTCCGCTCTTTGACAAAACTTGCTCTCCAGTTAATATAGGCATTGTTTTGACGTATATTATGTTTTCTGTCAATAGGTAACCATTGTTGTAGAATTGTTTTTGGGCAGAAACACTTATGTTGTAATATCTAGCTCTAATTAGAGATGTGTTTATTGAACATAAGTACTCACCATTTCCAAGAGAAACTACTGGAGAACAATTGAATATTGTTCCACTTTCATGAATTAGATTTATTGAAACGTTTGCATCACTAACGTCTAATCCAACATCATTAGTTACTTTAACTCTTATTGTTATGTTGTCGTATGGTTTTAGGTATTCTGTATATACTGAAGGATAGAGTAACTGAATGTTCAAATCTCCAAGAATTGTCAAATATTGTTCTGTCGAATTATTATCTTGATAGCAAGCATCGTCATAAATTCCTCCTTTCCATTTTTGAACTCCAACTGAGTAATCTGCAGATGGATTAAAGTAAACTAGCAAAAAGCCATTGTCATCTGTTACATTTGATGTTCCATAATCGTAATTATTTCCGTCTAAAGTAACGAATATTCTTCCACTAAAGCCAGAAGATATGTATGAGTTTTTGATTGTATCTTTTATTCTAACTCCCAATAAGGTTGTTTGATCGCCGCTTCTATTAACAAAAGAGTTGTTACCAATGTAATACTCGCTTATTGTTGGATCTTTAGTTATAGTTGGTCCTATAGTTTCTGATGTATTGAAAACGTTTTCTCTAGTTCCATCATCAATTTCAAATTTGAAGTAAGTCGTGCTTGATATATCTGAGCATGTAAAATCAGTAACGTTAACCACGCATTTTCCTCTTCCACCTGTCAAATTATACGATCCTTTATAGACCCATCCACCAGTAGTTTTAACATAAAGTCTACAAGTAACATTGTCTTGCCGATGATCATAAACATCAACACTGTAACTGAAGATCGAACCCCAACCACCTATAGTTGGAGTGACGCTTAAGTTTTCAGCCTGTGGAGGCGTGTTGTTAAGATAAAACCAATTTGCAAATATTGTTGAGTTTGGATAGTAGTTAGGTTTGCTTGCATTTATTCTAAAGCTGTATAATCCTCCAATGTGGAAAGATGTATCCCAACTCGAATTATAATAACCATTTCCTAAATCGAAAACTGGTGTTATTGTTTCTGCCTTGTTATCTGGTGAAATAGCTTCATGTGTCACAATAGCTCCGGATATCAATCCTTCATCTGAACAATCAGAATAAACAAATGAAGTAACATTTGCTGCATCACCAACAATAATTTGAGAGCCTTGAGTTGGAGAAGCAATACCAACTTTTAGTTGACCTGTAACATTAACAGTAAAGCCATATTCTGGCACTGTATCTTTGTAACAGACATCATTCTCAATACCAGCTTTCCAGTTTTGCATTCCAACTCCAATGCTACAGTTCGGATCGAAGTAGAATGTTAAAATACTACTAGAATCTGTTTGATTGACATAATATCTTATGTAGCTAGAAGTGTCTCCACTTGAGCCTAAGCTTCTGGTAGTTACATACAAGCTACCATTTCTTCCTGCACCAACCAAAACATTTCTGTCTATATCTCTAACCAAAACTTTAATTGTAACAAAATTGCTACCTTCTCTTCTTACTTGCTCGCCAGCACCAGCTACATATTCTATGCTAACATCATCTTTCTTTATGTCTATTGTGCTGTTCTTTTGATCCGAATAGCCCCAAACATCAGTCGCAACAAACTTGTAGGCTCTAACTCCTATATCATCACAAGAGAAAGTATCATAAAATGTTACTAATTGAGGAGTCTCTGCTTTTATTATAGTGGAATTCCTCAATACCCATCCGCTTGATAGATTTACATATAGAGAAACATTAACATCATCATTATCCTGATCATATATCCAAGCTTCAAATTTCCAAATCTCTCCCCAAGAACCATCTCCACTTATTGAGTAGCCAGTAATTGATGGAAAGCCTTCTGGAGTAATTATTGGTTCTGTTGCTAGGTAAAATGCATTTTCTTGGAAGTCTGTACTTGAGTTATAATACATCTTTGAAACTTCTACACTAATGTTATGCCAGCCTGTTGTCCAAGTTGTTGTAACATATGCAGGAATTGTACATGAATAAGTACCATTTCCATAGTCCACAACATCGCTACAAATGTAGTTTCCGTAGTTTGGATCGTAAATGTAGAAAGTTAAAGCAGCCCCACTAACATAGCCACAATCGTCCTTAACCTCAGCATAAATCTTTATGTCATCTTTACCTCTCACTGGAGCATTCCAAGGATAGTTGTTGATTGGTGCTGTTATGTTTACTTTCAATGGTTCTGTAACTATATCAAATCTTACTACTGAAGAATTCTTTATTTCCCAAGCGTATTGTGTTGTTGTATTAAATGTTCCTGCAATCCAATATTGTGGTCCAACTGAATAACTACAATCTAAAGTAACGCTTCTTGAAACATAACCTCCGCTCGCTATGTATAATGTACCAGAATCTATGAATGTTGAGCCGTCTTTAGTGAAGTATATCTTTGCTGTTCTTCCTCCTGGAAGAGGAGCACCTGTATCAGAATCTATCATTTGGGCTCTATACTCAATTGGAGAACCTTTCATCGCACTTCTGTTGATAACAACATCTACTGGATTTATAGGAATGATAGTAACATTGTCTGGATTTAAAGTCAAGTATAGCCAGCCAGTATCATAAATATCTTCTGGTAGACCCGCGGGAGGATTATCTGTAACATTAAACTTGAATTTAACTGTTCTGTTTCTATTGAAATCATCTTCATTAAATATTCCACTCATGTTAAAGTAAACTTCTATATTTTCTCCACTAACAGTTTGATTTATAGCAACTTGTGATGGATCTGTAGTTCTTCCTCTATCTACATATAGTCTTAACCAATTAGTGTCTAGATCTTCATCAGTGAAATTAACTTTGAATAACCATGTCTCTCCCCAACCTCCATCTCCAGATGGTATTGCAACAGGATTGGAAAGAATTGGACTTGTTTCAATCCAGAATGCTCTGTATTTTGTTGTTGAGTTGGCATTGTAAAATGTTTTATTAGCAAATGCTGTAATGTTGTACCATCTAGCAGGCAGTATTATTGGTGAGGATGTGTTAAATGTACAACTGTAATAACCACTTCCTTCTTCAACAACATCATCACAAGTATAATTGTTCAATGTTTTTTCTGATCTCATCGTAAAGTTAACAGTTGCTCCCCTTAGAGCAACGTTACACTCATCAGTTAATAGAGTTCTAATTGTTATATTGCTTCCTCTCAAATACTCTTCTCCATTTGGCAATACTATCTTTGGCAAAATATCTCCGATTATATAAGTTGTAAAGTCTGTTGTGTTTATGTCAATATAGCAAGAATCTGTTACCCCAGCTTTCCAGTATTGTAAGCCTGTTGAATAGTTACAGTCGGGATTGAAGTAATAAGAGGCATTTCCGTTAGCTTCTGTCTTGTTGCTTAAATCGAATTGATAATTGCTTCCATCTCTTGTGACCCAGAAGCTAACGTTAGCATTAGGAGCATAACTGGAATTTTCTAGGTCAAAGACATTTACTTCAAATCTAACAATCTGATTAACTCCTGAGCTTCTGTTAACATAGCTACCATTTCCTGCAATCAATGAAATGCTAACAAAAGACTCTCTCAATTTTGGAGCATTTATTGGAGTTGTGTTATAGTAGTTAGATTGTTCCCCATCTCTTATCTCAAACTTGAACCAGTTATTGTTCCCAATATTACTACAATCAAATCCATGATAAACGACGCTACAAGTTCCTTTAGTTGGAATGCCAGGAATTCCGTTTATTATGCTACTACCAACATAATTCCAAGTTATTCCATTGTCTTTGCTAATGAATACTCTACATTCAACTGTATCACCTTCTTGATCGTAGATATCTGCTGTAAAGTTGAACTTATTAGACCAGCCAAAATAATCATCGAAACCAACTTTTTGCCAGGAATTTATAGAGTTGTTCCAAACATAGACGCTAAAGTTTTCTGCAGTAGCATTAACGTTCTCTAACCAGAATCTGTTTTGATATGTAGTTGAATTGAAGTTGTATAATGGCATTAAAGTAGAATTCAGTCTTATGCTCCAATAACCTTCTTTTTTACCAGTAGAATTCCAAGTACAGTTATACCAACCATTGTATTCGTTCATTATCGGATTGCAAGTTTCTGCCTCTCCATATGGAGAAATCAGTTCTATACTAACGCTTGCATTTGGTATTAAACCTTCAGACGAACAGTCGCTAGTAGTATTGAATCTAATTGTTATTGGTTGAGTTACGTTGAAAATACTTCCGTTAATTGGTAATTCTAAGTTGTTCTTTAATTGACCTGTAATGTTGAAAGTCGGTGGAGCAAAAGGACCACCTGCTCTTTGAGTATAGTTTTCAGCAATATAGCAGGAATCTATTATTCCTGCATCCCATTTTTGAATTCCCACTGAATAGCTACAATCTGGATCTAGAACATAGCTAATGTAGCCAGAGGAATTTGTCGTTACAGTAAATACAGTGTTAAATGTACTTCCATCTTTTGTAAAGTAGAATACTGCCAACTTTCCTTCTGGTAAGTATTCATCTCTATCTAAATCTTTAATCCTCATCACAAAGGTTCCTTGAGTATTTCCTATTTCTCTATCAATTCTTGTTGGTGCAGATACGTAGTAAACCTCTACGCTATCTGGCCTTATTTCTATTGTATCAGAACTTTCGTTAGTATAGCCCCAATCGTCAGAAACGTTTATCTTATAGTTCCTCACACCAATCTTTGAGCAATCAAATGTTTGTATAAATGAGAATAATTTTTCGCTAAAACATGTTGGTGCTTGACAAACAGTTGAGTTAACCAATTCAAAGCCATTACCAAAATCAATCCACAGAGAGATGTTTAGTCTTTCATTAGAGTAAGCTCCTTGATCTACATCTCTAACTATTGCGGAGAAATTCCAAATTTCACCCCAACCAAAGTTATTATCTGTAATTAAACAATCTCCAGATCTACATTTAGTTGTTGGTGGTAACAAAGTAACTTCTGGGTTTGTTACAATAGCGAAAGAATTAACTATTTTGCTTTCTGGGGAATCAACATAATTCTCTTTACTAGCGTACATGCTCAAATTATACCATTGCATGCTCCAATAGCTCGATGGATATACTGTGCAAGAATAAGTACCATTTCCATAATCTACAACTTCATTTGGTGGACAATTTGATGATGGTGAGTTTTGAGATGGTTCTGCTATGAATGAAACGCTTGCATTGCTAACATAGCCACAATCGTCTTTAACTATTCCTACGTATGTTATGCTATCTATTCCTCTTCTGAAAGTTTTTGATGTTGGTTGCAAGAGAGTAGCATTCAAAGGATAGCTAACTAAAGTTATGTAGAAGTCATCTCCATAAACATAAGTTGAGTTTATTGGCTTGTATGCTCTGTTAGCTGTTCCAAATTCTACTCTCCATCTCAAAGTTCCTAAGTTATAAGTACATCTTGGTAATGATGGGAATGTGTGACTTGTATAACCGTATGCTCCTATTGTCAAGTAGCTTCCATCTACAACAAAACTATTTGGATCGTATGGATTTGTGGTTACATAAAATCTTATTGGGCCTGTAGTTCCTACTGGCAATAGAACATTTCTATCAGTGTCATACACTAAAATGCTAAATGTAATGTTATCTTCACTTGGAGCTAGACTTCTGTTTAGTATAGTATTGTTTCCAAACACAATAGTTATGTTAACATCATCTGGTTGAACAGTAAATGTAAATAAGCTTGTATTAGCTGAATTTATACCATCTGTTGTGTTGAAGAATGCTTCAAATGTTGTTCCTGCACACGCTGAACTAAAAGCGTTTGGAGATGGGAAGTCAAATATTATTAGACCTGGCTGAGTTAATCTGCTTGCTTTTAGATAATAGTTTGGCCATTTACTCGCTTCTGGACAAGCTGGATCAGCTATTGTTATATTTCTTATCCACAAACTAACATTGTTGAAATCTGAATCTTCGTCAGTCAAAGTTACTCTAAACTGCCAGCTTTCTCCCCAACCTCCATCTTGAGAATAACTGTAAGCTGGACTACTTAAGCTTGGTTTTGTAACTATGTAGAAAGCGCAGCCGCTAGCTGCGCATAGATTTCCTATTGTTGTTGTGTTGGAATTATACCATGGAACATCTTTTGAAATCATCGTTAAAGTATAGCTTCTTGGAAGCTTGCTTGCATTATTAACAAATAGACAATTGTAGTAGCCATCACCTTCATTGTTAACAGAATTGTATGGTTCGTCACAATAGAATGTATTTCCAGTTACAGTATGAGTAGCATAAAAGCTAACATTAGCGCTTGATAGCAAGCCTTCTTTAGCAGAACAATCTGTCGTTACATAACCTCTCCAAGTTATATTTTCTTCATCTCTAATGAACTTGTCTTTAGTAGTGTTTGGAGATGTAATGAAATTCAATAATTGACCAACAATCCCAATTGTATAGTTTTCACTCGATGCAAAATGATAACATTCTCCACTAGGTATAATTGTTGATTTATAGAATGCTTTCCAGTTTTGCAAACCAACGTTAAAGCTACAGTTTGGATCAAAATTAAACGTTACGTTTCCTGGTAAGCTTGAATAAGTTCTATTGCTTCCAACAAACAAGAAATTGCTCCCATCAAAAGTTACATTGAAACCAATTTCAATTTGTGCTGTTCTATCGCTACCTACAGGTCTGCTTCTATTAAAATCAGTTACATATACTCTTAATGGCAAATATCCAAAAGCTCTTGTTATGTTTGTGTTGTTTCCAGAAACTAAAGATATTGAAATGACATCTTTATCTATTATTGGTCCGTAATTTGTTGAAGTGTTCGTTTGACCTATAACGTCAGTCAAATTAAACCTAAACCAATTATCGCTACCAACATCATTGAAAGTATCGTTACAAGTGTATGGTTGTATGTTCTCAAATCTACATGTTCCACTTCCTCCACTTATAATTTGAGAACCAACATACCTCCAAACATTGCCATTGTCTGTTGAGACGAACAAACTACAATTGACATCATCTCCATCTGTATCTAAAACATCTATGCTAAAGTTGTATTTGTCACCCCAACCTCCAGCAGATGGAGTAACTTGTGGATTTGAATATCTTGGTGGTAAGTTGACTATTTCAAACCAATTCGAATATGTTGTTTGATTTGAATAGAAGTAGTCTTTAGCTGACTGCAAAATTATGGAATATAATCCTGGCAATTTTCTTGTTGTGTTATACTCACAATAGTAAGTTCCGTTGTTGAAATCAGTTATTGGTTGACAAGCTTCTAGAGAATTGACAGGATTTTGTATCAATATTGGATTTGTTATGCCTTGAGTTGAATTTGGAACGCTTGGTGTTTCTTCACTTATATAACCAGAACAATCGCTTTTTACATCCATAACTATTGGAATCATTACTCCAGTACCATTAACCCAGCCCTGTGGAGGATAGTTTAAGTTACTGTAAAGCTGACCATAAACATAAACGCTGGCGTTACTTGTTCTTGAGTATCTATAGCAAGTATCATTTAACTCGATAAACCAAATTTGTCTTCCTGTTGTATAATTACAATCTGGGTCGAAATAGTAGGTGAATAGACCATCTGAACCTGTATATATTTCTATAGGATCTCCAAAGTTATTTCTGTCTTTTGTAATGTAAAGATACCCTTTAATTCCAAGATCTGTGGCATAAGTTCCTCCCTTTGACCAATCTAGTATGTAACCTTGCAATATTGCTGTTTCATATCCAGGTCTGTAAACACTAGAGCCATCTCCGCTTTGAATATAAACATCAGCCCATTCCTTATCTACAGTAAATGTTTGTTTTGAAGACTCGCTCTTCAATCTATTATCATAAACAAAAAGATTATCAGTAGCGTTGAATTTGAATGTATGAGTTCCTATATCTGAGCAACTAAATGATGTAGTAAATACTAGCGCATCAGAGCCTTCACAGGGCGGAATACACGTCATTGACCCAATATATTCCCAATCACCTGTTCTATTAATCCAGAGGCTAACGTTAACCAAACTTCCTAATTCTCCTGTTCTGTCTTCATCTTCAACATCAACTTTAAACTGCCAGAGATCTCCCCATCCATTTGTAAAGTTTCCAGCAGTAACATAATAGCTATAAGTAGTCAATGTTGGCCTAGAAGCTAAATAAAATGCATTAGTTTGTTGAGTCGTTAAAGAGTCGTTGTAATATTGTTTACTAGCATTTACACTAACATTCCAATATCCATAAATTAACTCGTAGTTAGAGTTCAAAGTTGAGTTCGTTATATTACAAGCATATGTACCATTGTTAAAGTCTACTACACTACCAATAGACCTACATTCTCTGATGGTATCTCCTCTTTGTATGTAAAAGTTCGTTGTAGCACCTCTAACTCCACCACATTCGTCAGTAACATTCGCCACTAATATCAAATAGTCTGCTGGTGTTGGGGACTTTATGTAAATCTTACCATCTTTTGGAGAAATATAATTAACGTTTAATGTATCTGTTACGATTGTTATAGTAAATTCTGAGCTGTTTGTTGGTTTGTAGAAGGGATTGCTATCTAATACTCCAGCTTTCCATTTTTGAGGTCCTATTGCAAAAGAACAATCTGGATTAAATTGAGTTAGGGATGTGTTTATATATCCTCCTGGTGAAATTGATGATGTTCCACTAATAGTAATATAATTGTAGAAATCTGTCGTTACAAAAATTGCTGCTCCGGGAGAACCAATAGCATATTCTCCTTTATCTACATCGTATACTCTGACAGTAAGAGTTTGTATATTGTTTCCTGGTCGATAAACTGATGTGCTGTTTCCGACAACATGCTCTATTATCACATCGTCTTTTTTGTAGATTAAGGTTCCATTGTTTGTCTGATATACATTTTGTGGAAAGTCTTTAGTTTGATTTCCAAAAATGTCTTGATATTCGCTAACGTTGAACATAAATGCGTGTGGACCTACAGCAGATGGAGATCCTAAGACAGTAGGAGATGGTAGTCTCAACATAAAAGTAATAGTTTTATTTATTCCCCTATCGTATGCAGTCATATTAGATGGAAGTTGATACCATTCTCCATTATCAGTTCTATTTATCCAAAGCTTTACTTCAAGCAAATCATCGTCTTCGTCAGTAATGTTGACTCTAAATACCCAAAGTTCACCCCAGCCTCCATCTCCCACTCTCCCAAGAGAGTCATAAGAAATTGTATAGAAGTCTGTTGTTAGAATTGGCTTTGTTTCTATCCAGAAACCTTTTTTCCAAATTTCAAAAATCTCTAAAGTAGAATTGCTATTGTAGTAACTTTTGCTTGCGTTAAATGTAACATTCCAACCTTTAGCTCTAAAGCCAGAAGTGTTTAAAGAGCAGGTGTAGTAACCATTTCCT
The DNA here is from genome assembly GCA_032249395.1 of Candidatus Aenigmatarchaeota archaeon. GTDB lineage: Archaea > Aenigmatarchaeota > Aenigmatarchaeia > CG10238-14 > SpSt-28 > SpSt-28. The sequence continues at coordinate 33,886 of JAVVFY010000003.1, forward strand.
AAATATTCTACAGGATTACAATAGTTAACTATAGAACCCTGAGAAACGGAGAAATTGGCATTTGCATAAATTCCACCTTCAATCTCACAATCTGAAGTTATTCTTGCTGTTAGATTAACGTTTTGACCATCTGGATAATCTCCTCTCAAATACTTTTCTCCTTTAGGTGAAATCACATCTAAAACCAAATCTCCATAGACTTCTACTGTATAGTTTTGAGTTGGAGTTGTATTTGTATAAGTTTCAAAGTAGCAAGCATCATTCTCTACTTTAGCAAACCATGCTTGTTTTCCTGTTGAGAATTGACAATCTGGATTGAAATCTAAACTTGCATATCCACTAGAATTTGTTTGAGTGTAGTAAGGTTTGAAATTGGTTTGATCATAAGTAACATAGAATGTTAAGTTTGTGTTTGCTAATGGCAATGAATTTCTTGTTAAATCTAAAGCTCTAATAACAAAACTGACAGTGTTTCCTATGTTGCTATCAGATCTATTAACTTTTGCTCCATCTCCACTAACAAGAGTTAGAGAAATTGAATTCTTTGTTATAGCTGGGCCAATTGAAATTTCGCTATCTGATGTGTTAACTCTGTTGAAAGTATCGTTTACCACAAAGTAGAAGCTTGCTATTCCTTGGTCTTCACAGGTGAAATCGTTAACTTCAATATAACAAACTCCTGGAGTACTTATGGTTTTTGAACCCTTGTGAGCCCAATTGTCATTTGTTTTTACATACAAACTACAAGTTACAGTATCGTTTTCCGGATCTTCAACATAAGCTGAATAATTGAATAAACTTCCCCAACCTGCTGCATTTGGTGTAACATTCAAATTGCTGACAATTGGAGGCCTATTCTCTAACCAGAACCAATTAGCAAATGTTGTTGTGTTAGTGCTATAATAAGTTTTTGAAGCTTGTATTGTTATGTTCCAATATCCTTCTGCTTTTGATGTCGAATCCCAAGTGCAATTGTAGTTTCCATTATCTTCGTTTATTGGAGAACAACTTGAGGAATAGCTTCCGCTACTCAATGTTAGCACGTTTGAAACTTCACTTATATTTCCTGAATCTCTAACGCTTGAATTCAAATAGCAATCAGAATAAACATTCCAACTTATGTTTATCTTATCTCCAACATTGAACGTTGAACCGTAAGTTGGCAAATTCAAATTAATGTTCAATTGACCTTTTATTATAAAGCTTGAGTCGCTCGAATTTGCATCAAAATAACATTGATTACTCGCTATACCAACTTTCCAAGATTGATAACCAACATTGTAGGAGCAATCTGGATTGAAATCATATTCTAGATAACCAGAAGCATTAGCATATACAAGATGGCCTTCATCATAAATTCCTGTATCTCTTGTGAACCAGAAGTATCCTTTAACATTTTCTTGACTCAAATCTAACCAAGCATTCTTGTCAACATCATAAACTCTAACAACAAACTTTCCATAATTATTGCCATATCTCAAAACTTCTGATGGTACTGATATTGAATAGAATGAAACTGTATCTTTTGTTAGCGTAACTGTTATCGGAGATGTCTCATTTCTCAAGCCATATGAGTCGCTAACATTTAGCTTTAGCAAAATTGTTGAGTTTATCAAATATTCGCTACAATTGAATGAAGGATTAAACTCAAAGTAGCATGTTCCCGTACAATCGCTTGAACTCTTTGAATCAACATAAACCCAATTTACTCCATCGTATGATTTCCACAAGCTTATGTTTACTGGGTCGCTTGGGTCTGCATCTAAAACTAAAGCACTAACCAAAAAGTAACTTCCCCAACCACCAGAGTCTCTGTTTATTGAATATGAAGTTATAGCTGGCTTTCTTCTAACTTGGAAAGCATTTGATTTGTATGAATAAGTATCGTTGTAATACTGTTTGCTAACGTTCATGCTTATATCATACCAACCTATTAGACCAGAACTTGGGAATGAACAAGAATAAGTACCATTACCATAATCATTTACTGGAGAACAAGTTGAATGAATTGGTTCTATTGTAAATATTGTTGATGTTCCACTTACTCCAGAACTACAATCATCAGAAACATTCCCAACAATCAATATTGGATCTCCTTCTGCAATAACATTTCCATTCGGTTGTAATATAGATGAAGTTAAGCTTCCGTAGATTACAACAGTGTAGTTTTGCGAGGCATTGCCAAAGTAATAGCTATCTCCATCAAAAGCTGCTCTCCAATTCTTTACTCCAACGGAATATCTACAGTCTGGGTCGAAGTTTAATGTAGCAAAGCCTGAAGATGTTGTTGTTCCGTATCTTATCCAACCTGAGTCTGAGCTAACGTTTATGTATGTTGTGTCAGAACCTTTATCTAATGGTAAATTCGTGAAAGCATCATACAATCTTGCTTCCAATATTGTTGTGTTTGTTCCAACTCTACTAACCCAAGAATTGTTTCCTTGTGAATATACCCAATAAGTTCTTCTCTTCGTTACATTAAATGTTTGAATACTTGTTTGAGCTACTCCACCATAATTATCGCTAGCGTTTATGAACCATTCATAACTTCCAATATCACTTCCTGAAGTGTAAGATTTTTGTAGAGTTACCGTTACATTTGTACAATTGTTACAAATTGTAGAAGCTGCTAAACTAAATGCTCCATCTGGCAACTTTCTTATCCATAAGCTAACGTTAACAATATCGTCTTCATCAGTAACATTAACTTTGAATGTAAATGTTGAACCCCAAGGAGCCTCTGTTGGAGTTACTGATGGTGCTACTAAAACTGGTGGAACTTCATGGAAGAAAGCGTTTTGTTTAACTTTTGAAGCATTGTTGTACAAATCTCTAGAAGAATACATGAAAACTGAATACCAACCAGGAGGATTGTTTGAAATATTCCAAGTGCAAGTGTAATATCCGCTAACATAAGATGCAAAACAGTAATCTTCAAATGCTCCATGCTTTACTTTGTAGAAAACATTAGCATCATTTATTGGATTATTGCATTCATCATTAACTAATCCGCTTATCGTCACGTTTTGATTTGATAAGTAAGCTTCTCCATTTGGCTGAGAAATCGTGTTGTTTAGCCATCCTTTAATGTTTACAGTTAATGTTAAAGTTGAGTTTGCATTTTTGTAACAAGCATCGTTTACTATTCCTGCTTTCCAATATTGTGTTCCAACGTTATAAGAACAATCAGGAGTAAAGACAGCCGAAAGATAGCCATTATCTCCTGAAGCTTCCCATGCACTTCCATAATTTACTCCATCATAAGTAACCCATATCTTACCGCTAACATATCTATCTACAAATTGTTTATTGTCTCTATCGTAAACCTTTATTTTCAGAGTTACACCCTCGCTTCTATTAACCCAAGAGTTATTTCCTAAAGAGTTTGAATCGTAAACGAAATCAACATCGTCTTTATCTAAGTTAAAGCTTATTGGTGCCATATCAGTCGTGTTTCTTGGATCTGTTGCGTTGAACTTAAAGTAATATGTTCCTATATCGCTACAAGTAAAACCAGAATAATAAAATGTTAACTCTCTTTTGCTTCCACAATTGTAGCACATTTGAGATGAAATGTAATTCCAATTTACCCCATCTTTAGATAGCCATAAACTAACGTTAACATCATCAGCATTGGCATCGCTTACATTGACTTTGAAAGTGTAGTTTTCTCCCCAACCCCAATCGTCCTCTGGAAAAACTGTTGCATCTTCTAAAACTGGAGGTTGCCAAACGTGAATTATTCTAAATACAGAAACATTTGTGAAGCTTGCGTCGTTATAATAAATAACATTAGAAGCGTTTACTCTAACATTATACCATCCTTCTTTTGCTTCAGTAGCGTTGAAAGTACATGAATAAGTTCCATTGCCATAGTCTTGAACGTTATCACAATTATAAACATCACCAAAACCAACGCTTATTGGTTCTATTGTTACTGTTGCTCCACTTATGTTTCTCAACTTACATTCATCTTGAACAAAGACGCTTATGTTTATGTAGAGTTGATTTTCTCTGTAGTAAGTAATTCCATTAGGATAAACAACAAATGGAACCAAATCTCCTATAATCGTTACATTGTATGCTTCGCTGGAAGCATCTTTGTAGCAAGCGTCAGCTTGAACATAAGCTACCCAATTTTGCCTTCCTGCATCATATCTGCAATCTGGGTTGAAATTGTATTCTACATATCCACTTGAATTTGTAGAGTTGCTTCCATCTGTTATAAATGCTGTTCCATTGAAAATGTTAAACCAAACTCTCGGATAGTATTGAACTCCTATTTGAGAGAATGCTGGAGAATTCTTATCTCTATCTAAAACATAAATCATGAACTTTGTCGAATTATTTCCGTTTCTGTTAACATAACTTTCGTTTCCTAAAACATAGATTAGAGAAATGTCATCCTTTCTCAAAGTATGAGAAATGGCGCTTGTGTTTGAATATGTCTGTGGAATATCTGGCTCACTCGCATTAAACATGAAATATCTAATAGCTGCTTGCTGATAATCTGAACAAGTGTAATCTCTAGTAAAGTTAACCAAAGTGTAACTTGGATTTTCTATAAATCTACAATCTGTTACTGACCATGGTCCATCTGAAGATGTAGACTCTAATAAGCAAACGTTTACGCTAGCATAATGATTAACTATAACGCTGAAATTGTGAATTTCGCCCCAAGAACCATCGTTTGGATACTCAACTTTTGGATTGATTAACTCTACTGGTTTTATAAGGAAGAAAGCGTTTTGTTTAAATGATGAAGCATTCAAATAGTATTGTTTTGAAGATTCCATTGATACATTGTACCAACCACCAGATTTTCCTGTAGTATCAAACTCACAAACGTAAGTATTTGAAGTGTTTGTTATATAGCCTGAAGATGGACAATAATATTCGTTTGAACCAGAAGTTAGTTTGAATCTAATGCTTGCATCGCTTATTGGATTCCCACAATCATCATAAACTTCTCCAATCAAATAGATTTTTTCTCCAGCAGTATAGTTTCTATCTCCAGTTGGAGAGATTATACTGTTTGCTAAACTTCCAACTATTATAACATAGAATTCTTGTGAACTATTGCTCTCATAACAAGCACTACTAACATTAACCTTCCATTTTCTTAATCCAACTGAATAAGAGCAGCTAGGATTAAAGTTTATGAAGTAATGAGTTTCGTTTGAATAAACAATTTCTTGCTCCCAATTAACATCATCTTTAGTTACGTAACCATAAACTTCGTCAGTTGAAATTTCAGTTGTGTAGTTTCCAAAGACTAAATTCTTTATTCTAACCGTCAAATTAACAGTATTTCCTATCACGCTATCGCTTCTGTTAACAACACTATTATTGCCAGAAGAATAATCTATGGAAATTGGAGTTTTTGTTATGTTGAAAGCTATTACCTGAGTTTCGTTTTTGAAGGTTGTTGGAGAAGTTGCATTGAATTTGGCATACCAGCTTCCTATATCGCTACAATAAAAGCTTTTCTGAGTAAAGAATTGATAGTTGTTACAATTTACGCAAACGCTTGAATTTTCTAATTGCCAATTAGAATTTTCTCTTTTTAGCCATAAGTAAGTGTAAACAGGTTCTCCATCTTCACTTGTAACATAAACACTAAAGTTGAATGGATTTATTTGCCAGCTTCCTTTTGGATATGGAGAAACTTGAGGATTATCCAGCTTTATGTTTGACGCAACGAAAAATGCATTTTCTTTAAAGTAAGTTCCATTCCAGTATTTACCAGCTTCGCTTCCTTCAGCAAAAGCTATCATCGTAACGTTATACCAACCAAGAGGAGCATCTTGTGGAATTGTCCATGTTGTATAAGTTAGTGGAGCAACTATAGTATAAACTGTGGAGCCGTGAGAAATTATATATTCTACTCCAAAAGATGCACTATCTGTTTTAACTAAGCCACAATCATCTTTTATAATGCCATCAAACTCAACAACTTGTCCTCTAGTATAGTTTCTAGAGCCATTTGGATAAAGCATGTAAGAATTGCTTAAGTCTCCTATCAACCAAAATGGTATTATTGGTGTCACATTATCTTTGTAAGTTGAAGCTCCAAAAACTCCTCCTTTCCAATAGTTTTGCCCCAAGTAATAATCTGAAACTTTACACCAACTATCAGAAGTATTTTGCATTGTTCTAACTACATAACCTGTTGAGTTTGCTGAGAGAGATGGAGAAATATCAAAAGTTTCGTTGCTTCCGTATTTTGATATAAATATTCTTGCTTTTCCTTCATCTACTTGACCGAGCTGCAAATAGTAAGGATAGGTTTGATTGTCGATATCAAAAACAAACATAGTGAATTCAAAAGGCATGCTTCTGTTAACAGTTGCATTTAATATTGGCTGTATTCCAAAAACGCTTATATCGTCCTTTTCAATCGTATAAGCATATCCTAAAATTTCTGATGAACCATCTGCATTAGTTGCATTGAATTTGAAACTCCAAGCTCCAATAGCGCTTCCATCATATTTGAATGAAAAGTTTAGTTGAGTCCATTGCAGACAATTGTAACAAACTTGAGAACCAATCAACGAATATTCACTTGCTCCCATTCTATGCCAAGCATAAACAATAACATCTCTTCCAAATCTATCTCTCACATAAACTCCAAACTTATAATTCTCTCCCCAACCTCCAACATTTCTAACTTGATCGTCTATGTAGAGAGTAGCATTGGTTAATAGTGGCGAGTATTTATAGATTTTTGATTTAACGAACAAGTTTTGAGTTTCATTGAAGAGTTTTCCAGTAGACCAAACATAAGCAATTTTCTCTATGCTAACATTTGAGTAAGGATTGGTGCTTGAATCTGCATAAGTATCTATGAAAATATTTCTCAAAGAATTAACAAAGTTTGTTGAATCGTTGCTGTCAATTGAATAATTGCTCCAAACTTTTGATAAAGCTAATGAATGAGAATAATTTTGCCAGAATATTCTTTTGTTCAATAAATCATCTGCAATTGAAACCTTTGCCTCAGCGATTGTTAGATTTTCATCTCCAAAACTATAGTTGATTAAAAATGCAATTTCTTTCATTTTTTCATATCTTGCGTTAATTGGTTTTGTAAACACGAATGGATAAGTTAAGCTACAAGAGTTTCCATAACAAGAAATTGAAGTATCGTTAACAAAATAGCTTTCGCTTCTCGTATCCAAAATTCCTTCAGCAACCAAAACTTTCTTTCCTTCTAATGAACAATTCAAAGTGAAGTTTAAGTAAGAAGAAGAATATACACTCAAAGATGGTAAGCTCCAAGATATCTTTCTTGTTGATGGATTGAAAGTTCCGCCATTATAAACATTTAAAACGTCGCACTCTTCTGGAATGCTTAAATAAACGCTCCATCCAGAAGCTGTTGTATCGCCAATATTAGTTACTTTAAGGCTGTAATTGTAAGCTCTGTTTAGTTGAGAAGATCTTACTTCTGGCCATGGATATTCATCTTGCTGTATTGCCTCTATATCGAATGATAGATGAGACTCTTGATTGTAAGAAGCTGTTGAAACTGTAAATGGATTTTCTTCTTCAAAGCTTTTTCCATCCCAACTAACATTAAACTTGAAGCTTCCAGTTTTCGAATAAATATTTGGTGCTTTTACTTGATAAGTTAGAACTGCATACTCATTTACATCAATGTCTCCAAGATTCCAAATTACCAAATTGTTTATCAAATCTACTGAAGAAGAAAGCAACTGAACGCTGCTCCCATAAACGTTTGTTTTAATGCTTGGATTTGCTGGAGTCCAACCACTTTCCAAAGTCTCAATTATTGTTGCACCAGAAGCTTTAGCACATCCTTTGTTGTGAACTACTAATCTACTTTCGAAAACTTTATCTGGTGAAACAAATGGAGGAGTTTCTCTTATGACTTCAAGAATTGCTATTGAATTGCTTTCTTGAATTTGGAAAGTTGCTGTTTTTGTTTTTTGAGTTATGTGATTGTAATTAACAATTGCTTGAATGTTTGCCAACTCGCTTGTTGAATTGCTCGAAGTTAAAGTGAACTGAGCATAATACTTTCCGGGAGTTATTGCTTTAACAAGTTGATAAGATGGGGTGAATGTCCAGCCAGTTGGAACAGAAAGAGTTACATTGTAATCTATTTCTTCGTTGAATGGATGATATATTTCTACAATGAATGGTTCGCTAGTGGAATTGCACATCCAATTGCTTCCTTTAGCATTAACAGTAACGTCTTTAATGGTTAATAATTCAACTCTAGTAGAAACGTTTGAATTGTAAACAAATGTTGCAATTATATTGTAATTTCCTTCACTCCAAGCTTGAGTATCAATGTTTGAGAAGTTTGCTATGTAACTAGATTTTTGATTCAAAAGTAAAGGTGAGCTAGATGAATAAACAACATTACCATAAGCATCTGTTATGTTTAAGTAAAGCGTTCCAGAAATTTGTTGGTTGAATGAGTTTGAAAGAATTACAGAAATGTTCAAGTATCTATCTGTTTTTTCCAATCCTTTTACAGAAATGCCATTAACGTTTGTATCTACATCTTGAATCAAAACAGTTTCATTGTAGTAAGCAGAAAGCTTTAGGCCAGAAATGTTTACAGGATTGTCACCAATGTTTGTAATTCTTATTTTGCAATAGCCAGTTTCACTTGGCTGAATTTGTTTTTCTAATATTGGAATGAAGAGAGAAGATGGAGAAGTGAAGTAGAGAGAATGAGAAACATCTAACCAATAAGTTCCGTTGTAAACCTCTATTCTAATTTTTCCATCTTGCAAGCTTGAGGAATAAGTGGAAATTGAAAGATTAGCTATTCTGTAACTTCCAGCTTCACAAACAAAATTGAACTCTTTAGCTTCATTTGAATTGAGCAAATATGGCAATTCTTCTTGAGAAAAAGTTTCACTCATGAACTTATAAGTAAAAACATTTATCGTTAAGCTATCGTTTTCGGCGTTGCTTGAATTAACAAATATTATTATTTGGTTTGACGAATAGGTTGTTGGGTAAATGTTGAACCAAATTGTTTTTAATTCTCCAACGCTAACATTTCCAACATATTTTGTTGTTGAATCTGCTTGCCACCCAGTTGGCAAAGTCAAATTAACATAAACATCATTCGCTACAGTACCGCTTGGTCCCAAAGTTCCAACTGTAACTCCAAGAGTGAAGTTTTTGTATTGGAAGGCTTCTTTTGGTTGTTTGATTTCTCCTATTTTTATTTGAGGTTTACAACCAGAAGTATCTATTGAAATGTTGAAGTAGCTTGTTGTGTATGGCTTGTAATATGGCTCATCTGAAGCTATTTCAGCATACCAATATTGATCTCCGCTAGAAAAGCTACAATCTGGAGTAAAGTAGAATTCTGCGTATCCAGAAGAGTTTGTTATGTTTGATCCTATAATTTTATCGTAAAGGCCATTATACTTTATTCTAAATGTAACAGTTGCTGCCGGATTCAAATTGTAGGTTTGTGCATCTAAATCGTAAACTCTAACAACAAACTTAGCTGATTGAGCAGGAGAATATTTAGCAAAGCTATTGTTACCTTCTACATAGCTTATATTAACATCATCTTTTTCTACAGTTACATACAAAACTTGAGTAGTTTCTGCCCCATCCATCTTAAACTGATAATACCAATTTCCTATGTCGTTTGCAGTAAAGTTTCTATACCAATACTTTGTTGAATTTATGCAATTGGAGCATTCATTCGGAGTTTGATTTATGCAAGTTGGGGCTTCACATTTGAATATTGGCGGCCATGTTTTTCCCATATACAAGCTAACGTTTAGAACGTTTTCTGAATCACCTGAAGAAGCTTTTACCGAAAAGTTCCAATTTGGATAACCCCAACCTTCAGATAGTGGATAAGCTTGTGGATTTTCCAATTTTTTGATTGGCAACAAGTAGAACAAGCCAGGATATAAAGCATTAACTGTTGAGTTGGGATAATGATAATCTTTACTTGCATACATTGTTGTGTTGTACCAGCCCATTGGAGTTAAAATATCAGTTTGCCAATCGCAAGTGTAAGCGTTAGCACCTACTTGATATACTGGCAAACATTCAAAGCTTTGAGTTGATTTATTAGCAAAGAATCTCACGTTTGTTGTTAATGCATCTCCACAATCATCAGTAGTTGCTCCTAAAAAGCTTACTTTTTGTTCTTGTGTGAAGTTTGTCGTACCATCTGGCTTTTGGAAGTTTAAGATTATATCTCCTGTAACCAAGACTGAAAGATTGACAAAATTTTCTGTTGAATTATCAAAGTAACAAGCATGACCACTAACAACTGCCTTCCATTTCTGATATCCAACTTGATATTTTGGCGAGCATTTTGCTTGGAAGTAGTAATTAGCATAAGCTGATTCGTTTGTTGAATTAGTTGTTCCAGAATCGTAAATGTTTCCATCTAATGTTACGTAAAATGTTACTGGCAAGTTTGTTATTAGAGTGTTATTCTTATCTCTAACCCTCAAAGCAAGCAAAGTTGTTGTTTTTCCTCTTCTCGTTTCTGTACCATTGCCAATAATATCTTCAAAGAATATTGTGTCTTTTGTTATTGTGAATGTTGTTGAAGTTGAGTTTGTTGTTCCTGCATTGTTTGTAGCGTTAAACTTAACGAAAACTGGAGAACCTATATCGCTACAATCGGCGTCAAACTCAAAAGTAAAGTTTATCCAATCTCCAGTATTTCCAGCACCTGGAGCAGGATAAACATCACAACCTACTAACCTCCAAGGCTCTGAACCAGTTTTGCTAAAGTATGAGCAAACTTGAACATCGTTTTCTGAATTTGTAACTCTAACGCTTACATTAAAAGTAAAGTTGAATCCCCAGCTTCCAGTGGAAGTTCCTGTTTCTTTTGAAATTACCAGTGGATTTTCCATTTCAATGGTTGCTGGTGGTAAGCCAACTAAAACATCATTGCAAGACATTACTTCAGTTGAATTTTCAGTTGAATTTGCTCTTATGCAAATTGTGTAAGTTCCTGCAGTATTTGCTGTAATGTTCCATTTTGCTTCTCTAATTCCGTTCAATTCTATAGTTCCAAGGTAATTGACGTCACTTAAATCACCAGTAGCATTTCTAATTTCTAAAACTCCTGGGCCAGTGTAATTTATTACAGCAATAACATTGCTTGCGTTTCCTGGGCCAAAGTTTGTTATTGTTGAGCTTGCATTGAAAGGCTGATTTAAAAATGGATTGTTAGGAGAGAAGCTTGGTTGACTAACTGTTAAACTTGCTCCACATGCAATGAAAATATCATATGGTTCGTCTAAGAATGTGAATGTTCCGTTTGTTGGAATTGCTTGAAATCTGAAAGTACCATTGGTCTGGAAAGTTACATTAATTGTGTAATTGTAAATTTTAGTTCCGTCAAGTCTTCCGAAGGGTGAACCAAAATTTATTCCTCCGTCCCAATTGATTTTTCTTGCATCATCTATTGTTGCTGTTGTTGGGAGGGATGACCAAGGATATTGAAATATTAAATCTTGCGGGTGCGTTACTGTAATGTTATATTTATTTTCTGTAATATTTGCATTTATCAATGGTAAGTTGCCTTTATTCCATGTTTGTAAAGATACATTGAAAATACCGCAACCTACAGTTGATGGAAAACCTGTTTTATAGCTTGTTGAAGTATCATTGTAAAGTCTTTGTGTTTTGATCCATGGACCTTCTACAACTAAAGGTATAACATCATCAGTAAACAACCACATTGTTGGAGATTGAGCAGTGTAAGATCTTCCTATAGTTCTAATAAATATATGTTTTCCTCCTGGAGTAATATGAGGTATATTGCTAACATCTAAATTGAAAGTAAGAGATACAAAACCATTATTTGATGGAACTGAAAACAATAAACCTCCTTTAAACCAAACGGTCCATCTTACAACCCATCCTTCATCGGGAGAACCATATGGATAGCCTGGTGCTGGTGGGACACCAAGATCAGCTCCTGCTGAGCTTCTCCAAACAAAATTTTTCGGAGTTAAACCCGGTGGGAAATGTATTTCAACATCGTAGATATCGCTAAAAGTACCAGCTCCACCCCCACTTCCAAAAAGTCTAATTTCTACGCCAACATTTGTAGAATTTGCAGGAATTTTAGTGATGTTTATTCCATATACAGTAGAACCTCCGGCTCTACCACTTCTTGCAGGGAAGAAAGCTAATTCCGGATCTGTTGTTATAGAGAAAGTTTGCCCAGTTACAGGATCATTCCATACAACTTGAGCTATAAATTCCTCTGGAAATGTATCTCCACTACCAGGATATCTAACTAAAAACCATTGGCATTGTGAAGTTGAAATATTGTAATTTAGCCATTTGACTTCTCCTTTTACAGGAGTTACGCTAGCTGCTGGTACTTGAAAATCTGATGCTGATAAAGTACGAGTAAAATCTGTTAGGTTATAAGTTATATTGTAGTCACCATAGTTACATACCGTAATATTGCGCCAAACCGTACCGCTACCAGCTGATTGAGTTACTGCAGTTGCATAAGAAGGTGTTACTGTTGTTAAAGTTAGTGGAGAGGGTTTAATTCCTAAAGACTCTACTTGGAATATTTTATCATGAACGATTTCTGGTTTGTTTGGAGATTTTATTCTAATTCTTGCTATGTATTTTTTTGAAGCATCCACATCATCAGGAATTTTTACATGCCAAACAGTATCATTAAACGACCAATTACCAATTTGTGATGGTGGCGTACTCTTTACAAATACGCTTCTGTCAGCACCTTCAAGAATAAACCAATTCTGTTTATTTCCTTGTTCATCTAAAATTTCTAAAGATACATTGGCAATTAAGTCGTTTGTAGTGTTGTAATTTCCTATAGGCGCTACTACTAGCGCCCAATAACCACCAATAACTTTATCTTTTGCGTGGGTAGATACAACTATATCTCTTGCAAGATTGATATCATTACAATCTATAACTCTAATGTTCTGCTTATCTGTATCTTTTTGTGGTGCTGTTGGATGTAGAGGATGGAATATACGAAGCGTATATTCGCCGAGCTCTACATCATTAGTTATGTTTAAGAAATATGTTCCCCAAAAACATTTATCATTTACTCCTCCTCCTAATTGACAACCATCAGCATTTCCTAATTCAGTTCCTGAAATTGGAACATCATTAGCTATAAATCCGAGAGAAGGCATATCAGAGAATACTACATCATTTTTTCTTTTAACTTGTAACTTAAGATTGCCTGCTGATGTTGGATCATCATCTGCATTATCAATTAGAGTAAAGTTTATTGTATAATTGTACCCTCTGCATAACGTTAAAGGATCGGCACGAAAACTAGTTTGATTAAAGTAAAAATCCCAACCAAATAAGTAAAATCTTAAATCTTCTGCAAGTATAGTCCAGCTTCTGCTTTCCTTAAATGTTTCTCCATTGTTGTAATGCATTTCTACTGGACCAAGAAGGTAAATTCTTGGAAATAGTGGGGGTAAGTCAAAGGAGTAATTCAACAAAATTCTTTCTCCCTTTCTAATATTCGGTAAATTCCAAACTATTAAAATCTCTTCTGGATTCTTGATTATCACCCCATCACTTTTAATATTCAAAAATTCAGTAGGAACGCGCTCAATTACAGTTAAGTTGTAGGCATCTATCTTTGCTATTATATTCAAAGAAACAGTAGTTCTTGCTTCAACCCTTATTTTCGTAGGAAATTCATCTAAAAATGGCTCTTGCCTCAATATATCAAAGGGATAAAATTCTTTAACTTCGAAGTTTGTGGAGTATTCATTGCTTACGTTCAAACCTTCTTCAACACGTACATATACAGAGTAATTGCCTACTTCACTTACAGTATAATTAGCTACATAAGTCCCGTCAAATCTATTTAAAATTTCTGTAGGATTTATTATCGTTTTTTTACCAGAAGGATTAGTTACTTCTATAAAAACTATAGCATTTGTAACAGCCTTACCTTCGGCATTTAAAGCGCCAACAACTATTCTAACAGTTTCCCCAGGAGAGAAAGTCCCTGCACCAACATATACAGTTCTTTTAAAGCCATTATTAGAAATTTCCAGTGCCTTTAAAGTATTTACATTTACTAAACCGACAGCAAAGCTAATTTCTTCTTCAACCACTTCCTCTCCAGGATTCGGACTTACATAACTCAATTTAACTTTAAGCTTGTACAAACCTGGCCTAAATTCTCTTTCTGCATCTAACTCAACAACAAACTTTCCAGGACCAACTTGAGTATAATTAACTTCAGTTATATTTCCATCTGGATCTACAACAAAAGCTTGCAAAGTAGCATTTGGAAATATTTCGCCAGTATCTTCATAAATAGCTGAAATCTCAAACCTTATTTTTTCTCCAAGCTCATAATTGAACTTCTCTTGCTTAACTTTTGGTTTTACTTTTATGTGCTTCAAAACATTGAAATCAAGAGTTTTGCTTGCATTTCCAAATTCACTTTCAGCAAAAATTTCTGCTGAATATTTACCATAAGCTTTTGGCAAAATTTCAAAAGTGAAATTAAAGCTACCATTAACAAATTGCTCATCCTCAAAAACGACTTTACCTTTAACATCTTTAACTATAAGCTTAACTCTAGAATTAACCAAATTTCCATTGTAGTTAACATTTCCGTAAATTGAAACGACTTTCCAATCGCCTTTTCCTTTTGTGATATTTTTAACTGAATAAAATGCTTCGACTGATGGAACAAAACTTATTTTAGGTTGCGAATAGTTAGATACAACAAAATAAAAGCTTGTTTCATTTTTCAAGCCTAATGCTTCTATTATCAAATAATAAATTCCATCTTCGCTAAAGTTAGCAATTAGAGAAGAATTAAAGCTACCGTTAACAATTTCTATTTCTTTTGAAAGCAAGAGAGAAGAATTAAATTGCAAGCTTAAGTTTGCGGTAGCATTAACTTTTTCTCCATCAACAACAAGTTCTCCAAAAATGTTAATTGTTTCGTTTGAAGTGTAATTTGATTTATCAGTTAAAATTGTCAAGTATGTCTGATTAGTTTGAGTAATATTTTCACTTACGTTTTCAGAAGGAATTGTAGTTGTTGTTACAGAAGTTGTAGTAGTTATCTCTTCTTTTCTCTCAATTGTTATTTCAGCTTCACTTGGATTCAAATAATCTTTTTCACTTCCTTTGAAAACTGCTTTTACTTTTGATGCATTGATAAGATTAAAAGAAAATGTTGAAATTCCAGAATCATCTGTAAAATTGCTACCGACAAAATTCCCATCAACATAAAATTCTATTTCTTTATTTGGAACAAAAGAACCATTATCGAGCAAAAGCTTAGCAGCTATTAAACCATTCTCAACTTTCAAATCTATTGAAGTGTTTGCAAAAACTTCAACTTTAATGCTTTCTTCAACAACATTAGAAACTCCAATAAATCTTCCCGTAATATTACTCCAGTTTGTTGCTAAAAGAATTGCAGAAGCTAGAGCAATGAAAAGTAAAGAAGTAATTATTTGGGTTTGTCCCTTCAAACTTTTTTTCGATTTTAAATTTAGTAATGCAAAAAAGAAAAGAATTGCAAAAGAAATTGCAAATGGTAAGAAAATTAAGAAAGGTAAAGTTAAGTATGGCAAAAATTCTTCAATAAGACTTTGACTTTTTAGTTTAAACTTACTCATAAGCTACTCTCACCTTTATCTCACTTTCTCCAAGTTTCGTTGATAAATCGCTTTTAACAGAAAACTCTAACTCGCAATAAGAGTTTACTTCGATTACATTGCAAACTTTTTCTAAGGCGTCTGTCGAAAATCCTTTCGGCAAATCGACAGATACTCGAACGTTTGTGGCATTAGCACTTCCTTCATTGCTAACAACAACTCTTAACAAGAAACTCTCTCCTCTTGTTATTCTGCTTTTATCGGTGCTTAATCTCAAAGAGATTTTTGGTTTTGCGATAATTTCTGTTGTTTGAGAAATTTGCGTAGCAGATGTCGAAACGTTTTCACTTGCTCCATTTTCTTCTGTGCTATTAGATTCATTCATTTGAGTAAGTTCAGAAGAAGTTGTATTCGACGAGTCGACAGATTGTTGTGAAGTTGAGTTTTCAGAAACCAAATTTGTCGAAGCTGACTGTTCACTCGAATTTTCATTTGTTGTCAAATTTAGTGAGCTGTTCATAGCTTCTTGAGCAATCGACAAGTAGAAAAAGAAAGAAAAGGCTAAGAAAATTGCCAATAAAGCTAGAAATTGGGCTTTTCCCTTCATTTTTAACTCCTATTGCTTAACACTAATGATAAGCAGAGTTGTTTGTCGACCCATATATAATTTTTTTAACAACCTGTCGAGAGTGAAAATCGACAGTTCGACACCTCGACAAAAAAGAAGAATAGCTTTTATTTTTAGAATAAAAGAAAGAATATATGCTTAAAGAGATTTTTGGTTTGAAAAAAGAAAACAAAGATGAAAAAATTGATGAGATGATTAAGTTAATTGATTCTCAGCTCTCTATGATTTCTATGGAAATTGAGAAGTTGAAGAATTTGGGTTCTAAAATTGAGAATATTGAGAAAAAAATAGCAATTTTAGAAGAGCTTATTAAAGAACAAGGAGTCGAAATAAAGCCAAAACCGGTTAGTGAGAAAACAAAAGAAGCAATAAAGACTTTGTTGAAGAGATATGGAAGCTTAAATGCCTGGCAGGTTGCCAAATTATTAAACATGTCTAGAACAAGATGCGCAGAATATCTTAAGCAAATGGAAGAAGAGGGGATTTTAGTCTCTCAATGGAAGAGTCGAAAAAAGTACTATTCGATTCGACAGTAAAATTTTTCGATGAAGTTTTTATTCGACAGATCGACTTTATCCTCTCTATAGATTGTTCCCCTATGAAGTTTGTTTATTTTCAAGAATTTCGACAGTTTAACAAGCTTTATTTTTTGAGTAGTCTGAAGAAAGTAAGAGGAATTCTGAGTTGTCGAAAATCCGACAGTTATAATAGCTAGTTAGTTTTATTATTTTTTCTGTCGAAGTAGTTGTCGAGATGCTGTTGGGAGAGAATTGAACAAAAAATGCATTATTGAAGGTGCATTCATCTCAATCTGTCGACAAAAATCGACTGTTTTTCTGAAATTCTCTACTTACTAGAGATAAAAATCTGAAGAGAGAAAAAATTTTGAGAGTTGAAGTATTTATCTTTAGCATTTTTAATTTTATTTCTAACTATCTAATCAACTCGACACTTATTTAGAAATTTTGGGCTTTAGCCTAAGTAAGCCTAAAATGCCAAGAAAAACCTCAAGATCATAATTTTTGGCCCCTGAGGACAAAAATCATCACAGACCTTTTTATCCTCTTAGCATAAGATTTCAAATTTTTAAGTATCTCTAGTTCAAAATGCTCCACTTGGATCACTTCATACTTCTTAAATTTTAAAAATCAACGCAGATAAATTGTCTAAGTGGAACATTTCAAGACTCTTCTAGCTCCAATAATGTTAAAGACAAAATCTTTTTATCTATCAACAACTCCTAATTTTTTATGTTCTCTTTCTTGTCAATCAAGCACTTTCTCGTATGCTACATAGGGAAAAAACTTTATATATGAATCTTTATCCATGATTGCGAAACTCCTTATTTGAAGATATTTTTTTGCAGAGATTGCTTTAAATAATTATCAATAGTTCTAATAAAAGAGATAAATTTAGCACAGTATCCTGTGTACCAGAAAAATTTTACATATACCCTTTTACAATGCTGAGGGATTTTTAATTCCTCCAACTTCATTCTAATTATAAGTTAGAGATATAAATGCTCGTTTGAATATACTAAATTGTGGAAACTGCTCCCCCAGAAAGCCCACTATGTCAATGTTGCTATATCCTCACTAAAAAAGATGAGGAAAAGGTAGAGAATTTAAGTAGAAGTGGAATCAGGAGTGGGCGGGTAGCTTAGTGGCTGGAGCGCTCGGCTGATAACCGAGAGGTCGTGGGTTCGAATCCCACCCCGCCCATCTTTACTATTTTTGACTCAGAACCGTACTTAATATTATTATTAATTAATCGCAAATGAGGGAAAAATTAACTATCTTTATTATTTGTTTACATTCTATTCTTATTTTTACCCTTTCCACTCTTTAAAAAATTAAAGAAGAAGTTTTTAATTAAAACGAGAATAATTTAGATGAAAGGCAAGTTTATAGTTTTTGAAGGTATTGACGGCGCCGGCCTAACAACACAAGCAGAGTTGTTGGAAAAATATCTAAAAGAAAAAAAATATGAAGTTGTTCTAACAAAAGAACCAACAAACAGCTTAATTGGAGGTATAATAAGAGCTGCTTTGAAAAAAGAATGGTTAACATCAAACAGAACATTGCAACTATTATTCT
The DNA here is from genome assembly GCA_032249395.1 of Candidatus Aenigmatarchaeota archaeon. Taxonomy (GTDB): domain Archaea; phylum Aenigmatarchaeota; class Aenigmatarchaeia; order CG10238-14; family SpSt-28; genus SpSt-28. The sequence continues at coordinate 52,236 of JAVVFY010000003.1, forward strand.
CTGCTGATAGATCCCATCATATTGAAAAAGAAATAATTCCAGCTTTAGAAAGCGGAAAAATAGTTATTTGTGATAGGTATTTCATTTCAACAATTGCTTATGGAATGATAGAGGTAGAAAAAGATTGGTTAAAATCTCTTAACTCAAAGTTTTTGTTGCCAGATATTATTTTCATAATCGACGTTCCAGTAGAAGTTTCAATAGAAAGGATAAAAGCGAGCAGATTTGGATTCGAGCTTTTTGAAGAAAAGAAAAAACTTGAAAAGATAAGAAACAATTTTCTTGAGCTTTCAAAAGAATACAAAAATTGCTTTGTGATTAATGGAAACAGAAGTATAGAGGATGTTCATAAGGAAATTGTTAAAATTGTAGAAGAAAAACTAAAGCTCTAATTCGGCCAATCTTTTCAAAGCCTCTACTTTTTCTTTTCTTTCAATTTCTGCTTTCTCTAAAATTTCTTTTAATGTTCTTATGCTTTCATCATAAGTCTTTCTATCAACAGGGTAAGGTATTCTGTCTTTCCCACCGTGTGCAAATGTGTATTTAACTGGATCTATCCAGCTTGCCTCCTTTCCATAAACTAGCTTTGCTATTAAAGCTAGGGCTCTAACAGTTTTTGGACCAACTCCTTCAAAGGCGACAAGTTCTTCATAATTTTTTGGATCAAATTCATGCAAATCCAAAAGTTTCTGATAAACCTTTATATCGAAAGTGTGTTCTACCGGCATTTTGAGAAACTTATATAGGCTATGAGGAGAAGAAAAATATTTCTTGAATTTTCTAACATCCTCTTTAACAATATCAACGCTCGCTTTTCTCGCTTCTTCGCTTTCTTTAGCAACCATATTTAAAACTTTCTCTTCCTTAAAGCCAACTATTGCTGAATGAGGTTCCACAACAAAAGAATTTAATGAGAAAGAAAGCCAATGATATCTTCTTGCCAATTTATTTTCAACATTCATTCCTTGTTGAACTACTGCCCATTTCCCATCTTCTGTTACAAAAAATGAATGATGATAAATTTGATAACCAGCCTGAATTAAGGAATTATCAACCTTTGCTACCATTCTGCTTGCATACTTTAATTCTTCAATTTTTCTCGTAGATAGTCTAAATTCCTCCCCAATTTTTTCTATTTCCTCTGGAGTCTTTTTAGAGGATGAACCCTTACCTCCTAAAACTTTAACACCAACATTTTCTTTGTTTAATCCTTCTTTTAGTGCACCAGTCAGAGTTGTTGTTGTTCCTGAGCTATGAAAATCCATACCTACACAACAAGACAATGCCTGAAACCAAAAAGGATTAGATATTCTTTTTAAAAATTCATCAACGCCGTATTCTTCAATTATTATTTTAACTATCGATGTCGAAAGCTTAGTCATTCTTTTGAACAACCAAGCTGGTACACTTCCATAGTGTAATGGTAGTTCGGCAATTCCCACTCTCATAGGAATTACTTTGTAAGACGTTTTTTAAACTCTCTTTCAGCCTCTTTTATACATTTTATTACTTCTTTTTTAATTTCCTTCCTTAATTTTTCTTTCAACTTAACAATCCTTGACAAATTTTTTCTTTTCTGGACTTTCAATATTAACTTAATCATCTTAATTTTCTCTTCATGTTTCGTGTATTTAAGCAACTTTCTGGCAATAGAAATCACTTCATCTTGTCTCTCTAAATATACGATCCAGCGCTTGCATGGTTCCTTATGAAGTCTAAAAATTGGATGATATCCATCTTTTTTAAGTCTCTCGTATATGCCTCTTAATATGTGCCTGTCCTTTGTGATTATAGAGAGTCTTATATTGATACTATTCTCGCCTCTTTTCCTTATAAACCAACAGCCATCAGCATCTATATATCCAGCAAGGAATGCATAAAAAAATTCGCCTTGTGGAAGTTTTACTGGTTTTTCTAATATAAATTCAAACGAAGAATCTAAGTAAGCTTTAAGGTTCCAATCAAACTTTGGAGTAATCTTTCTTTTTCTGGGTGTCTTACTGCAGTGACCATACTTACTGAAGAGTTTACAAAAAAGATGAACCATAGAAGGATGAGTAGTTGACAAAGAACATATTATCTTATTGTGCGACTTCACTACATAAAGGTCCCCCGAGCGAAAACCGATTAAGTAATATTTCTCTATTTCATTTCCTGAGAAAGGAGATGTTGGATATTCACTATTTGCTTCTGACAAAGTTCTACGAGAGAGGCTGTATTCAATCATTCTCCGTCTTATAGTTTCTTTACCAACTCCAATTATTTTAGCTATTTGAGATAAACTTAGCTTTTCTTTATAATACATTCTCTTTATTTCTTTTATAGGAAATTCTTTTTCCATTTTATTCTAGCTATTAATGCGGCTTCTTTTAAGTTTCTTCTTTTTATACCAAACTTTTTTAAATAATATCTCACTCCAGCAGGAGACATTCCTACTAATTTAGCAATCTCGGTAGTGCTTTTCTTTTTTCTCCAATAAAGGTTATATAGCTTTGCTTTTTCCAAGACTTTTTTGTTTCTACTATTTATTTTTTTATCACTCATATAGTGTATTATATTATGTATATAAATATTTTTCTTTTTATAAATATATAAATTTAAATATATAAATTATTATTGCAAATTTTAGAGGAATAGCAAAAATTTGCCTTTTAATAAACCTCTTCCAAAAACCACACTATTGTTATGTAAATATCCAGTAACGTCCTCATTTTTTACTGCAGCTTTCCATAAAAATCTTTAGGAAAATAATTAGATATGCGCCAGTCGTCTAGCCTGGTAGGACACGAGCTTCCCAAGCTCGGAGCCCGGGTTCAAATCCCGGCTGGCGCAAGGATTTTAAAATGTAACTTAATTTTTAAAATTTAATGTCTTAGAATTTTGGTTGTATTTAATAAAAACATTAAAAACATCACTATTTAATTAATTATAATTCTCTGTGTTTTTTTCTAACGCTTTTCCCTGGCTGAGCTATTCCCCTGAATCTAGCGCAGCTTGGGCAAACATAATATTTTCTTTTAAATGTATGCAAGTATCTCGGATCAATTTGTTTCCTCAAAGTTGGGTCGTTTATGAAAAAACCTTTAGTAACTATAAAAGCTTTGTATCTAGGCAATCTTCTTCCACAAAAAGAGCATTCAACTACAGTTTCGCTTCCTCTCGCATGTGTATGTTCATATTTTCTCTTGTAAGGTGCTTCACTTATTGGCATAATTCTTAATGATTTTAATGTTTAAATCTTTGAAGTAGATAGCCTCTTTAAACTTTAAGTGATAGAACGTGATGTTAACTTCTACAAAACAACTTGTAGTAAGCAATTTTTAATTAATTTTTGAAGTGAAAATATGGGGGTTCAGATTGGAACGATAATTCCTAGAAGAGAAATAGAATTAGAAAGCCTAGCTGGTAAAAAAATCGCTATTGATGCCTACAATGCTCTATTTCAATTTTTAAGTATAATAAGAGATAAGATGACTGGAGAACCTTTGAAAGACAGCAAAGGTAGAATAACATCTCATTTATCAGGTCTGTTCTACCGAACTATAAATTTAATAGAAGCTGGAATTAAGCCAATTTATGTTTTTGATGGAAAACCGCCTGAATTCAAAAAAGCCACTCTCGAGAAAAGAGAGGAAATGAAAAAAGAAGCTGAAGAAAAGATGAAAGAAGCTTTGGAAAAAGGAGAAGAGGCAATAAAATATGCCCAAGCAACAGCAAGAGTTACGGAGGAAATAGTTAACGATGCAAAAAAGCTTTTACAACTAATGGGAGTTCCAATAGTTCAGGCTCCAAGTGAAGGCGAAATGCAAGCCGCATACATTGCAAAAAAAGGAGACGCTTATGCTTCTGCTTCTCAAGATTATGATTCTTTGCTTGTTGGTTCCCCAAGATTAATAAGAAATCTGAACATTACTGGTAAAAGAAAATTGCCAAATAAAGAAGTTTATGTTGATATAAAGCCTGAGCTAATAGAATTAGAAGAGGTTTTGAAGACTTTAGAAATAAATAGGGAGCAACTAATAATAATAGGTATTTTGGTTGGGACTGACTATAATCCGGAAGGAATAGAGGGTATTGGACCAAAAAAAGCTTTAAAGCTCGTTAAAGAAAAAAAGACTTTGGAAAATGTTTTGAAAGAAGTTGAGTGGAAGTTTGACGTCAAAGCAGAAGATATCTACAACTTTTTCCTGAATCCTCCCGTTACCGATAGTTATAAGCTTGAGTGGAAAACGCCAGACGAAGATGGAATAATAAAATTCATGGTCGAAGAACACGATTTTTCTGAGGAAAGGATAAGAAATGGAATAGAAAAGTTAAAGCAAGCATTTTCTAAATCTCAACAAAAAAGCTTGGGAAACTGGCTTAGATAATCTTAGATAATCAAATTTTGTAGGAAATTTCCTTTAGTTTTTTAACTATTTTATGAGTCTGAGTGAAACTCTAGTAAATATTAGTGTTATTAAACCTGTTGTCATTTTGTACATCAAGATTTTATCCTTTCAACTACTTTATAATTTCCGTTTTCAAGCTTATAATGAAGTATATAATCATTAGAAATCTTCCCAAATAAAGGAGTGTAAATCCACTTTTTAATATTTCTTAAAGTTGGATTTTTTAAATAATACTCGATTGCTCTTGTATGTTGAGCACCGTAAATAACTAATAAGTAGTTTTTAGACTTTTGTAGCTCGGATAATCTTTCTAACCTTTCAGAAGCTATCACATTTCTATAATCAAACACCCCATAGCCAACAATATCCTCTATTCCATAATTAAAAAGTGATTTGCTATCGATCAAATTAGCAGAATATCTACCATTATAGCTACCAAAAAATAAAGGAAAGAAAAGTTGCGAAAGGAGAAAAACGATAAACCTTCTTCTTTTCAACTTTTTTCTAAAAAAGTAAAAATAAAGTGCTAGCGAAACAGGATAAGATAAATACATAAAACTGTCTACAGCAAAAAATACATCATCGTTATCAAATGTATTAGGATCGACAACATATATTTCTTTGCTTAGCTCTGCGCATAATTTTACTACATTGCTATAAAAATATGAAGATTGATAGTAAATGTCACTCTCTAACACTTTATCTATATAATATTCTAAAACGACAGCATCCGCTTCTTTTATTACTTTATAAAGAAACTCTTTATAGTATCTAAAATATTTTTCATTATGAGCAACACCAACAATTTTATATTTTACTCCATTTACTTCCAAGTCTAAAATTTCAAAAAGAGATGGCAAATCTGACCAATCTCCCCTTCTTTCAACCCACTTCTCAAACTCTCTTTCGAATCTTTCCCTATTAGGATTTTCTGTAAGCTCTTTTCCAACTTCTGAAGCTAAAATTGGAACAAAGGGAATGGACAAAGAGATTAATTCGAAAGCAGATTTCGAATTCTCGCTGATAAATTTAATAAATTCTTTTATAAACAGTCTTCCACTTAACTTTTCACGCATTATAATTTAGATTAAAAACAAAAATAAAAAAATTAATACCCTTAAGCTCTTTTTCTTGACAGTATTTGTAAATTAGTACATAAACGTATCATTCATGACGTTACCATATTGTTTACAGAATCGAACAGTTTTCATAAATCCTACTTTGATTTATAACTAAATCAAGTTGAATTTTGGGCCTGGCGGGATTCGAACCCGCGACCAACCGGTTAAGAGCCGGCTGCTCTACCTGGCTGAGCTACAGGCCCGAGATAATTTTTTTCTACTAAACATTAAAATTTTATATGAAAAAAGAAATAGAAGCTTTTTTAGAATTAAAAAATTTGGTAGAAAAAATGAATTCTGAAATTTCTTGCGTTATTGTTGAAGGTAGAAAAGATAAAGAAGCTTTAGAGAGAATTGGTTATAAAGGTAGGATAATATATGCTAATAAATTCGAGATGGCTAATGGAATGGTTGTTATATTGACTGATTTCGACAAAGAGGGAAAAGAAATAGCAAAAAGAATAACAATAAGTATTGGAGAAAAGAATATTGATAAGTTTTTCAGAAATGAATTCAAAAAAATTTTGAAATCTATTGGCAGAGACGATATTCAATCGATAATCAATCTTTGCAAAAAGTATGAAAAAATGTCCGATCAAAACTTATAAGCAACTAAACCTTTTGTCTCTTCAACTTTTACAATTTTACTAAAACCAGCTAATAAAAGCCTTCTTGCTATTCCCTTAATAAAATTCTTACCAGAAAGTTTCCCTGGTTCCCCAGTATAATGGAATATCTTTCCACCTTTCTTCAAAACTCTGAAAAGTTGATTGTAAAACTCTTGAGAATAAAGTTCCGGTGCTAAGGAAAATCTCGGAGGATCATGAATTATAAAATTAAAACTTTCACTCTCAAAGCTTCTAACAACTTCAAATGCATCACCAATTATCAATTCTATTTTTGGATTTTCAAAAAGCTCTCTAGAAAATTCATTTTGCTTAGCAATTTTTATCACATTCTCATCTTTTTCAATAGTCACAACTTTCTCGACGCTTTTCTTCCTAGCCGCTAAAATTGCTGTATAACCTAAACCAGTGCAAATATCTAAAATCTTGCCATAAATTTTACCTAAAGATTTTATTTTTAGTTCAGTATCGGTTTTTGGATCCACATCTTTAATTCTATGCATGTGAATTCCAGAAATTTCTAATGTTGGCCAAGTTGACGTTGGGATTAGTTTGTAAAATTTATTCGTTTTCTTATCAAAGAGCTTAACTCCCATAAAAAACTTTGTTAAAAGAAAAAATAAGAAAAGTGAAATTATTGAATGGAACTATATTTTCTAAAAGCACGTAAAAATAAAAATATTTATAAAAATGGTTAAAATCAACCATAAAATGGAGGAAAAAGACAGCACGCGAAGAGGGTTGATTTTGATTTTTGTGTTATAGTAAAAGAGAGGAATTAGGAGAAAGAATTTTGAAGAATTGAAAAAGAAAAAAGATAAACTTGTTAAAGATATTCTGATAGATGGAATAGAAATAATTTAAGTTCAAAACTTCTCTTCTTCAATTTTTCTAAAGCTATACTTATATGCCAAAAAGAAAACCATTATCATAGCAACTAATACCAAACCAAACTTAACATCTATTGGGCTAACTGTTGTTGTTATGGGTAATGGCACAATTTTAGAACTACCAACATTAAGGACTGATGGTGCATAAAAGTTTATAACTCCACTACCAACTAAAGTAAAGGGATACACTCCACTTGTCACATTACAAGGAATTGAGGCAACTATTGCTATTGTTTTTGTTTCGTTAACATCTATGCTTATTTTTTCTGGATATCTTATCCATTTTGCTGCTTCTCCTATGACGCTCAAGCTAATATCTCCTTTTGTCCCTCCTATGTTACTTACAGAAGCAAATATAATATTGTCATTGCATGCTTTAACATCATAAATTTCTTTAATGTTAATAACTGGTACTTCTTTTTTAGTCAAACAAACTCCATACTTGCAACCATAAGGACAATAATCTAAAATTCTATAACCAACGCTTCCGTCTGATTCTCTCACTTTTACAATCACATAATTTCCTTCGCAAGTTTTTTCGATAATTTGAAAGCTATTCGCTAAAGCTACTTCAAACATTAGCAACGCTATCGCAATTAACAAAATTTTTTTGTTCATGATTAATTATTGAAGCGAAAAGCTTAAATATCTTTACTAACTAGTGACTAAGGAGTAAACCATTCTATTTCATAATATTTGTGTTCTGAACCAGGCAATTCTATTCTATTAGCCAAATAATATGTTACGCTTGTTTCCCTATCGTTTATAGCAATTAGCAATCTTAGTCCAAGCTCGTCAGCTCTATCCAAAGCGCTAGCAAGCATCTTCCCGCTTAAACTTTCATCTTCATTAAGAGAAATTATTAGAAAAGAAGGATCGTCTTTTTTTGGTTTCTCAACTTGATTCCCAGCTTTTCTGTGCCACGCAACAAAATCTATCGGAGTTCTCTCTTTTAAATAGTCTTCCTTCTTCATTCCTGGAATTGCCATTATAAAAGTTTTTCTCACGCTATGAGCTACTCTAATTGCTCTTGACCATTCGCTCATTGGCATGCTAATTTCTTTTGGAAACACGTGAATGACATGCTTAGAATGTTGCCATTCTTTTTTTGTTCCAACCGGCTTTGCTCCGGGAAAATAAATTCTAAAATGAGTTCCAAATTTAAAACCAGTTTTCAAAATAAAACCTTTATCTCTCCAATCCTCGTAAACTTCTAGCATTCTAGATGCAAAAGGTATCCTTTGTTCAACTTCTTTTAGTACCTCTTCGAAGCTCATTTTTTTGTTAGAAGATACATCTATCACTTCTACTCCCTTTTTTGAAAGATATAAAGTTTCAATAGCATCCAAAGTTAAACAATTCCCTCTTTCAATATTCTTATAAACACCCCATTGACCAAACCAGTAATCCTCAAAAAATTTTCTTGCTTCTCTTCCAAAAGCTAAAGAATAACATTCTTCTCTCATGAAAAATATCTGAAAATTTATTTGAAGGGAAATTTTATTTGAAGGATATTTTTTGATTGGACTCTTCCCAAAGTTTTTCATTGTAATCCTTTCAGGAAATGTTATAAAAAGTCCTCTATCTTTCCAATCTCTAAACACATTATACCTAACAAAGAAATGGTTAGAATAAAATCTTTGAAAAATAGTTGAAAGAGAAACTTCCTTATTACCTTCAAAAACGCTAGCCTTTCTTATGTTAGCAAGGTAAAAAACTTCTATGGGATGTAAGTAGATTTTATTTCCTTTCACCTCTCCAATAAAACTTTCCTCTAGTTCTTTGTTTTGAGAAAATGCTTTACCATCTTCAAAATAAATCCTTATCTCCTCTCTCTCAAACTTCATTTTATATCCCTTAATACGCAATCTATTGGCATATCTATCATAATTTTACACAAAAGATCTATTGTTTGATTTAAAGTGGGGTTTTTTATTTCTCTAGAACCTTTTAAGCTCTCTATTTTTAAATAGTCTTCATTAGATTGATTTTCTACTAGATATACTTTATAGTTTATTGTTAAGTTATCTAGATAAGACCTTATTTCACTATTTGGAGAAGTGTAGTTTAAATAAATTATAGTATAGCCTTGAGATATTGCCAAAATTCTTTGGTTTTCACTGAGAAAAGAAATTTTCCTTTCCTTAGGTAGTTCTTGATCTTTATTAGTTGGGGTATAATATCCTTGTATAAATGCATATGCAAAGCTAGATAGAACCATCACAAATATAAGTAAATATCCTATTGTTTTCTTATCAACTTTCATAAAAGACTCTTTTTCAACAAAATTAAAAATTATAACTTCATCAATTTATATGGTATTAGAAAGTTTAGTTTCTATAAAAGAAGGAATAAGAAATCCTTGGAAAGTCTTCTACCTTTCTTCAGTAGTTTCTTTAGTTTCTTTTGTAATTTCTTTCATCATATTCAAGCAAGATGTTGGGTTATATGCAGTAATACTAACTACATTGGGATTAACTCCATTCATGACAAAGCTAAATATTTATGAAGCAAAGAAAAGTGAAGTCAAAAGAAGTATGGACATTGAAAATATGCTGTTTTACTACGCAAAAGATAAGGGTTCTATATTAAAATTAGCTATAATATCATTCTTACCATTTTTAATAGCAGCCTTTATTCTAAATAATCTACAAAGCTTAATAATTTTGATATCTCTATACATTGGAATTTTCTTAATTTTTTCTCTAATTTTCTTCTCAATTTACAAAGAGATTATAATTTCTTTTGTTGCAATTTTTGCTGGAATGGTTTTGACTTTTTCAATTCTTTACTTGCTATTGCCAGCGGAAATTGCAGAAAAAACTTTTAAAACACAAATAGAAGAAATAAAGGCAATAAGAGGTTATTTTTCGTTTGGAGGAACCTTTCAGACAATATTCATTAACAACGTGGGTGTTTTATTTTTATCTTTTGTTTTTTCTTTCGTTTATGGATCTGGTGCAATACTAATACTTGCTTGGAATGCATCCATACTTGCGACAGCAGCAAGTATGATGACTAAAAGCTTAGGAGGAAGTTACACGCTCCCTATAGCTTTAGCATCATATTTACCGCATGGCAGTCTAGAAATTGTTGCCTATTTTCTTGCTGCTATGGCTGGAGGAATTATTTCTTATCACTTAATGAAAGAGAAGGGAATAAAAACAGTTTTAGAAGATTGTTTATTCTTGCTTTCTCTTGGAGTTTTGTTCGTATTGTTAGGAGCTATAGTAGAAACGGCTGCAATTTTAGGTTAGATTGAAAAATAAATAGCCGGCTTGAAAGGTTCTGCTTTTTTTGCTTTTTCTAATCCACTCCTTTCTTCAAAAGTAATTATTATCTTTGCTCCAGCCTCTTTCTCCAAAATTTCCCTTGCCTCTTCTAAAAGCTTAACTTCTTCTTTCCTTGATAGAATTTTTAATGATTCCCTTTCTCTTTCAATCTTCTTATAGAACTTCGCAACCATTTCTTTTTCTTCTGGCCCAAAATTTTCTAGTAAGCTCTTTAATTCAACCTTTTCTCCTCTCACGATTTTTCTAACCAAATCAAATTTCCATTTGGCAGCAATTATTATATCTACTTCTTTTGGAGCTCCTCCAGCCAATTTCTTTACTTGCTTTATGTCTTCTATTAAAGATTTTATGTATTCTTCACCTAAAATTGCTTTCTCATCAACTCTTTTAAACCTTGGTAAACCTTCTTGAAATACAAACTTCTTTCCACCGAGCATTCTCCAAAACTCCTCAGACAAATGTGGAATTAGAGGAGAAACCAATATTACAAATTTCTTTAAAACATCTTTCATTATCTTTCCGTTACCGTTTTTAATATCCCCTACCCTTTTAAAATACCACTCTAAATCGTTTAAAAATTCGAAAAATAAAAGTTGAGTAGACGTTCTAAACTTAAGATTTTCGTAGGCGTTTATAACGTCTTTACCTATTTTATTTATTTTGGCCAACAAAAATCTATCAACATTTCTATTTTTCTTAGATTTCATTCTTTTCAACGACTTAATGAGAGAAAATAAAAAATTCAGCCTCTCTAAAAATACCTTAACATTTTCTCCTCTCCAATCAGCGTCGCTTAATCCTTCAGCTGAAGAGATTATATTTATTCTTGTTAAATCGCTCCCGAATTCCTCTAACAAACGAAATAGAGGAATTATGTTTCCTTTGCTTTTGCTCATTTTTTCTCCCGCAATATTAACAAAACCATTTACAGCTATTGCTTTAGGCCAATATTTTTTATTCCAAATTGCAGTATGATGAAAAAGATAAAATGTTAAATGATTCTGAACTAAATCTTTTGCGGATGACCTTAAATCTACAGGATAAAAGTATTCAAACTCTTCCCTCATCTTTTTCAAAAGACTTTCTTTAATTCCATATCTCTTAGCTATTTTATTACAATTACCTTTTCCTAAGAATATGAAATCGAAGACTTCGTCACTCAATTTATCTGCTGGTATATTTTTCAAATGATGGAAAATTGTATAGAAAGCCATGTATATGGTTGAATCGCTTAAAGTTTCAATAATCCATTCTTTATCCCATGGTAACTTTGTTCCTAATCCTGTTTTTCGGGCGCAAGCTTTGTTTTCTAACCAATCAACAGTATTTATAAATTGTTGTCTTATTTCTTCTGGATAAAACTTCATCATATTTATGCATTCTTTAACTTTTTTCTTCCATTCCTCATCAGAAAATTTTAAGAACCATTGATTCTCTAGTATCTTTACGTGACATCTTGTATTACATCTACAAACCACTAAACCTGTGGTTTCCCAAATAAAATCTAAAGCATTAATCGCTTTTAATAATTCAACGGTTTTCTCTTTTGCTTCTCTAACTGGTAAGTCTTTAAATTTGTCTACAATCATCTTTCCTTTGTGAAACTCTCTCTTGTAAACTTCTTGAGTAGCCAATTCTAATTTTTCGAATTGCTCTTGATTTTCTATATTATAAGCTTTACAAGCTTCTTCGGCCGGAATACCCTTGTAATCTTCCAGTTCTATTATCTTCTTTGGTTTAATTTTCTCTATGTTTAATTCTTTTCCAATTTCACTCTTTTTCAAATCTTCTAAAGCAATAAAATCGTAAGGAGCATGAGCAGGCACAGACATAACAATCCCTGTACCAAATTCTAAATCTATAAATTTCGCAGGCAATATTGGTACTTTCTCTCTTGTTACAGGATTTTCTGTTAGTTTACCAACCAAAGAGCTTGAGTTTATTTTTTCTAATTCTTCAACGCTTCTTAACTGATCTCTTAATTTTTCTACAGTCTTTTTGCTAACTATCCACTTTTCTCCATTTACTTTTGCTAATACATATTCTTCATTAGGTTTAATCCAAATGTTTGTAACACCGAAAATAGTTTCTGGTCTTAAAGTAGCACATGGTAAAATTTCCCCGCTATCTAGCCTGAATTTTATTACGTAAAACTGAATCGGACTTTCCCCTTCTCCTTTCAACCTATCATGATCCCCAGTTGGGCTTTGGCAATGTGGGCACCATATTACCGGATGAGTTCCTTGAACAACATAGCCTTTCTTTCTTAAAGTATTATATTGCCATTCAATGAATTTGTTGTAATGAGGAGTAATAGCAGTTATGAATGTTCTTCTCCAATCTATACTCATTCCGCATCTTCTCAAGTCTTCTATCCATCTATTCATCCAGTATTTAGCAACAAATTCTGGTCCTTTCTCAACAAAATTTTTTATATCTTCGTCGCTTGCCCCAAAAAGTTTAAAAGTTTCTATTTGCGTTTCGTCATTTTGTTTAATTCTCTCTATAACACCCAATATAGGCTCTCCTGTGGCATGAAAGCCTTGAGGAAAAAGAACGTTAAAGCCTTGTAGTCTTTTGAATCTTGCAAAAGAATCAGCCCTAAAAAAAGAAAATGTATGACCAATATGAGGTGCCCCATTTACGTAGGGATATGGAAATGTTACGAAAAACTTTTTTCTTTTATTATCAACATTTGCTTCGAAAACTTTTGTTTTTTCCCATTTTTTTTGCCATTTCTCTTCTATTTTTTTGATTTCTTCAAAAGTCAAATTCATTAGATAAATTTTAATTGCAAGTTTAAAACTTTATTTCCTACTTTCTATTCGGAAATAGATCTTCAAAAATTTATTAATTTTGAAAGTAAGATTAAAAAAGATAAAACTAGAAAATATCTAAATGTTTTCTGATGCCGCTCTATCCAACTTGAGCCCCCGTAAATTGGGGAAAGCTCAGCTTGGATAGAGCGGCACCCTTCTATCGAGAAGGTTTGACAAAAGGATGAAAGGTGACGGTCGCGGGTTCAAATCCCGCCGGGGGCGCTCCTGGAAAACGTTCATCGCCCAACCACCTCATTTAAATAACCTTCACTCATTTTCGCCTATGAGAGTTGAAGAAGAAAAATTCAAGAAAATTGTTGAGAAAAGGCTAGAGAAAATAAACAATGATTCAAGCATAAATCAAAATATTTGGTTAATATTCATTATCTTTACTCATTTCTTCTAATTCTTCATCTAAAATTTTTAAAAGTTCTTGTAGGTTCATGTCTTTCCTAAGTTTACTATACTTCGATAATGATAATGCCTCTTTCATACTAATTAATGAGCTTAACTCGCGAATCTGTCTATCCAGATTGGACATTAAAATAACTTCTTTAAAACCTTCTGATAATTCTTCACTTAAAGGGAAGCGTTCTCGAAATTTCTCGTATACAAGGGGAGGAAAATTATAATTATAATTTTCACGAAGATACTTATAAGCTCCATTCTCACTGTAGGCTATTGAGAAAACGTCCTTAAGAGTAATATAGGGTATCTTCCAATATTCTATTAAATCTTTTATAATAGAGATTGCTCTAGTTGTATATAATTCCATAAGAAACTTTTTAAATTCGTCCATATCTATTATTATTTTATTATTTTATAATGTTATTTAAATTAGTAACACTAACATAAAGCAACACTATTCTGTCTATAAGGATAAAAGCTGGGGTCACTTTTCCAATTTCATAATACTAACTTTTATCCTCTAAATTTTAGTATCTTTGGAATTTGTTGCAACTTAACAAAAATTCTATATTTTAAATACTTTTCCAATCCAACTGCTATTGTGGTAGAGAAAATATTAATAGGAGAACTCACTCATTACTACCAAAAAATTGGAGTTGCAGTAGTTGAGTTTCAAGAAAGACTTTCCAAAGGAGATAGAATAGAAATGGAAGGGAAAAACAACAAAATTGACGCAGACAGCAACCTCAATGCAACTAAATTATGTTGATATAGATGTTGCAGAAGAGGTCAATCAATAGGACTGAAAGTAGCGGAAAGAGTGGGGGCTAAAGTTTACAAAATTGTAGAATGGTAAAGCTAAAAAACGAATAGTAAAGTTTTTAAATACTCTATACAATAAATATAATGCAAACGGCCCCAAGAAAGTGTACATTTAATTCTAAAATTTTAAATATTGATTACTTGGGGCCATAAGGGATGATCCTAAAAAACTTCCAACGAGTGGGGACCTAAACGAAGTAGATGTTTGCGATTTATGTGGTAATGAAACAGAAGATTATTCAATCGTAGATGGGTTAGTTGTCTGTGAAAGCTGTAAAGAAAACTTCGAAATGAAAGTAGAAGAAGAGTATACTTCAGATATTTGTGCTTTATGTGGGTGGCCTATAAATAAACCAATAACAAAAAAAGAGGCAGCAAAACTTATTAGTGGTATTATTGATTGGTTAAATAACAATAAGAGTCTTACAAAAAATTTAGAGAAAAAAATAGAAAAATTTGGTAAAGGAGAATTGTACATTTGTAGATACGATTTCTTCTACCTAATTAAAGACATTATCGAATGCGAAAATGAAGAAATAGCCAAGAAGTTTGAGAACGAACTAGCTTCAAAGTACGAGTTCTACGGAGGAATAATAAGTTAATATTTCTAACAAACTAACAAAAAATTATCTAATGCCCTGGTAGCTCAGCATGGTAGAGCACCTCACTGGTAATGAGGGGGTCGCGGGTTCGAATCCCGCCCAGGGCTTTTAAATATTTTTTAAGACTATAGCTATTTTGAAAAACTTAAAAGCTCGAAAGGCTTAAAAATAAATGTGTGGAAATTATATAACATCGAGGTGTCATTGTGAAGAAAGAAATAGATGTTTCTAAGCATGAATTAGTACCAAAACACGAAATAGTTAGCGAAAAGGAAAAAGAAGAACTAATAAAGAAGTATGGAAGTATAAAGAATTTTCCTAGAATTTTGTCGACAGATCCTCAAGTAAAATTATTAAATGCAAAACCAGGAGATGTTATAAAAATAAGAAGGTATAATGATGTAACGGGAGAATCAATATACTATAGAGTAGTTGTAGAGGTGAAAGAATAATGGAAAATGTTTTCACAATTCTAATGAAGTCCTATCTTAGAGAAAAAGGACTAGTAAATTTTCAAATAGAGTCCTTTAATGAGTTCGTCGAAAAAAGGCTACCAAAATTAATAAAGAGTATTGGAAAAATAAAGCCAGAACTTCCTGAAATTGGGGAGTTAGAAATAAAGCTTGGTAAATTTGAGCTTGGGGAGCCAAGAGTTAAAGAAGCTGATGGCTCTATAAGAAAGATATATCCAATGGAAGCGAGAATAAGGAATTTGACATATTCAGCACCAATGTACGTTGAAATGACCCAAGTATTAAATGGAATAGAAAGTAAACCAACAATGGTTGAAATAGGCGATCTACCAATAATGGTGAAATCTAAATTTTGCCCTTTATCGAGAATGAGTAGAAAAGAGCTTATAGAAATAGGAGAAGATCCTGATGATCCAGGAGGATATTTTATCATAAATGGTACGGAAAGAATTCTAATGCTTGTAGAAGAAATAGCAACTGACAGAATTATAGTAGAAAAAACTAAAGATTCTTCTGTTCCACAAATAGCAAGAATACATTCTGAAAGGGAAGGATTTGTACAAAAACACTTAATAGAAAGAAAAAGAACTGGAGAAATTTATATAACATTTGCTAACATTCGTAGGATTCCTATAGTAATAATACTAAAGGCTTTAGGATTAGAAAAGGACAAAGAAATCTTAGAAGCCATATCTTTAGATGAAAGAATTCAAGAGTCATTTTTAATTAACATTTTAGAATTTCCGATAAAAAATGGAGAAGAGGCTATAGATGAATTGGGTAAATACCTTAGGATTCCTCAAAAATCTATGAGAAAAAAACAAGCAATAAGAATGATAGATAAGTATTTGCTACCTCATATTGGACAGGAGCCGGAAAATAGACTAGCCAAAGCTATGTTTATAGCCAAAGCTATAGAAAAAATTTTAAAACTTCACTTGGGCGAAATAGAAGAAGATGATGTAGATCACTATGCAAATAAGAGAATTAAAATGGCTGGAGACTTGTTGGAATTGCTCTTAAGGTCTATACTTTTGGGAAAATGGGGATTAATAGTTAGAATGAACTACAATTATCAAAAACTTGTAAAAAGAGGAAAATTGCCTCCCTTGCAAGCTGTAGTAGAAAACGCAATATTAACTAACCAAATAGTTTCAGCTATGGCCGTTGGAAGTTGGATAGGTGGAAGAACTGGGGTAACTCAGAGGCTTGAAAGAAGTAGTTGGAACAAAACTATAACTCATATGAGAAATATTGTCTCACCACTTTCTTCTACCCAAGAACATTTCGAAGCAAGAGAACTTCACCCTACTCATTTTGGTAAACTATGCGTAACTCAAACGCCAGAAGGAGCAAATATTGGTTTGAGAAAGTATCTTGCTATTAGTGCGACGATAACTCCTAAGATAGACAAAAAAGATATAACTCCAATACTAGAGTTACTAGATTCTGTAAAGGTGAAAAAATGACAAGGGCTAGCGTTTTTCTAGATGGTGAATATTTGGGTGAAATTGAAAACCCTAAAGAATTCGTAGAAAGCGTTAGAAAAATGAGAAGGGAGGGAAAAATACCACCATTTGTTAATATTGCATACCATGCTCACTTAAATGAAGTAAGAATTTTAACTTCGCCAGGAAGAGTAGTTAGACCTCTGATAGTTGTAGAAAATGGAGTTCCAAAATTAACAAAAGATATATTAGAAAAAGTGAGAAGGGGTGAATTGAGTTTTTCTGATCTAGTGAAAAATGGAATTATTGAGTATTTGGATGCGGAAGAGGAGGAAAATGCTTATATTGCAATAAGACCTGAAGAAGTAACCAAAGAACACACACATTTAGAAATAGATCCTGCAGTAATTCTTGGTTTTTCCGCCCAATTTGTTCCTTATCCAGAATTTAATAGGGGAGATAGAGTTAATTATGGAGCTAAAATGGGGGATCAATCTATAGGTATATTTGCGGCAAACTTTCTTAATAGAGTTGACAGCAAATCAAGCGTATTAGTTTACCCGCAAAAGCCGCTAGTACAGACATACATACATAAAATTCTAGACTATACAGAAAACTATCCCCATGGTGTTAATGTTGTAATAGCAGTAGCCACTTATGAAGGATACAATATTGAAGATGCTATCGTTTTAAATAAGTCTTCGGTAGAAAGAGGTATGTTTTGGAGCTATATGTATAGAACTTATGAGACGGAAGAAAAAAGATATCTTGGTGGTCAAGAAGATATAATTGGAATACCACAACCAGGAATAAGAGGTTATGGTGGTGAGGAGGAATACAAACACCTTCCAGAAGATGGGATAGTAAATCCAGAAACCGAAGTACATTCAGATCAAGTTCTTATAGGAAAAACTTCTCCTCTAAGATTCTTAGGCAAAGCCGATATATTTTTAGCAGGAATGGAAAACTTAAGAGAAACGTCTGTAAGAGTAAGGCATGGTGATAAAGGAATAGTTGATAGAGTTTATTTAACTCAAACAACCGATGGTACAAAATTAGTTAAAGTTGTTGTTAGAGACTTGAAAAAACCAGAAATAGGCGATAAATTTGCTTCTAGACATGGACAAAAAGGAGTAATAGGGTTAGTGGTTCCTCATGAAGACATGCCATTTACAGAAAGTGGTATTGTTCCTGATATTATTTTCAATCCTCATGGACTGCCATCTAGAATGACAGTTGGTCAACTTCTAGAAATTTTAGCAGGAAAAGTAGCGGCAATATCTGGAAGATACATAGATGCCCCAGCTTTTAATCCTACCAATGAAGAAGAGTTGAAAAACGTTCTGAAGAAATTAGGATTTGAAGAAAGTGGGAAAGAGATAATGTATGATGGCAAAACGGGAAGAAAATTCGAAGCTAAGATTTTCATAGGCTGTTCTTTCTATATGAAGTTGGATCACCTAGTTTCAAATAAACTACAATCAAGAGCAAGAGGTCCTGTAACTTTATTAACGAAACAACCAACAGAAGGTAGAAGCAAAGAAGGTGGTTTAAGATTGGGTGAAATGGAAAAGGATTGTTTATTGGCTCATGGTGCTGTGCTAACTTTAAAAGAAAGATTCGATTCAGATAGAATTATTCTACCTGTTTGTAAGAAATGTGGAATGGTAGCTGTTCACGAAAAACCAAAAAACAGATATTTCTGTCCTGTATGCAAAGATGATGCAGAAATAACAAATGTTGAGATGACTCACGCTTTCAAATTACTATTGGATGAACTAAAGAGCTTGCTAATATATCCTAAGTTGGTTATTAACGATGAAGGAAAGATAAGCAAAATAGAATTCAGTATTCTAGATCCTGATACTATAAGAAAGATGGCGTTCGCTGATATAACTAAAATTGATATCTACGATGAAGAAGGATACCCTATAGAAGGAGGTGTTATGGATCCTAGATTAGGAACAGTAGAACCTGGAATAAGATGTAGGGTTTGTGGAGGAAATGTTGGAGAGTGTCTAGGTCATTTTGGTAAAGTAGAACTTGTAAAACCTGTTATTCATCCTCACTATGTCAAGTTTTTGCATTTTGTATTAAAAATAACATGTAGAAAATGCGGAAAACTTTTGATAGATGAGGAGACAAAAAAGAAAGGTAAGATATCGTGGAAAGAAATAGAGAAACTTGCGTTGAAAAAATGCCCATATTGTAATACTCAACAAAAAGAAATTAAATTAATTAAGCCATACATATTTATAGAAGGTAACAAAGTATTAAATCAGGAGGAGATTAGAGAGAGGCTAGAGAAAATACCAAATGAGGACCTGAAGATACTTAATCTTAAAATAAGACCTGAATGGTTGATTCTAACAGTACTTCCAATACCTCCAGTAACTATAAGACCATCCATAACATTAGAAACTGGAGAAAGAAGCGAAGATGACTTAACCCATAAGCTGGTAGAGATAGTAAGAATTAACGACAGGCTTAGAGAAAATTTGGAGTTGGGAGCACCACAATTCTTATTGAACGATTTATGGGAGCTTCTACAATATCATGTAGCAACTTATTTTGATAATGAATTGTCTGGAGTTCCGCCAGCGAGACATAGATCTGGTAGGGTTTTAAAAACTCTAAGCCAAAGATTGAAAACGAAAGAAGGAAGATTTAGAGGAAACCTACTTGGAAAGAGAGTTAACTTCTGTGCAAGAACAGTTATTTCCCCCGACCCTAAAATTAAAATAAATGAAGTTGGTGTTCCACAAATAATAGCTAAAGATATAACAATTCCTATAAGAGTAGATGAGAGAAATATAGAAGAGTGTAGAAAACTTGTTTTGAACGGTCCTAATTGTTGGCCTGGTGCAAACTACGTTATTAGACCTGATGGAAAGAGAAAAAGAATCTTAGAAACAAACAAAGAGGAAATAGCAAAAGAACTTGATGTTGGTTATATAGTTGAAAGACATTTAATGGACGGAGATATTGTTATTTTTAACAGACAGCCAAGCCTGCATAGAATGAGCATGATGGCTCATAGAGTAAGAGTAATGCCATACCTAACTTTTAGATTAAATGTAGCTGTCTGTCCGCCATACAATGCCGACTTTGATGGAGATGAGATGAACTTACATGTTCCACAAACAGAAGAAGCCAGAAGTGAAATAGATATCCTTGCTTCGGTGGAAAAAAACATAAGAAGCCCGAGATACTCTGCTCCCATAATAGGACCAATAAGGGATGGGATAACTGGTCTATACTTGTTAACTAAAGACGGTAACAAGCTTAGCAGAAGAGATGCAATTAGATTGATAAGAAGCGTAGATACTGATGTAGAAATTCCGGAAAAGGATGAATTCACCGGTAAGGAAGTCTTTAGTATTCTACTACCTAAAGATTTCTCTATCGAATACAAAGGAAAAACAGGAATTGTAAAAATAGAAAATGGTAAACTTATAAAAGGTGAATTAGAAAAAAACGGAATAAGCGCGGACGGAGGAAAAATAATAGACAAAATAGAAAAATATTATGGAAGAGTGTTCGCTAGCGAATTCATTTATAAAATTCAGCTTTTAGGGATTAACTATCTGGACATGAAAGGATTTTCTCTTGGGATTACGGATTTGAGTATAGAAAAAAGAGTAAAAGAGGAGATACAGAAGATTATAGAACAAACAGAAAGCGATATTAATAAAATGATTGAAAAATTCAACAAAGGAGAGCTAATTCCTATGATAGGGAGAACTACCGAGGAAACTTTAGAAAATATGATAAAAGAAAGAATAGCTATGTGTTTGAATGAAAGCATGAGTGTATTAGAAAGAGGAATTAAAGAATCTCCAGCTTTAGATATGGTAAAATGCGGTGCTAGAGGAAGTTTAGTAAATCTCTTACAAATAGTTGGGTTAATTGGTCAGGAAATGATAATGGGCGAAAGAATAGAAAAAGGATATTATAAGAGGACTTTTCCTCATTTTAAGATGAATGATATAAGTCCGGCATCCAAAGGTTTTGTTGCGCATGCTTTTAAAGATGGTTTAAACGTATTTGAATTCTACTTCGATAATATGAACTCCAGAGAAAGTCTTATGGATAAAAGTTTAAAAACAAGGCACTCTGGTTATATGGAGAGAAGATTAGTCGGCGCTCTTCAAGATTTAAAAATCGCATACGACGGAACAATAAGAGACGCCGCAAATAGAATAATTCAATTCGTTCCATTCGAGGATGGTCTAGACCCATCGAAAATTACTAGAGAAGGAATAAATGTTAGAGAAATAGCAAGGAGGATCTTCAATGCTTCCTAAAAAGATTTTAGAAGAGGTGGAAAAGGTCTCTAAAGAACTAAAACTTAATGAAGAAGATAAAAATAAATTGATAAAAGAAGTGGAAAAAGAATACCTTAATATGATGGCCGAACCTGGTGAAGCTGTAGGTATTTTGGCTGCTCAAAGTATTTCTGAACCAGCTACTCAACTTACCATGAGAACTTATCACCTTGCTGGAGCTGCAGGAGTTAAGATTACATTTGGTTTACCAAGACTGATAGAGATATTCGATGCAAAAAGAAACATAGAAACCCCGATGATGACGATATATTTGAAAAAAGAATTTAACACTAAGGAAGAGGCGGAAAAAGTGGCATTTAAAATAGTTGAGAAGAGAGTTATAGACCTATCTAGTTATATATCAATGGATATAGGAGAAACTTCCATTATTGTAGAACCTTCTGACAAAAGAAAAGCGGAAAAGATAGAAACGGCAATAAAAGAATATTTAGGTAAGAAAGCAGAAGTAAGCACTAAAGAAGGCAAAATAATTGTTCGAGTCAAAGAGAAGGAAGTAAGTCTTTCAGATTTACAAAAAATAAAAGAAGATATCTGCAATATCGTTGTAGAGGGTATTCCTGGAGTAACAGCAGTAATAGTTAAAAAAGAAGGAGACGAATGGATTTTGCAAACTGTTGGATCAAATCTAAAAGAAGTATTGAAACTCCCCGAAGTAAATGAACATAAAACGATATCTAACGACATTTTTGAGGTTTATGAAATTTTTGGAATTGAAGCAGCTAGAAATGTCATAATAAAAGAAGCTTACAAGACTATGCAAGAACAAGGATTAGATACAGATATAAGATATTTGCTGCTTTTGGCAGATGTGATGATATGGAGTGGAGAAATAAGCTCTATAGGAAGATATGGTGTGGCTGGTGCTAAGTTTTCGGTACTTTCAAGAGCTGCGTTTGAAGAAACAATAAAACATCTAATTAGAGCATCGATAAGAAATGAAGTTGATGAATTTAAAGGTTTGTTCGAAAATGTTATGATAGGTCAACCGGCACCAGTAGGTACTGGTATGTTTGAGCTATTAGTTAGAGGGGGAGAAGAAAATGAAAGTGGAGGAGATGGTGAAAAAAGCATTAAAGGAGAATAGAATAATCTTCGGTTATAGAGAATCATTAAAATACATAAGGAATAACACTCCAGAAGTCGTCATAATTGCTAAAAATGCGCCAGAGAAAATAAGAAAAGTTATACTAAATAGTAATGTTAAGTTTATCATTTTTGAAGGGAGCAGCAAAGAGTTGGGCACTATTTGTGGCAGGCCACATCCTATAACGACAATAGTAATAAGGGGAAATTGAAATGAAGATAACTTTTGATACAGAAACAATTAAAACCATTAATCTATTTGAAACTATTAACAAAGCTAGTGTTAAAGATTGCATAATTATGGATGATAGAATATACTTCTTAATAGATGAGGGAGAATCAAAAAAAATAAAAGAAAATGGCAATTTAGTAAGAAACCTGGAAAAGATGCTAAAAAAGAAAATAATAATTTTTGAATATTCCAAAGACTTATCGACATTTCTAAAAAACTCAATAAAGGGTGTTCGTGAAATAAAAATAAGAAATGAAAAAGAAGAGAAAATAGTGGAAATAAGTGTTGATAACTATCTAAAAAGTATAGTAATAGGTAAGGATGGTAAAAACATAAAAGCTTTAAGACAAATTTTGAAAAGAAACTATAACATAGATAATTTGGTGATAAGGTAATGCCTGGAGAATTTGCTGGTAGAAAATTAAAGCAAAGAAGAAAAAAGTTCAGATGGTCTAGCGAAGCATATAAAAGAAGAGTTTTGCAGCTATGGAAAAAAGATCCGCTAGAGGGAGCTCCCATGGCTAGAGGAATAGTTATAGAAAAGAGAGCTGTAGAGCAAAGAAAACCGGCTTCCGGTTTAACGAAATGTGTTAGGGTCCAATTGATTAAAAACAACATACAAGTTACTGCCCATGTTCCAGGAGTTGGAGCAATTGATAAGATTAGTGAACACGATGAAGTATTAATAGAAAAAGTTGGTGGAGGCCAAGGAGGATCAAAAGGTAGTATGGTAGGTATAAAATATAGAGTTATTGCTGTTAATGGAGTCGCTCTAAGTGAAATCCTCAAAGGTAAAAAACAGAAACCTGCTAGGTAGATTTTATGAGTGAGGAGATAAAACTGTTTGGCAAATGGTCTTTCGACGTTAAAATTTTAGATAAAGGACTTGAAAGATATATTAATTTAACTCCAAAAATAGTTCCAAAATCGTGTGGTAGATATGCTAAACAACAATTTCATAAATCAAAAATGAATATTGTTGAAAGACTTATTACCCATTTAATGGTTCCAGGCCATAAAGGTAAAAAACATGTTTTAACTTCTGGAAGAGTTGTTGGAAGATGGCAAACAACCTATAAAATTGTGGAAAAAGCGTTTGATAAAATATACGAAATTACAAAGAAAAATCCTTTAGAGATTTTTGTTAGAGCTATAGAAAACGCTGCTATTAGAGAAGAAATTGCTGCTTATCAAGTTGGTGGAATAATAGTTAGAAAAGCTGTAGTTACCTCTCCTCAAAGAAGAGTTGATTTAGCTCTAAGGCATATAGCGCAAGCGGCATATAGGAAGGCTTTTGGAAAAAAAGCAAATATGGTTGATGCGTTAGTTGAAGAAATTATTGGCGCTTATGAAAATAATCCAACAAAAAGTGAAGCTATAAGAGAAAAAGAGAGAATAGAAAAAGAAGCAGAGGGAGCAAGATAGATTTGATTATTTTTAAGAAAGGGGTGGATATTTATGACTATGAAAAAAGAGATGATTGAAAGAATCAAAGAATGTATGAAGCATCCGGAGAGAATAAGAAACGTTGCTACTAGTTCTCACGTTCACCATGGAAAATGTGTAAGTGGCGATACATTGATATTCCTAGAAGATAAAACCCTAACTGCAAAAGAACTTTTTGAGATAGCAAAAAAAGACGGCGTACTTTTAAAGAAGGATTTAGAGGAAATTTATAAACTTGCAGAACCTATAAGTGTACTAACCTATAAGGACGGAGTAATTTCAAGAGGATTAATAACTCATGCATGGAAGATTAAGAATTTTGATAAATTGATAGAAGTTGAAACAAACGATGGGAGGAGAATTAAAGTTACGCCAGAACATAAATTTTTGATTTTTAAGAACGGAAAAATATATGAAAAAGAGGCGAGAGATTTAAACAGGGGAGAGATTTTAGTTTTACCAAATGTTATTCCTTCAAAATCTATAGACCTAAAAGAGATTAAAACTTACTTTCTAAAGAAATTATCCGAAGATTATTCTTTTCTGGCTTACGTTAGCGATAATTTAAAGAAAAAACTCCACAAGATTGTCATAGAGTATGGAAGAATGAAAATTCACAAAGAAATAAAAAGCAAAATAAAGCCTCTTTCCTTTTATCATGGTGTGTGGGGAGGCAGATACAGAATTTCCGACTTAATAAAGTTGGCAGAGAAATTCCAAGTTGATTTATCAGAAGTTTACGATAACATCGAATTCATTTCCTATAGAAAAGGAATAAAAAGATACGGTTCGAGAACCTCTATCAAATTAAAACTTCCTAAAAATGAAAAAGAATTTATTGAGTTCTTCTATTTACTTGGTCTTTTGTTTGGAGACGGAAGTGTAAATTTAACGTTTGATAACAATAATCCAAAACTTTTAGAAAAGGTTGTTAAAATCTGTAGAGAAATTCTTGGAACATCTCCAGTACTTAAAAAGTATAAAAATAAGTGTCCACGAGTTTATTTGAATGGCGGATTTACATTAAAGTTTTTCCTCAATAAAGTGTTTGATTATCCGTTGAAGTCAAAAGCCAAAAATCTCAGAATTCCTTGTATTTTATTCAATTTGCCACTTCATTTCATTTCAAGTTTCATAAGAGGATACTTTGATACAGATGGTTCTGTGCATCAAACCGTCTACCTTTCTTCGGCAAGTAGAGAAGTATTAGAAGGCATAAAACTTTTGCTATTAAGGTTTGGATGTCACTCTTATATAAGAGAGAAAATTGCAAGTATTAAAGATAGAAAATATAGAGAATTTGTATTACACATTTCTGGAAGGATTGACCTCGAAAGATTTATTCATTTTATAGGTTTTGGAGTAGATTACAAACAAAAAAAGCTTGAAAGGCTCCACTTGAATGCTTCTTTTAGCAAAGTTTTTGATACAATTAAAATAGAGCTACCATTCATAAAGATGGTTGAAAATCAAATAGCTCTTTTACCTGTGGTTAATGTTAGAGAAGTTTATGGTGAGGATTTTGTTTATGATTTTACAGTTGAAGAAACACATAACTTCCTTGCAAATGGCTTCTTCATTCATAATACAACTCTAACTGACAACCTAATGGCTGGGGCCGGAATGCTAGCAGAAGAGATGGCTGGTAAAGTGATGTATACCTGGTTTGATCCGGAGGAAAGAAAGAGACAATTGACTGTTTATGGAGCAAACGTTAGCATGGTACACGAATATGAAGGTCAAGACTATTTGATAAATTTGCTAGATACTCCTGGTCACGTAGATTTTGGTGGCGACGTTACAAAAGCTATGAGAGCTGCAGATGGAACAATAGTTTTAGTAGATGCAGTAGAAGGAGTAATGCCACAAACCGAAACTGTATTTAGACAGGCTTTAAGAGAGTATGTTAAACCAGTATTATTTATTAATAAAACTGACAGACTGATAAAGGAATTAAAGTTAACTCCAGAACAAATGATGGAAAGATTTGAAAGAATAATAAAGGATGTTAATGGATTGATTGACAAATATTGTCCACCAGAATTCAAAGGAAAATGGTATGTTAGTGTAAAAGATGGTAGCGTAGCTATTGGTAGTGCTTTCAAAAGATGGGCAATTTCTATTCCTTATTTACAAAAAAGCGGAGTAACTTTGAAAGAAGTTATTCAACTAACATTAGAAGGAAAAGAAGAAGAATTAGCTAAAAAGGCTCCTTTACATCAAGTTGTTTTGGATATGATTATTAGACATCTTCCTTCTCCTGTAGAAGCACAAAAATATAGAATTCCAAAAATTTGGAAAGGAGATATCGAAAGCGAAATTGGAAAACAGATGTTAAATTGTGATTCGAATGGAAGATTAGCCGCAATAGTAACTAAAATGATCCCAGACGAGCATGTAGGTTTTGTTGCTACAGCAAGAATATTTTCTGGTAAAATATTCAAAGGAAAAGAAATATATCTGGTAAACTCCAAAAAGAAAGAAAAAGTTCAACAGGTAGCAGTTTTCAAAGGAATAAACAGAGTTCCTGTGGATGAAGTTACCGCTGGGAACGTAGTAGCTATTGTAGGAATACCCGAAGCTTTTACTGGAGAAACGATTTGTGATGTAGATTATACGATAGAACCATTCGCAGAAATAAAACACATTTTCGAACCAGTTGTTACAAAATCCATAGAGCCTAAAAATCCTATGGATTTACCAAAACTTGTTGATGCATTGAGAAAAATTGGAAAAGAAGATCCCACGCTAATCGTTAAGATTAATCAGGAAACTGGAGAATATCTTGTTTCTGGCTTAGGTGAATTACACCTAGAAATTAAAGTAGAACACAAGTTGAAAGATATGGGAATCGATGTTGAGTTGTCTCCACCAATAGTAGTTTATAGAGAAACAATTCTTAAACCTTCCCCAATGGTAGAAGGAAAATCCCCAAATAAACACAACAAACTCTATTTCATTGTTGAACCATTAGAAGATGGTGTTTATGAAGCCATGAGAGCTGGAGAGATACCAAGCACGATTGAAGTAAAGAAGAAGAATTTGGAACTATTTCAAAAATTAGAAAAAGCTGGTATGAAAGGGGAAGATGCGAGAAACGTATTGCTTATTTACAATAAAAATGTTTTCATCGATCAAACAAAAGGAGTACAGTTCTTGTTAGAGGCAATTGAAATGATTAAAGAGGCGTTTAAAGAAGTTATGGATGATGGTCCATTAGCAAGAGAACCTTGCATGAAGCTTAAAGTAAAATTGGTAGATGCTGAATTACATGAAGATCCTGTACACAGAGGCCCTGGTCAGATAATGCCGGCTGTAAGGTACGCTATAAGACAAGCTATGTTGTTAGCAGGTGCCTTGCTATATGAACCTAAACAAATCTTGAGAATAGATATTCCGAATGAGAATATGGGAATTGTAGTGAGGGAAATAGAAAATAGAAGAGGTAGCATTCTAGAAATGAAAGAAGAAGGAGAAACAATGACAATAATGGCAAAGATACCCGTTTCCGAGTTGTTTGGATTTGATGCAAAACTTAAATCTTTAACTAGCGGTAGGGGATTTTATAGTCTTGTTGACATAGTTTTTGAAAAGTTACCAGACGAACTAAGAGAACAGACAATAAAATCAATAAGAAAAAGGAAAGGTCTGCCTGAAGAGATCCCTAAAGCTGAAGCTGAGCCGGTCTCTTAGATTTTTAAATGGTTAAGTTAAGTATTTAAATTATAAAATTACAAATTTAAAAGGAGGGATGAAGATGGCAAAGCCTCACATGAACATTGTAGTAATTGGTCATGTAGATCATGGTAAGTCAACAATAATTGGAAGATTGCTATATGAAAGCGGGGCCGTTAGAGAAGAAGAAATGAGAAAACTGCAAGAATTGGCAAAGGAATTTAAGATAGAGGGTGGTGAATTTGCTTATATCGTAGATAGAGAGAAAGAAGAGAGAATGAGAGGAATGACAATTGATATCATGCATAGACCTTTCGAAACTCAAAAATATTTCTTTACTGTTATTGATGCTCCGGGACATAGAGACTTTGTTAAGAACATGATTACTGGAGCATCCCAAGCAGATGCAGCAATACTAGTTGTTTCTGCTAGACCTGGGGAAGGTGTTCAAGAACAAACTAAAGAGCATGCGTTTTTAGCAAAAGTTCTAGGCATTAACCAATTGATTGTAGCTATTTCTAAAATGGACCTTGCAGAATACAAAAAAGAAGTATATGAAAAATTAAAAGAAGAGACAAGCAAGCTTCTAAGAAGCATTGGATATAATGTTGATAAGATACATTTCGTTCCCGTTGCCGCACAATTCGGAGAAAATATCATAAAAAGAAGCGATAAAATGCCATGGTATAATGGGCCTACTTTAGTAGAGGCTTTAGATACTTTGCAAGTGCCTCCAAGACCTGTTGACAAACCGTTAAGAATACCGATACAAGATGTTTATTCTATTACTGGAGTAGGAACAGTCCCTGTAGGAAAAGTTGAAAGTGGTGTTTTAAAAGTTAATGATGTTGTTGTTTTCGAACCAAGTGGAGTTAAAGGAGAAGTTAAGTCTATTGAGATGCACCATCAATCAATACCACAAGCAATGCCAGGAGATAATATTGGATTTAATGTTAGAGGAGTGAGCAAAACAGATATTAGAAGAGGAGATGTAGCTGGTCATCCGAATAATCCACCAACTGTTGCTAAAGAATTTACAGCTCAAATTGTAGTATTACAACATCCAACTGTAATAGCTCCTGGTTATACTCCTGTATTACACATACATACTGCAACAGTTGCAGTTAGATTTGAAGAATTAATCGCAAAAATAGATCCAAGAACAGGCAATGTTATACAAGAAAAACCTGAATTTTTGAAAACGGGAGATGTAGCAAAAGTTAGATTAGTACCAGTAAGGCCTACTGTTATAGAAAAGCAATCAGAATTTCCAGCTTTAGGAAAGTTTGCTATAAGAGATATGGGAATCACTGTTGCTGCAGGAATAGTATTGGATGTAGTTAAGGCCAAGTAGATTTCTTATTTTCAACTTTTGCATTTTTATTTTGAATATTTTATAATTTTATATAAAGTCTATCGTATTATTACAATGGTGAAAATATGCAAGTAGCACGAATAAAGTTGGTTGGAAGAAATCCAAAAAAGCTAGATGAAATAGCTAGAGAAATAATCGAAATAGCTAAAAAATTTGGAGTTGAGTATAGAGGGCCTATTCCTTTACCAACAAAAATACTAAGAATAACCACTTTAAAAACTCCATGCGGAGATGGGACGGGTCATGGAAATGCTACATACGATAAATTTGAGATGAGAATACACAAGAGAATAGTAGACGTGCAAGCAGATGAGAGAACACTAAAACAAATATTAAGAGTTGGTATTCCTCAAGATATTCATGTTGAGATAAAGTTGATAAATCGTTAAATCATTTTATTTTTCTACTTCAAAACTTAATAATGAAAACATTTATAAAATTTTTTGAAAATGATGAGAAAGAATTTGAAAAAAATTATAAACATTCTGGGTTGACTATAACTGTTTCTGGGTTGACTTGCTCTGGTAAAACAACTGGCGCGAGGGCAATAGCAGAGTATTTTGGACTAGAATATCATTCTTCAGGTTCAATATTCAGAGAAATTGCAAAGAGAAAAGGGATACCGCTAGAAGAATTCGTAAAAATAAGAAGCAATGAAATTGACATAGAAGCGGATAGACAAACGTTAAAATTGGCGATAATTGGTAACGTTGTTTTAGATGGTAGATTAACAGGTTGGGTTGCTGGAAGATGGGCTAATGTTAAGGTATTTTATGATGTCCCATTTGAAATAAGAGTAAAGAGATATGCAGAAAGAGAAGGAGTTGATGTTAATACGGCAATAAAAAGTGTTAAGGAAATTGATGAAGCTAACGAGAAAAAGTACAAAAGTTTGTATGGTATTGATTTATCTGACTTATCTATTTATGATATAATTATTGATAACAGCAATTGGAGTTTAGAGGAATCTAAGAAAAAATCTATTGAAATTATAGAAAAGTTTTTGGAGAAAAGAAAATGAAGGTAATACCAATAGCTTTTGATTCTTTTGGAGTAAGAAGTATGGCAACTTTTGTTAAAACTAAAGACGTAAACATTCTAATTGATGGTGCCGCAGCTTTAGGACCTAACAGATATGGATTAAAACCAACAAATGAAGAGTTTAAAGCGCTAGAAATATGTAAAGATATAATAGTAGAAATTGGAAAAATTGCCGATATATTAATAGTAACTCATTTCCATTACGACCACCATCCTTACCCATGGGATGAGAATCTATACTCAATATACAAGAACAAAATCATTCTTGCAAAAGATATTAGCAAAGACATAAATCTCTCGGGAAGGATTAGAGGCAAAATATTTGAAAGTAAAGTTAAAGAAAATTCAAAATTGGAATATGTGGATGGCCGAAGCTTCGAATTTGGTAACACTATTATTTCATTTTCAAAAGCTGTTTGGCATGGCGATGTAGGAAGCAAAGTGGGAAAAGTTATAATGGTTTATATCGAAGAAGGCAAGGATTCTTTTTTGTTTGGTAGCGATGCTCAAAGTCTAGCTGATAAAGATGCTCTAGAATTTGTTAAAGAAAAAAATCCGAATTTTTTGATAGTTGATGGTTATCCAACAATCTTTGTTGGATGGGAAATACAAGAAAAAAATTTTCTAAAAGCTAAAGAAAATTTAAAAGAAGCAATTAGAGAGATCGATGCTAAAAAAATTATTTTAGACCATCATATAGTTAGAGATTTGCATTATAAGGAAAAAATGAAAGATGTTTATGAACTTGGAGAGCAATTAAAAAAAGAAATATTAACAGCTGCAGAATTCCTTAAATTAGATAATTTTTTTCTAGAAGTCTGGAGAAAAGAAATTAAGGAAGGTAAGAGAAAAATAGAAGTAGATAAATATTTTGAAGAATTAAAAAACAAAATAAGAAAAGAAATAGAAACAGCCTAAAAACCTTAAGATCTATTCCTTACTCTTTTTCTTCTTTCCTCCACATCCACGTGCCACATTTACTCACCATTTTTATTTTTCTTTATAAAAATTTAGTTAATCGATTTTTATAGTTTTTAATGATAGATGAGAGTAATATAGAACAAGTAATGAAAACTATAGAAAAATTTATTAAAGAAAAAACAATGATTAAGAAGTTTGTAGAAGAAAAATTTAATCCATTTCAAATACTTGTTGCCACTATACTTAGCGCGAGAACAAAAGATGAACTAAGCGAGAAAATATCTAGAAAGATTTTTGAAAAAGTTAAAGAACCTAAAGATTTATTAAAGTTTAGTGAAGATGAACTAGCAAAAGAAATTTACCCAGTTGGCTTTTATAGAATTAAAGCTAAAAATCTTTTAAAACTTGCAAAAATTATTATAGAAAAGTATAACGGTAAAGTTCCAGAAAAAATGGAAGGGCTTCTAGAGTTGCCTGGAGTAGGAAGAAAAACTGCAAACATAGTGCTTTCATATGTTTTTAACAAACCGGCTATAGCAGTTGATACTCATGTACATAGAATATTTAATAGATGGAATTTTGTGAAAACAAAAAATCCTGAAGAAACTGAAACTGAATTAAGAAAAAAATTGCCAAAAAAACTCTGGAAAAAAGTCAATAATTTACTTGTTAATTTTGGAAAAACTATATGTAAGCCAATTAAACCGCTATGCAACAAATGTCCGATAAATAGAATTTGTCCCTATCCTCAAAAAGTAAAAATAAGATTTGTTCATGAAAAATAATTAGTTTTATGAGAGAGAAGATTTTTCTTATTGACGTTGATTATGATGTAGAAAATGATAAAGGAATCATTTTTCTATTTGGAAAAAATAAAGAAGGCAAAAGAGTTTTGGTAAGAAAAGAGTTTTATACTTATTTCTTTGCAATGCCAAAAAAAGGAAAAGAAGAAATACTAAAGCAAAAAATTGAAAATTTGAAAAATCTGCCAACAAGAATCCTTTCTGTTGATATAGTCTCAAAAAACTGGATGGGGGAAGAAAGAAAATTAATAAAAATAACTATACAAAACCCAAGAAAATTAAAAGATGTTAGAGATGCAATAAAAGAATGGGAAGAGGTTGAAGAAACATACGAATACAATATTTCATTTTATAAGAGGTTTTTAATGGATTATAGAATAAAACCTTGTAGCTGGATAGAAGTAGAAGGAGAAAAAGTAGAAAATAAGTTTGATGTTGATACGACAATAGAAGCGAAGGAAATAAGACAATTAGAAGATTATGATGAACCAACACTTAAAGTTATTGCAATAGATACTGAATGGGTCGAAGTTGAAAATAAAGAAAAACTTATAATGATAAGTATTGCTTCGGAAAATTTGAGAAAAGTCCTAGCTTTATCAGACTGGCAACAAAAACAAGATTTCGTTGAAAGCTGTGCAAGCGAGGAAAAATTAATTAGGAGATTTATAGATATAATAAAAGAAGAAAAGCCAGATATAATAGTAACTTACAATGGGGATGGATTCGATTTCTTAAAATTGAGAGAAAAGGCAAAACAACTTAAAATAAAGTTTAGTTTTGGAATAGATAATAAGGAACTCGAATTTGTCAGAAGAGGAAGAGTTTCCGCCGCAAGATGTTTTGGTGTTGTTCACATAGATGAGTATGTTTTTATTGATAAGATACTTTCTGCTAGCTTAAAAAGTGAAGTTCTAACTTTAGATGAAGTTGCAAGCGAGTTAATTGGAGAGGGTAAAAAAGACCTAGAATACAAACAAATGGTTGAATTTTGGAGGGAAAGAAAAGAACTAAATAAAATAGCAGAGTATAGCATGTGGGATGCTAATTTAACTTATTTGTTAAGTAAGATATTATTGCCTCAAATATTTTCTATTTCTAAACTAACTGGAGAGATTCCTTTTGATGCTTCTAGATATAGTTACTCTCAACTTGTTGAAGCTTATTTGATGAGAAAGGCTGTTGAAGATAATGTACTAATACCAAACTCTCCGAAGAGTGAAGAAAGAGAA
This sequence comes from Candidatus Aenigmatarchaeota archaeon, assembly GCA_032249395.1. Classification (GTDB taxonomy): domain Archaea; phylum Aenigmatarchaeota; class Aenigmatarchaeia; order CG10238-14; family SpSt-28; genus SpSt-28. The sequence continues at coordinate 85,286 of JAVVFY010000003.1, forward strand.
GTTAGAATGATTGAACTACCATATAAAGGTGCTATAGTAGTTGAACCGAAGAAAGGAATCCATGAAAATATTGCAGTGATGGATTTCAAATCGCTTTATCCAACTATTATAGTATCTCACTCGATTTCTCCAGAATTGTTAAATTGTAATCATGAAGAATGCAAAGAAAAAAATAGCGTGCCGGAAACAAAAAATCACTTCTGTATAAAGAAGGTTGGATTTATCCCAAAACATTTAAAATTCTTGATTGATAGAAGAAAAGAACTAAAAGAAAAGATGAAAAAAGTTCCTAAGGATTCTCCGGAATATAAAATTTTAGATAACGAGCAATATGCAACAAAAATAATTAGCAATGCTATGTATGGATATTTTGGTTTTGTTGGAGCAAGATGGTATAAGAGAGAGTGTGGAGAGGCAACTGCAGCGTGGGGAAGATTTTATATTAGAAAAATAATGCAAATGGCTGAAAGTTTCGGATTTGAAATCATTTATGGAGATACTGATAGCATATTTGTTAGAAAGGAAGGTCTGTACTTAAAAGAATTGGAAGAAGAAGCTAAAAGTTTTGTAGAAAAGGTTAATGAAGAGCTGCCTGGAATAATAGAGTTAGAGTTTAGAGGAGTTTATATAAGAGGAATTTTTGTTGCAAGAGAAAAAGGCGAAACTGGAGCTAAGAAAAGATACGCATTATTGGATATTAACGGAAATCTTGAAATAAGAGGTTTCGAAACAGTAAGAAGAGATTGGTGCAAATTAGCAAAGGAAACACAAAGGAAAGTTTTGGAGATTATTCTAAAAGAGAAGAATCCGGAAAAAGCAATTAAATTTGTTAATGATACTATAAAAAGAATTAAGGAAGGAAAAGTTGATATCGAAGAATTAACCATATACGAACAAATAACTAAACCTTTAAGTCAGTATGAACAAATTGGTCCACATGTTAAAGCGGCTATGAAAGCAATAGAAAGAGGAAGAATTATTACTGAAGGATCAATAATAGCTTTTGTGATAACAAAAGGTATTGGAAGTATTTCTGATAGAGCAATGCCCGTAGAATTCGTTACAGAAAAAGATTATGATCCCGAGTATTACATACAGCATCAAATACTACCAGCTGCTCTGAGGGTGCTTAAAGCTTTAGGATACACTGAACAAGATGTATTGAAACATAAAACAGTTGGATTGGAAGCATGGTTTAAAAAATAAAAAAATTAGTAGGTTTTTCCAACCAATGTTAATTTATCTGTATTCTGCTTACAAACTATGCAAAAGCCGATTTTTCTTTCATCATACAAAAATCCTATTGGCTCTATAGAAGGTCCTACTTCCTTAATCTTATCAAAACATTCTTTACTTCCACACCAGTTAACTTTTGCAACATTTCCTTTTTCTATCCATTCTTTGACGCTTTCAATACTATCAAAATACTTTATCTTTTGCTGATATAGTATCTCTACTTTCCTATACAAACTTTTTGGTATCTCTTCTTTCAACAAAACACTTACAACTTTCTCAATTTCTTGTTTATTAACTTCCATTCTTTCCTTAGTATCTCTTCTATAAACAGTATATATGCCTTTTTCGACTTCTTTTTCTCCAATTTCTATCCTTATAGGAACTCCTTTAATATCCCAAATATTAAACTTTTCTCCAGGAGTCTTCTCACTTTTATCTATAAAAGTTACAACTCCGAAACTTTCAAGCCTTTTCTTCAACTCTTCTGCTTCTTCTAAATAGTACTTACCTTCTTTTGGAATCGTAATTATAACTACTTGAATAGGAGCTATTTTTGGTGGTAATACTAATCCTCTTTCATCACCATGTAAAGAAAAAGCTGCTACTAAAAACCTTGCCCCATTTCCAGTACAAACTTGCCAAACATATTGCTTATTTCCTTCTTCATCAACGTAAAACAAATCAAACTTTTTTGCATAAGCTTGACCTAAATTATTTACACTTCCATTCTCTAACAACCTACCATTTGGTAAAATCACGTAAAATTCATAAGCAGACTCTGCTCCAGGAAATATTTCATACTTAGGTTTTTCTACGCATATTGGCGGAATATTTAAAACTTCCTTCCATATGTACTCATAAATTTTTCTGTGTTTTTCCATTTCTTCGTTTGCTTCTTCTTTTGTTTTATGAGCTGTATGGATTTCGTGCCAAAATGTGATTTCTCTGTCTCTTATCATTGTGTGTGTCGTCTTTCCTTCGTTTCTAAATGAGGAAACAGTTTGATAAACTCTTATTGGTAGTTTTCCTTCCATTATCCAATATTTAAAAATGGGATACATTGCTGGTTCGCCTGTAGGTCTTAGGATCGCATTCTCTCCTTCGACATAAAAAGCATCGGTTTTAAATCCTTCGAACCACTCTTCATTTATTCTCGCAAACTCTAACGGAACGAACAAAGGAAAGTAAACCTGTTGTATTCCATTCTCTTCAAAAATTTTATCCCAAATTTCTGTTAATCTCTTCATTATTTTAAAACCATATGGCAACCAAACAAAAGTTCCCTTTACCGGATACCTTCTGTCTGCAATTTCGGCTAACTGAAGCAAAGAATTATACCATTCTATAAAATTATCTTTTGAAGGAAGTCTCTCCGGCTTGATTTCCTCCATTAAATTTATTTAACATTAATATTTAAACCGAAAGTTCTTATTTTTTATTATCAATTTAAAAGATGGAATTGAATAACCTTTGGTATGTTATAAGTTTTTTTGGAGAGGTAGCTTATTGGATGGGTTTTGCATCAGCTTTTATTATTATATATCCATTTCTAGAAAAAAGAAGCAAAAGAAAACAAAGATGGATACTTTATTATTTATTGCCTGCTATTGTTCTTTCGTCTTTGTCTTCTTTTTTCCTAAAGTTAATATTTAAAATTCCAAGAATATGTGAAGGACTAGAATATTGTCCTGAAACATACTCATTCCCTTCTGGCCATTCTACAGTAGCATTCTCTTTATTTACTATATCTTTGCTACATTTTAAAGATATAAAGATTTATTTGCCTTTATTTTTTCTAGCAATACTAGTTAGTTACTCAAGACTTGCTCTAAAAGTTCATACTTTAAGCGATGTAGTTGGGGGAGCTTTAGTTGGAATTTTAGTTTCTTCTTTTTGGTATTATTTCTTTAGAAGAATCGAAAATAGAAAGAATGGAGCTAGTTTTTACTTCAGAAAACTAATTCACCTATTAGGAATTGCGGTAATTTTCTTGAGATTAACAGTAGAAACAAAATACATCTCTCCTCTATTGTTTTCTCTAACTTTATTATTTTTCGTTTCGGAATTGCTTAGATTAAGAAAAATGAAACTCCCTATATTCTACGAAATATCAGAATTTTGCAAGAAAAAAGAAGAAAGAGGATTTTTGGTACAACCATTATTTTTCGCTCTTTCCCTATTCATTTTACTACACTTCCCTTTAGATTTCTTTATAGTTGGTAGTGTGCCACTAGTTATAGGTGATGGTTTAGCAGGATTAATTGGTTATAGATTTGGTTCTCATAAACTTTTCTACAATAAGAATAAATCTATAGAGGGAAGCATAGCATTCTTTATCTCAACACTTATTAGCTTTCTTCTATTTTTTGATGTTAAAATTTCTTTTATATTGGCGCTATTTTCAACGATACTGGAAATCATTATAAAAAAATATGAAAACCTTATATTGCCATTTGGTTGTGTTTTGTTTTATTTTGTTTTGTCAAAAACAATAATAAATATTTTCTAGGTAAGAAAGATTAATGAGAATTTATTCCAACCAACTAAAGGAGAATGAAGGCAAAAAGGTTTTATTAAAAGGTTGGGTTCACGATTTTAGGCTTATTGGCAAATTAAATTTCATAATATTGAGAGATTATGGTGGATTAGCTCAAATAGTTTTGAAAGAAGAAAAATTTAAAGAGATAGCTAAAAGTTTGCATTTAGAAGATGTAATAGAGGTTGAAGGAACAGTAAAAAAATCTAGATCAGAGAAATTTGAGTTTGAGGTTGAAGCAGAAAGAATAAACATAATAAATAGATCTGAGCCTCAATTACCTTTAGACCCAAGAGAAGTAACAAAAACTAATTTGGAAACAAGGCTAGACTGGAGATTTCTATATTTCAGAACTCAAGAAGGAAGAGCAATTTTTAAGATCCAAACTGAAATATTAAAATCCTTTAGGGAACATTTCTTGAAAAAGGGATTTATAGAAATGCAGCCTCCTATAATAATTGCCTCAGCTAGTGAAGGTGGTGCTGAGCTTTTTGAATTACCGTACTTCGAGAAAAAAGCATATCTTGCCCAGTCTCCTCAATTATACAAGCAAATGGGTGCTATATCATTCGAAAAGGTTTTCATGATAGTTCCAGTTTTTAGAGCAGAAAAGTTCGATCAACCAACCCACTTGAATGAAATAAGACAAATGGATATAGAAATGGCTTTTGCTGATGATGAAGCAGTGATAAAAGAGTTGGAAGAAGTTTTCGTTTATATTTTAAAAAGTGTTAAAGAAAATTGCAAAGAGGAACTTAAAATTTTAAATCAAGAGCTTAAAATTCCTGAATTGCCATTAAAAAGAGTGAAATATGAAGAGGCAATAGATGCTCTTAGAAAAATGGGAGAAAAAATAGAGTTTGGAGAAGATTTTTCTAAGTCGCAAGAAAAGAAACTAGCTGAAGTTTTTGGAGAAGCCTTTATACTAAAAGATTGGCCGGAAGAGCTAAAGCCATTTTATGCTATGCCAAAAGAAGATAACCCTAAAATAGTTAAGGCTTTTGATTTAATATATAAAGGTTTGGAAATATCCTCTGGAACGCAAAGAATACATTTATCGAATGTTTTAGAAGAAAGAATAAGAAAAAAAGGATTGAACCCTAAAGATTTCGAGTATTACATAAACGCTTTTAAGTATGGTGCTCCTCCGCATGCTGGCTGGAGCATTGGATTAGAAAGATTAACGATGAAAATTTGTGGTAAAGAAAACATACAAGAAGTAACTATGTTCCCAAGAACAAGAACTAGAATATATCCATGAAATTAAATTTTAATAATGATTGAGAAAAATGGAAAATTTGTTAGAATTTTGGAATGCGATAAACTATTTGTTGTTGGAGATATTCATGGTGATTTAGAGGTTTTTGAAAAAATAAAAAATGTTTTTAAGAAAGAATTAGAGAAAGATTCAAAAGTATGTTTAGTTTTCCTTGGAGATTATGCCGATAGAGGAGACTTTGGCTTAGAAGTTATAGAAGGATTAAAAGAGTTAATAAGAGAATATAGGGAAAATGTAATAGCGTTAAAAGGGAATCATGAAGATTATGATGATGAAGGTAACCCAAACTTTAGACCTTGTGATTTAAAGTATGAAGTGGTTAGTAAAAGAGGGGTTTGGTATGATTACTTTAAAGAGCAACTACAACCATTCTTCAATTCTTTGTTTATTGCAGCAAAATACAATTCCTTTTTGTTTGTTCATGGTGGTATATCATCTAAAATAAAAAGTGAAGAAAGCTTAGCATATCCTGATAAAAAAATTGAAGAAGATGTACTATGGAGCGATCCTTTTGAAGGTTATGGAGAATATCCTAATCCAAGAGGTGCTGGAGTTTTATTTGGAAAAGATATTACAGATAAGGTTTTGAATTCCTTATCAGTTGATAAATTAATAAGAAGCCATCAACCTCAAAAGGCAATGGATGGTATTTATGAGGAGCATGATGGCAAAGTTTTAACAATTAATTCAACTCGCGTTTATGGTGGTAAGCCTATAATTTTAGAAATCTCCAATGATAAAATAAAAGCTAAACGTATTTTATGAATCCTACCCTTTCAAATTCTTCTAATATTGGCTTAAGTCCTCTAATAACATCTTCAGCATTCATTTGAAGCTCTTCTGATAAAATTCTAGCAATTTCTGAAACGCTTCTCCTTCCATCACACAACTTTAAAATTTCAAAAGCCCATTTCTCTATTCTCCAATATTGCTCTCCATCAAAAGTTGCATATAGGCTTCCGATATGTTCAATTATTTTCAAATTTTCGGCTTTCTTAGGTCTTTTCAATGCCCATTCTTCCATCTTAGATTTTAGAAACTAGCAATATATAGCAATTTTTAAAACGAAAGCTATTTAAAAAAACAATATTATTTTATGAGTCTAAAATCAATTTCCACTTTTCTAGCAAGCGTTTTATTAATTGGCTTTACTATTGCTAGTGGAATAATAGTTTATTATTTTTTAACAAATTTACCAAAAGTTCAAACTACAGAAATTTCTAGCCAAGCTTCTAAAGTATTAAGCTGTGCAGGAGATACTTTTGATGTTAAAGTAAGAAATTGCAATTTATTGAATGGATTAGTATTATGGCTACCAATGGATGAAGGCAGTGGAACAATAACTTATGATTATTCTGGTTATGGAAACAATGGAACATTATATAATGGTACTAACATATGTTCTAATCCACCTACTTCTGGTTGTCCAACTTGGGTTGATGGAAAGATTGGAAAAGCTTTGAGTTTTGATGGTAGCGATGATTATGTAACCATAGGTAATGTTGGTTCTGGAGTTACAAGTGGTAGTAGTAATGATATAGGTAGTTTATTGGGTAATGGTCCATTTACTGTTACTTTATGGTATAAACCAATTTCTAATCCAGGATCTAGTGATTGGGATTTTTTACTTGATCAAAGAGCTGACATTAATTGGGGGGATGGTTTTTATATCCTAAATGATGGTAGACTTTCAAATAAAATACTATTTGGTGTTGCTGATTCGACATCAAGTGAAAAGACAGTAAATAGCAATACTCAATTACAGGTAAACAATTGGTATCATATTGTTGCTTTGTATGATGGAAGTGCGATAAGAATCTATGTAAATGGTAACTTCGAAAACTCTGTATCTCAAACAACGAGAAGAAGTAACACAGTAGGAGCAGTCATAGGTTCTAGATATTCTAAGGATCAAAAATATGTTAACGGTATTATAGACGAGGTCCACATTTACAACAGAGCTTTAAGCGAAGATGAAATTAAACAATTGTATTACAATGGCTTAACGAACAAATTCAACATAACTATTGGATTGTTGAATTTTGGATATGCAGATTTGGGTAAAAGCTTTAATGCTATTGTTTATTTAAAAAATGGAACAATTTTACAATTACCTCTAGTTTTAAACAGAGATTTAACTAAAGGAAGCTATTTAGAAAAAACTTTAACAATAGATGGCTATTATCCGAGCTATGGATTAGTTGATAAAATAATGGTTTGTAGCAATGATTGCCAAGGGGTTTGTAGTGAAATAAAAATAAACAATCAATGTTAAAATCTTTTACACTCTAATTCTCGTTCTTCTCCATCTTTTAGGATGAGTAATTATTCTTCTTGTTCTTGCCCTTTTCAATCCAAACTTTCTTATGCTAGCCCATATTGGTGCTCTTCTTATCTTTGCTATTGCAGCAAGCTTTATTTTCTTAGTTATATGCTCTATAGACAATTACAACAACCTCCTTAATTCTTTTGATTTTTCTATTGCTAAATCTAAAGCATTTTCTATATCTTTAAAACTAAAAGTTCCTATTCCTTGCTTTTGTATAGCGCAAATCCTATCATCATCTCTAATTCCAATAACAAGTCTAGCATCAATTACATCTTCCTCTTCTTTACTTAAATCTACAAGCAGGCTATTGTTATATTTTCCAATAGTTACACTAACTGGCTTGTAAATTACAGGCAATTTAGAAACAAACTCTCCTCTTATTATTTTTCCGTTTTCTATTTTTGGGATTTGAGTATGAAGCAAAGCTTTTATAGATGCAAGCATAGAAGCATCCATAATGTTGCCTCTCATATCAAATATAGCTATGTCAACATAAACAATCCAAACTTTTCCTTCTTCTATAAATAGTTTATCAAGTTCTATTGCTTGAGATTCTCTAATTATTCTATCTACGATCCTAGCTAACTCTATTGCATCTTCTCCTGGAGGTCCGGGTTCTATTTCTGGAGAAGATAATGGAGTAAATTCTGCATTAACTATCAATATTCCTTCATTAGGAGAATCTGGAAATGGTTCCCCTAAATCCAGTTTTACTCCAGCATAAACTTTTGTTCCTCCAAGATTAACAAAAGCTGAACCTTCTGCTTTAGAAGCTACAGAATGTTTTATTTCTATAGGTCTGTAATCTTTAAAACCCCTTCCATCAATCCTTTTACCTTGGTTTAAATACTCTTTAACAAATTCTTCCATTCACTCTTCCTCCCTTTCTGTTTTGAATTTATCGAGCAATGTCTTTTTTTGTAATTCATATATTTTTTTACAAACTTCTTCAGCTTTCTTCAAAAGTTCCAAAACTTCCTCTTTAGTTAACCTTCCGTCCATTTGTAAAAGAGTTATTAAACCTTTAGAGGGCATCATAGCAACAGCCATATCTGATTCTGAATAGTTATCTTCTTTACCATTCAAATCAACTATTAAAGTATTATCAACTTTTCCCACAGAACAAGCAGCAACTAAATCTTTCATTGGTATGCCAGCAGAAGCTAAAGCCAAAGACGCCGCATTTATAGCTGTTACTCTTGTGCTACCATCGGCTTGAACAATATTTTCATAAACATCCACGACTGCCTTTGGAAAATCTTCAATAAAAATTGCTGCAGTCAAAGCTTCCTTTGTAACTTTTGAAATCTCTATGCTTCTTCTATCTGGAGCCGGATTTTTTCTTTCATCGACAGAAAAGGGAGACATAGAATAAATCACTCTAACCAAACCGACGTCACTTTCTTGCAAGAACTTTGGGAATAGTGCCCTAGGCCCATAAACAGCAACTATAGCTTCTGTATTTCCAAAGCTAACTCTGGCGGAGCCATCAGCATTAGAAATTTCCCCTACTGACATTTTTATTTCTCTAACTTCTTCTGGCAATCTACCATCAATTCTTCTGCCATTAACTATAAGCTTAACATCTGATTTTTTCATTTAACCACCCAACATTTTTGCTATTTTTTCAGTTAATCCAACTGTATGAGCTTCTTTTTCGATTGTCAAAATAGCCTCAATGGCCTTTTCTTTATTCCCTCCTTTTATCCAAATTACTCCATTCTGACCAACATAAATTTCGGAACCAGTTTTTTTCTTAATCATTTCTATCATGCTTCCTCCCTTCCCTATAACTCTAGCAACTTTGTAAGGAGTAATTTTTATAGTTATCCCACCAAAAAGTTTTCTTGCTAGCATGTCTTTCATGCTAACTTGAATTATTTTATTTTTCGTTACTTTTGTTATTTTACAAAATATTACATCATCAATATCATAAAACCTGCTTAAATCAACTCTTCTAACATCAACAAACTCTTCAACCGCTTCACCTAATGGTAAGAATGCTCTATAAGGAGAATTTATATCAACCCACCATCCAGAAACTTCTATTTCTTCTATTCTTCCTATAATCCTATCTCCAACCTTAGGAAAATACTTGCCTGCCAACGGGACTACAGCTATTTCTTCTTCGCTAATTTTAAGTACACCTAACACTTTTGAAAATACTTTTTCCCCTTCAACATAACAATTAACGATCTTTCTCCCTTTCCTCTCTCCAATGTACGTTCCAGGTAAAACAATTTCTCTTTGAGTCATACTTCCACCTTCTTCAGAACTTTAGATTCAAAATTTCCTTTTGTTATTTCGGCAATCTTTCTAAAGAATTCATCTTGAACACCGCTAAATATTTCAATTTGTACTTGCAAACTTCCGTCTCCCAAATACTCTTCGCTTTTTACCTCCCCCGCCTTAGTTATTACACTATAAACTTTTCCAGAATATTCAGCAGGAATTTTTAATTGCAGAAGAACTCTCTCAAATTTTATTGGTAATATAGGTTTTATAGCCTTAAGAACTCTCTCTAATTGAATTTCCGCATCAAGAAAAGGATCAATATTTACACCAGCCATCTCCATAGCATTGAGAATTCTTTGAGGAGGATGTGGTGTATTTGTTTGGGGATTTATTGCCCTCTTTGAAATTAAATTTGCTATTTGATTTTTCTTTTCTTCTATCAACTCTCTCTTTTGCTCGGTTGTTAAAGAAAACTCTCCTTTCTTTATTATCTCTTCCGCTATTTTGAATACATCAGTAGTTCCAAAAGTCTTTTGTAAATCTTCCTCTCTTGCAGCTTCTCCTCTTCTTGCATCTTTGTATATAGCAGGATAAGCTAATACTTCTTGTATATTTATGTTTGCGCCTTTTTTCATCTCAAAAGCTTTTCTTGGATCTACTAAAATCTCAAAATTCATCCCTTTAGATTTTAACCTTGCAACTACAGCCTTATCAACACTAATCATAAGAATTCACTTTAGTATCTTTTTTATGTCATCTTCCCCTAAAATGGTAAACTTTTTGTTTTCAATAACTGCTATATCAATCTTCTTTCCTTCTTTTATCTTTTCTGTTTTTTCAAGTACGTCTATTGCTAATTTTATAGCATCTTTCTTTGTTATGTTTGGGTTCCATTCTTCTCTAAATATTTTCATCGCAGTCTGCGCCCCTCTTCCAATAGCATAGGCATACCATTCAAAAAGCATGCCAGATGGGTCTGCTTCTATTAAATGAGTTCCTGTATGATCCTCTCCTCCAAAAATTATTGTAACTCCATAAGGTCTCAAGCCACCATATTGGGTCAAAAGTTGCATTCTATTTCCAACTTCCTTTGCTAAAGTCCACACATCTATTGGCTCTTCATAAGTTATTTGATGTCTTTGAGCCACTATTCTCGCGAAATCCACCAAAACTCTTGCATCCGCAAGATATCCTGAAGCTACTGCTCCGATGTGATCATCGACTTGAAAAACTTTTTCTATAGATGTAGGTGCCATAAGCTCATCTAATACTTTTGCGGTAGCCAAAACTACTCCTTTATTAAAAACTATACCCAAAGCTGTTATTCCTCTTTTAACCGCTTCTTTAGCATACTCTACTTGGAACAGCCTACCATCTGGAGAGAACATTGCAATAGTTCTATCATATCCCATAGCTTCGGGAAAACCTTCTTCTGGCATTTTATCACCTCAAATCACTTAATTTTTTATCTTTTATCCTTAAATTTTTTAACAAAGACTTAATTGTTCCAGAAACTTTTAAAATTTTAACATTAATTCTCGAATCTCCAATTCTTTGCAACAAACCAAAAGCCAAAATTATATTTGGAACAAATTTATGATTACACTTAACTACTCCAATTTGCTCTTTTTCATTCCATCTCTCATCTAAAAACTTAAAACCAAACTTACCAAATGTTAACTCGCCATAAAACTTTAAAATTGTTGAATTAACTAATTCTTTAAACGAAGTGTAGTTTATGGGTTCCTCAGAAATTATTTTAAACAAAATGTATCTTTTTCTTTCCCTCAAGCTAGGCAATAAAATTTTTAATCTCATTTATGATTTTCGAATAAAAATTTAGAAATTTTGAAGATATTTAACTGCCTCTTCATTAGCAAACTCCAAACATTCCCTTAAATCATAACCTAAATAGTAATGATGAATAAAAGCTGCATTAAAAACATCCCCCACTCCAGTAGGATTTTTTACTTCAGCTTTTATTCCCTCAATTTCTATTTTCTCCCCATTTTCAATTGCCATAGCCCCATCTTTTCCTCTCTTTATAACCAATGTTCTACCTTTAAACCAGTCAAAATTATTTGAAATTAAAGATGCCTCTTTTTCATTTAAAAACATTACATCAACAAATTTTACTACTTCAAAAAATTCGTTCTTTTCAAAATTAATTCCTGATTTCAAATCAGGGTCAAAGGAAATTATTTTATCTTTATTTTTTATTTCTCTAAAAAGTTTTGGTAACTCTTTTCTTAAATTTTCTAACAAATTATAACCAGCAAAATGTACCACTTCACCTTCTATTTCAGAAATTTTTATATGTTCTAAAGACAAAAGCTTGTTAGTTCCTCTAAAAGTTACTAATTTTTTATTGCCATCTTTAAATTGCAAGCCAACTGTTATACCAGTTCTTTCATTAACTCTTTTCAATTTTAAGTCGACGTTTGCTTTCCTTAATTCTTCTATTATAAAATTTCCAAAATAATCATTCCCTACTAAACCTATTAGCCTAACTTTCATACCAAGCTTGCTCAACCATATAGAAAAATTTGCCGCCCCACCACCCACTTTTAATTTAACGTCTTCTACAATTTTTTGTTCATTCTCGTCAAAATTCTCAAGAGCTTCTGTAAGAATGTCTACATTAACATCTCCAATAGAAGTTACATCTATCATAAATTTCTTTTTAATGAAAATTTTAATTTATGATATGAGCATATTCAAAGCCTATGATATTAGGGGTATTTATCCTAATGAAATTAATGAGAAAATTGCCTATAAAATAGCTAGAGCTTGTGCAAGATATTTTAAAGGTAATAATGCGCTTGTAGGCGGAGATGGAAGAATATCTACACCAACATTAAAAAAAGGGTTAATAGACGGGTTGTTAGAAGAGGGGGTAAACGTTTATGATTTAGGCACGATATCGACATCCACTTTTAATTTTATAATTTCTAGTGGCAATTTTGATTTTGGACTGCATGTAACTGCATCTCATAATCCAAAAGAGTTTAACGGAATAAAAATATACGATAATACTGGAAATTTCATTGGTTTGGGAATGGGACTTGAAAAAATAGAAGAGATTTTTAATGCGATAAATATAGAGAATGGAAATAAAAGTGGTAAATTAATAGATGCATCCGAAATGAAAAATCTACATAAAAAATTCCTAGAAGATTTTATAGAAAGCTTTGATAAAAGAATTTGTATAGATTATTCTAATGGATGTGGCAGCGTAGTATTTTCAGATGTTATAAAAAACAGAATAAACGCTATAGAAATCAACAAAGAGATTGATGGAAATTTTCCTTCCCATCCACCAGAACCTACTGAAGAGAACTTAAAAAAACTAAGCGAGCTTATAAAGAAAAACAACTGCTCATTAGGAATAGCTTTTGATGGAGATGCAGATAGAATTGTATTTTTAGATGAAAAGGGGAAATTAATTAGAGGGGATAGAATTCTTTATATTTTTTCTAAGTTTTTAAGACCAAAGAAAGTTGTCTACGAAGTTTCATTCCCACCGTTATTCAGAAATATGCTCGAAAAATTGGGAATAAGACATGTGGAAAGTAAAGTTGGTAGAGTTTACATAATAAATGAAATGAGAAAGGAAAATGCAGATATTGGTGGTGAGACTTCGTCTCACTTCTACTTTAAAGCTACAAACTTCGTGGAAGATGCTTTTTATGCTTTTGCTTTAATGATAAAAATACTTAAAAAAGAAGAAAAAACAATAAGCGAGTTATTAGAAGAATATCCAGAGTTACCTCATGAAAGTTTTAAAATAAGCGTTCCTGAAGATAAAAAATATCATATAGTTGAAAAACTTAAAGAGGAAATATCAAAAGAATTTGAAACTATAACAATAGATGGAGTTAAAGTTATATTGGACGATAAAAATTGGTTCTTAATTAGAGCATCCAATACTGAACCTGTTATCAGAGTTTATGTTGAGGGGGAAAGCAAAGAAAAGTTAGATAAAAACAAAAAGATTGTTGAGAATTTTATCAAAAAATTTATTTAGGACGGACAATTTTTCTTTATGGATGAATTAAAAGATAAAACAATTCTATTTGTTTCTCCTGAGCTAAAGACATTTAAATCCAGAGCTGGAGGGTTGGGTCAAGTAGCTGAAGAATTGACAAAGGCTTTAGGCGAGTTAGGTTTAAAAGTAATTGTGGGGTCTTGTCTTTATAAGTATATAGTAATAGATTCCTATAAAAAAGAAATTGATTTCTCCGATCTTAACCTAAAGGAAGCTGGTGAGATTGATGTGATAATTGACAAAAAATATAAAACGAAAATTTTTACAACAGAAAAATATGGAGTAAAATTCGTTTTTCTTTTTAACGATGAACTAACAGAAGCTTTATATATAGGTGACTTATTAAAATTTTCTATATTCTTTGCTAAAGGTATTCTAGAAGCTATGAAATTGTTAAACATTAAGCCTGATATAATACATTTGAATGACGCTTTAACGAGCCTTGTAGCAATATACGCTAAAGATGATCCATCTTACATAGATTTCTCCAAGGCAAAATTCGTATTTACAATACATAATGCGGGCTTTGCTTATCAGCAAATTCACTCTATTGAAAGAAAAAACTTACTTAACCTTCATTCTTTCTCTTTAGAAAAGTTGATTTGGAACGGAAATATAAACTTGTTATACGCTGGAATAGAAAATTGCGATATAGTAAATACTGTAAGTGAAGATTACGCTATCAACTTAAAAGTTGAAGGAGAGGGAATGAGAGATGTCTTCGTTAGAAAAAACGTATTTGGAATTTTAAATGGGATTGACGTTGATTATTGGAGGTCGAAGACATACAAAAATGCTACTATTGATAACATTTTAGAGCTGAAATTGAAAGAGAAAGAAAAATTAATTAAAGAAATAAAAGCTAGAACAGGGAAGAGATTGAAAGAAGATAATATGATAGTCATAATGCCGAGAAGACTAAGCAGCCAAAAGGGATTTGATACAATAATGCCTCTTATAGAAGAATTCCACAATAATTACGGGCTTCAATTTGTTGTTCTTGGCGTCGCTCACCCAAATGACAATGTTGGTCAAGATTGGGCTAGAAAATTTTTCGAATTACACAAAAAGTTAGAAGGATTTGCCTTTATTTATTCCTTTGATGAAGAACTTGCGAAAATGATGTACGCTGGTGCTGATCTTTTACTCTATCCATCCCTACCTAATAAAGAGCCTTGTGGTACTGGCTATATGATGTCAATGGTTAATGCAACTCCATGCTTAGGAACAAGAACGGGTGGTTTAGCTGAAGTTATAAAAGAGTTTGATGAGATTTTAGAAACTGGTAATGGTTTTCTTGTATGGAAAGAAGAGTATTCAACTGAAGCATTCAGAAGAAAATTGGAGAAATCTATAAGAATTTTTAACAAAAAAGAGAAGTGGAAAAAATTGATATGGAATGCTTTTAATACGGAGGTAGACATGAAGAATGTAGCAAGAGAATATATATCAAAAGTTTATTTACAAGCTCTAAAAATGTAAATGAGAATTGCCTTTTTTTGTTGGGAGTTTTGGCCTAGATTAGTTGGTGGTTTAGGAACTTACGCTATAGAAATTACAAAAAAGTTTGTCGAAATGGGGCATGAGGTTACAGTATTTACATTGAATGATGGATTTCTACCAACAAAAGATTATTGGAATGGAATAGAAATCCATAGACCAATGATTTTAGATAGCAGTGAAATATTTCCAATTTTTGTTAGAGAAGATTTGAAAAGATGGGGTCATCACATTAAATTTTTCTCTGATATATTTGCCTTCAATTACCTTTCTGCATCAAAACTTGTTAATCAGCTAATCAAAAAAGAGCAAAGAAAGTTTGATATAATATCTTTTCACGACTGGTTAGCAGGATTTGCTGGAATAATGGTTAAGAACAATACTAATTTACCCGCTGTATTTCACGTTCATTCTCTAGAAGAGCAAAGATCATTAGGTGGAGGGTCTGAAGTCGTAAAGGAAATAGAAAGAGAATCTGCAAGAAAAGCTGACAAAATAATAACAGTTTCTTATTCAATGAAGGAATTTCTAGAAAGTTTAGGATATCCTAAAGAAAAAATCAATGTCGTTTACAATGGAATTGATGCAGAAAAATATTCCTTGAAAAACGTTAATTGGGAACTAGTCGAAAAACTAAGAGAAAGGTATAAGATAAAAGACGAAAAAGTTATCTTCTTCATAGGAAGATTAACTTGGGTTAAAGGAGTGGCTAATTTAATAAGAGCAATGCCGGAAATCTTGAAGAGTTTTCCTAATGTTAAACTTGTTATTCTTGGTAAGGGAGAAAGCTATACTGATTTAATACAGCTTAAACAATCCTTAAGAATAGGCGACAAAGTAGAGATTAGAAGTGAGTGGGTGAGTGAAGAAGAAAGAATTGCACATTATGCTATGGCTGATGTTTGCGTTTTTCCAAGTATAAGCGAGCCTTTTGGAATAGTCTCCCTAGAAGCAATGAGCATGGAGAAGCCGGTAGTTGTTGGAGCTAGAGGAGTTAGTGGCCTAAGAGAACAAGTAATTCCAAATGGGGAAAATAGATGTGGTGTTCATATAAATGGAGAAGATCCTAATGATATTGCTTGGGGAATAAAAGTGGTTTTAGAGAATTTCGAAGAGGCTAAGAAATGGGGAGAAAATGGGAGAAAGAGGGTTTTAGAGAATTTTACTATAGAAAAAACGGCAAAAGAAACGTTAAAAATATACGAAAGCTTAATTTGAATATGATAATAGGGGTAGTTTCTGGAAAAGGCGGAGTTGGTAAAACTACTATTGCATCAAACTTAAGCTATTATCTTTCTCAAGTGGGTAAGAGTGTTACTCTTGTTGATTGTAATGTAACAACTTCTCACATAAACTTCAACTTTGGTTTTTTTAGCTTCAATAAAACTCTAAACAATGTTCTAAGAGGGGAAGCAGAAATTTGGGAAGCAACATACAAGTATAAAACACTAAATATTATACCTGCTTCGTTGAGATTAGAGGATTTGAGCTACATAGATTTCATGAGTTTAAATAGAGCAATAAGAAGTATAAATTCGGAATTTGTATTCTTAGATTCTGCACCAGGATTTGGAAAAGAGGCGATTAGTGTTTTAAATTCCGTTGATAGTGTGTTAATTGTAGCTACACCATTTATGACATCTATAGCTGATGTTCTTAGAATGAAAAAAGTTTTAGGTGAATTAAATGTCTATCCTTTAGGAATTGTATTAAATATGGTTAAAGGGAAACATTATGAACTTAGCAAAAAAGATGTCGAAGCTATAACTGGAATGAAAGTTGTTGAAGTTGTTCCTTACGATGAAAATGTTGAACATGCTCTCTCACTAGGAAAGCCTTTCATCGAAATTTTTCCAAATACTAAAGCGAGTTTGGCAATAAAAAGAATGGCAAACAAGCTTTTTGGAGTAGAAATAGTGGAAAAAATGGGATTCTTCGAAGGAATGAAGAAAGGAATATTAGAGTTGTTTAGAGGAAAATTCAAAATTATCTAGAAACAAATTCATCATTAACAACAAAAAATCTGAGTTTTTCTTTTAAATCTTTTCTAACACCAATTCTATGAGATGAATCAAATTCTACCTTAATTCCTCTATCTTCAATGTATATTGAGTTTTCTGGTGAAAGGAACTTTCCGTTAAAAGATTTATCTATCTTAAAAGCCTTAGTCAATTTTCCAGGACCACTCGTCAATTCTCTTATATCTTTTACTATTCTGTTTTTCATCATTTCTTCAATACCCTTCAGAGGATGTACTGCTCTTATTAAAACTGCTCCAACTTTATTGTCCTCATGAGCAACAATATTGAACATCCAATTATTGTGAACATTATAAATGAAAATTTTTCCCGGCTCTTCCCACATTTCTTTGTTATAATTTTTCTTTCCCTGGAAAGCTCTTGATGCTGGATCATCTTGACCAAAATAAGCTTCCGTTTCAACAATCATTCCTTCGAGAGTTTTGTCATCAATTTTTCTGACAAGTATTTTTCCTAAAAGATCTATTGCAACTACTTTGGGGTTTCTTCTAAAAAATTCACTTCTTATTATTACCATTTTCTCCCAAGTTAGCCTTTTGTTGGGCAATTTGGATCTAAACACATAGAAAATGCTCTTTTTCCTTTTCTAACAACTCTTATAATTGGTGTATTACATTCTTCGCAAACTTTCCTTGTAGCTTCTATTCTCGCATTTCTCGACAAGGGATATATCTTCTTACATTTTGGATAGTTTGAACAACCAACAAATGCTTTGCCACCATAACTAATTATTATCAAATCTCCTCTACAAGTAGGACACTTTCCCAAAATCCTTTTTTCATTTCTACTGCTCATTATAGCATTTGAAAGTTCCTTGCCAATTTTTTCTTCAAATTTTTTGAAGTCTCTCAAAATCTCTTCAAGTAGTTTCTTTGCTTCTTCAACTATTTCTTCTCTTTTTTTCTTACCATTGTAAACATTTTCCATTTCTTCTTCAAGCTTTCTTGTAAGTTCCTCGGAAATTATTTTCGGAGAGTATTGCTCTAAAATTTTTACTACTGCCTTCCCTAAAGGTGTGACTTTTATCGATTTACCCATAATATAATTTCTGTCATACAGCGTCCTCAAAATCTCGCTTCTAGTTGCCTTAGTTCCGAGTCCTCTCTTTTCCATTTCTTTTATAATTGATGCTTGCGTATATCTTGGTGGAGGTTCTGTTTTTCTCTCTAAAATTTCAACTTTTTCAATATCTAATTCTTCTCCCTCTTTCAATTCTGGCAACAAAATTTCTTTATCCGAAACATAAGGATAGTAAAATTCTTTCCAGCCATCTTTAACCGTTTTAATTCCTTTTAGAATGAATTTGTTTACGTTTATATCTAAGATTACTTGCATGAGTTCTCTTATCGATGGTTCACCAAAAGCTGCTAAAAATCTTTTCACTATAAGATCGTACAATTTTCTTTCTTGGACACTTAGCTCATTTGGATTAGGAATTTCTTTAGTTGGATATATTGCTGGATGTGCAGGATCATCTTTGCTTCCTTCTACGACATGCAATTCATTTCCAGAAAGTATTTTGTTAACTATTTTGTTATAAGAAGGCAATTTACCCAATGCTTGTAAAATGGATTTTAAACCTATAGAAGATGGCAACTTTTGGCTTGATGTTCTAGGATAACTTATTATTCCTTTCTGATATAAACTTTCAGCCAAGTTCATTGTTTGCATAGGAGAAAAACCGAATTGATTATATGCTTCTGTTTGTAAATCTGTGGTGTTAAATGGAGGGGGAGGCAATTGCTCATATTGTCTTCTCTTTATTTTCAAAACTCTTGCGACTTTTTTGTTGGATTGAGAAAAAACTTTTTGCGCTTTTTCCTTATCCCATATTTTATCTTCTTCATAAATTGCCTGATACTTAGTTTTTCCTATTTTTATAAAGGCAAAAATCTGCCAATATGGTTTTGGCTTGAAATTCTCTATTTCCTCTTCTCTTTTTACAAGTAAAGATAATGTTGGCCCTTGTACTCTTCCTGTAGAAAGTATAGAAAAAACCTTATTTCCATTATTTTTCAAAGATAAAGTTAGCGCTCTAGTTAAGTTTATTCCCCAGAGCCAATCTATTTCGTGTCTTGCTAAACCTGCTTCTAACTGTCCCCAATCCAAAGTTTTCATTGCGTTTTCATAAGAATCGATTAGTTCTTCTTTTGTTAAAGTAGAAAACTTCATCCTTTTAGCGTCTTTTCTGTTTAACAAAAATCTAAGAATGTTATATCCTATGACTTCTCCTTCTGTATCATAATCTGT
>JAVVFY010000004.1:0-51978 GCA_032249395.1 Candidatus Aenigmatarchaeota archaeon
CAACTCTTTAGCGTTTTCTACTTTCTTAACAAAGTCCTCAAGAAACTTAAATCTCTCTTTTTCATCATCCGGAATTAGTTCTTTAAGAGGAACTTTTATTTTAACAAACTTAACAAGATTATTGTTTCTTTCATTCTCATCACCACATTTCTCCAAAATTGTTATTACTGTGTTTATGTCAGCATCAGGAAAGACTCTTTCTTTTGTTTCAATTATTGCAACTATTTTACAATGCTTCAAGAAGAATTCTTGCAAGTGTTTTCCATAATCAACATCCAACCACGCATTTGATGTAATATAACCAAATCTTCCTCCATTTTTCAAAAATCTCAAACCATGAATGAAGAAGTATGCATAAATTCCTGCCCTCTTGCTCAACTTTATGTCTTCTCCCCAATCTTCTTTTAATGTTTGTTGTAACTTCTCCTTATAGTTTTCAACATAAGCATCCAATTCTTCTTGTCTTGTATAAGGAGGGTTGCCAACAACAGCGTCTAACTCATCGGGAACTTCAACTTTTATATTTTCTTTTCCTATACCTTCAGCTAAAATTTTCATAAATTCTTTCCATTCCTTGAATTTGCTCACTTTTATATCAAAGAAATCTTTGCAAATTACAATAGGATTTTCTATTGTACTCAAATCTCTGGCAGCAAGATTAATCATCGTTAAATGTGCAGCAAATTTTGATATATCTACTCCAATTAACTGCTTTACTATTTCTTTATGAGATCTGTAAGGAGAAAGATACTTTATTCTAGCATAAGCTCTAACTAAAAATGTTCCAGCACCACAACCAAAATCTGCAATTTTTGCATTAGGACTTTTTATGCAAAATGTGTTAATTATATCAACTACGTCAGGATTTGTGAAATATTGTCCAAGCTTATGTCTTTCTTCATCAGGAATTAATCTATCAAATATATGCCCAACATCTTTGTATCCGAGTTTAGAAAAATCATATTTAGAGAAACCATTGATAAAGCTCCTCAAGCTTGGAACTATTGATTTTGGTATTGGCACTCTTTCTAAGAAATCAAATCCAAAAATTGCTTCAAAATCTTTTGTCGTTTTCTCAGCTTCATCAAAATACTTTTGCAATTCCTTCTTGAGAAGCTCACCATCTTCAATACCTTCTTCTAATTTTATTGGCTCTAAGGATGGGAAATTTCTTCTAAGAGTATTGTAAAACATTACTTTGTTTAAAAGTAAGTATAAGAACTGTCTGGCAACTTTCTCAAATGGTTCGATATCATCAATAATTGGTGCATTCCAACCTTGAGATACAAACCATTCAATAAGTCTTTCTCTAAATTCTTTATCTTCCTTGGATTTTTTCCTAACTTCGAGAGCAATAGGATAATAAGAAGCATCTACAATATTTCTAAGAGAATAGATGAAAAATTCATCAATTGGTAGTGTTGGTAGTTCTTTCTTTCCTTCCAAAAACTCAACAAGCTCTTTCAAGAATTTTCTTAGACCTTCTTTAATTTTCTTTTGAATTTCGGGGTCATCCATTTCTCTTAGGTCTTTAATTTTGACAAACTCGTATCTGCTCTTTCTTTTCTCTTCCCATGATGTAGCCTCTTCATACGTTTTCCATAGAACCAATTCATTAACATTCCATGTAGCAAAAAATGGGCTTGTAGGAGGAAGATTGGCTTTAGCTTGAGCATCGTTAATTAATTCCCAGTCATAAGGAGTCCAACCTTGCGTAGGATCTTTCAATTCAATATGGCAAACTGGTTTTATTCTGACGCTTTTCCATATGACAATATCGGGAAATCTTCTTGACTGACCATCTGGCAATTTTTTCTCAACGTCCACATCAGCTCTTTCAAAAGGCAAGCCTTCTTCCTTTATAATCTCGTTTATCATCTCTACAAGTCTTTGTCTAATAGTGTTTTCTACATATCCAATTGGTTCAGAAGTATAGAACCTCTCAGAAGGTGTAGAATATTTGCTCATTAATTAATGATTGTTTTGAAAGGTTTAAATTTTAGAAGAGTTTAGATAACTTTGGACTTGTTGATTTCTTTTTATCTCCAATACTTCCTTAATCTTAAATCCCATATACTTTCCTTTTTCTTCTACTGAAATGTTGAGTAAATTTAAGCAAAACTTCTGAAGAGTCCTCCCATCGTTCATTCCAAAATTATCTATCACAAAGTCTACTTTTTTCTTTAAATCTTCATCTAGCTTAACCTCTTCTTTAAGATCTTCTTCTTTCAGCCTATCAAACTCTTTTGAGACTTCGAAAGAGAATGGTCCTAAGTAGTAAATGTAATATTCATTTCCAAGCAAACTATCTTCTCTTATCGTTTTTGAATCAGCATCATAATGTTCTATTAAAAACATTAGTTTCATGACTTGCAATTTCCCGAAGAAACTCTTTCTTTTCATCAGTTTTTTTATAAGGTAGATTAAAACTTCCCTATTCTTTTTGTTATTTTTCATGAGATCACCATCCTACCGCACCAACCAATATTAAATTCTTTTTAAACAATTTATTACTTCAGTAAGGCGTTCTATGAGCTTAAACAAGCTGTAGTTCTTTGTGCATTTCTTTGTGATATACTGACATAAAACCCTAATGTTGTCGTTCTGTATCTTTAATTTCAAATATTCTTCAACAATATAGTAGATTTCTATCAATTGTGAAATTCTTTCATAATTTTCGTTTTCAAATTGAGGGAAAATAAGCAAAACTATAATTTTTTCATTTTTGTTTGTGTATTTCTCGACTATATCTTCTACGTATTCTAAAAAATTGCTTCCACTTATTATTCTTTTAATCTCAATTGTAATTTCACTAGTCTTTAAATCCATATTCTCTAAAAGATAAGCATTCAATCTTTTCTTTTCTAATTCTTTTTTTATGATTAATCTACACAATCTATCAGCATAGACATTCTTTTTCATGAACTCTTCGAAATTTTCAATTTTCTTCTTTTTAAAAAGAGGATTAAACACAAAACGGATTTTTTCTATTACATCCTTTTCTATTTCCCTAAATTCTTTCATTCTTCTACCAACTTGCCGTTCATCTATAGAGGTAATGTCAAATAAACTGCAATAGAATAACTCATGTTTATTTTCATCATTCTTAATCTTATCGTAATATTTCTCAAATTCTTCAAATGACAGCAATTCCATTCTAAAAACTCTCCTTCACACTTTTAAAAGAATTACTTCCTATAATCAAATGATCTAAGACATTAACTCCTAAAAGCTCCCCTAATCTCATAATTCTTTTCGTCATTTGAATATCAGCATCGCTAGGTTCAGCATCTCCAGAAGGATGGTTGTGAACTAAAATTATTGAAGCAGCATTATAATCAAAAGCTAGCTTGAAGATTTCCCTACCTGAGAAAACACTTTCATTCAAGCTTCCTTTAAACACATCTTCAACTTTAATCAACCTATTTCTCGAATCTAACAACAAAACTTTCAAAACTTCTTGTTCCAAATCTTGCATCTCGCTTCCAACAATTTTAAAAACATCTTCAGGCTTTTCAATTATTGGACTTACATCTTCAACATAAGAATTAACTCTTCTCGCTAACTCAAAAATTGCTTGAATTTGGGCAGCTCTAACTTTTCCAATTCCAAAGAATTTTTCTAATTCGCCAATGCTAGCTTTTGCCAATCTCTTCAAATCATACTTTCTCAAAACTTTTTGAGTCAATTCTAAAGCTGTAATTTTCCTTCCTTTCCAATTGACATCTTTACCAAAAATTATTGCTAAGAGTTCAGCGTTAGATAAACTGCTAACTCCTTTTTGAAGCAATCTTGTTAATGGTCTGTCTTGAAGTTTTTTTGAATAACTTTTCATTTAAAGTTTTTAAGTTTGGGAAAGAGGTTAATTGCTATAAGATGGTTATAAGATAGTTTATTTTTAACTTAAATTTTTTAGCAGAGTATTAGACTTAATAACTACAAACAAAATAATATAAAATGGAAATAGATCTAGAACTAAAAGAAACAATAGAGAGAATTAGAGCCGATTGGAGAGATGTAATATCTAAAAAAGTTCCTAGAGGCACGTTAATAGGAACTTTGAGAAATTTGTTTAAAGAATTTAATGTAGAAAATTTAAACGATGTATTCAGGTTCGTAAAAGAGTTTATACAGAATGCTGATGATGCTGAAAGTAGTGAGATTAAATTTAAAATTGAAGAAGATTTTGTAACAGTTTTTAATAATGGCAAACCATTTACAAAAGACGGTATTGATAGTATATGTGGAAAATATTTCTCAAATAAAACTCCAGCTCTCCATATAGGTTTTTTAGGTATAGGTTTCAAGTCAGTTTTTTTAATCTCAGAAAGCGTGAGTATAGGATCTGTTAATAGAGAATCCGGAAAATTTATATTTTTCTCTTTTGATAAAGAGAAACTAAAGCAAGAAGCAATAAATGAAGTGTGGGAAGATGCTATAGATGAAAAGTTTCTCAAGGCCTTTTTCCAAGTATATCCGTTATTAATAAATGAGGAATCTTTTGAGATTCCACCAGAGTATAATGTCGGTTTTAGAATAAAACTAAAAAATAGAGAAATGATAAAAGAATTAACAAATTGGATGTTGAGCGAAAATAGCATTAATCCTCGAATATTATTATTTCTTCCACACCTTCAAAGGATTATTATAGAAACTTCAGAAAGAAAAATTACGTATGAGAAAAAACTAATTGAAAACGGAGAAAACTACGAAATTTTTTCCATTAGTGGTGGAAAAGAGAATTTGTATTATCTTATCTTCAGAAAAGAATACGAAGTACCCCAAGATATTTTGAAAAAAGAAAATGAACTACTAGAAGAATACAAACGAGATAAAATTGCTAAGAGAGAGATTTATGTGGCCTTTAAACTAAGAAAAGATCAAAATGTAACACTAGAAAAAGAGAACCAGGCTACACTCCATATTCTTCCATATAGTTTTGTACCATTGAAGCAAACACCTTTGAGTAATTTACACTTCATACCTGCTGGAGATTTTCTTGCTGATATATCGAAAAGTAGAATCATTTTAGAAGGAGAATGGAACAGGTCTATTCTTTTGAATATATCAAAATTTATAAAAGAAGAGATAGTGCCATTCTTTAAGAGAGACGAAAGATTTAAATATAACTTCCTATCAGTTTTGTGGGCGGAAAAAACCTACCAAAACATCATTGATGAGAATCTTATTCTAAAAATTCAAGACTTTATAAATTCTGGTGATGTGTTTCTAACTATAGATGGTAAGTGGGTTTCGAAAGATAAAATAGTAAGAGTGCCTCCAGAATTATTTGAAATTTTTAAGATTAATAAAGATCCGATAAACAAAATTAAAGAACTGATAAAGGATAAGGAAATATTAGATCCAAGATTTGAGTTGCCAGAGAGTTTAAATGAAGAACTTGAATCACGACTTTCTGAAAATATATTTTATTACCTTAAAGAATATTTTAGATCATTAGTTGAAAAATTCGAAACATTACCTGAAGAGGAAAAGAAAGATACCATTTTATTGATTTCCGAATTGTATGTTAATTATCTCAA
The DNA here is from genome assembly GCA_032249395.1 of Candidatus Aenigmatarchaeota archaeon. Classification (GTDB taxonomy): domain Archaea; phylum Aenigmatarchaeota; class Aenigmatarchaeia; order CG10238-14; family SpSt-28; genus SpSt-28. Next base: position 5,544 of record JAVVFY010000004.1, read on the forward strand.
AAAAATTCGAGATTCAAATAAGAAGATATTGGTAGATGAATTAATAGAAGAATTAAGAGGATTGAAATTTAAATCAAAAAGTGGTAAAATTATTTCAATAGGGGAATTGTTTCTACCTTCAGAAATTTCTGAATATAAACTGGAAGAGATTGTAAATAAGTTAAGAGAACAACTTGGAGAATTCTTTACCGAATATGTAGAAACTGGAGAAGAAAAAAGAATAAGCTACGAATTTTTAGATATAGCACCGTTTAAGGATATTATAAATAATGAAAATGTTAAGACATTTTTAAGAAGAGTGAGCAGAGAATCTAAAATAGATAACCAATTAGGAGCTTTGAGAGAAAACTTAAGCTATAACATTGCTTTATTATTTATAAAAAAGAAAAAGGCAGGTAGTAAAAATGTCAGATTCGAATTAATTCTGAATCCAACGGATTTTTTGACTTTAATGGGTAATGACCAAATTTATGTTGAAGTAAAAAGCTCTATTAATAAAGAATTTGTTCTTGAAAGAGCTCAAATAGATTTCATTCTAAATCCATCTAATAAGGTAGAATTAATTTTTGTGGATTATTCTTTAAATGAAGATTTGAAATATGATATTGAGTGGATCAAAGTATACGAAATTAATATAAATAATTTGAGTTATTATCAATGGAAAGTGAAAATGGAAGATGAAATAAAAGCTGGCGAATGTAATCTAAGAGAATTATTGAATGAATAGTATTTACTTTTAAGTCTTCATCTTTCCTTTCCAACTTTTTCAATCATTTCTTTTATTGTGTTTCTAATGTTCTCATCTTTTATTTGTCTTACTAATTCCTTCCAGCTTTCAATTATTTTCTCTTCACCCAAGCTATCTAACATAAACCAAAACAATGGGATAAGTCTTTTTCTTAAAGCAGATTTTTCTTTGAATTCTTTTATCATTTCTGGATACAATGAGCCCGCAAGAACCCTTTTCTTATCTTCATCCCATCTTATATAGTAAGAATCTCCTGTAAATGGTGAAACACTCGTATCAACTTCACTGACACAATCTATTAAAAATGATGAAAATAATCCTCTATCACCAATGAACTTTATAGGATCATAATCAAATAGTTTTAACAATAATAAACCGCCTGTTAATGTTCCGGAACCTATTAGTGCATATCCCGGATTATCGTGAAGAGGTTCACACAAACCTCTGTCATCAAACTTATACAACTTTGGATTTCCCTCTTGAGTTACACTTGCGAGTAGCATTGTAGTATCTACTTCAATGCCAGCGTTTTTCAACTCAGAATATCTATTTATCAAATAATTTTCAATTTCATGAACTATCTTCTCCATCTCATCTTCTTTGGGGCTTCTCGGTTTTTGTAGAGATATAAACCAGTTTTCAAAAATTTTTTGAATATTTTCCATGTTTTGTTTTATAATTGTTGCATCTCCAGAACCTGCCAATAATGCTAAATCATATTCTTCTCCATTTATGTAAAACCCTATTGGAAAAATTTTCTTTTCTTCTCTCATTATTCCTATCATGCTTGAAACTCTGGTATCAGCTGTAACCAAAATTCCATTACCCCATCTCAATGCAATGATGAAAGTCATATATAGTAATTGCATTATTATAAATATAATTCTTTTAAGACTACTAGCAAGAATAAGTATACAGAAATAAGGCTTCAATTACCCTTTAATCTTTATAATAATATTCATTCTCCTTTAAGAACAAAGTCAATGCTACAATAGAAATAAGATTTAGAGCAACTTCAATCAAAATAATCAAAGTCTGTTTTTATGTTATTTTTTATTTTCTTTTGCTTTCTTCTTTTCCAATTCATCCAAAACTTCTATCTTCACTTTCTCCAAAGCAAGAAAAGCTTCAATTCTTCCAATCGTCTTACCTATATTGTAAACCTTCATCTTCTCTTCATCATAATTTCTAATAAGCCTTTGCTCACATTCTTTAATTTGACTAACTATTTTCATCAATCTCTCTTTAGTCATTGCCCTAGAAAAGAAATCCTTAATGAACAAGCCAGTTATCTTTTTTATTTTCTCCAATTCTTCATACAATCTGTCATCACTCACTTTTCTCACCAATAAATCCCATTAAAACTTAACTCTTAAATCTCTTTCTGTCTTTGTTTTGAATTTTTCTTATAATCAAAAACATTGTCTCTAAAAATGAAGCTAAAGTGAAGAGAGAAACTAAAGATGGAGAAATTTGGATTAAATCGTCAAACTCTATTTCAATAGGACCAACTATCTCTTCTTTCTTTATTTTCTTATGCCACTTAAGATAATGCTCTCTTTGCATTTTCCTATAAGATTTCTCATATGTCATCGATTTTCTAAGATAATACAAAGCTTTCATATATTCTTCCCAGCAGCACCAATCTTTCTTGTATAGTAATAAGAATTCATCGTCTTCATCTGTCTCATTAAGTACAGAAAGCTCTTGTGTTTTCACCTTTTCCTTGATAAGAGTTCTTATATCAATAAGGAAATCTTGAGTAGTGTAGATTTTATTCTTATTAGCAAAAGAACCTATTCCTCCCATTATTCCCTCATACTTAGAAGTAAAACCCCAGTACCATTCATTATCTCTTTCCACATCTTCCCAAGGAAGTTTATGACCAGCATAAGAAAGAACTATTGAAAATTCTGGGTCAAAATGGAAATTCCATCTATCAAAATAAGGACTGCCTTTTGGAATTTTTACGTAGATTCTAGTCGGTTAACCAAATTTTATGAGAGTGTAGATTACATAATCTTCCCATTTTGACTGGAATAAAACGTACTTAAATTTCATTTCTTCTAGCTTAGCGAATATTGCTTTAAGTGCTTTTTCTAATGTTGAAGCCTTCATGAAATAGATTGAGAGAAAATCTTTAAATCATTGTTTTGGGAACTGTCTAACTTTAATGTAATGAAATCTTATTTGGATAACATCTGTCTTTGAATTATAGGCTTATAAAGTGTGCAATACAAGTGCAAACTTTTGGATATTCGACTCACATATTCTCTAATTCATTTCCTCCACTTTTTATTTACGGCTAGCAAACAAATCTAAGATAGCATCTAAAAAATTTTTCTTAATATTTGAACATAATGAAACCAACTATAAATAAAATTGGGGGAGCAGATTTCCTTGTATAAATATTTAAAAACGCGGGGCAAATTAATAAAAAATGGAGGTTAGAGAAATTATGGATGAGAGTACAAAAGAAGTAAAAGTTGGCCAAAAAGTGCCTGACTTTAAAATCACATACTACGATCCAAATAAAAAAGGTTTCGGACAAATTAATCTTTATGACATTCTTAAGCAAGGCAAATTGGTAATTTTTTTCTTCTATCCAGCGGACTTCACTTTTGTTTGTCCCACCGAACTTGCGGACATTAATGCTAAATACGATGAGCTAACAAAAGAAAACGTTGAGGTAATAACCTGCTCGACTGACACACAATACGTTCATCTTGCTTGGTGTAGAGATGAACCTTTATTAAAAGATTTCAAAATGGAAGATGGCAGCAGACCCAACAGGAACGATCTCAAGAATTTTTGGTGTATACGATGAAAGCTCAGGACTCGCTTTAAGAGGAACGTTCATAATAAATCCGGATGGAATATTAGTAGGTTCTGAAATAAATCATTATTCCGTTGGTAGAAATGCTGAAGAGCTTGTAAGAAAAATAAAAGCTTTCCAATATGTGTATAAACATCCTGATGAGGCTTGCCCAGCAAAATGGGAGCCTGGTAAGAAAACGTTAAAACCTGGGCCAGAGATAGTAGGAAGAGTAGGGGAAGTTCTTAAGTAAAACTTAATAATTAGCTGTTATTTCTATTATTCAAACTTTTATTTTTCAAAATCAAACAACTCTCAATGAAGCTAAACCTAAGCAAGAAAATGTTCAAAGTTCTCATTTTTCTTTCTCTAGTTTCTCTTTTTGCAGATATGACTTATGAAGGCGGAAGGTCAATCTTTGGTTCTTACGCTAAAGTTTTAGGTGCTTCAGCTTTTCTCGCAAGTTTAGCAACGGCTGGAGAATTTTTAGGTTATGTTTCAAGATTCATCAGCGGAATGATAGCAACAAGATTAAAGTCAAGCAAAGTCTATTGGAGTTTAACAATTTCTGGCTATGTGATAAATTTAATTGCAATTCCTCTTTTAGCATTCTCAGGAAACTGGTTTATTGCCATTCTTTTAATTTTCCTCGAAAGAATAGGAAAAGGTCTGAGGTCTCCAGCAAGAGATGTTATTCTCGCTGAAGTTACAGAAAAGATGGGAAGAGGAAAGGCTTTTGGGTTGCATGAAGCTTTAGACCAAATAGGGGCTGTAGCAGGTCCATTAATAGTTTCAATTTCTCTTTTTGTTACAAACTCAAACTATCCAATAACTTTTCTCATTTTAGCAATTCCAGCTTTTCTCGCTCTTTTCTTCTTATTTGGAGCTTACTTTGAATATCCAAACGTTAAAGCGGCGGAGAAAACTTTTAAGAATAATTTGAAAAGCAAAAACAACATGAAAATCTTTTGGCTTTACTCAATTGCTATGTCTTTAGTTGCTTTAGGTTTCATTTCTTGGGTAAACGTTTCTTACATTTTAAAAGCAAGTAATGTATTTCCAGATTATTCTATAGCAACATTTTATTTGATAGCAATGTTAGCAGATGGCTTGCTAGCATTGCCCATTGGTTTAATGTACGATAAATTTGGTTTAGTTAGTTTGGTTTTTGCACCAATAGCTTCAATTCTAATAATTCCATTCCTCTTTACTCAAGATTTCATCTCAGTTGCAATTGCTAGCGTTTTCTGGGGAATTGTTATGGCAATATATGAAAGCAACGCAAGAGCAGCCATAGCTGATATTCTTCCAGAAAACAAAAGAGCGTTCGGATACGGAGTTTTTGGTTTAGGTTTTGGAATAGCTTGGATGGTTGGATCAGCAATTTATGGTTATCTTTATGAAATTTCTCCATCTTCGATGATTTATTTTGCATTAACTACAGAAATTCTAGCTCTTATTTTGCTATTTATTGTTGTTAAATCATTCAAAAATAAAAGATAAACTACCAATACAATTTTTCTCCAATCTTTACTTTTAAGTTAAAAGGCGTTTCCAAAACGTATTTGCATTTTTCTCTTCGGAGAATAAATTTTCCATATTTTCGGATTTAATGTTATTGGTTCAGCAAACTTCACATCAACAACCCCTTTGTTTCTATCAATGAAAATAATCTTTATTGGATATCTAACTAAAAACATCCAAAAAGACCACTTATCTTCATATGGCATTACAAAAAGCAAATTTTTCTTTTTAGAAAAACTTAAGCCAATGAATCTTTTCCAAAAATTATCAGCTACATTAGCTTTTATTTCCTTTTTGCCAATTTTGATTTTTATCATCTAATTTATGAGATTGCAAGAATTTAACTTAAGTTTAAATTTAGGCTTGATTAAAAATCTTCAATGGTTAGCAAGAAAATAAAAAACACCTTTTTGTACAAAGTTTTCGAAAGCCATTACTGCAAAATCGTTTTTGTTATAGGTTTGCTAATTTCATATTTTTTAATTCCAAGAACAGTTTTTGAAACCAAGTATGCTTATCTAGCAATAATCTACATGATTCTCTTCAGTATAGTCCTCACTTGCATCGTTAGAACAATCAAAGAAAGGATTAAATCAGCTAGAACATACGAAAAATCTATACTAGGAATTTTAGCTTCTGGTATTGGATTAGCTGCACTGCAAGCTTGCACTCTAAGCGTTTCTTGTAGCGCATCTGTTGGCCTAAGCATACTATACTTGATATTCCCTCAATTCTTCGTTTCGTTTCTCATAGATTACAGTCAATACGTTTTGATAGCAGCAATTTTAATACAAGCAATCTCAATTTACTTGATGGGTTGCTTCAAAGAAGTTTTAGATTTATCCAAAAACAAAATTAAGACAATTCAATTAACGAAAAAGAGTTGATAAAAATTCTCATTTTGCTTTTTTCTTCTCATCATCTAAATCTTCGCTAAAAGCCTTTTCAAGTTTCCGATATTCTCTCCAAAATTCTCTGTATTTTTTTGGATTATGTTTTTTCCAATAATCTAACCTTTTCAAAACTATTTTTGCAAACTCCATCCAAACTTCTTCTCTCTCCTCTTTAGTTAACTCTTCTGATTTCATTCAGTTCACCCTATATTTAAATTTGAATAGAATCTTCTTAAATCCCTATAACTCCATATTCTTGGATAGAATTCTTTACATTTTTTCAAAACTTCATCATCTCCTGTGACAAAAATTAAATCCTTTTTCTTCGCTATTATTAGATGCTCCAGGTTAGTTACTCTTTTTCTTATAGGAATTGATGAGACAATTCTTAGTATCTCTTTGTATAGTTCTGAGACATTAATGTTAACCTCTATTTCTGTACAATTAACATCTAGAATAAAAGACTTCCAAATTTTTTCTATTAATGTATTGTCAAGCAAGAACTCACTTTTAAGTTTTCTAACTATTTCAACTTTTGTCAAAATAGAAACATTGTAGTTTATCTTATCTTTTGATTCAATTAAAAACTCAGCAACTTTAGAAGACTTAACCTCGCCTTTTAATTCTGATACTTTCTTAAGAAAGTATCCAAAAATTATGTTTGTATCTAGGTAAAATTTTTCATCCACTTCTTTTTTTAATATGCCCAAAAAGCAAACAATTGCTATAAGATACTTATAGATTGCTTATTTTTAATAAGCGACTATTTGAAGAACAATTCTGGTTTTTCTGTATGTATTGGAATCAACTTCTTTGGTCCAATCTCTTTAATCATTTCTCTAATTTCTATTCCATTCGCATGCCCAGAAGCATGAATTTGATGCATTGGCAAATTAAAGTGTGTAAGCCAGTTTCTAACTCTGTTTTCTTCTATAACCATATCGTCATCAAAAGGCTCCGTTTTAGATCTAATGTAAACTCCATTTTTTGGCTTTATGTCAATTAACTCTTGCAACTCAAAATTATCACATCTAAAAATGAATTCTTCTTGTCTATCTCTTATGTCTTCAGCAGTTACCATGTTGTCTAATTCTAAAAACTCTCTTTCCCACTTATCATAATCGGCTTCTAAAAATCTTCTCTCAACTTCTGAACTTTTAACCCAGCCGACATCTTGAAAATGATAAAAATAATCTTTACCTAAAATTCCTCACCCTTTTTTTTCAACATAGACAACAGCATCAGAAAGCTTTGGATATCCTTTTATTCCCGCTTCTTCAAAAAGTTTCAAAAGATAAGCTTGTCTTGTATTAACAACAAGCTTTCTACCAGTTTTCTTAGCAACATTGAAAAAACTCACCATTCTATCCAAATCTCTGGCAGGATAATTTACTACAACTAAGCCATCAGTCTTCTCAACTATTTCTCTAGCCCTTTTTTCAACATCTTCCTCGCTTTGAACATCTTCTTCATCGATCCTCGTTCCTTCGCAAAAAAAGATATCTAAACCTTCAGTTTTTGCTCGAGAAACAAATTCTCTTGTTTGACTTCCTTTTCTTCCATGAAATCTTAAATCTCCGGTATAGCCAATCTTCTCTTCATCCCCATAAACAACAAAAGCTAAAGCACCTGGAATAGAATGATCTACAGGAAAAGCTTGAAATTCTATGTCATTTATGTGATATTTTTTGTAAGGTTCTATAATTTGATAATTTCTTTCTACAATAGCATCGTCTCCAACCAATCTTTTATAACCTTCTCTTCCATGAACGAAATGAAATCTCAAGCTTAAAGTAACTAAATCAGAAAGAAGTGTTTGAGAAGTATCTTCAATGGCTTTCAATATTAGGTAAGTTTCTTTGCTACAAAATATCGGAATGTCTTCTCTCAAAAAATGAATTAGAGCTGAATGATCCGAATGTGCATGCGATAATAGTAAGCCGTCTAAGAATTTTTCTTTTGGTTGATCTATTCCAAGATGTCCCAAAAAATCTTTTCTATATATTGGCAAATCTAAATGACTTGGCAACAACCCCCATCTCAACCCAATCTAAAAACCCATTTAACATTCTTGGTTTCAAAAATTCTGAAAAGTATTTTTTCTCTTGAGTGAAACTCAAACCAAAATCGAGCATTAATCTCGTGTTTTTGAATTCTAAAAGAATTTTATTACCTCCAATCTCTCGTTCTCCTCCAAAAATTTTTATGTTCACCATAAAATTTTTAAGTAATTTTGAAAATATATCATATGTCCACTTTGAGAAGCGGGGCAGTAATTCTTGGAGCCTATGCATCAAAAATAAGAAAGACGCTCTTTGCTCAACTAAAAGATAAAGTAAAAGCCGGAGAACTCTCAAGCCAAGAAATTGCTAGATCAGCAGGCGAATTAAACAAAGCACTTTATACTCTTTTTGTGGAAAGGCTAAAACTCGAAAAAGGAGATGTTGTTAGAATTTCAATAGATTATGAAATAGATGAGCAAAGGATAAACTGGAAATGGGATACAATTAAAATCGAATGTTTTAAGAGAGTTCCAGAAGAAGAAATAATGAAAAATCTTTTCGATATATTAAAAAGAGAAGAAGCAAAATACACCGTAAGAAAATTGAGAGAAACTAAGCTTGGTGATTTAATATTTGAGATTTTGGAAAACGAAAAGCAAATAGGCGTAGTAGTTGTTACTCCTTTAGACAACGAAGCTATAATAAGAGGAGCCATAAGACCAACAACCATAATTCAAAAAAGAAGAGTTAATATAGAAGGAGATATAGAAGAGTATTTCTCAAATTCTTTAAAAGAAATTTTAGAATCTGGTAAGCAAGCAGAAAAGGAGGAAGTTGAGAAAATAATTAATGAAATTTCGTCTCTTTAAAGAGAAAGCTTTTTATATTTGTGCGACAAAAAAATAATTAGAGTCATTTATTTTCCTATCTAATCTTTAAAGTATCTTAAGACTATCCATATTTTATATTCACTAAAAATTTGAATAGGATCGGTGAGAAGCATGAGTGATCCATCGTCATCGAAAGGTGAATGGTATGAGGAGAAATCTCTATTTGCTAGCATTAGCCCAGATTTTGATAGCCACAAGTATGGGAATTATTGGACCTGTCTACGCCATATACTTCGAAAAAATTTCTGGAAGCTTGAAAGACGTTGGAATAATACTTGGAATTTATTGGATAGTTGTAGGAATTTTAGAAATTCCATTTGGAATCCTATCTGATAAAATTGGAAAGAAAAAAGTATTCACAATTGGTGGAATTCTCGTTTCGTCTTCGATTTTCCTTTATCCATTCGTGTCGAACTTTTATCAAATATTATTTGCTGAGATAATTGGTGCAGTAGGGTATGCTATGCAAATGCCTTCATTCTACTCTTTATTAGCTGAGTGTACAAAAAGAGAAAGAAGAGGATTGGAGATGGGATTAATTGACTCTAGCTGGAACATATTTTATGGTGCAGCATCAATAGTTTCAGGAATGTTAGTAATGACATTTGGATTTTCACTAATTTTTAGTTTAGCAGCCTTTCTCCACCTTACTTCAAGTATTCTCATTGGAAGGAAAATGAAACAAGCAATCTAATCTATTTCCCTCAAGATATATTTTGGAGTGCGGAAAAAATAAAAAGGTTAAAGTTATAAAGTTTAAATGAATAGAAATAAAGAGATGGAACTTTCAGAAAAATTATACAACATTTTATTAAAGGTAGATAAAATTTCTATTTCTAAGTTGACGGATGAATTGGGCGTAAGCAAGTATCGCCTTCTTATTCTTGCAGATAATATTAGATTCTTAGATAATTCTAAAAGAGTTTATGTAAGTAGAAAAAGAGACATGCTAAAATTGGCATCTAAAGATTTTTCGTCAGATGAATACATTCCTGTTGAGGAAAAGTTGAGAAAATTTATAATAGGATTAGCGTCAGAAACTCATATAGGAAGTAAGTATTCTTCTGCTAGTTTTTTAGGAGCCGCCTGGAAAGTATTTGATAGTTATAACACAGATCTAATAATACTTGTTGGAGATCTATTTGCTGGTAAGGAATATAAAAGAAAGTTTGGAGAAATTTTGGTTAAATCTCCATCAGATCAGATAGAATTAGCGAGGAGAATCTTTCCCCATTCTAATATTGGTTTGAAGACTCATGTAGTTGCAGGTCCACAAGATGTATTGTATGAGAGGGGGAGAACAATAAATCTAGTTCAAGAGTTAGGAAAAGTAAGAAAAGATATAATTCCTGAAGGTGTTGGTATACACAAATTTACAATATATGATACAAATGTACAAATAATAGCAGAAAATCCTGTAACCTATGAAAAAAACCCTGTTGGAAAAACTTATGATCTTCAAAGAAGAATGGAAAATCTAGAAGTTGAGAAAGGTAAAAAGACTATTTTAGCTCTCGGGGGATATCACTCTTTTTCTATAATTCCGTACAGAAACGGAATTGTATATGGTATATTGTTACCATCTCTAATTTCTCAAACGCCGTCTCTAGCTAGAAAAAATATAGATCCAATAATTGGTGTAGTTGTAGTAGAATTATCCTTGGGTAGAAAGAATGATGAAAATGATGTAAGATATTTGCAATACGCAAGAGTTAAATTCTTTCCACTTAAGGAATATTGGAGAGAAAAAGATTTTATAAAAGAGCCTAACTACAATGGTTTGTCGGAACTTGAAAAAAGAGCTGTATCAATTCTCTATAGAAAGGGAGAATGTTCAATGGGGGAACTCTCTAGAGAACTTAGAATAAGCAAAAAAAAGGTAAAAGAGATAATGAGCAACCTAGAGAAAAAACAAAACGTCTCTAAATCAAGAATAATTTATGATGAAGTTTCGGACAAGTATTTTTATGATTATAGAGATTTTATCGATAATAGCATAGCACCAACTGAAATGGATTTTGGTAAAGAAAAAATAAAATTAATGGCAATTTCTGACACTCATTTAAACAGCAAATACCAAAATCTAAAACTTTTATATAAATTATACATAACTGCTGAAGAAGAACAAGTAGATTTTATTACACATTCTGGAGACATAACAGATGGTAGAGGTCACAGATTTGATGATGTGATACAAGATGTGTCTACTTTGATAGATTATGTTGTAGACGTTTATCCTAGATCCAAAGTTCCAACTTATATAATTTCTGGAAATCATGATCAATGGTATAAAAAAGATACCGGATTAGACATTGGAAGAGAAATAAGTAAAAGAAGAGACGATTTAATTTATCTTGGAGAAGAATTTGGAGTTATAAACGAGGGAGGAATATTAATCGCTCTTCACCATCCAAATAAGGGCGCACCTTATACACTAGGCTACGATCTAGTTAGATTCTCCAAATATTTAAAGAGATTTGGAGACTTTAAACTTGTTTTACTTGGTAATTACCACAAGGCGGCTGTTTTATTAGATAACGGTCGTATAGGAGTTTTGGTACCAACATTAAAATCTCCAGACAACTATGCTATCACTAAAGGTCTTACGGATTGGATAGGTTCTTGGATAATAGATTTGAGAATAACTGATGGAGAAATAAGAAGTGCAGAATTTTTGTATCTCGATTTATCAAATGAAATAGATCCATCTGACTATAAACAAATTTATGATTGGTTGAAGACTCGTGAAGAAACGCAACTTGAGAAAATATACAAAATAATAAATAAAAAACAAGAGACACAATATAGAGAGGTTAGTAAAACTCGAGAGGAAAAAAAGAAAAAGACACTATTAGACTATCTTAAAAAATGAGAGATTTCGTTTTGCCTATCGATATTTAACTTCTTCTATTTTTTTCCATATGATTTTATCTTTTTCCTTAACATCGTCATAATATACTGTTCCTAGAATTTCTGGAGTAGGAATATTGACATTAACGTAAATTTCTCCTCTCAGAGTATAGAGTAGCTTTTTAATATCAGTAGTGAATGGTATCTTCTTTTCCAACAATCTACAAACGATTTTATACATTCTTTCATCAATATAATCGATATAAACTGCAAACCTCCCTTTTATTGGAGGATATAAAAGTATTCCATTATACGAATAACCAGCAACAACTTCAAATGGATGTAAACCACATCTATTTTCCTCTTTCCATTTCATAAAAGCATATCTGTCATCTAAGGGAAGATCTAAAAGACCACAATCTCTAAAGTCTCCAACTTCCTTTCTTACCTTTAAAATATCCTCTACACTAGCTTTAGAAATATCTAGCAAACCCAAAGCATCATAGACTAACCCAACAACATTCAGATATTCTCTTAGAGATATTTCATCAGAAGGCAGTCTTCTACTTCTATTAAGTTTATATTCCATTAAAACCCTTTCTGCTTCTTCTCTTGTTATGATAGGTTTAAATTCGTTCACATATTTCAATTTAACCTTTCCTACTCTGAAATTTGGAGAAATATCAGAATCATTTATTTTAACATCGCTTTTTGATCTTATTCTAGCAGTTTCGTATAATAAGTCGATTAGATTGAGCAACTTTTTATCGACATCATTGCTTCCCCTAGTGACTATTAAATTAATTATAGTTGGTGACACAATTCCATACTCTTCTAATTTAGGAAGATTCACTAAAGTAAAAGTAGCTAGCTTCACGCTATTGTCTTTATATATGAATGGAAGAAGTAAATGTTCATAAACCTTTCTATCTTTTCTTTTTTCTGTTGGCAAGAGTAAGGCTTCTAATTTTTGTAGTTTTTCATAGGCATCCGTGTTTTCTATCCAAACCTCTACTTTATGTCCATATAAAATCGAGATTTCATAAGGATCGACTTTATACTTTTCAATTAACTTTATTAAGTTCTCTTTAAGCTCTATAGCTGGATCCATACATTAGGTTAAAGACTAATCTTAATATCTTTTATCTTTCCGAATCTTAGAGCACCAACTTCTTTATCTATTGCAATGACTTCTAATTCATCAACATTTACCTCTTCTTTTAACATCGGACTCAACAAATCTTCTTTATCAACAGCATTGATCTCTGTACCGCTAGAAAGAAAAGAAAAAGCTGGCAAGCAAACTATTCTCTTACCATTCTTCATCTTACCATAAAGCAAGGCCGGCAATTTAATCTTATCAAATCCTTCCTTCAAAACGATAGCTGGTTCTTCATGGCCGATTATTAAAGTATGGAAATCCTGCGGATAAACTATCTTTTTATGTCCATGAGTGAAGAGATAACCTTCCTCTAAATAATAAGGGTCAAAAACTCTCAAGTTAATTTTAGAGGCTATATTTAATAAATAATTATCGTGATTCCCTCTAACTACTATTATTTCTTTTGTTTTCTTTCTTAAGAATTCGACCAATTCTATAACTTCTCTCCACTCTTGGCTACTGGCTTCTCCGAACTCATGCTTAACATCGCCATTAATTAAAATTCTTTTCGATTTTACTTTTTTGAAAATATTGTTCAATTCTTTTTTTATCTCTTTAAGCTGAACCTGTGGGACAAAAATTCCTTTCTCTTCTGCTAAGTACAATTCTTCCCCAAGTTGCAAATCAGAAATTACAATTAAATCAAGGCTTTCAATAAAAATAGCTTTATGTCCGTTAATCACTTCTATATCTTCAAAAATTTTCATAGTATAATTTGAGTAAAAAAAACTAAATTAACATAAAAATTTATGCTATATGTGTAGATTTTTGAAGGGGTTGCATAAAAGCTTATAAGCTTTACCTCCAAATAGTAGTATGTTGGCTGAATACAATAGTGAAATAAAAGAATTGATAAATTTGGCCCTTAGGTTAGGGGGTAAAACCGAAAAACCGGAATGTAGAGGAAAGAAGATTAGAAGTTTATATGGAGCTGTTAAATTTTTAGAACAATGTGGTACCCATGAAGATATAGAAATATATAAAGAATATCTAATTCTTCTGATTAAAATAAATTTGGCCAGGATTTATGGTTATCCTACTTGTTTTCCGGAAGATGAATTGAGGAAAGGATCTTTAAGGTGGGTAGCATGTCTATACGAACAAATTTTGGGAGCTATAAAAAGAAGAGATTTTTTTACAATAGAAAAAGTTTTTGAATTATATGAAAAGCTTAATGAATATAAAAGGCCGGAATGTCGTTATCTTGATGAAATTTATTAATTATTAAGTTATTTTTTATTAATGCCAGAGGAAAAGTATCTTACTTTAAACTTAAGAAAAACTCTAGTTAAAAAGCAAAACTGGAGAAGAAGCGAAGTAGCAATGCTTTTACTCAAAAGAATTTTGAAGAGACACCTTAAAACAGATAAAATAAAGATATCTACCAGATTGAACAACTATATTTGGAGAAGAGGAATAAAAAATCCGGTAACAAAAGTAAGAGTAAAAATTGTAAAAGAGGGCGAATCTTTTAACGTAGATCTAGCAAGTTGATATAATGAAGAAGCTTTTTGACTATTTTGGAGACTATAACATTGGATTTTTTGGAAGAGCAAGTGATAAAATTTTTATTTCGAGTTTTGAGGAAGATTTCTACGATGTTTTAAAAGTTGATAACAAAAAAATGACAATAGGAGGAACAAAATTTATTGGGTTATTTTCTGCGATGAACTCGAACGGGATAGTATTACCTTATCTAATAAAAGATTACGAATTGAAAGAAATTAAAAAAATTGGGTTGGATGTTTGTGTTTTAAAGGAAAAATTTACTGCAATAGGGAACTTAATAGTAGCTAATGATAAAGGCGCAATAGTTAGTGTATTGCTTTCTAAAAATAGTATAAAAAAAATTGAAGACACTCTAAAAGTTGAAGTAGTCAAGACGAAACTAGCAAATTCTAATGTTGTTGGTAGCGTTTGTTTCGCAACAAATAAAGGAGCAATTATACATAGAGAAGCTACTGATGAAGACTTAATGTTAGTTAGAGATGTTCTAAAAGTAGATGTAGAGAGAGGTAGTGTAAATTTTGGTTCTCCATTCGTATCTAGCGGAATAATAGCAAATAGCTATGGTGCTATTATTGGAAGTAAGACTTCCGGTTATGAATTGGATGTAATATTTAGAGCTTTGAAGATTTAGAATTAATTCTTATCAACTAAAATTTTCAACAAACGGTAATGTTTCTAAGTATCTGACCATCAACTAAAATTAGTATGCATGAAGTAAAAACTGTCTGTAGGAAATTATAATAGATTTCAGCGTACATAAATAAAATAAGCCAAAACCTGTATCAAATTGAAAGCTTCAAATTGCCTGGGGCGGGATTCGAACCCGCGACCTCCGCGTTTCTTATCATCAATTCAAAGCTCATTTATTATGAGCGCGGCGTTTTAACCACTCAACTACCCAGGCAATTCAATATATTTTTAAATTTTGATTTTTATTATTCTTTTAACAACAAGATTTCCAACATCCTACTTTAAAATAAATTTAGATGCTTTCCGAACCTTTTCCCTTTCTCACTAAACTATTCTTTAAAACTTCGTATACGCTCTATAATATTCAAGTGTAATCCTTTCCTTATATCCTACTAAACTATGCAATCTTTTTATAAAATCTATCCCTATCCTAAATATTGGATCTGGAAACTTCGCTTAGGTTTTTTACATACACGAAAGATTTAAAGATTTAAATATTTTTAATTTAGAAATTTATTTTGGGATCTTCATGGAAATCGAAAAAATCAACATGAAGAATTCTGCCAATATATAGTGAGTAATGTTCTAGAATATTTAGTAGTTCATTCAAGAAATCTGACAGATGGTCCAAACGGAGGAATATTGGTAAAGGAATTGCCTGCAGGTTTAGTAGTAAAGCTTTCAAAAAAAGCGTTTAATGAAGTATGTAAAAAAGAGCACTCAAGTAATCCAACTTTAGAAGTAATATCTTATTTGGAAGAATATTTTAGGATAGAGACCGAAAAAATTCTAAAAACTACGAAGAACTATAAAAGTAATGACCTTCTATCTTTATATGGAAATGCTCTAGAATTACTCGAAAGACTAAAAAACAGCAATCTATAGATTCCTTAGGATTCTTTTTTATTTTTTCTTTATTTCTTATTTCTCTTAACACCAATGTAAATTTTACAATTATCGTAGGCGGGGCTCAAAATTAGGAGTTTTGGGTGGTTATAAATCTCATTCAAAATTGATACACAAAAATTAAGCTAATCTATTTTTATTTTAAAAACAATTTTCACAATGAGAGCTATTTTAAATGGCAACATAATTTTTGGCTTAATTTCAATTCCTGTAAAGCTTTACTCAGCAACTCAATCTAGAGCAATTTCTTTCAATAACTTACATTCTATTTGTCACACAAAGATAAAAAGCAAAAGATGATGCCCCCAAATGCCAAAAGGAAGTTCCTTGGAATGAAGTAGAAAAAGGATTTAAGATTTCAAAAGATCAATGGGTTATTTTAAGTAAGGAAGGAATTGAAAGAATAAAATTGACAACAAGCAAAAACATAGAAATTGCTTATTTGGTTGATGCTTCTTAAATTGACCCAATTTTCTTCGAGAAAACTTATTATTTAGTTCCAACAGAAGCCGGTTTAAAGCCTTGTTCTCTTTTTGTTGAAGCTTTAAGGATTGCTAATAAGGTGGCAATAGGAAAGATGATTTTAAGGAATAAAGAATATGTGGTTGCTTTGAGAGCTTTTAAAAAAGGTATCGCATTGCATACTTTATTCTATAAAGATGAAGTTAAAGATATTAATGAGTTAGATGAAATAAGAAAGCTTGTTGTTGTTAGCAAGGAAGAGTTAGAACTTGCAAAAATTTTGATTTCACAATTAACAAACGAAGACTTTTAGATAGAAGAGTTCAGAGATAGATACACAGAAGCTTTTAAAGAGTTAATAAAAGCTAAGCTTGAAGGAAGGAATTTAAAGTGGAGGAAGAAAAACCAAAAGTGGAAGAAAAAAGCCTTTTAGAAGCTTTGAAAGCAAGCGTAGAAGTTACAAAAAAGAAAAAGAAATAAGAGTAAATAGAAAATTCTTATTCTATTAATACTATTTTTCTTATGAATAAGAAAGCTCTAATAGAAGCTGCATTTTTCGTTTCAAATAAACCATTAAGTGTAAGATATCTTTCTAAACTATTTTCTATCCCTGAAGAAGAAGTCCAAAAAATAATTGAAGAAATTTCTAGCGAACTAAAAAATGAAAACAGAGGAATAATGCTAATTCAAACTTTAGACGGCTATGAACTTGTTGTTAAACCTGAATACAGAAGCCTAGTATCTAAAATTGCTCCTTTTTCTGAACTATCAGAAGGTGTAAAAAGAACTTTGGCAATAATAATAGCTAAGCAGCCGGTAAAACAATCAACAATAGTAAAAATTCAAGGTAATAAGGCTTATGATTATTTGAAGATACTCGAGAAGAAAGGATTGATAAAAGCGGAAAAATTCGGAAGAACAAGAATTATAAGCTTAACTAAGAATTTTGAGGAATATTTTGGAAAGAGCATAGAGGAAATAAAAAAAGAAATTCTTTCCAAAACTTAGTTTATCAGTATAAATTCTTGAATAATTCCTAATTCATTCATTCATGTGTTAATCGTATTATATTTTATTCATCTGAGAAAGACATTCTTCCATCAATCTCCAGGGCGCTTTTTTTATGCTATATGCTAATGAAGAAAATCTCACATTAATTTAGATATGGTAACCATTTATATTGCTTCACTAATGTTGGTAAAAGATAGTCAAAATGGTTTAATGAAACAATTATCATGACTATCGCAAGTAGAATACAGAGAACTGCATAAAGCTTTGGTTTGTCATAAGATACTTTAATAAATATTTACATTCTAAAAATTGTTATGGAGATTGAAACCTTGATTAGTATGCTTAAAAGGTATAAGAAAGAGATTGAGACAACTAATCAAATAACCATTATAGAGAATGTTTATTATGACGAGGAAAGCCAAACAGTTAGAAGGCAGATAATTATCGATTACCCCACCGAGTATAGGAAAAAAGGAAACAGGGAGAAAAAGGATTCAATTCACCTTTAAATCTTAAAAATATTATTTACCTTTCATTAACTCTTCATCATCCACAGCTTTTAGTTTCCTCCCCACCTTCTTTTCAGCTTTTCATATTCATCCATCAATGGAGTTGGTAGGAATAAATAGATTAATATTGCTATAATCGTCAAAACAATAATTACAATGAAAACAAAAAGCCACGGAAATCCGGATCTAACTTCTCCTACTATAGAAAAAAGCGAAAGAGACGTCAGCTCAGCTTCATAATAGACGGCATTTTCGTCCTCAGATATTTTTTTAGTAGGTTTCGCTATCCAGCTATTGTTTTCAAACTTATACAAATATACTTTTCTATCATCGATATTGTTCGCAGATATCCACACCTTTTCTACTTTAAACCTTATTTTGACATTTGCTATTTTGTCGCTAGATACATTGGATACAATCTTGAAGTAAGTTAGTAAAATTTTATTTTTTTCTAAAAACTCTTTTTGTATTTCGGTTGGAGAGGCTATTTCAACCTTAACTTCTACATTCTTGATGTCCTGTATAGATGTTATTTCTATCTCGGTTACTTTTAATAGATCTGGATTTTCAGTTTTCATAATGAAAGGAGTGTTAGCTTTTAAATCTATAATATTTTTTGAAGATGGCAAGTATAGTTGTTGAGAGGCTGGCGATTGTGAGACATTTTGAGAAAAATTGGTAACTATTGTTGTAGTTGTTGTTTCAACTTCTTTTGGTGGATATACTGTTAGAGTTTTTGTTATTGAAGCTGCTGAATAGTTTGCATTTCCGCTAGTGTTATAAGTGAAAATGTAATAGCCGGCTTTATCTGTTATTAGCTCATAATATCGATTCGGTAACTCAGTATCATTCAAATAAAGTTTACATACTAACTGAGGAGGACATCCTACTCCAATTATTGTTTTATTAACTGGAGCTACATAATCTTGAACGTTTATTATATTTAATTGAGGAACAGCTTGGCTTATTGAGAAACTGCCAGAAGTGCAACTCATTTCATTTTGGGTATCGTTAGCGCAAAACTTCCAATTATAGTTTCCTGCAGCTAAATCTCTAACAGTAAAACTATACGTTTCGTTATCTTGCCTAGTAACAGGCAAATAGTAAGTTTGACCGTTGAAAATAAAGCTTACATTTGAAATGTTGTTCAAAGGATAAGCCAAAGAGTAAAAGGTTATTCTAAAAGTATAGCTGGCTCCAGGGGAATAAGTTGTAGAAGAAGGAACTTGCAGATCTTTGAACTTTAATCTAGGATATATTATTTTAACAAAAAAAGTTATTCCTGTTGAATTTGATGTATAGTTAGAGTTGGTAGAAGAAACATTAATCTTAGCTTCGTAAAATCCTACATCACTGTCATTTAAACTAACAATAACTTCTAATTTATTTTCGTTGTACAGTTGAGGGGTGCCATTCACGAATAAATATAGTATTCCTTTTGCAATTGCTGTTAAGTTGAGAGTAGTTCTAGATTCTATTGTTTGAGTATCTCTTACTTCTACACCATTAATATAAACAGATATTGGAGTATCAGCAAGCTGAATTACATATGTAATATTTTGAGTAACATTCCAATTGCCGGAAGTATCATTAGCATACCATACAAACCAATAATTTCCTGCAGGCAGGTCTGTAAAATTAACAACATATATTCCTCTATTGTTGCTTCCAGCGAACAAAGGCACTGTTAAATTTATAGATGAGTTGAAATTTGAAGAAAATATAACGGTTGAAATATTAACGTTATCTTCGAATGTTATTTGAAAACCATAATTTGATCCTTGAGAATATTTTGTATTATTAGCTTTAGAATAAGATAAGTTAGAAAAAATTGGGGCATCAACATCATAAATGGTAACATTTATTTCAAACAATTCTTCGGTAGAATTCAAATAAGTTAAGTTTACAAAAATTGTTAAAGTTGTGTTCGACGGTAGCGAAGGTACTTTAGAGCTGAACCAAAAATACTCAACTTTATTACTTTCTACAAATCCTTCAGGAGTTTTGTTAGTCCAAATTAAAAGATTCGATGGAGATGGATTATTTACTAATGAAATGTTTGCCGAAGTTCCTATGTTTGCAATGTTTGTAAAACCATAAGGCAAAAGTACTGATACTCTTGAAATGTTTAAAATTTCAGTATTGTTTACAGTAATATTAATTAGAGTAGTTTGAGTAGCATTTAAGGTAGAAGGTGTTATTTCTACTGTAGATGCAAAAGATGGAAAACACAAAACTAAAAAGAAAAGAATTAAAGATATTATTATTTTACTCTTCATTCATTTTATTTCTTTCGTCTAAATAAAAATATGATTTATGTTACTAAGGCTGATGGTAGCAAACAACCTTTTGATAAACAAAAAATCATAAACACTTGTTTAAGGTTACAAGCAACTCCAGAACAGGCTCAATCTATTGCAGATAAGATT
Source organism: Candidatus Aenigmatarchaeota archaeon (assembly GCA_032249395.1). Lineage (GTDB taxonomy): Archaea > Aenigmatarchaeota > Aenigmatarchaeia > CG10238-14 > SpSt-28 > SpSt-28. Next base: position 25,945 of record JAVVFY010000004.1, read on the forward strand.
GAAGCAAAAGCCTATGATGGCATTCCTACTAAAAAAATTCTTCAAATGGTTTTCCAATACATGAAAAAATATAGGCCAGCCATTGGTTATCAAATTGATTTAAAGCAGGCAATAGCAATGCTTCGCTCTAAACCAGATTTTGAAATTTTTGTGGCTAAGCTTTTTGAAGCAATGGGTTATGAAGTGGAGACAAATTTGATAATTCAAGGAAAATGCATAGAGCATGAAATTGATGTTGTTGCCAGGAAAGGAAATGAAATAATTCTTTTAGAGGTAAAGCATCATGTGAATCATCATACCTATTCTGGTTTAGACGTTTTCCTGCAATTGAACTCAACCCTAGAAGATTTGAAATTGGGATATGAAAATGGGAAAAATAGCTTCAAGTTTACCAGAGCAATTTTAATCTGCAATACGAAAGTGTCTGATCATGGTAGAAGGTATGCTTTGTGTAAAGGACTCGAATTTATAGCTTGGAAGTTTCCCCCAGAAAATGGATTAGAAAGATTGATAGAAGAGTATAAACTATATCCGATAACATTTCTTAAAGAAATAGAAAGAGACGAAGCTTACAGTCTTGCAAATGCTGGTATAGTTACTGTTGAGCAGCTTTTAGATAATGCTGAAAAAATTTCGAGAAAAAGTGGTATAAGCAAAAATAGAATTTTACAACTACAAAAAGCGGCAAAAATTGTTCTTGGAATTTCTGACTGAATTTCTATAACTCTGGGTATTCGTAAGAGACAAAAACTATTGCAACTATTGCTGTACCGTACTTCTTCTTTGGTATGAAACTTCTAATGTAGATTTCAACATCTTTAAGCTGATAGTTAGAGTGAAATCTTGATTTAAACATTTCCTCCATACTTTTTCTTAAAATTTCTTTAGCCTTTTCTTCTTCATCATTCCCATGATACTCTGCAACTAGTCCACCAACCTTATTTCCTTTGTCGTCATAAACCCATCCTATTATTATACCTGCTGTTACTCTTTGTCCCTTCTCTCCATTAGCTACTGCCATTATTGTCTCTGCCACACTTCCGAACTTCAGTTCTCTCTTTTCTACCTTTCTGGCCTTCTTAGGCATTATTGAAGAATAAGTAATTATATTAACGTTCTGAATTCCTGCATCTCTTAAAGCCTGATCAAAAGAACCAGCGTGGATAGCTATATCGCTTTCTCCTACTCCACTTGTTATGAAGTATTCATACGGAATTCTATTACCTACCAACATTTCTTTTCAGCCTCTTTTGATGGAAATATATTAAAAATCAAGGTATTTAAATCTTTTTTATGGACGTCATAGTATCTCACGCCGATGCCGATGGGATAATATCTGCTTCGTTTATTCTGAAGTATAAACCAAAAGCTTATCTACATTTTTCTTCGCCTTCAATATTACATAAAACTTTGTGCAAGATTTTAGACTTAGATCCAGAAACTTTGTACATTTTGGATATTTCAGCTAATACGAAATCTGCTGTAATCGCCTCTCTTTTTAAAAAAGTAATATGGATAGACCATCATCTATGGGAAAACTTAGATATTCCAAAAAATGTTGAAGTTTTTGTTGAAGAGGCTGAGAGCGCAGCGAAAATTGTCGCGAAAGTATTGAGAATAGATACTCCTCTTGTTAGAATAGCGAACGAAATAGATACAAATAGTATTAAAAGCGAGGAATCAAAATTTTTTAGAGATTTAATTTCCGCCATAAAATGGAAGTATAACAAATTACAAATAATTAAGTTTAGGCAGATTTCAAAAATTCTCGCTTTTAAGGGATTAGAAGAATTAGAGAAAAATTTGGAAAATACAAAAATTATAGAAGAACATTTAAATTGGCTAAATTCTCTAACTCCAGAAATTCTAGAAAAAACTCAAGAGTTTGAAGTTAATGGAAAGAAAGTTTTAATTTTTGAAACTAATAAAAGTCTACCAGTTTACTTCATTTACGAAAAATTAAATGAAGCAAAGAATTTTGATATTCTTTGTGTGTTTTATAGAAAGGTTGATATGAAAAGAAAAATCCCTGTAACTAAAATTGAATTAAGAAGTAAAAACGACGATTTATTAAAAGTAGCTAGATATTTCAACGGTGGTGGACACAGGTTAGCTTGTGGAGTAACTTTGCCTAGATATTTAAGTGTAGATGAGTTCCTTCAAAAACTTAAAGAAAGTATTTAAGGTATTATCGCATCTAAGAAACTCTAATAAGCTTATTTTTGTATAATCTTCATTTCTCTTTTGAGTTACTAAAAGTGCAACATATATTTACATGCGTATAAGCCTGATATAAACATTTTTTACGTCATATTACAAAGAAAATTAAAATACACAAAAAAAGTAGCACGAAGTTTTGCTACGGAAAAAATGGTATTTATTGGCCTCAAGACGAGATGAGGAAAATTGCTTAGATGAAAGATAAAAAAAATTTATGAATAAGCATAAAAAGATACAATAAGTTTCTGGGAGAATTTTGGCTCAGGAAGAAATAACTTGGTTTAAGTCTTTGGACAAGCCTTACTTAGAAGAACCTCCTTACTTCTACATTAATTAAGTTTCTTTCGAAACTTTTTCAATAGTTGGCTTCTAATAAATATGGTATTTGGATTCTTGATTGAATTGTTCCAAATAACTTAAGTTTAAAAATAAAAAATATATATGGTAAAAATAACTCTGGCTGAACTAACCCCAGTTGCTCTTTGTATACAAACGGATGACCTTTTTGACTTCAAGACATTTCAATCAAGCTTTGGAGATCATATAGTTTTAAGAGAGAGAGATCAGGAATTGAGCGAGCTGATAATACAAACTAAAAGGGAGTTGAATTCAACATTGCAACAAACAAAATTCTTAGATGGTTATAAACTAGTTTTAGTCAGGAATCTAGATAGAATAATGTCTTTAGTTCAATCCAGATATTCATCAATAGACAAAGACGCTACAGATAAAGTCTTAATGTCATGTAGAAATTTAATTAAAAAAGTTTTGATAGCTGAAAACTTCCAAAAGATTCAAGAACTAGAGCCAATTTTCAAAAGAGAAGTTTTGCTCAAGGTCTATGCTTTGTTTTCGCAAACTCAGAAATAAATAAAAGCAAGAATTAGTAAACATCGTATTGTTTACTCATAAATTTATTCAAAACAAAACCAATTATAATTATTAATCCAGACATATGAACTCTAAACCGATGATGGCTGATGGGCGAATTGATTTAATGATTAATCGGCTGGCTCAGAGGGGAGATATGTAAGTATCTTTTGTCCCACTCGCAACAATCTCTATTTTATAATAATTATTCTCTTTCCATTTTACTTCTATACTTCCTTCTCGGCTTGGAAGCAAAATAATAATATTTTTGATTATCTCGACGTCTTTATCGTCTATTTTAACATTAAAACCATATAATGGCAATATTCCCTCGTTTTTTACAAAAATTATTAACTTATCATCATATTTCGTTACATTAGAAATTTCTAAATCATAAAAAATGTTTTTGATTGTATCTGCTGGCGCTTTTAAAAAGTTTCCAAAAAGCCGCTGAGAATATTCGGATGAAGAGTTAGGCAGATAAGATAATATTAAGTAGTAAGCGAGAAATGCAAAAAACAAAAGCATTACTCCTCTTACAATGCTAACAACTCCTTTAATAACTAGAAATAGAAATATTCCAACAGCAATTAAAGTTAGTAACGCTTCAAACATCTTCTATTTTAGATAAAAAAATATTAATGTTTTTCAGAATGGTTAAATATTGTTTAAAAGAGTTGTTTCTCTCTTTATATTTTTCGTATAATTAATCTTATTAGAATGGACCCGTAGCTCAGCTTGGATAGAGCACCTGCCTCCTAAGCAGGGGGTCGCGGGTTCAAATCCCGCCGGGTCCGAACCTTTTGAATAAAGGATAGAAATCTTCTCACGCAGAAAACTAGAATAACACAAAGCAAAATATACTGAATTTCTCCTTATTGTATTTTAATTTTAGTAAGGACTTTTTATTGTGCTTTAATTATCAATTGATGATTAATAGGATGTTAAGGATCATTTAGATTTTTTTGAAACTACATAGATGAAACATTAAGTATTGTTGCGCAATTCATTTAGTGAATCTTAGAATTATTTTCTCGAACTCTGCATCTAAAGGCATAAGTTCATAAGTAACTCTAACTATAGGCTTGTTGAATTTAATATTTTTTATATAAGCGTAACTGGCGAATACTATTGTATCGCATTTTACATTATTAATTGTTTTTATAAAATCTTCCTTTTCTTTTTCGCTATATCCCATGGTAGGTATTGTTTTTAAATGAGTATATTCTTTAAAAACTTTTTTCATAAAGCCAACAGCATAAATTTTTGGGTCTACTATCTCTTTTGCCCCATATTCAATAGCTGCAGAATATGCAGCAGAGATTGTAGATCCACCATGAGTAACAGTAGGGGCGTCGTCCACTAAAACAACTTTCTTGCCTTTTATCAATTCAGGTTTATCAACTTTTATTACGCTTTTAGCTTTTATTATTTTTGCTTTTGGATTTATTTTTTTAATCTCTTCTTCAAATTTTTTAACAACACTGCTATCAACTAAATTTACTTTGTTAATTATTATAACGTCTGCTAATCTAACATTAACTCCACCAGGATAAGAATATATTCCATCTGGTCTTGTAGGATCAGCTACAGTAATATATAAATCTGGTTTAAATAAAGAGATATCATTATTTCCTGACTCAAAGACTATGATATCTGCATCTTTTTCCGCCATTCTAATTACTTTCTTGTAATCTATTCCCGAATAAACTGTAACACCCCTCTCTAAATACGGAACGTATTCTTCTTGTTCTTCAAATGTTGTGTCATATTTCTCTAAATCTTCAAAACTTGAAAATCGTTGAACTTCTTGACTCAATAAATTTTTAGAATAAGGCATGGGATGCCTTATCACAACAACTTTTTTATTTCTTTCTTTTAGTATATCAATAATTTTTCTACAAACTGTTCCCTTTCCTGAACCAGTCCTAGTTGCGCAAACAGCTATTAGTTTCTTTTTAGATTTAATCATCGTATCTCGAGGTCCAATTAATTTAAAGTTTGCTCCAGCTGCTAATACCGTACTAATTTTGTTAATCAGATCTCTTTCTGTTAAATCAGAATAAGCTAAAACAACTTCATCAATATCAAACTTTTTAATAAGTTCAGGTAGCATACTTTCAGGATAAATTGGTATTCCATTTGGATATAATTTTCCTGCTAATTCTTTTGGATATTTCCTTTTTTCTATTTCTGGTATTTGAGAAGCTGTAAACGCAACTACTTGGTATTTTGGATTGTCGCGATATACCATGTTGAAATTATGAAAATCTCTTCCTGCAGCACCCATTATCAACGTTTTTATTCTCTTAGACATTAGAAATCACTAACATATTTTAAACGGGTTTAATTTAAATTATTAATTAAAAGTAAAGTTTTCAGTTAATAATTCTTTACTACTCCCCTTGCAATTTTTAATTACAAACCTTTAAAAACTATTTTTTACGATGGAGAATGTATAAAATGGAGGTTTTAGTAAGATATGGGGAAATATTCTTGAAGTCTGAGCCTGTAAGAAAAATTTATGAAAAAATATTGGTTAGAAACATAAAGCGCGCATTAAAAAGAGATGGGATAGAGTTTACTATAAGAAGAGAGAGAGGTAGAATATTCATAAATGGTGATGTTGAAAAAATAATTGAGGCATTAAAAAATGTTTTTGGTATAGTTTCTTTTTCTCCCTGTTATCATCTGGAAACTTGCGATATCGAAAAAATAAAAGATTTTGTAAAAAGTAACTATGAAAATTGGATAAAACCGGAGCAAACTTTTGCTATTAGAGCTAAAAGAATTGGATATCATGAATACACAAGCAAGGATTTAGAAAGGGAAATTGGTAAAGTTGTGGATAGAAAAGTTAATTTAGACAATCCAGACGTTACAATATTTATTGAAGTTAGAGGGAATGATACCTATATCTATACTCAATTTATAAAAGGACTAGGAGGAATGCCGGTTGGAAGCAGCGGGAAAGTACTATCTCTTCTTTCTGGGGGTATAGATTCTCCTGTAGCTTCCTTCCTAGCAATGAAAAGAGGTTGTAAAGTTTCTTTCATTCATTTTCACAGCTATCCTCTAGTTTCAAACAGAAGTATAGAAAAATCAAAAGAAATAGTAAAAATTTTGAATAAATATCAGTTTAGAAGTGTGCTCTACCTAGTTCCTTTTCATGAAATTCAAATGAAAATAAAGGCAACAATAATTCCGAAATATAGAATAATTCTTTACAGAAGATTTATGCTTAGAATAGCAGAAAAAATTGCTAAAAGAGAAAATGCAAAAGCTTTAGTTACAGGTGAAAGTCTAGCACAAGTTTCTTCACAAACTTTGGATAACATAGCAACAATAGAAGAGGTAACTAAAATGCCAATCTTGAGACCGTTGATAGAAATGGACAAGGAAGAAATTATCCAAATTGCAAAGAAAATAGGGACTTATGATATTTCTATTTTGCCTCAAGAAGATTGTTGCACCCTTTTTATTCCTAGACATCCTGCAACTAAATCTGATGTTAAAACAATAAAAGAAATGGAAAAGAAGCTTGATGTTAGAGGGATGGTGAATAAAGCTTTGAAAGAAACAGAAAGGGTAGTTATATAGATATTTTAATCTTGACAAAAACATACCATTATGAAAAATAGATATGTTGGAGTTATGTTAATAATCATAGCTAGTATAATTGGCTTTATAGTATTTCCGGACATGCTCCACTAATAACTTCTGAGCTCAAGTCTATTAGTGGGGTAATTAACGTCAAATATAGTTTTCCGAATATTTTCGATGTATATTATGATGCATCTAAAACGTCTAAAGAGCAAATATTGTCTTTAGAAGTATTTAAAACTTATAAAGCGAGTGTTTTAGGTAGTGTATCTTTAGAAGGTTTTGGTGCTCAACCAGATTCAAACAATAATCAAAATCTTAATGGATTGGGTTGTGGAGTTGGAAACTGTGGGTGTGGGGAGAAGATAATTTTAAATACCTAATGCTTAATTAATCTTATTGGTGGCATAAGGTGGGGGAAATTGTTGTAAAAATTGAAAAAGATCAGATATTTTATGCTCTTGTAATCATTGCAATAATATTGTCAATAATAAAAACTTTTAATTTATTCTCTAATGGAATAAAAGCTATTGGAGCACAACCATACAGCATGGTTGAACAAATAATTGAAAAAGAATTAAATAAATAAAATAAGGTGGGATTTCCATGAAAGTAAAGATTAATACTTTGATAATAATTTTTGTAGCAGTATTGTTATCAATATCACTTTACTACATATTTTTTGGTTCTGGTATCACCGCTGGAAAATATGATGAATTTGCTAAATGTTTAACTGAAAAAGGAGTAAAAATGTATGGAACTGATTGGTGTAAATATTGTCAAATGCAAAAAGAGTTGTTTGGAAGCTCTTTCAAGTACATAAATTTTGTTGATTGTGATAAAAATAGACAAGAATGCTTAGAAGCTGGAGTAAATGCTTATCCTACTTGGAGAATAAATGGAAAAAATTATGTTGGGGTTCAACAATTAGTAACCCTATCTCAACTATCTGGGTGTGAGTTAAAATGAAGAAAAATTTTAATTACAAACTTTTACTTATAGGAATTATACTCGGTGTTGTCTTTGGATCTTTATTTAACTTTCTCTTTTTCAAGTTTTATGTTTTAGATAAAACCGAAGAAGAGCTTATTAAAGATTTCTATTTAACAGAAAATGCAGTTTACGTTAGCCCGCATTCACTACGAGTAAAAATGGATAAAGGAATTAATGATTATATTCTTGTTGATTTGAGAAGCAGAGAAGAATATGAAAAAGGACATATTGTTGGGGCTATAAACATTCCTGCTTATGAAGATCCAAGAACTCCAGCTTATGAAGATGTTGATAGAATAGTTAAAGCTTTTGCATCTCTTCCAAAAGATAAAGAAATTATAGTTTATTGTTATAGCATTCCATGCATGACAGGAAAAAAAATAGGAAAGATTTTAGCTGAGCATGGAATTTACGTTAAGCATTTGGGAATAGGATGGAATGAATGGCGATACTTTTGGACTCTTTGGAATCATGATTGGGAATGGAATATCACCAACCCTGAAGATTACATCGCTTATGGTCCTGAACCTGGGATTCCAAAAGCTAGAAATATAACTACAGCGTGTATAGAGTGTTAAAAAAATTTAAATATTTGAACAACTATTCAAATACATGATAAAAGAAGAAATAAAGCAAAAGCTACTTAACTTCTTTTCTAGTCTTTCTGACGAAACAAGATTAATGATATTGCTAGCTATTGCTAAAGGTCCAAAAACCGTTAGTGAAATACATGAGGCTGTTGGAAATAGTAAAATAACTATATCAGCAATTTCTCATCAGTTAAAACTGTTAAGAAGTATGAAGATAGTTGTCGCTAAAAAGAAAGGAAAGGAAAGATTTTATGAACTATCTGATGAATATTGTTGGTGTATTCTAAGAGATGCTTTGAGAAAATTTGGCCATAAAATAGATATAAAATGTAAGAGGTGTGGAAGATGAAGAATAAAATATCTTTGAGAATAACTGGAATGCATTGCAATAGTTGTGCTGTAAGCATAGAAAAAGCTTTGAATAAGTTGCCAAGCGTTAAAGCAAACGTTAATTTCGCATTATAAAAAGCTTTTATTGAGTTCGATCCAAATAAGGTTGATCTAGAAAAAATAAAAGAAACGATTAGAGATGTTGGCTACGATGTTTTAGAAGAAGAAAAAGAAACAGAGTTTAAAAGTATAAGCTTGAAAATAGAAGGAATTTCCTCTAAAAAGCAGATATATTTTATAGAAAGCGAATTAAAGAAAACAAAAGGAATAAAAGATATAAAAATCGATTTTGAGAGAAAGAGAGTTATTGTAACTTTCGATCAAAAATTGGTTAAAATATATCAAATAATTAAAGTCTTAGAAAATCTAGGTTTTAAAGCCAGAGAAGAAACATCTTTGGAAAGAGAAAGAGAAATTAGAGAAGAAGAAATAAACGATTGGAAGAAAAGAGTATTGATTTCCCTAGTTTTCCTTATACCTTTATCTTACTTAACAATGGGAAGAATGATAGGTTTACCAATGCCATTTTCAGAAAACGATTCATTAATTGCTCTGCTTCAATTCTTACTTTCTATTCCAATAATAATTTCTGCTTCAAGAATTTACATTTCTGGAATAAGAAGCTTGTTGAAGTTTATCCCAAACATGGACTCTTTAATTTTTATTGGAACTTTTGTAGCTTATGTTTATAGCTTAGCAATTTCTTTTGCCATTTGGTTTAATCTAGGAAATTACGGGGCTCACGATTTGTATTATGAAGTAGGATCTTTCATAATCTTCTTCATTTCTTTAGGAAAATATTTAGAAAGTGTAGCAAAAGGAAAAGCTTCTTTTGCTTTAGAAAAGTTAATAGGGTTACAACCTAAAAAAGCAACTGTAATTAAAAGTGGTAAAGAAGTTGAAGTCCCTGTTGAAAATGTAGAAGTTGGAAATATAGTTGTTGTTAAGCGTGGAGAAAAAATTCCGGTTGATGGAGTAATAATAGAAGGAACTTCCTCAATAGATGAAAAAATGATAACAGGAGAGAGCATGCCAATTACAAAAAAGAATGGAGATAAAGTTATAGGTGGGGCTATAAACAAAACTGGATTAATAAAAATTAAAGCTACAGCAGTTGGCAAAGAAACTGTTTTAGCACAAATTATTAAATCGTTGAAGAGGCAATGCTTTCAAAAGCACCAATTCAAAAGTTGGCTGATAAAGTTTCCCAGTATTTTGTTCCAAGCGTTATTGTAATATCAATTATAACGTTTGTATTTTGGTATTTTATAGCAAAAATGCCTTTAACTTTTGCTCTAACCACATTAATAGCGGTTCTAATAATTGCTTGTCCTTGTGCTCTTGGATTGGCGACACCAACAGCAATAATGGTTGGTAGCGGATTAGCTGCAAAAAAATGGAATTCTAATAAAAAGTTCAGAAGCTCTTGAGAAGATTCACAAGGTTGATACAGTCATTTTTGATAAAACCGGAACTTTAACAAAAGAGGAGCCAAGCGTTGTTGATGTTATTCCTGCTAAATCTTATGATAAAAAAGAAGTCATCAGAACCGCTGCAATAGCTGAAGTTGGAAGCAGGCACCCAATTGGAGAAGCAATAGTTAACTATGCTAAAAAATTGAAAATAAAAATTCCAAAAGCATCGAAATATGAAACAGTAGCTGGAAAAGGGGGGGGGTAAAAGCAAAATATCTTGATGATTGGATCTTTGTTGGTAGTAGAAGATTCATGAAAGAGAATGGTATATATAGGAAATTTTGAGAAGAAGATGGAAGAATTGGAAGAAGATGGAAAAACTTGTGTTATAGTTGCATGGAAGAAAAAAGCAATAGGAATTATAGCAGTAGCTGACACTTTAAAAAATTTTCCAAGGAGACAGTAGAAATTTTGCATAAAATGAAAATAAAAGTTGGAATTATTACTGGTGATAACGAAAAAGTTGCCAAGGCTATAGCAAGGTAGCTAAACATAGATTATGTGCTTGCGGAAGTCTTGCCTGCTGATAAAGCCAATGAGATTAAAAAACTTCAGAAAGAAGGAAGGATAGTTGCAGCTGTTGGTGATGGAATAAATGATGCTCCAATGCTAGCTCAAGCTGATGTAGGAATTGCAATTGGTTTTGGAACTGATATACCGATGGAAACCGGAGACATAATTTTGATTAAAGATGATTTAAGACGATGTAGTTAAAGCTATAGATATAAGTAGATATACTATCAAAAAAATAAAACAAAATCTTTTTTGGGCGTTCTTTTATAATGTTGCAGCAATACCAATAGCTGCAGGCATATTATACCCATTTTTTGGAATATTGTTGAACCCCATGATAGCAGCAGCTGCGATGGCTTTTAGTTCGGTAAGTGTGGTTACAAATTCATTGCTCATGAGAAGATATAAACCTAAAATATAGGTAGAAAAATGGGAAGGAGACATATTGAGATATTAAAAGAAAATTTGAAAGTCTTTAATAAAGTTGCTGAACTTTACGATTTGACTAACTTTTGGTTTGAGGCTATTTTACTTAGGTTAATAAAAGAGGTTAAAATAAAAAACAACTCAACAATCTTGGATGCAGGTTGTGGTACTGGAACCTTCTTGAATATTCTCTCAAAAAACAAAACTTTAAAGTTATATGGAATTGATGTTTCTCCAAAAATGCTAGAAATTGCGAAGAAAAAACTAAAAGATAGAGCAAAATTAAGTTTAACTCCAGTAGAAAAAATTCGCTACAGGAATAAATTCGACTATGTATTTTCAATAATATCTATGCATCACTATTATGACCAGGAGAAGGCAATAAAGAATTTTTATAAGAGTTTGAAGAGTAATGGAAAAGTAGTAATATTGGATGTCGATCTGGGAAAGAATTTAAACAGAATTCTTAATATAATACATCGAGCTATTGTTAAAATAAATTCAAAAAGGGAAATTTATGATCTACTTAAAAAATATAAATTCAAAAACATTCAGCAAAAAAGAATATTCGTATTTTTCCTATTGAGCATTGGAAATAAATCATGATTAAAATTTAGATAGTGTAAGTACAAAAACTAAGAATAGTAGAAAAAAGTTTTATAAAAATAAAGAGTATTATGACAATAAAATCTCCTTGAAAAATCTTTTAAATATAACATGTTATATTTTTATTAATGAAACCGGACTGTTGAATAGAGAATCAATATTGAAATATTTAATATACTTATTCGAATGACTAGACAATTTTACACTAGAAAATTACAATCAATTGTGTAAAATTAATTGGAGTGATAGAACATGGTTTACACCAATTCCTAGAAATTTCGAAGAAAATATACAACCTTTGAGAATTGATGAGTACAAAAGGCTAATTAATGAATTAGAAATAGGAAACACAGGAATTTACGAGCTTCCGGAAGAGATAAATCCGTATTCTAAATATGGAATTAGAATATACGTTAAGGAGGAGTACACAAATCCTGGTCAAAGCGGTAAAGGTAGGCCAGCTTCTTTCATGCTATGGGCTTATAAGCGTTTAGGATTTTTGAACAAAACAAATAAAATAACGACAGCCGGTGCTGGAAACTTTGCAAAAAGTGTAGCAATATATTCAAAAAAATTAGCACCATGGATAAAAGTATATGCATATGTTGGTAATTTAGCAGTTAGAAGAAATCCGGAGATTTTCGATGAACTTAAAAGACTTGGTGTAGAAGTTGTAGAAGTAGAAGATGGTCAATGTCCTCATGTTCCGATAATAGGCGGAAATGCAGGAACTTATAGAGGCGTGGCTATTACCCAGGCTTTCTTGCAAGAAGGCTTTCTTCCAGAACACTTATATGAATTTAAAAAATATGAAGTAGACATTTTTGATATTTTCTCTCGCAGAAAGACTATATTTCTAGACCAACATTCATATTGGAAGCCATTCGATGGAATTTTAAGCGCAGGTAGCTACTATCACACACTTGGGGGAGAGCTAGTAGATTTCATCGGAAGTCTAACAAAAGGTGAAAATACCAGTATTTATTTTGTCCATGGTTTGGAAACAAGAAGTAGCCTCCTAGGAACATCCGTAAGATTACTTAGAGAATTAAAGAACGTTAAAGTAGTTGCTCAAATTCCAAAAGCCCTAAATGGATCGAATAGTCTTAGGATTTCTCGCAGCAGTCCAACTCCAACATTTCAGTTCGGCTTAAGAAGATTTAGTGAGTTGGGGGAAGGTCATATACTCTCGCATGCTCATCATCTTGCAAATGAATTATACGAAATTTCGGATGAAGATGCCGCAAGAATGTTTGTAAAATTAATAGAATATGGAATCCAAGCTGCCCAAGTTTTGCTGGCAATGTTGTCGCAAGTCTTAATTTAGCAAAAACGCTCCATGAGAAAGGAAAAGAAGCAATCATAATTACAATAGCTTTTGATACTCCTGAACACTACAGAACATTTTTAGAAATTAATTTGCCTGAACTAATTGGAGAGCCCTTCAGCAGATATGAAAGAGTTTTCGAGGATGTTGTTGATTTGAGTAGAAAAAGAAAGAAAGGAGATTTATATGTATTATAAAGTTGAAATTGTTGAAATAAACAAGCTTAAAGAGCATGAAGAGATAGATGCTAATCACCTTAAGAAACTCATTAAAGAAATAAAAAGTGATAAAATCTTGAAAAGACCAATTGTTGTTGATAAAAATACGAATATTATTTTAGACGGAGCTCATAGATTTAACGCACTAAAAGCTCTCGGATGCAAAAAAATCCCTGCAGTTCTTGTTAATTATCGATCCCCAAAAATAAAAGTTCTGTCATGGAGAAAAGGAGAAAAAATTGATAAAAAAGATGTTATCATTGCTGGAGTAACAGGAAATAAAATGCCACCAAAAACTTCTAAACATATGATTTTAATAAATGGTAGGTTAAAACATATTTCCTTTATAGAAAAGACAATAAACTTTCCAATAGAAAAATTAAAATAGAATTTTTCAGTGATCTAACAAAAATAATTGAGATAATAAATCATTAAATCTATCAACTTTTATTCTTTTGACTTTCCTAAAATTTTTAAAACACTTATCACAATAATAAAGGGTCTAACTTTAATAAACTCTTCCTCCACTTGATCTATTCCTTTAATATTAAAGGACTATTCACTTTTAATTCTATAAATTTTTATTTTTGAAAAAATCAACGACAAAAACTTAGATGTATAAAACTCTAACCAATCTATTAAGCTTCCAAATATTTTAATTTTATCCATGACGCATTCTGAAGTAATTTTAAAGTCTTCCTGAATTTTTTGCGGTTTTATTGTTATATAATGGTCTTGTAGCCCGTATAAATGCCCTATCTCATGCAAAATCCTATTCGCTAAGCTATCATAAAGAACATTATGTTCTTTATCTTTTAGGTATAATGTAGAAACTATACTAATTCCATAGGATGGAAGTGAAACTCCTTTAATTTTCATTGGAGGAATAGTTGCTGTATATATTTCACTATCAGTAATTACCAAAAAATTTCTTCATTAAAATTTTTCAAATACTCATCTAGTAGCTCGTTAAGAAAAATATAAGGAGGCTTGTTATGATTCCTCCTATTAACAACTCTTTTTAGTTTTCTAATTTTATCCTCTTCATTATAATTATAAAATTCTATACTTATTCCTTGTGCTTTCAATATTTTTCTAACTAGTTCTATAGATGAAGATAAGTCCATTTTTTCTTCCAACAGTAAAACAACATTAATCCTATCCATGTTAATCCTTGGATAAAAATTATTAATATTCGCAATTTTACATCTTTTATTGGTAGGGTCCGTCGTCTAGTGGCTAGGACGCCACCCTGACGCGGTGGAGGTCCCGGTTCGATTCCGGGCGGACCCAAAAATTTAATATTTGTTACAATTTTTCTTATGGAAGATATCGAGAAAGAATTGGAAAAATTATCTTTGCAAATAAAAAGTTGCGATAAATGTCCTTTATATAAAAACAGAAAAAATGCCGTTCCGGGGGAAGGGAATTGGAAAAACAGAATAATGATAATAGGAGAAGCTCCTGGCTTTAATGAAGATGAACAAGGAAGACCTTTTGTTGGAAGAGCCGGAAAATTGTTAGAAGAGTTTTTAAGTTCTATTGGAAAGAGGAGAGAAGATCTTTTCATAACTAATGTTGTCAAATGCAGACCTCCTAATAATAGACAGCCTGACGAAGATGAAATAAAGATTTGCACGTGTTTATATTTAGATAAGCAAATAGAATTGATTAAACCCAAATTGATAATTTGTCTTGGAAATGTCTCTGCAAATTACATTTTCAAAAAATTTGGATTGAAATTTGAAAGTATGAATAAACAACACGGAAAAGTTTCTTCGGTATCTAATCTTTTCATCCAAACAAAAATTATAGCAACTTATCATCCTGCAGCAATCTTAAGAAATCAAAATTTAATGCCTATAGCAAAAGCTGACTGGGAAATTATAAAAGAAGTAATCGATAGCTTGTCCTAAGATTGATTAGATATGGATATGACTTTGTCTGAGATATTTCTAAGTTTGAAATTTCAAAAGTTTGAAATAAAAGGTTGTTCTAAGTCTATTATTTTCAAAAACTTCCATAATAAAAATTAAAGGTTATGGGTATAGCCAACCTTCTCTCAACCTTGGGAAAGGCAAAGTATCTCTTATGTGTTCTAGCTTGCAAACCCACATTAACAATCTTTCTGTTCCTAAACCCATTCCACTATGTGGAACTGAACCAAATCTTCTCAAATCTAGATACCATTCATAAGCAGAAATTTCTTTATCTCCAATTTTAACTTTAAGTTTATCCAAATTCCACTCTTTAATTTTCTTCTCTAAAACATCAAACCTCCATTCTCTTTCTGAACCACCAACAATTTCACCATAACCTTCTGGTGCTAACAAGTCAAAATTCTTTACAACATTTTCATCTTTATCGAACATGTAAAATGCTTTTAACTTTCTCGGATATTCTATAACAAAAATTGGAGTTTCAAACTGTAAAGTTAAAACTCTTTCCTCATCAGCACCCAAGTCGCTTCCATACTCAACGTTTAATCCCTTCGACTTTAAAATATCAATTGCTTGTTTGTAAGTTATAACCTTCCATGGTTTTTCAACCATCGCCTTTAATTCTTCAACATTTCTGCCAGTTTTTTCTTTTATTATCTGAAATTCTTCTTTTCTCTCTTCAATAGTTTTTCCAATAGCATACTTTAAAGATTCTTCAACTGCTTTCATCAAATCTTCCATTGTATACCAAGCGGCTTCAATTTCAAAATGCCAATATTCGTGTAAATGTCTTCTTGTTCTAGATTTCTCTGCCCTAAAGCTTGGAGTCAAAGCAAAAACTTTTCCTAAAGAAAAAATCAAAGCCTCTAGATATAGCTGAGCAGATTGAGATAAATACGCTTTTTGATCAAAATACTTCACTTCAAATAAAGTTGTTGTTTCTTCGCACGCATTTCCAACTAAAATAGGTGGGAATACCTCAAACCATCCATCTTTTACATACCACTCTCTCAAATTCTTTAGCAAAGAGTGCTTAATTTTTTGAGCCGCTGAAAACCATCTTGACCTTATCCACAAATGCCTATATTTTTGGATTGTATCTGGCTCTTCTCTACCTCTCAAAGGAAATGGTTTTCCATAATCAAAAACTTCAATTTCCCTAGCCTCAACCTCATAGCCACCAGGAGCTCTTTTATCTTCATGAACTATTCCTTTTACAGCTAGAGATCCTTCTATTTGAATTGGTTGTATTTTCTCAACAAGCTTATGATCTTTAATAACGACTTGAACTATGCCATTAGCATCTCTTACAACAAGGAAAATCTTATCTCCAATTATTCTTCTTCTATAAACCCATCCTCTAAAATAAACTTCTTTTTCGACATTTTCCTTTGAGAAGATATCCCTTATCTCTATTGGCTTCATAGAACACTCACCCCTATGAAAATCATAAAAGAAAAAGTTTTAGTTATTTTGTTGACCACTTGCCATTAAATTTTATGATATTTTGGATTTAAATGCTTTTTCACACTTAAATAACTGATACAAAATCTTTATATGAATTGGAAAATTGTAGCTATAGCAGTAGTCATTTTGATCGTTTTATCTCTGCCAATAATTTTAAATCTAAAATCTCAAAAGAATAAAAAAGATATAGCAATACAAAAATGCATAGAAGCTTGCAGAAGCGCGACTATTTCAGGAATTGATTTATCAAATGGTCCTTGTTTGCTAAATCCAATACCAGATTTGAAAGATTGGGTCTGTGACGTTGCTCACAATCCTAGACAACAAATTGATAATTTACCTGAAAATCAATGCTCTTCTTTTAGAGAAGGAAAAGCATCTCATTTTGTTGAAGTAGACCCATCTTGTAATTTTATTAGAGCTTATTAGCCGTAACTTCTCCAAGTATATCCGCATTTCTTACATCTATAGAAAGTTGTTGGGGGTTCATCTGAACTTCTAGTCTGTTGAACCCACCAATGAGCTTCTTCGTTTCCGCATTTAGGACACATTACTTTAGCTACAGGAAATTGTTCTAATTCTTCGCCTTTTCCAAAGACAACTACTTTTTTTGTTCTCTCATTTGAGGATGCCTCTTTTAGAATCATCTTCTCTCTTTTAGCTTCCTCTTTATAATTACAATTAGGGCAAACGAAGTACTTTTTCCCTTTTATTTCTTCTATTTTCATCAAACTCTCACACTTTTTACAAAACTTCATATCCCAATCAACCTCACGAAAAGAACCTTTATTAAACCTATATATGGAAATATAAATATAACTTTTCCGTGAATTTCATCTTTTTTTATGCTATATTCGTAAGGAAGTTGCGCAAGATTATGGTCACCTTTAGTTTGATAGGTTCCATCATCATTTAAAGCAACTACTCTATGAATGATAGGATAGGAAGATTCTTTAGTAGAATAGACAATTATATCCCCTATTTCATATTTTTCGCTTCCTTTAATTAGAGCTACATCTCCCACATTTAAACCATTTTTGAATGGGAATTTCATAAATTCTTCTTTTGTTATTCCAAGATTTTTAAAACTTTTTTCACAATACTTCCAATAATCTTCGAAAGTGTTTTTAAAGTCAGTTACTAATTCTCCACATAAAATACCATTTACTGGTTTGTGAGTCATAGAATTGCTGACAACAACAACTAAAGGTAAATCGGTTTTTAATAATATACCGAGAACAAAGTTTGTAGCGTATGCTAAAATTATTCCTAACAAAGCATAAGTTATCCATCCTATCCACCCTTCTGTAGCTTTTCTCCAGTATTTACTAATTATTTTAAGCATGGCCTTCACTCTCTCCTTTGACTATTCCTGAAGCTATTAAATGTGCGACTCTCAAAGGCTCTGGAATCTGAGCATGTTTAGTAGAAAGTATTATAATCTCTTCAGCTTCTTCATCTTCCAAACCTATGTTTTGGTAATAAATAGAAAATTTTTCAAGCTTAAGTTGTTTAATTTTCCCGGCGTTAAGTATCATTTTCCATCTTTTTTCAAAATCTAAAAAGTTTTTCTCCAAAGCCTTTTTTATACTTTTTAAATCTGGCATCCTTCTATTTATAACTATTATCGGAATTTTAGTTTCATTGTAAAGCTCTTTTAAATCTACTATATTAAAACCACCAAGCGTTATCCCATCCAACATTATAACTTTAAGTTGGTTTTTATGCCTACTTGAATTAATCATTTTTGAAAGTTTTTCAGTAGCATCCAAGCCGTCTACAACAACATAAGTTCTTAACACACCGTCCAAAAAATTACCTCCTCTAAAAATAACACCAACTACAATAACCTCTTTATCATTATTTGTAAAAGGACCATCGTCTATTCCAAGAATTCTTATCTCTTCTTTGACCATAATTAGGAAAATTTTGCTATTTGATATTTAAATGTTTAAAAGTTGACAATAAGAATTAGTGTAAGAATTACCGTCTAGCCACAATTCATGGCTATTTACAGGAATGTCTATACCGCTATACATAAACTCCTCATTGGTACCAACTAACTATAATAATTTTCTTATCACATACTTAAAATTACTAAAAGTTATATTTGGCTATTCTTGAGAAAATTTCTTGTTAAATGTGCTCATGTAGAGTGTCTTCTTTGTCTCCCAGAAAGTTTTATTAGCTTTTACCAATCTCATATAATATCCTTTTGATGTGAACGAACTTAGCACCACTCATTATAGAGACAAATATATCTTCATCAGTATCAGCAACATAAATTAGATGAACGTCTCCATTTTCTCTCTTCCTATTTTCTCTTAATTTTTTAATAGCTTCAGATTTGGCATCGATGTATTTTTCACCATATACAGTAATAACTTCAATATTATATCCAAGTAACCTTAAAGTAAGTTCGGCAGCAAAATTCGCTGTAACCACAACTTTCTCATCTGCCTTTAATCTTTTGTCAACAAACTTTAGAATTGCATCTATTCTCTCCTTCTCTTTCTTAATAGACTCATCTGACGCTATAATATTTCCGACATTATATAGATAGTACAAGAATATTTTTGGGTATTCTGTTTTCACTCTCAAAAGATTCGAATAGGAATATTCTCTTAACTCTCTAGGAAATGTTGCTCCTTTTCTTTCAGATTCTAAAATTGCGCGTTCGTAAGCTTCCTTGTTTATTTTTCTGCTAACCTTCTCGTCTATTAAAACTCCATCGTAATCAATGGCCGCTAATGTATAGGGTTTATTTAGAGGCTTATTTCCGTAAATGTTAGATCGATCTGTCATAATCCCACCCACACGATATCTCTAAATCCTACCTTTACACCACTTTCAAGAAAGGAATTTGAAAAGCAATTCAAAACAAATCTAATATGCTGGTCCCCACAGCGCAAATTATGAGTAGGATCATCCCTTAGAGCCCCAAAGCAAAAATAGATGCAGCAATAACTATAGAAGAAATATCAGCTTCTTCCTTATCAAATATTAATGAGGCTCTACAGTTCATTATCTTAATTTTACTGAAAGATTTTTAAACTTTTATCATGTATTTTTTGAACTAAGAATGACGATATTACTAACAAAAAATAAAAAACTAAAGCTTTTTAAACCTGCGTATAATACTAAACATCATGGCAAAAGAATTCAGATGGAGAGGATTGACTTTAGAAGAATTAAAAAATATTTCATTAGACCAATTTATTAAGCTGGTCCCTGCTAGAATAAGGAGAACTTTGAAAAGAGGATTAACTGAAGAACAAAAAAAGCTTCTAGAAAAAATAAGAAAAAATCCGAACAAGTTCCACAAAACTCATTTAAGAGATATGGTCATTTTACCAGAAATGATTGGAGCCAAGATAGGAGTTTATATTGGGGGTGCAAAACAAGGAGATAAAAGTGGGAAATGGCAAGTAATAACAATTACTCCAGAAATGGTTGGGAGAAGACTTGGTGAGTTTGCGATCCCTATAAAAAGAGTTCAACATTCGGCACCAGGAATTGGAGCATCCAAAGGCTCTAAGCACATAGCATCCAAATAATTTTTAGCATATATATTTCCCAACTTCTTTAGCTAATGTTTCATTTATGTAGATTGGAGCTTTTGTTCTTATAGCAATTGCTGTTGCGTCGCTTGGTCTACTATCCAAAATTAAAACTTTATCTTTTTGTTGAATAATTAGCTGTCCTATAAATGTATTTTCTCTCATCTCAACTATTTTTACAGCTAATACATTTATACCCAAATTTCTAAAAGCATCTAAAATAACATCGTAAACAGTAGGTCTAAAATCGACTTTTCCTTCTAAGCCTTTAAGGATTGCATTACCAACGTAAGCGTCTGTTGTAGCTTGAATTAAATAACAGCCCGCTTTCAAACTTATTTGAGCTCTATCTAGTAAAATGGCATCAACACTTACGTTTGCAGGAATAAACCCCTTCGTAGAAACTTCTGCAATTGGATATTCTGAAACGTTAAAATTTCTATCTATAACTTCGATTTTTGCTCTAGTTAAAAAAGTTGTAGAGATGAGAGGATATAAATAGTCATATGACAAAGAAAAAATAGCAATTAACAATAATACAAAAAGTATCGCTCTTTCGCTCATTTAAAATTTTTCAATTTCTGTTTAAAAATGCTTTTAGATTTAGTCTTTTATGTTAAACGCTAGTATTTATCAAAAATGTTTACAGTAATATATATTTTATTTCACCGCAATGCTTTTATTGTGAAGCATAAACTATTATTAGCTATAACGTTGTGGGGGCTTGCGGAAAAATTTGGGGCTTGCGTCAGCATACAGTGACATCGATTTGAACCAGTTATCGTTGAGTGGGCTTCTTCTAAATATAGATCGAAAACCTGCTTTAAAAGGTTTTCGATCTTAGAAAATATATGATGTGATAAATAGGTTGGTGCGATGACAATGGATTCGATCGTTGCTAATGCATTAAGAAAAACGCTTGGTAGCGCTGATGAAAAAATTGGAAGATTTAGAATAGAGTCAACAAGTGGAGCAACTTTTAGCAACGTAGATTATTTCAAATTAGCAGAACAACAGTTCGGAATTCAAGTGAAAAAAGCAAAAATAGTTGTTGTCGGATGTGGAGGGGCTGGTTGCAATAGCGTTACTAGATTAACTGAAATGGGAATCCAAGGTGCATATACTGTTGCTTTAAATACTGATGCTAAAGCTTTAGCAGTCACAAAAGCTGATAAAAAGATACTCATAGGAAAGGAATTGACCAAAGGTTTAGGATGCGGTGGATATCCTGAAATTGGTAGAAAAGCAGCAGAGGAGTCACGAAATGAAATCAAAGAAGCAATAGAAGGGGCGGATTTAGTATTCGCAATAGCTGGATTGGGAAAAGGAACAGGAACTGGTAGCATTCCTGTTGTTGCGGAAATAGCTAAGTCGATGGGTGCTCTAGTTATTGCTGTAGTAACGATGCCTTTCAAGATAGAAGGAGCTAGAATTTCTAAAGCTGAAGATGGATTAGCCGTTTTAAGACAGCATGCTGACACGGTTATAGTAATTGAAAATGATAAGCTATTAAAATATGCTGGTAATCTAACAATACAACAAGCTTTCGCAGTTGCCGATGAGCTAATAGCAAGCATGGTTAAGGGAATAACAGAAACTATAACATTACCAAGCTTGGTTAACCTAGATTATGCAGATGTTAAAGCCGTGATGTCTACAGGAGGAGGAGTGGCAGCTATTGGAGTTGGAGAAAGTAGTTCTTCAGACAGAGCAAAAGATGCTGTAATGAAGGCTTTACAAAATCCTCTACTAGAAGTAGATTATACAGGCGCTGCTGGTGCGTTAGTTCACATAACAGGTGGACCAGATTTGAGACTAGAGGAAGTTAATCTTATAGGAGAAACTGTTGCTCAAAGTTTAGATCCGTCAGCAATAGTTTACTGGGGCGCACGAATATTGCCTGAGTTTGAAGGAAAGATTCAAGTAATAACAATAATAACTGGTGTTAAATCACCATACATACTAGGAAGTGCGCCAAGGGAAATGCCATTAATAAGAGAAACTAACCCGTTGCTAGGAATAGACATCATCAAATGAATTCCTTTCCCTCTTTCTTTTTCTTCTTAAAAAAAGAGGTGGTAAAGTTGAAAGAGGAAATGGATGAAGTCTGGGATCCGTTAGAAGACAATGTATACTTCGATGACGAGGGTTTCTAGAATTTATTTTAGAATCTTTTTTAAATTTTTTTCCAAACGACTCCTTCTTTAGTATCTTCTAGCAAAATTCCATACTCGTTTTTCAATTTTTCTCTAATTTTATCTGCTTCTTCAAATTTTCCTTCTTTTCTCAACTTTTCCCTTTCTTCAATTAGCTTTTTAACTTCCTCTGGCAATTCCTCTTCTTTTAAGAATTCTTCAAGCTTTAACCCAAGAACTTTATCAAAAAATAACATTAGCTCTATAGCTCTTTCTGCATCTTTTTTAGTTAACATTTTCTCAGCAATTAGTTTGTTTGTTTCGCTGATGAAATTGAACATAGCAGCTAAAGATTTTGGCATATTGAAATCATCGGCCAGAGCTTTCAAGAAATCTTTTTTGGTTTGACTTAAAAGTTTGGTAAATTCTTTTGAATGTTTTCCTTCTTTCACATTTTTCAAAGCGTGTAAAAAGTTTCTAATTCTTTCAATACTACCTTTAGCTGCATTCAATGCTTCAAACGTAAAGTTTTGTTCATCTCTGTAATGAGCTGAAATAAACAAAAATCTAATCTCTCTCCATGAATATCCCCTATCGAGTAAATCTTTTAAAGTGTAATAATTTCCTAAACTTTTGCTCATTTTTTGTCCGTTAACAAGCAAGAAGTTGCAGTGAATCCAATAGTTAACAAATTTTTTGCCAGTCGCTGCCTCGCTTTGAGCTATTTCGTTTGTATGATGAATTGGAATATGGTCTATTCCACCAGCGTGAATATCAAATGTTTCTCCTAAATACTTCATGCTCATGGCAGAACATTCTATATGCCATCCTGGAAATCCAACAAAATTGAATTTAACTCTATACTTCTCTCCTTCCTCTTTAACTTCAAGAATTTTTATATTCGGGTTTTCTTTTGACCATTTCGAAACATTTTCGTATTCTTCTTTAGTTAAAACCCATTCAGTTATATAATCCCATTCCATGTGCCTTTTTTTGTCGGCGGGAGAGAATTTCCATAGAGCAAAATCTGTTATATTTCTTTTTCCCTCTACTGGCTCTACCCTAGCTCCCTCAATCAAGTACTTGTTCAATTTTTTGAAAGACATTCCAGTTAATTTTCCGTAATCTTTGAATTTTGAGGTATCGTAATAAATTCCGTCTTTCAAAATGTAAGCATATCCTTTTTCTTTAAGTTTTTCTATTAAATCTTGCATTTCTTTTATGTGTTGAGTTGCTTTTGGAATGATATGAGCTTTTTGTATGTTTAAAGTTTCTATATCTTTGAAAAACTCTTGAGTAAAGAATTCTGCAATCTCCCAAGCAGTTTTCTGTTTTTCTCTGGCTGCCATTTCTACTTTATCTTCTCCTGTATCTGCTTGACTAGTTAAATGACCTACATCAGTTATGTTCATGACATGAATGACTTTATAGCCAAAAAGTTCAAGAGTCCTCCTTATCACATCTTCATTCACATAAGTCCTCAAATTTCCGATGTGAGCGTAATCATAAACAGTTGGGCCACAAGTATACATTCTAACTTCTTTATCGTTTATTGGTTTGAAAACTTGTTTTTTTCTTGTTAGCGTGTTAAATATTTTTATCTTCATGAATTCACCTCCCCAGCAAATAGAAAACTAAATAGAAAAGAGATAAGAACTAGCTTAACAAAGATGACCAACCATTTTTCTAATAGTTGATTCAAATTTAAAAGCTTTTTGTAGATAAGGGAAATTCTAAAATGAAGGAAGCAATTCTATACAAAAAATTAAACGGAAAAGTTCAATGTACAGCTTGTAGAAGGAGATGTGTTTTGGAAGAAGGTCAAATAGGTTTTTGTGGTGTAAGAAAAAATATTAGAGGAAAATTAAGGCTTTTAGTTCATTCCTTACCGAATGCTGTAAATATTGATCCAATAGAGAAAAAACCATTATTTCATTTTTTGCCAGGAACTTTAGCTCTTTCAATCGGAACTCAGGGATGCAATTTTGCTTGTCAGTTTTGTCAAAATTATGATTTAAGCCAAAGAAGAGAAATAATTGGATTTAGATTAACTCCAACACAAGCTGTGAAAATGGCTTTAGATTATGGATGTAAATCAATCAGCTATACTTACAATGAGCCAACAATTTTTATAGAGTACGCTTATGATGTTGGTAAACTCGCTAGGAAAAAAGGTTTAGCAAACACTTTTGTTACTAATGGTTATGAGAGTGAAGAATCTATTGAGCTAATGAGAGAATTTATAGATGCTGTCACAGTAGATTTTAAAGGAAATGGAAATCCTCAATTTTACTTGAAATATATGAGCGTTCCTAAAGAAGAAGAGATTTATCAAACTTTGCTAATGATGAAAGAAGCTGGATTTCATATTGAAATAACAGATTTAGTAGTTCCAAAAATTGGTGATAGTTTAGAAGATGCCAAAAAACTTGTTAAGTGGATTGTAGAAAATTTAGGAGAAGAAACTCCAATTCACTTTTTAAGATTCTTCCCACACTATTTACTTAGCAATCTGCCACCAACTCCAGTTGAAACTTTAGAAAAACATGCTAAAATAGCAAAAGAGGAAGGCATGAAATTTGTTTATATAGGAAATGTTCCTGGTCATCCGTTAGAGCATACTTATTGTCCTAAATGCGGAAAACCCCTAATTGAAAGATATGGCATAGAAATTGTTGGTTGGCATTTGGATGAAAATTTTAGATGCAAATATTGTGGATACAAGCTTCCAATAAAAGGAGAAAATTTTCTCAAAGAGAAACTTGAGAATTTAAAGAAAGAAAGCCAAAATAGAGAATGAGGAAATTAGAAACATTTTTGACTCTCGCACTTCTTTCTATCTTTGTTTTTAACTGGGCTTATTCCTTAGATTGCAAAATTGTCACCGGTTCTTGTCCTTCTGGATACTCCTGTCTATTTTCTCTTTATTCCACTCAAAATTCTCATGCTGGAGCCTGCGGCTATTACACATATTCTGTTTGTTGTGATGAAATATTTTCTTACATGAATCAAACTTGTAACTCTTCTACTTCAGCCATATTGTCATTTTATCAACAAAACAACACTCACGTAGCCGAACCAAATTACTATAATAATTGGAAGCTCTGTGCAGGTTATTCCACTTATCCTTTGGAATGTACAATAAGACAAGGTCCATGTTATGATGATGAAACATGCTTAGTTTCGCTTTATAATACTGTAAATTCTCATGTTGCTAATTGTAGCTATTACAACAATAGTCTTTGTTGTAAAAAACTTAGCGATTTGATGGTTAATTCTTCTTCATTTCAATTTCCATCTAATTTAATTTTTGGCAGCAATGTAACAATAAACATAACTATTTGGAACATTGGAGATACAACAGCTTATAATGTAAACGTTTCTTGTTATGAGAATGGTAAATTGTTTGACTCAAAAATAATTTCTTCAATACCAGTAGGATCGAGTTATCAAACATCTTGTAATTGGACTGTTAGTTGTTTAACAAACATTTCGGTTAAAGTCGATCCAAACAATTTGATAAAAGAATTGAATGAAAGTAATAACGAAGCTTGGAAGCAAGTCTCTATAATTGAATATTTAAACGTTACAATAGATTATCCGGCGGACGAACAAAGGTTTTACAGAGGGCAAACAATTTGGTTGAATTCTACAATAAATTCTTCCTGTGGTAATCCAACGTCTTATGATGTTTATTGGTA
>JAVVFY010000005.1:0-51908 GCA_032249395.1 Candidatus Aenigmatarchaeota archaeon
GTATATGTAGGAAAGATGAAAGGAACAACAACAGCAGGTGGAACATACAAGACATATGCTCCATTAAGCCTACCAGTTGCTAAGTTAGCAAGTGAAGTAACAGCTGCAGACAAAACAAATGCAAACATTGTGCTAGTAGGAGGACCATGTGCTAACTCTCTAGTACAAGCATTGGTAGATGCAGGAAAGCTAGATGCCAGCATGACATGTGCTGGTGGTAATCCAGGTCCAGCTTGGACTCCAGGAGCAGCTTATGTTAAAGTAGTTGAAGATGCATTTGCAACAGGGAGAATTGCTCTAGTAGTTGCAGGTACAAATGCAGCTGATACAAGATTGGCAACAAGCTTGCTATCTCAAGGAAAGCTTGCTGATCAAACAGCAAGCGGCGTTAAAGTCAGCGGAACTGTAACAGCTCCAGTAGTAACTCCAATGTAAACGCTTAACTTTCTTTCCTCCTTTCTTTCCTTTTTTAATTTTTTGAAAAATCCTTAACAAAAACTGATAATTTAATTTCAAAGCGATTTCTCAAAACAAAATATACATTCTATAGCTGGATAGTTCTCTAAAAATTTATCTATAGCTAAAATGTTGTAAGCAAATTATCATACTTTCAATACAATAGAAACAACAATTTGCACATAAGTTATTCTAAAATTTCAGTTACGACAGGCAGAAAAATATGATATTAGAATAATTTTATCTCTAGCCAAAGCCAAACATCTAATGAACTTTTAAATTTATGTCACATGTGACATAAAATTGTTCAAATTTATGTTATATGATACACAGAATAGAATGAGATAAAGCTTTAGTTTGAATATAAAAGCTTGAGAATATTGTGGCTGAAAACCACAAACTTTTTAAAAAAGTTTGTGAATATGGCTTTACACTGAAACAAACAAAGAACGTTTTGTCTAATTCAAAATCCAAAAGCTTTCTCTAGTTTTTTATAATCTCTCCAAAACTTCCTATATTTCTTTGGATTATTCTTCTTCCAATATTCAAGAGTTTTCCAGAATTTATCAGCCGCTCTATCCCAAGCTTCCTCTATTCTTTTTCTTTCTTCCTCACTCACTTCTTTCTTCCTCTCGCTCATACAATCATTCCCCCAATGATAATTTAAATAATCCTTCATTCATAATATCTTCTCAGCGTGTTGTAACTCCAAATTTTATTGTAAAACTTTCTGCATTTTTCTATAATCTCTTTATCGCCAGTAACAAAAATTAAATTGTTCTTCTTTGCTATTGCCAAATGCTCAAGGTTGGTCACTCTTCTTTTAATTGGTAACTTAACAACAATGTTAACGATTTCCTCATAAATCTCTTCTAATGGTTGTGAAACCGACGTATACAATGGAGAGATATCTAGAATAAACCCTTTCCACATATTTATTATTTAATCTTCTTCTAACCCAAACTCACTTCTTAACTTTCTCATTATTTCTGCTTTCCTCAGAATAGAAACAGCATAACTCATCTTTTTAGAAGAATGAATAAGAAAGTTAGCAACCTTTGCTTCTATTTGTTTTCCTTTCTTTTCTGCAAACTTTTTAAGAAAATAGCTGAAAATGATGTTTGTGTCCAGGTAAAATCTTTCCATTTAAAAACATTGGTTTTCGGCAGAGAGATGAGTTGCTATAAGAAACTTATAGAAAACTTATTGTTTACTTCTAAGCTTTCCATGAATAATTCTAGTAGCTATAATGAAATTTTTATGTATCCTTTTACTATATCGATCTTTATATTTTTACTTCGAGAAACCAAAATTTAAATATAACATGTTATATATTTTATGATTCTCAAAGTAGAAAACTTGAGTGTTTGGAAAGGAGAAAAGAAGATTTTGGATAATGTTAATCTTTTAGCAAAAAGCGGAAATATTGTAGCTATACTTGGTCCTAATGGCTCTGGCAAAACAACATTGTTTAGAGCGATAATTAACGATCCGGATTTGAAAAAAGAAGGGAAAATTTACTTAGATGAAGAAGATATAACAGATAAGCCTACAGAAGAAATTGCGAAGAAAATATACATGGTTTTTGATTCTCCACCTCAATTCGAATACATAAACACAAGAGTATTGCTCAAAAACGTTTTGAGCGAATATGATGAGGAAAAAGTTTATAAATTAATGGAATTGTTAAAGTTGCCTAAAGATTTGTTGGAAAGGGGAGTTAACTATAAGCTATCAGCTGGAGAAAAGAAAAAGTTTGAAATTTTGTTAATGTTGCTAAAAGACCCAAATGTAATTTTGCTCGATGAAGTAGATTCAGGTTTAGATTCAGATTCTATACTGCTAGTTAGAGATATTTTAAAAAAAGAAAGAGAGAAAGGTAAATTGATATTAGCTATAACGCATGTGGCAAAAATATTCCAAGGTTTGTATCCAGATGAAGTATACGTTATGAAAAATGGTAAGGCTATTCATGCTGACATAAATACACTAAAAGAGGTGATAGAACATGGCTACGGAAATATCTAAAGTTTTTGAAGATATAGAAGTTTGGAAAAACAGACAGTGGTTCGAATCTAAGTATATTCCTCAAGTATTATTAAAAGGGAAGCTTAGCGAGGAAGTAATTAGAAAGATTTCTGAGATTAAAAACGAACCTGAATGGATGTTAGGCACAAGATTGAAAGCAATGGAAGCTTTTAACAAAATTCCTTTGCCCGATTGGGGACCAGATTTAACAGAAATAAACTTCGATGAAATAAGTTATTATACCTCTCCAGTATTATATCCAAAACCTTCTACTTGGGAAGCTTTGCCAGAGAGTTTTAAAGAAGTTTATAGAAAACTTGGTTTAAGCAGAGAATACGTTGAGGAGTATTTAGGTGGGGCATTATTCCAACACGACTCAGCTCCAATATTTAGAGAAGTTAACAAGTACTTGGAAGAAAAAGGAGTTATATTTTTGTCTCTGGATGAGGCTGTTAGAGAATATCCAGAAATAGTTAAGAAACATTTTGGGAAAGCTGTTTCAATGTGGGAGAATAAGTTTGCTGCTTTGAATACAGCTGTTTGGTCTGGTGGAGTTTTCATTTATGTTCCAGAAAACACAAAAGTAGAAATTCCTTTGCATGCATACTTTAGAATAAACATGGATAAGACAGGTCAATTCGAAAGAACATTAATAGTTTGTGAGAAAAATTCTGAAGTTACTTATGTGGAAGGATGCTTTACTAAAGGAACTTTAATATCAACAAATCCTGATTTTAAGCCAATAGAAGAAATAAAGCCTGGAGACAAAGTATTAACTCACAAAGGAGAATATAAACAAGTTTATTTTACTCAAGTAAGAGAGTATAGTGGAAATTTGTATAAAATAAAGGTTTATGGTAGCCCTAACGAAGAGCTCGAAGTTACCGAGGAACATCCGTTTTTATGTGTTAGACGAACTAGAAAAGATGAAAGAAATAAAAAATGGAAGTTAGAGTGGGTTAGAGCTAAAGACCTTAGAGAGGGAGACTATTTAGTTACACCAATAAACAAAATTGTTGAGAATAAGGATAGTTATGAAATTGAAATAACTGTAAATAAGAAAAGGATTAAAAGAAAAGTCCCTTTGACAAAAGAATTTTTCAGACTAGTTGGTTATTATCTTGCTGAAGGAAGCATTAGTAAGAAATCTTATCTTCGTTTCTCTTTTGGATTGCACGAGGAACATTTGGTTGAAGATGTTAAACAACTTCTTCGAAAATGTTTTGGAGTAAATAAGTTTTATGAGTTCGTTCATAAGAAATATAAAGGTGTAGATGTAGTTGTAGCATCATCAGAACTATGCAGAATTTTTGAGATTTTTGGAACTAGTAGCGAAAGCAAAAAGATACCGCATTGGATGATGTTAGAAAATCCAGAAAAGCAAAAAGAATTAATAATTGGATTGTTCAGAGGAGATGGCAACTATTATAAAAAGAGGGTAAAGAATGGATGGCTGAAAGAGATTTTTAGAATAAATACTACTTCATTTATATTAGCTAAACAAGTTCGGGAAATCCTTCTAAGGTTAGGTATAGCTAGCTTTATTAATGTCAGAGATAGAAGGAAAGAGAAAAGAAAGATAATGTATACTATTGGCATAGGTGGCGAGTTTTTGAAACCTTTTGGAGATTTGGTAGGAATTAAAGTAGAAGAAAAAATTAATGGAAAGAAAAGAGCAAGCATGTTTTATGTAGATAAGGATTATCTATATGCGCCAATAAGAAAAATAAGCAAGAGATTCGTTAATAATATAAAGGTTTATAATTTTGGTGTTTTAGAAGATGAAAGTTATGTAGCAAACGGATTTGCGGTCCATAATTGTACAGCACCTATTTACTCTTTAGGTTCTTTACATGCTGCTGTTGTTGAAGCTTTTGTTGGTAAGAATGCGAAATTAACTTATGTAACTCTGCAAAACTGGTCTAAGAATGTTTATAATTTAGTTACCAAAAGAGCTATTGGCGAAGAAGATTCTCAGATAAATTGGATATCTTTAGAAATGGGAAGCAAGAAAACAATGCTTTATCCTTCATTAATTCTTAAAGACAGAGCTAAAGGTAAGATTTACACTGTATCTATTCCATCTGACGGTCAAATTATTGATAGTGGTGGAAGGCTTTTCATGTTAGGGAAAGATTCTAAAGCAGAAATTGTTAGCAAAGGGATTTCAATAGGTCTAAGAGAATTTTCAAAAGCAGTCAATAGAACTGATGTTAGGATTTTTGAAGGAGCAAAAAATGCTAATGTTAAAAGTAGTTGCGAGGCCTTAATCATTGGGAAAGGATTTTCCGAATCTATTCCAAGATTCATAATAGAAGAAAAAGACGCTCATTATAACCATGAAGCCAAAATGGATATAATAGACAAGGAAAGGTTACTTTACTTGAAGAGCAAGGGAATTAACGAAAAAGATGCAATAAAAATGTTAGTTTTTGGTTTTCTTGCAGATATAGAAAAAGAAGTTCCAAGCTTTTTCATGTTAGAAATAAGGAAGCTTCTTGATATAGAGCTAGAAGAGTATGGAGGATTTGGTTAAGTTATTCAAGAGATATTACAAAGAGGATTTTGAGAAGTTGCAGAGAGATTTTCGTAGCATTGAAGCTAAAGATAGTTATACTGAAAAAATAGAAAAAGAAGGGATTTTTATAAGAGAAATAAAGGCTAGCAAAGGATCAAATATAAACATAATTGTAAAAGTTGATGAAAACAAAATAGCTGTTATAGTTTTAAGGGTTTTTATTCCAGAAAATTCAACGGTAAACGTTAATGTTATAGGCAAATCTGAAGGGGAGCTGTACTTTTATTCTGAAGCTATACATGAGAAAAAATCAGTTTCTTATTTATCTGAAAGGTTTATCATTGTTGGAAAAATGGTAAACATATCAAAAATTATTATTCCTGAAGCTTCTGAATATTCAGAGGGAAATTTAGAGCAAATAATAATAAACAAGGAAGGTTCTAATGTAGTAACTATACCTATATTAGACGTCAGGAATAACACATCAAAAGGTATGCACGCTTCTAAGAATATTAAACTAAGCGAAGAAGAGATATTCTATTTGAAGCATTTTGGAATTCAAGGTGATAAGATATTTAATTTGATTGAAGAGAGTATGTTTCCTGAATTGTTTGCAATCTAGTGCTGTTTTAAAATATTTTCTATTTCTTCGAAAAATCTCTCAATTTCTTCTTTTGTGTTGTAAACATATAGGCTTGCTCTTACAGTACCGCCTTTCTCAAAAATTTTCAAGTATTTCATTAAAGGATGCGCGCAATGATAACCAGACCTAACGGCAATGTTTTTTAAATCTAAAGCTTTTGCTACAAAGTGGGGATGTAAATCTTTGAAAAAGAGCGAAAAAACGGCTCCTCTATTTTTAGTATCGTTAGGACCAATAAGCTCTATTTTATCATCAAACTTATCTCTAGTTTCATTAAATCTTTTCAAGAAAAATTCAATCAAACTTCTTTCATAAGTTTCGACATTCTCCATTCCTAGGTTTTTCAAATATTCTATAGCTTCCATAAAAGCTATTCCATCGCATATGTTAGGAGTGCCTGCTTCAAACTTCCATGGCAATTCATTCCAGTATGCTTCGTTAAAATCGACATCGCTTATCATATCCCCTCCATACAAGAAAGGATCCATTTTTTCTAACACTTCTTTTTTGCCATATAAGACACCAATCCCAGATGGACCTAACATTTTATGAGCACTAAAAGCTAGAAAATCTGCATCTATTTTTCTAACATCAGTTTTCATATGGGGGACACTTTGTGCACCATCAACAACTACTATAGCTCCTTTCTCATGAGCAATTTTTATTATTTCTTCAACTTCATTAATTGTGCCTAAAACGTTAGACATGTTAGTAATAGCTACTATTTTTGTCTTTTCATCAATCTTCTTTTCAACTTCGTTCAAATCCAATCTGTAATCTTTTGTTAATCCAATATATTCTAAAGTGGCTCCAGTTTTTTTAGACACGAATTGCCAAGGTACCAAATTGGAATGGTGCTCCATGACAGATAAGACTATCTTGTCGCCTTTCTTCAAGTTATTCAAAGCAAAAGAATAAGCTATCAGGTTAATTGCTTCTGTTGTATTTTTAGTAAATATTATTTCACTCCACTCTTTTGCATTTATGAAATTAGCTACAATCTTATGAGAATCTTCATACATTTCTGAAGATTTTATACTTAAGTTGTAAACCCCTCTATGGATGTTTGAATAATATTTTTCATAAACTTCCTTAATTTTTTCTATAACTTGTTTTGGTTTTTGAGTGGAAGCAGCATTGTCGAAGTATATTAAATTTGGATTATTTTTGAAAATTGGAAAATCGTCTCTTATTTTTTTTATGTCTATCATGAAACAATATGACATGTTATTTTAAATGCATTTATAAATGTGAAAAACATTTAATTTCCTCTTAGAAATCTTATTATGGATTATAGAATAAATAAACTCTGCGGAAGAGACGACTATTCAGTCAAATTTAATGGAAAAATAGGTAGCGAAATTGCTAATAAAATTTTAGAAGTTTTGAAAGATTTTGAAGTCAAATCAAAGAGTAGCGACTCTATATGGCTTCAGAAAGGAGACAAAAGAATTTTTGTTTTTTTCTATGGTGAGATATTGTTCACGAACTTTACAAAAGATGAGGTAACATCAATAGTAAATTCTATAGTAGGATGATTATTTTTCAATTTTTAAAATCTTTACATTTTTATACTCGAAAACTTTTTCAAATCCAAAATTTTCAAGTTGTAAGGCGTAAGGTGGCAGGGTTATTTCATTATTCACAACAACAAACTTTACATTAAAATTCTCGACGACTTTCTGAAAATGATGTAAATCACCAGCGAATGGCAAAACATAAGCTTTAGTGAAATAATGTAAAACAGGATAATTCTCTCCGATAATAAAATCTCCTTCTTTAACAAAACTCTTCAAGAAATTTGCAGCTTTAATAATGCTGTCATCTTCTTGAATGTTTAAATAATTCCAGGAAACATTTAACTCTAAAACAGAAACAATTAAAACAACAAGCAAGAAAAGTTTTTTATCTTTAATAGCATTCTTTAAGCTAATTGCTGAAGCCAAAAAGAAAATTGGAAAATATGGAACAAGATATCTGAACTCTTTTCTTGCTAGAATAGAAAATGCTATGAAAATTAACAAGAATGTTAATAACAAAAGCTTATTTTCTTTTTTCCAATTTAACAAGAAGAAAATAGAAAAGAAAATTGGAAGGCCTAAAATGGGAAGCAAGTTAACAAAATAATAATAAAACGGATAGTGAAAGTATTTTTTTCCATAAACTTCCTTCAAAGAAACTATCAAAGCGCCTAAGAAATTTCCATATCTCAAATGGCTAAAAACAAACCAAGGCAACAATAAGATTAAAACAACAATAGAAAACTCAAAAATCATTTTGAAATCTTTTTTCTTCAACCAAACAAAAAAGAAAGGAAATAGAATTAACAAATTCGGATATCTTGTGAGTAAAGATAGAGCAACTGTTATTCCAAGTGGCAAGATAAACCTTCGATCTTTAAGAAGTTTTAGTAAGAACAAAAAAGAAAGTAAGAAGAGAAAAGATGATAAACTTTCTGTTAGTATCTTTGATGAAAAGAAGAGAAAATGGTGAGAAGATGCAACGAAAAGAGATGAGGCTAATCCAACATATTCATCTTTGAGTTTTTTACCAACTATGTAGGTTAGAAAAGTAGTTAAAGCGGCAAATAGAGGAGAGAGAATTCTTTGAAGGTTTTCACCAAACCAATAAAGGAAAGATAGCAAGAAAGGAAAAAAAGGTTGCCTGAAACTCTCATCAATTACCAAAGTGTAATTGTAAAATTCGAAAAGTCTCTCTGGATATGGATAATTCATTCCAAAATAAGCTCTAGTTGCCAAATTTCTTGCTAAGCTTAGATAAACTGCTTCATCCCACCAGTAAGTTTTTTGATTTAATGAAAAACTATACGTAAGAAAAAACACAAATAGCGAGACAATTAATGCTATTACTAAGCCCCTTTCCATTAAACCTATTTTGAAATCAAAAATTAAGAGTTAAGATTTTGTGCGGAGATAAAGTGTTGATATTCTAAATATCAAGAGGTATTTAAATACTTGATATTCCAAATATCAACATGGAATTGGAAATTTTATCAAAACAAAACCCTTGGTGGAAAGATAAAGCTGAAATTGAAAACGATGAAGATATTAGAAAATGGAAAGAAGGAAAAAGAAAATGGATACCTTCTGAAATAAATGAGATTAGCTTAAAGCTCTTTTCTCTCGACTTCGTTTTCGGTCCAAGGCAAGTAGGTAAGACAACTCTTCTAAAACTTTTAATCAAAAAACTTTTGGATGAAGGAGTAGGAAAAAGAGAGAATTTTCTATTTTAGATGTGATAAGTTGACAGATTATAAAGAGCTTGATGAGGTTTTGAAAACTTATTTTGAATTTAGGAAATCAAAAAACATCTCAAGCTCATTCATTTTTTTTTTGATGAAGTTACCTTTCCAAAAGAATGGTTCAGAACTATAAAGTTTTACATAGATACAGGAGATTTCAAAAACGATGTTTTAGTTCTAACTGGATCTTTGAGTATGTATTTAAAGAAAGAAGTTGAATTGTTTCCTGGAAGGAGAGGTTTCGGTAGAGATATTGTTATTATGCCTTTAACTTTTAGAGAGTTTATCAAAGTTTTTTCTCCAGAAATTTATGAGAAAATTCCAAAGATTGAGAGAATTGAAAAGGAGGAAATTTTCAAAAAAGCTTATGAAGCGTTGCCATACTTCGATAAAATACAAGAGCTATTTAAAAAGTATCTGAAGATTGGTGGATTTCCACTAGCAGTAAAGAACGAAGAAATAACACAAGATGTTAAAGAATCTTATTGGGCTTGGATAAAAAGTGATTTGGCAAAAATTGATAGAAGTGAGGAAAATTTCAAAAGAATAGCAAAAGCAATATTAGAAAAGACACCATCAGCTATAAGTTTGAACAGTATAGCGAAAGAATTCGATATATCAACTCACAAGACTGTTTTCGAGTATTTGGATGTTATGGAAAAAATGTTTATAGTTAAAATCTTGTACCATATTGATCTTGACAAAATTATACCAAATCTTAAGAAAAACAGAAAAGTTTGTTTCACAGATCCATTTTTCTTTTATTTATTCTCAGATATTTGTCTAATAAAGTTACCAGATGAAAGCGTTTTAGTAGAAAATGTAGTAGCTTCTCACTTGTCAAGAAAATTTGATGCATTCTATTGGAAAAAACAAAGAGAAATTGATGTGGTTATAAGAAGCGAGGAAATAATAGGTTTTGAAGTTAAGTGGAGCGAAAAAGTAGATGATTTTTCAAAAATTAAAATCGGAAAAATGAAAAACGTTTTTTGTTTAACAAAAGATTTGATAGACAAATAGAAAAATCTACTACCGACATCTTTATTCTTAGCTATAATGTGAATTGAATTTATTTTTTTATTTAAAATAAACTTATGCTGAACTATTGGGACTATGTAACTTTTGTAACATCGGCAATTTCATTTTTCGCCTTCTTTACTTACTTGCTAGTCTATTTAGAAAATAGAAAAAAAGTTTTTAAGGATCCACCTTTGCCAAAAAAGCTACCAAAAGTTAGCATACTTGTGCCAGCTTACAATGAAGAGAAAACTATTGCAAAAACATTAAAATCTTTGCTTAGACTAAACTATCCAAAAAATTTGCTTGAAATTATCGCAATAAACGACGGAAGCACCGACAATACTCTAAAAATAATGAAGAAGTTTGAGAAATATGGAGTAAAAGTTATAGATAAGCCGAATGGCGGAAAGGCATCAGCATTGAATGCTGGATTAAAAGTTGCTAAAGGAGATATTATTGTTTGCATGGATGCCGATTCTATAGTTTCAAGAAATGCGCTAAAAAATACGGTTGGATATTTTAATGATCCTAATGTTGCTGCTGTTGCAAGTAGTTTAAAAGTTTATAAACCGAGAACTCTTTGGCAGAAAGTACAATATGTAGAGTATATTTATAATGTTTTTTTAAGAAAAGTTTTATCTTTGATGGATTCTCTTTTTGTTGTTCCAGGACCATTTGGTTTATACAGAAGGAGTGTTTTAGAAAAATTGGGTGGATGGGAGGAAGGCAACATAACAGAGGATATGGAGCTTACTATGAGATTACAAAAGGCAGGATATAAAATAGAGACTTCGCTAAATTCTGTTGTTTATACTAAAACTCCAGATACATTTAAAAGATTGATACGACAGAGAGTTAGGTGGTACAGAGGATTTTTAATTAATGCAAAAAAATATAGGGATATGTTTTTTAATCCTAAATTTGGTAATTTGGGTGTTTTTACGTTACCACTTTATATAATTTTTGTTTTAGTTCTTTTTGTAGCAGTTGGTTCAACCTTTTACGCTTTATATAATACTGCACACGATTTTATTTTTATAAATTTGAAAGCAGGAATAGAAACTCCAGATATCAGTTTAAAAAACATAGAGCCGCCACATTTGTTTATTGCGGTTCCTCACGTCTTTTGGTTAACAAATTTTGTTATATATGTTTATCTATTCTATATAAGTCTACAAATGAGCAGAGAAAGGAATTTTATAAGAGGTTTTTTAATATATTTTGTTAGCATACTTTTCTATCCATTTGTGTTAGCCTATGCGTGGACATTAAGTATATTAAAAGAATTAAGAGGGGCAAAGATAAAATGGGAAAGATAAGCACTAAAATTTATTTAAAAGCGGCTGTATTGACTTTTCTTGTTTTTATTAGCGGAGTTTTGATAGGTTTGTATTTGGATGAGAAGAGAGTATCTTTTATAAAATCAAGAATGGATGAATTGGAAATAAGCTTTTCTAACTTGGCGTTAGAAGAAGAATTTTACAGAAGTGTTGCAATCAACAAAGAGACACTTTGTCCAATTTACATTTCTAAAGCTAATGATTTGGCAGTACAAGCAGGAAAAATGGGTAGTTATCTTGAAACATTTAGAGAAGTAAGCAGGTTCAGTAGAGGCGAGATAGAAAAATTAAAAGACAAATACTTCGTTTTAAATTTGCATTTGTGGTTGTATATAAGAAAATTGAGAGAGGAATGTAATTACAATGCTACAACAATTTTGTTTTTTTATACTTCTGTTAGAGGGTGCGAAGATTGCATATCTCAGGGAATCGTTTTGGATAGATTAAAGAAGAGTGAACCAGAAAAGTATATGATTTTTGCGATAGATGTCGATTCCAAACTTGGAATAGTGGATGCTCTAAAGACATATTTTAATGTTACAAAAGTTCCTACTTTAGTAATAAATGAAAGACACAAATTAGAAGGCTTTGTTTCGAAAAAAGAGTTAGAAGAAATGACTAGATGATTTATTTAATTTTTTGTAAATATATTCAATGACATACAGGCGTGTTCCAAGAGAAGTCAGAATAAAACTAACTAGAATGAGAATAATACTTTTTTTAATAGTGATGGCATTTATAGCAATTATATACTTGTCCTATCCACACTTACAAAAATGGTATCAATCTACTAAACCAATGACTGAGATAAACTATTTTGGAGTACCTATGAGATTCAGAGAAGATGTAAGACTAGCAAAAAACATAGAAGTCTATCCAAATGAAACTTACATCAAATCAATTTTCAGAAGTAGAGAAATTAATGGCATAACCATTGGTATATTGAACTTCACAAATGAAACAAACATTATTGGGGTAGAGGCAGTGGAAATAACTTTCAAATTATCTTCCTTCTATTCTTTAGCATCTTTGCCAGTAGCTATAAAAGGAAAAGAAATTGGAAGCTTATATGAAATTTCTGGAAATTCGACAAATCCAGTGATAATCATAATTCCACCAACAATAGCAAATGAAACTTTGGTAAGAGCTGAAAATTACACTGTTTTCATTTCCGGAAAAACATTGAAAGATTTGGACTTAGCGACAATAAAATTCATAGAAGTTGTTTTAGGGATATGAAATATCGACCAAATTCGATAAAATTCCAGTTTTTTATCGATTACAGTAGATAAATTACAATAGTTTCAACTTTCCAGTTATTTTATCTATAATCTTTTCCTCTATTGGCCCAACTCCAATACAAGTTACTGTACCTTTATCTAGTTGAGTTAAGCCAGCATCAGAAATTTTGACATACTTTATCTTCTTTTCTTTAAGTTTCTTTTCTATTTTTTCTAATTCTTTCAAATCCTTAACTTTAAGGACAATCTTTTTTGCTCCTTCTTTTCTCCA
This sequence comes from Candidatus Aenigmatarchaeota archaeon, assembly GCA_032249395.1. Taxonomy (GTDB): domain Archaea; phylum Aenigmatarchaeota; class Aenigmatarchaeia; order CG10238-14; family SpSt-28; genus SpSt-28. The sequence goes on from JAVVFY010000005.1 coordinate 12,780, forward strand.
TTTCTCTAAAGTTTCTCTATCTACTTGTAAGGCAGCTTCTAGGCTGGCATGGGCAACATGTGTTGCGAGCTTACCTTTACCCCAATCAAGATCCTTTCTAACAATTATAACTTGCTTCAGCATAGATTTTTTTGATTTGGAGATTTTTAACTTAGGAAACCAATTTAACTTTATGAAGAATGTTGCAGAGAAAAGCTACTTTTTGGTTGGTAAAAAATGCTTTTTCCATAGATATTGTGATGGCGGCTTTAGAACAAAGTGGACTGGCTTATGGAGGCTGACTAGGAAATATCTAGAATACTATGCGATAAAAATTAACGAAGAATGGCTCTCTCCAAGCAATATTCAAACATTTGTAGAAGAAAAGGAAACAGTTAAACATATTTATTCATTGAAAGATTTTGTTGTTGAAGAAGAAGTTTTTGTTCCAGAGAACGAGCCAATATTGATAATTGTTTTGAATGTAAAGAATAATTCAAATGAGACAAAAGACTTGAAGATTGAATTTGAGATTGCTGCAAACATCAGAGATTGGAATGAAGATTGGTATGAGAGAGATTACGAGATAACTTATAGAAAAAATCATTTTGTTATAAAATCGGAAAAAGGAAAGCTAGCTTTCGTCTCTTCTACTAATGGCAACTTTATTGGATACCATTTCTACAAAACTCATTATCCAGAGGGAAAATTGCAGAAATGTTTTGTTACAAAAAACTTTTTGATTGAAGATAGAGTCAATTCTAACGAGGAAAAGAAGTTTAGTTTTCTTTTTGCTTGCGATAAAGATGAAATTTTTGAATTAGAAGCATTGCTCAAAAATTACGATTATTTAGTTGGAGAAAAAAGAGCTATCTACAAAAAACTTTTAGAAGAAAATAATTTCTTTTCGTCAATTGACTTCTTAAACGATCTTTTCAGAATAGCAGTTTTCAATTTGAAGAAATCTATAGTGGATTTTAACAACCAAAAAGTTTTTATTGCGGGATATCCTTGGTTCACTCAAGTTTGGGGAAGAGATTCTTTACTTTCTATAGCACTTAATCAATTTGATGAAGAAGCTTGTAGAAACACTTTAAAGTTGTTAGCAAAGTATCAATCTGAAGAAGGAAAAATACCAAACATTATTTTGTTGGATGGAAAAGTTGATTACAATTCTTCAGATGCAACTCCTCTTTTCCCAATAGCTTTGGATTCTTATTTGAAAAGATTCGGCAATGTTAGTTTGGTTTTGGATTTGAAAGATACACTTTACAAAATTTTTGATTTTTACAAAAGGAACAAAAACGAAGATGGTTTTGTTTATTCTCCTAAAAACTCAACATGGATGGATAGTTTAGAGAGAGAAGGTTATTGTATTGAAGTTCAAGTTTTTTGGCAAAAAGCTTTGGAAATTCTTTCTGATCTATTTGAAATTTTAGAAGATGATAAAAGTGCTAAGGAAGCAACTCAATTAGCAAAAACTTTAAAGACAAACATTCTAAAAAAATTTGCAAAAGGTAAGTATTTTGTAGATAGAATAGGAAGTGACATTGAAACGATAAATCCACTATTTTTATTTGTTTTTGGTTTAGTCGAGAGAAGAGATTTGTTGAATTACATAGAAGAAAATTTTGAAACAGAAGTTGGTTTATCAACTATCAACAAAAATTCTGCTCACTATAAGCCAAGTTCTTACCACTCTGGTTGTACTTGGAGTCATTTGCTAGCCTTGCTTTCTTCTGTTCAATTCAAAAAAATGAGAGTAGATAAAGCTCTGGAGAATTTGAGAAAAATTTATGTTAAAACTCAAGAGCATGCATTAAACTGTATACCAGAAGTTTGGGATTCAGAAAATGGAAGTTTGTATGTTGATAAGCCAGTTGGAAGGGAAATTTCCTCTTTTATTCAAGCTTGGAGCGCAGCAGCTGTAATAAGAGCTATAGACGAGATGTTAGGAATTGAAATAGATGCTTTAAAGAATGTTATAAAAGTTTCTCCAAAAATGGAAGGAGAATTTAAGAGAGTTCTAAAAATTGGAGAAGATGTTGTTGAACTTCAAATAACTTTCAAAGAAGCAAAGGTTGATGTTTTATATAAAAGCAAGCTAAATAAAAATTACAAGATAATTGCCTTGCCAGAAATCTAAATTTTGTAGAATTTCTTGTACTTATTAGGGTACATCAGAATTTGAGAAAGCTTTTTTATTGGAAGAGACAATTTCTTTGCGGAAACTTTTTCTATTGAAAATCCTTCGTACTTCTTATTTTCAACAATTTTCAACCAACCATTTTGCATGAAAACGTGGTGAGGAAATCCTTTATTTTTAACAATATTGTAATCATGTCCAGCGTCTTCTGGAACTATTCCCAAAACTAAACAATCTTTTCCAGTTGATATTAAACGGTGAATAAACCTTGGATGTATTAACACTGAAGTCCCTTCTTTCATCTCAACGATTATTGATTTTTTCTTGTTTAGATCAGAAAGCAATAGATAGCATTCGTTTTTCAAAACAGTATAAAACTCTCCTCTATTTTTTTCATGTTTATGTCCATAGGTTAGAAATGTTTCACCATCTTTTGTCAAAGAAAACAAACCAAATTTTAAGAGAGTCACATCAAAATTTAGCTTATATTCATCCTTAATTTTCTTGTATCTTTCTATACCTCTCCATAAGTTATAGACATAGTAAACTGTCCTATCACCAAAAAACTCCAAAGCTTTTTTTGCATTTTTCAAATCGAGAATTACTTTATCTTTTATCAACTCACTCATCTTTCTTTCCCAAAAAACTGGCATTTCTTTAAATTCTAGCTCGAGAAATTGCTCTCCTTTAATTTTCATTTCCTCAATCTCCATTTTTAACTTTGTTTTCTGTTTTAATAATTCTCTTCTAAAATTGATTATGAGAGAAGATGTGTCTCCACCAAAAGGATTTAGGGATTTTCCGCCAGAGGATGAAATTTTGAAAAAAGAAATTTTTTCTAGAATTGAGAAGATTTTTCAAAGGTACGGTTTTGATCCTATAGAAACACCAATGGTAGAAAAGTGGGAGACTTTGGCAGGAAAATATGGTGAGGAAGCAGAAAACAGATTAATTTGGAGGTTTAAATTGCCTTATAGCGAAAAAGAATTTGGTTTAAGATATGATTTGACAGTTCCGTTGGCAAGGTTTGTAGCTAGATTTAATCCAAGATTTCCTTTCAAAAGATATCAAATAGGGAGAGTTTTCAGATACGAAGACCCACAAAAAGGAAGATACAGAGAATTTTGGCAGTGTGATGTCGATATTGTTGGAGAGTCTTCTCCACTGGCCGACGCTGAGATTTTAAATATTGTTATAGACGTTTTTGAGGAATTCGGTTTCAAGAATTACACGATTAAAGTTAATGACAGAAGGATTTTGAGAGAAATTTTTGAGAAGTTTCTTGGAATTAGTGATTATTCTACGATTCTCAAAATCTACAGAATAATTGATAAGTTGGATAAGATTGGTAAAGAAAAAGTTCTTTTACTTTTGAAAGAGTTGAATCTTGGAGAAAAACTCTTGAAGCAAATAGAAAGTTTTATAGATGCGTCTAAGTTAAGCAACGAGGAAATATTTAGATATTTAGAATCTTTTGATTCAAGTGAGATAAAAGTTGCAATAGAAAGCTTGAAAACTATTTTGGAATTCTCTAAGAAAAAAGATAGAATAAAGATAGATTTGTCTCTTGTCAGAGGTTTAGATTATTATACAGGCATGATTTATGAGGCTGTTGTTGAAGAACCGAAGATTGGAAGTTTGTCTGGAGGAGGAAGATATGATAATCTAATTGGGATTTTTACTGGCAATAAAATTCCTGCGGTTGGAGGCTCCATAGGAGTAGAAAGACTTATAGATGCGGGTTTAGAGTTGGGAATTTTCAAAAAAGAAAAGAAAACTTATTCTAAGGTTGGAATCGTTTACACTAAAGATGTTGACGTTAAAAGAGTTTGGGAAATTGCTGATTATTTGAGAAACAAAGGAATTAATACTTTTGTTCCATTTGAGAGCTACTCTGGGATTTTAGATGGAGTAAAAGATTTGGATAAAAGAGGAGTACAATTTGCATTAATTGTTGGTAAGAAAGAGATTGAGGAAGGAAAATTGACTTTGCAAAATTTGTTGACGAGAGAAAGACAGGTTGTTAAATTGGAAGAAATAGATAAAATAGTCAAAGGTTAATTCTTTCTTTCAAATCTAAAAAATGGGCCGGTAGATCAATGGTAGATCGCCGCCCTCGCAAGGCGGAGGCTCCGGGTTCGAATCCCGGCCGGTCCAAAATCCTGGAGTTCAAAAGAAGAAAATTTGGAAATTTTTGAATTAGATACTTAATAGCGAAATAATGAGAAAATTTTTTGAGAAAAATTTTAGGAGATTTCAAGAGAGAAATCCTCATGAAACTTTGGTTTTTAGACTTAGGATTTTTGTAATTTTGAGTTAAATTCTGATTGCTTTGAGCAAAATTTTCTATATAAACAAATTTCTCCCTTGTTTACTTTTCAATTCCACTTGGACAAAACAAATTTTGTAGAATTTTCAATAAGTACTTTGGAATCTTTGCACTTCTCACAGTTTTCTTTACTGATGTTTTTATGTGAGGATTCTATTCGATTTATATATTCACTTGGTTTGGGTTTTATTTTTGTTTGGCTATTATCTACGAAAAATCAGTTATCTTTTTTCGATAAGTATACTAATCTTGTAAAGAAAACAATAATAACAGCAGCTATCTAAATTTTGTTGTTTGATTTTTGGAGTGGTATAATAGGAACTACTTTAATGGGTTGGAATGGATTTCCAGCTTCCATAGATTCTTGGATAAAATCCGCTATTGGTCAAATACCATTTACACTATATCATTTGCTTTCAATTATTTTTGTTCCTCCATTGGTAGCTCTTGGAAAATTTGTTTCGAGAGTAAAAATAGCAATCCCGGTCATAGTGTAAAATAGGCTTAGAGTAGGATATAGGTCGAGAAATAAGTTTCGGTTCAATCTATTTGAGGTAGAGGTCTAGAAATATTTTCACAAATAATGGCCTTTTTTAAATCTCCAGATGCTACCAGGAACACACCATACCTATTTGTTTTACAAATTTCATCCGAATTTTTTCTTATTAAATCAAAACTACAAACTGTATTTCCATTTTCATCTAAAACTTTTACATCCTTCAAATCGCTATAAGCAGATATTATTATGACATCTTTATTACAATACGAAAAGAATTGGTTGCTTGGAATTTCTCTATATTCTCTATTTAATTTGTAGTACCAGTGAGTTGCTAATCCTGCAAATATCAATGCTGAGATACCAACTAAAAAAACTCCAATCTTTAAAATATCTAGTTGTTTTCCCTTCATGATTGTATATATTTTATAGGCTTAAAAATTATTTCAATCTTTCTAATATTATTGCTGGACAAACTTTTGTTATCATTTTATTTTTTTCTAACCTTTTTACAAACTCGCTAAGTTCTTCGTTTGTTCTAAAAACCACCTTAGCTAAAATCATGTGATCTCCTGTTGAAGTGTACAACTCTTTAACTTCTTTGTCTTCCTTTAACATTTCTATAATTTTAACAAAATGTTCTGGCAACACATCAATACCTATTATAGCTACATAATTGTATCCAAGTTTTTTGTAATCAATATCTAAACTGAACCTAATTATTCCAAATTTTAGAAGTTTCCTAACTTTCTTTCTTATCGCAGCTTCGCTAACTTTGAATTTTTTAGCTATTTCAGTAAATGGTTTTCTGCAATCTTTTTCTAATTCTCTAATTAGATCAATGTCCGATATTCGAACCATAATATTTATAAATTCGAACCTTTAAATATTTATTGGTGGTGTTTATGGAAATGTAGAAAGAAGTTCATAGATTACCTTTAATCGGAGAAAAAGCTCCTTCATTCAAAGCAAAAACAACACATGGAATGATAAACTTCCCAGATGATTATAAAGGAAAGTGGGTAGTTTTGTTCAGTCATCCAGCAGACTTTACTCCAGTGTGTACAACAGAGTTCTATGCATTTCAAAAGAGATATGAAGAATTCAAAAAGTTGAATACAGAGCTTATTGGTTTAAGCATTGATCAAGTTTTCAGTCATATAAAGTGGGTAGAGTGGATTAAAGAAAAGCTAGGGATAGAAATAAAGTTCCCAATAATTGCTGACGATTTAGGAAATGTAGCGAAGTTATATGGCATGATTCATCCAGGAAAAGGAACTAATACAGTTAGATCAGTTTTCATCATAGATCCAAATTGAATAATAAGGGCAATTCTCTACTATCCACAAGAAGTTGGTAGAAACATTGATGAAATTTTAAGAGTTGTAAGGGCCCTTCAAGTTTCAGATAATAATGGAGTTGCAATGCCAGCCAATTGGCCAAACAACGAATTGATCGGTTCAAAAGTGATAATACCACCAGCATCTAGTGAGAAAGAAGCTAAAGAAAGATTAGAAAAGGCTAAAAGTAAAGAGATAGAAGCATTTGACTGGTGGTTTGCATATAAAGAAGTAAAGGTAGAGTAAATTGAGATGGGTTTGTCAAGTTTGCGGATACGTTTATGATGAAGAAAAAGAGGGAAGGAAATTCGAAGATTTACCAGAAAAGTGGCAATGCCCAGTTTGTGGGGCACCAAAAAGTATGTTTGAACCGGAGGATTGAGATGTATGGCATTGAATGAAATAATAAGAAGTGAAGATTGGAAAAAAGAAAAGCATGTTCCAGTAATAGAAGTAATTGATAAAAAAGAAGGAATGATTGTAGTAAAAGTAACAGTCGGTAAAGAAATTCCTCATCCAAATACAACAGAACATCACATAAGATTTATCGATCTTTACTTTTTACCAGAAGGAGAACAGTTTGCATTTCATATAGGTAGACAAGAATTTAACTCTCATGGGGAATCAACAAAAGGTCCAAATATGAGCGGAGTATACACAGAACCAATAGCTTACTTTACATTCAAAACAGACAAAAAAGGAAAGCTTGTAGCATTTTCCTACTGTAACATACATGGACTATGGTCGAGCGAAGAAAAAATATAGATTTAGAAAACTTGGAGAGGAAAGTGAATGAAGCAATAAGACTTTTCAATAAATATAGGGCTCCAGAGGCAAACGCGAAACTAATAAAGTTTGACAATAGAAAAATTGTTGTAGACTTTACTGGAATTTTCTGTAGAACTTGTGGATTTTATGATTACTTTGATGATCTAAAAATATTTCTAGAAGAAAGAGGAATAAAATCAAAGGTTTCAAAAATTGAAGAAAAAGAAAATGGGGCAATAGTTATATTTAGTTTTTAAGTTTTTCATTCAGATTCGTACACATTTATATTACAAGTTGTAGTCATCACTCAATTCCAATACCTCACTTTTTTAATTATGTATTTAATCTTTAGCCTTCTATTAAAGACTTTTTGAATGGACTTTCGGAAGACACTAATACTAAGTTGGCTTTTCTAACCACCACTGATGGTGAAAATTATCGCATGAAGTACATAGCCTAATTTAACCCTGCAGTGTGGATAAACTTTAAAAATATTTTGGAAAACCTTTTTAAATTGACTTTAAATAATCTTATGAGAATTGCCTTTTTCTCGTGGGAGTCTTTGCACTCTATTCCTGTTGGAGGATTATCTGTACACGTTACAGAATTAGCAGCAGCATTACAGAGAAAGGGGCACGAAGTTCACGTTTTTACAAGAATAGGAGATAATCAGTCAATTTATCAGAACATAGATGGAGTTCATTATCATAGATGTCCATTTGCATTTTCTTCCGATTTTTTATACGAAATGACAAACAATATGTGTAAATCGATGATTTATTATTTTAACGAGACTGAAAATTACATAGGCAATTTTGACATAATTCATGGTCATGATTGGCATGTTGTTTTGGCATTGGACGAATTAAAAAAGAAAAAAGGAAAAAAAGTAGTTTTCACTCTTCATTCAACCCAATACGGAAGAGATGGAAATCATTTTCACAATGGTAAAGCCCAAGATATTTCTAACATAGAATGGTATGGTACTTATATTGCTGATAGGCTTATTGTTTGTTCCCATGCAATGAAAGATGAAGTCATGCGTTTGTATAGAGTACCAGAATGGAAAATAAGAGTTATACCAAATGGAATTTGGGCTGATAGGTTTGATGGCATAGAAATTGATGCTTGGAATGAAGTAAAGAAACATTTTGGTTTTGGAGTTTATGATCCGATGATTGTTTATGTTGGTAGGATGACATATCAAAAAGGTGTTGATTTACTGATAGAAGCTATTCCAGATGTTCTGAAAGATTTTCCAAACGCCAAATTCGTTTTTATTGGAGATGGCTACATGAGAAGTCAATTGGAAAGAAGAGTTAGTGAGTTAAATCTTTGGCATGCTGTTAGATTTACTGGTTATGTTCCTGATGATTGGAAATTGAAAATAATTAAAGCTAGTGATGTTGTTGTAGTTCCAAGTAGAAATGAACCATTTGGTATAGTTGTTTTAGAAGCTTGGGCTGCTGGGAAACCAGTTATAGCCACTCATGGTACCGGAGCAGGAGAATTAATATGGCACGATGTAACTGGCTATAGAGTTTATCAAGCTCCAAATTCTATAGCATGGGGAATAAAAGAAATTTTGAAGAATCCAGAGCATGCAAGATGGATGGGTGAAAAAGGAAGATATGCTGCGAAAACTGTTTTTAATTGGGATAATATTGCTGAGCAAACAATAAAAGTTTATGAGGAGTTGTTAAAATGAAAGTAAAAAAGATTTTGTTGCCAAAATGGGTTCCTTGGTTTGTTTTGGTTATTGCATTTTTTACAGTTTTGCTATCCTATTCTGAGTTAAAAACTAAACAAAATCCTAATTTTACTAGCTTCATAATAACCATAATTATGTTTGTTTTTATTCTCTTTGTTTTGTTTTTAGTTTCCTATAGACAAATTCCTTATTTGCTCTTGACGGAGGTGAAAAAATGAAATGTTGGTTCTGTAGTGAAGGAAGCAGTAGCAGTGTCTATGGGAGGAAAAGCTGTTTGCAGAGAACATGCTAATGTTATTTACAGAATATGCTTTGCGAAATCAGATACAAGCATAGGCTATGCAACTTATGAATGGGTTCACAATGTAGTTTTAGCACCAGATGAATGGATAGAATGGGAAAGCTGGGAAGGAGGAAAGAAAGTTGTTAGAACTTAAACAACTTTAACTCCAGGCATTATCCACTTATCACTTCTCCATTCTTTTGATCTTTCTATTATTTTTATTGGAGTACTACTCAAAGCTTCTTTTGCCTCCTTCATTTCTAAACCAAGAGTAACTAGATAAGAAATCAAAACTTTTGGGTCCTTTATTTGCCAGTGCGAAAGAGCTCCAGAAGAAATTATTAAAGGAAACTTAAACTTTTTGTACAATCTTATAATCTCCATATGATTTGCTAGAACATTTTTTCTAACTAACCCTTCTGAGTTCAAGACTTCTCTAAAGTTTATTTCTATTGCAACTTCATTCTCTTTTGCTAATCTTGCCAAAACATGATTTATACCACAATCTTTTCTCTCGTAATCGGGATGAGTTAAAATATCTACGCCTCTATTTTCAACAGCAATTCTATTCATGAAATTCGTTCCACCTCTCACTAAAAGTAAATCGAATTCTCTTCTCCTATTCAAAAGTTTCTTTAATTCCATCTTGTTAGTTACCTCAAAGCCAATGTAGATTTCAAAGTTGTATTCTTTGCTGACTCTGTTTATCTCAGCCTTTAACAAATCCTCTTCTTCCCTTTTCAGAGGATAAGAAATAAAGCCAATTCCCTTATAACCCAACTCTTTTGCAGTTTTTATAATTTCTTCTAGAGTAGATTCCCCAGAACTAAAAGTGCTGTGTATGTGCAAATCATACATCATTTAATTCTTTTTTCTCTAATCAAATAAATCAAAATTCCTATTAAAAGCCACATACTGCCAACAATCTTAGCGTTGTTTTCAAGAAATAACATTAAAACAAAACAACTTATTGCTCCAGCTATTGGTATTAGTGGATGAAATGGTAACTCGAAGGTTGGCTTTTTCTTTATTTTCGTCTTTAGTTTTATCAAACTCAAATTTGTAAAGATAAAATTGAACAAAGACCCAAAACTAACGATTGAAACAACGAAATGTATGCTGCCAGACAAAACTATTAAAACACTTAAGATAGATGAGATTATTATCGAAGTTATAGGTGTTCCAAATCTTTCGCTAACTTTTGCGAATGTTTTAGGTAATAAATTATCTCGAGAAAGGGCAAACAATGTTCTAGATGAGCTGTAAATGCTTGTTAAAGCTACGCTGGCGGTAGCAACTAGGGAGCCAAATGTTACAAACAAACTAGCATATTCATTGTTTGTTATTTTTTGTATAACATAAGATAGAGGATGGTCTACGCTTCCAAGAATTTTCCAATCAACCGAGCCAACACTAACTATAGCAACTCCAATGTAGATTAAAGAGCAAATTAAGAGAGAGAGGATTATTGCTAGGGGAATATCTTTTTTTGGATTTTTTGCTTCCTCAGACGCCATTGCAACTGTTTGAAAGCCAAGGAATGCAAAGAAAACAAGGGAGCTGGCAGTCAAAGTAGATGAAAAACCGTTTGGGAAAAATGGAACAAACTTGGTTTCATCGAAATTTTTAAAAATGTGAAAAATGCCAACAAAAATTAAAAACGATAGTGCAGATAGCTTTATCAAAACTAGAATTGATGAGAGTATAGAAGTTGTTTTTACCCCAACAATGTTTGGTATAGTTAACAAGATAATTAAAGCTATTGATGGTACTATAAGAAAACTTTTTGAGATAAATGGGAAGAAAAAAGAAATTAAGTATGCCGAAAAACCCAAAGAAACTGCTGATATTGAGACAACGTTATCAAAATATCTAATCCATCCAACCAAAAATCCAAAGAACTTTCCAAACGCTCTTTTTGTATAAGCATATGAGCTTCCAGTCTCTGTTATTATGGAAGAAAGTTCAGCAGTTGTTAGAGCAGTTAATAAGGCGACTAAGCCTGCAATCCAAAAAGACAATATAACAGAAGGACCAGCAATACCTGCGGCTATTCCACTGACGACAAAAATGCCTGCACCAATTATCTGAGATATTCCAACAACAACTAGGTCAAATAAACCAAGTTCCTTCTTTAAATTACTCATTAATAAATTTTAATTTATGCTCTTAAACCTCTGGATTTTTTCCCAGCTGATGTTAATCCTCTGAAAACCCTTCTTCTATGCTTTCCACTTGTTATCCAATTTATTTTTGGATCAGCTTTTATGTTTGGATGATGAGGATCGACTAGAATAACTTCAAACCATTTGTATTGACCATCTTCACCAACATAATAGCTGTTTAATACCTCTAAATTTGGGAACTTTCGTGCAGCCCTTTCTTCTGCAATCCATCTATCCGATTTTCTTGCCGTAAATTTTAATAGTCCTGCAGAAGAAGGTTTCCTACCACCACTTCTTTCGTATAACCTTCTAGGCTTACCACCCTTTCTAACTCTAACTCTTACTATTACAAAACCTTGCTTGGCTTTGTATCCAAGAGCTCTCGCTCTATCTAGACGAGTAGGTTTTTCTATTCTTACTACAGCTGGCTGTCTCCTCCACTCTATTAATCTCTTCTTTTCCAACTTCTCTGTTTCTTCTGTCTTAGTTTTCCACATTTCTCTTAAAGCTTTATATAGATTCAGCATAAAAACACTGTTGGTATTTAAATTTAAATCGTTAAAATCGAATTGATTTTTAGTGATAATATGCATCCGTTAGCAAAAGCTCTTATAGGTGTACTAATTGTAGTGTTATCAGTAGCGTACATTATTGTAGGGATTCCAGGATTAGTTAAACCAGCATGGCAAGACGTCTTGACAGTATTGAACGGTGGTCTACCGCTTTTATTTATATTGATAGGAATCTTCATAGCATGGCTAGAATGGGACGAGTGGAAGATAGAAAGAGAACTAGCAATGGAGGAGAAAAAACTAGAAGAAGAAAGGAAAAGAAGGAAAAGGAAATAGTTCGCTTATTTTTTATTTTTTTATTGTTTAATATATATATGGAAATTTCGCATGAAGATTTCAAAAAAGTTGAATTAAGAATAGGAAAAGTAATTCAAGTAGAAGATATCTTGCAATCAAATAAACTTCTGAGGTTAACTGTAGATTTTGGAGATGAGAAGAAGATAGCTGTTGCGGGAATAAAACAGCAATATAGACCAGAAGACCTTTTGAATAAAAAGTTTGTATTTGTAACGAACCTTCAAAAGAGAAAAATAATGGGAATAGAATCTCAATGCATGATTCTAGCAGCAGAAGACAACGGAACTATTGCATTGCTTCAACCTACAAAAGATGTTAAAGAAGGAAGTATAATTAGATGAATGGAAGAAAAAACAAAACAATACATTTTAAAGCTAGCAAGAAGAGCAGTTGAAACTTATGTAAGGACAGGAAGGATGATCTCTAGACCGAAAGATTATCCAAGAGAGCTAGACGAAAAAAGAGGAGTTTTTGTAACAATAAACAAAATTTTTTATGGAACAGCGGAATTAAGAGGTTGTATAGGTCTACCATATCCAACAAAACCTTTAATAGATGGAATAATAGAGGCAGCAATTTCTGCAACAAGAGATCCAAGATTCCCACCTTTATCAGAAGACGAATTAGATAAAATAAAGATTGAGGTCTCTATATTGACAGAACCTAAGAAACTTGAAGGAAGTGTTAAGGAAGCTGTTGATAAAATAGTTCCATTCAAGCATGGAGTAATAATAAAGAAAGGCTTTAAGACTGCGTTATTCTTACCTCAAGTTTGGGACGAATTAACAAAAAAAGAAGTTTTTCTTTCTCAACTTTGTCTAAAAGCAGGTTTGCCAGCTGACGAATGGAAAAAGGAAGGAACAGAATTTTACGTATTTGAGGCAGAAGTCGTTAAAGAGTAAGAGTTATAAAACCATTTAATAATCTCTATGCTACCCCTTGAGATATAAGGTGAAGTCTATTCCAGCTTTTATATCTTTAATTTTCATCAATTTACTTTTTTTAAAAAATAAATGCTCCCAACAAAAACTATAGGAAATGGATGTATTGGTTTGGATAGTTTCTGCACTGATATTAGTTAGTTTAATAGGATTAGCTGGAGTATTTTCGTTATTTATTAAAAGAAAAACTTTAGAGAAAATAGTTTTCCCACTAGTATCTTTTGCTGCAGGATCACTCGTGGGGAGTGCTTTGTATCATTTGTTTGCAGAGGGTTTGGAAAGAATCGGAACATTACAGGCTATAAATTGGTTTGTTATTGGTTTTATTGTTTTCTTCATTCTCGAGAGAATATTGAGATGGCACCATTGTCATAATTTAAAATGTAAAGTTCATCCATTTAGCTATCTTATATTTGTTGGGGACGCAATTCACAATATCATTGATGGTCTAATCATTGCTTCTACATTTTTAGTTGACATAAGATTAGGAATTTTAACAACATTCCTAATAATAGCCCATGAGGTTCCGCAAGAGCTCGGAAATTTTGCTACAGCGTTATACGGAGGAATGAAAAGAAACAAAGCAATAGTCTTCACATTTTTATCACAAACAACTTGTATTATCGGCGGTTTCTTTGGATATTACTTTTTGTCTAAAGAGACAATTTTACATTTGCTACCATTTACTGCAGGTGGTTTCATTTATATTGCGACTTCAGATTTAATACCAAAACTTCATAGGGAACTAAACATTAAAAAGTCTATAATTTCATTCACGCTCTTCCTGTTTGGTTTAGCTTTTGTGATTGGATTAAAATTTCTAGAAGTCGCATAAAAAATAATTGCTGTACCCACTATTTCAATTTCATATTTTATATCGCTGGGGGTGGGATTTGAACCCACACGGGCGTAAAGCCCACCGGCTTTCTTCATTTTAATCAGTCCTTGAGTCTAAAAACTCAAGGCCGGCGCCATACCTGGTTAGGCGACCCCAGCACTAAAAATAATTATGTAATCTTGCTTTTAAGTTCTATACTTGTCATACATTCTACGTTCACAAATTTAGCAAATTTTATAAGATTTAAGTCGTTGGTTATTAATATTAAGTTGTTTTCTTTCGCTATGCTTAAATGAATAGCATCCTTAAAGTCTAATCTATTCAAGCACCACTTAAGTACATTTTCGTCAATTTTTGCTTTTTCTATCAATTTGACTTTCATGCTTTTTATTTCATCTTTAACGAAATCTTCTATACTTCTTCTACTAATATTCATTTCTCTTTTTAACACATTTACTAATTCTATTAAAGTAAAAAATGATGAAATTGGGGTGATTTGTGTATTATTGAAAAAAATAAACTTTATTTCTTTATTGGTGCCACTAATTTTTTCCTCTATCTTTTTCTTTAAGTAGGAGTAAAGAACGTTTGTATCTAGGTATACTTGCACCTCTTTCACCTTATGCAGATGCATATTTTCTGACAATGTCTACTACTTGCCTTATCTCGAATCTTGGTCTCCACTTGTAGTCTGGCAAAGGAGAAAATCTAATTGAACCCTTATCTCCGTTTATAGTTACTTGATATCTTCCTCCATTCAAAAACTTTATAGCAGGTCTAATTGAAATTACTCTTAAACAATCTTTGAATTTTGTCATATATTCTAGAAATCTTTTGTTTGTTTCTAGATTACTACCTCTCATTGTTTGATAGAATAACCCATCAACATTTTTAAACATAGCTTGCGTTACTTCCAAACTATGTTTTTGGTATATTTGTTGTAGTCCGCTTGCAGAGACCTTTACTCTCTTAAATTTAATTCCAGTAATTTCTGTAAGTTTTTCTACGATCCTTTCTGTAATTTTATCCGGACCTCTGCAGATTTCTAAAAGCTTATTGTTGACATTGAAAAAACCTGTTATCTTTTTTATAACCTTTGAATTATCATTTTGTTTTAAAACTGATATGACTTCTTCTACTTCGTCTTTCTCCAAAACTCTTGAAAGATGCTCTTCTATGCTTTCTTCGAAAAAGTAATTTATTATTATTTCCTCTGGTTGATATTTGTTTAAAGTTGCTGAAAACCACTCCTTTTCTCCCCTCCCATTTTCGTTTATCTCTTTTATTATCTGGAATTTTGGTTTAACATTTTCAGCTATGAACAATGTTATAGCAGGCATTTTTAATCACCTACATATATTTTTTATTTTATACACACTAATTTAATATTATAAAGGGTATTTAATATCTTTTCGGGGGAGAGCACCTGAGACTGTATGCAATTTATCTCTAGTCTAAATATGTTCCACATAAAGCGTTTCGTATTTAATAAAGCGTAAAGTTTAATGTATATAAATTGTCTTAACCGGACTTAAAGAAGCTAAATCTTCTAAAGGTCGTCCCATAATAGGGTGTTTGAAATAAAGTTAGAAGTAAGTTATAGTATCTTACACTATCTTATGACAAAGCTTATATACGAGTGCAATCCTCCATAAGAATTCTCTTTCAATTATAATTCCGTTTTCCTGCTTTATGTTTTTGTCTCATATATTATCCTCTTCTACCTGTGACTGGGATAACACATACGTCCATTCATGGATTATACCATACTATCTAGAGTTGCTTTCATCAATTCTATCCGTATTTACAGGGAATATACTCTACTACTACAGCGAATAAGTATAAACTTCGTTAAATGGCTCTGGAGAAGGAATTGAAAAAGTTGGGGAGTTTGCTTAAAATAGGCTATCGGCTTAAAGTTGTTTGGTCACCGAACAATAGTTCAAGCTTATCTGCCATTCATCTATTAGCGTTAAGGTATAGTTTATTGGAAAGTATTTAAGCTTTATTTGTTAATATAACAATATAGGATGAGATAGTATGGTAGGAGTAATCATCCGCTTATACCACCAAGGTAAGATTATAGAAAAAGAGTTGATTTCGAAGAGCCCAAAACCTATCTGCAGATATGTTGTCAGAGAAGAGCTAAGTGAAAAGGATCTAGCGATGCTTCCAGAGAATGCGAGAAAACACTTTTTAGAGAGACCTGATACAAGAGTCTATTTTTATAACTGCAACTTTAATGTAGGAGATTATGTGTATGTATATTTAGTAACAGATCCCAAAAAATTATCCCAACAATTTATTTTGTGAAACAACAGGACTTATGGTGTAATGTTTTGTTGGTTTTTTATAATAAAATCTGACATCTATACAGAAAGTTAACAAACTGGTCATAGCAAAGAAAAAGTTACTTAGAGTGA
The DNA here is from genome assembly GCA_032249395.1 of Candidatus Aenigmatarchaeota archaeon. Classification (GTDB taxonomy): domain Archaea; phylum Aenigmatarchaeota; class Aenigmatarchaeia; order CG10238-14; family SpSt-28; genus SpSt-28. The sequence goes on from JAVVFY010000005.1 coordinate 29,068, forward strand.
GGGAAAATCATTCAACAGTATCATCAGAAAGACTACTGAAAATATTGCGCAACCCTGCTAGCTCACAAACAACTTCGAATTGTCCTAAAAATTTTGGAGAGAGTTATACACAACATCTTGACATCGTAAACTTTGTTTAATCATTTTATATTTTCTAGAAAAAACTTAAAGATAGACAATAAACTAAAGAATGGAATATTTTACACTTGATGACTTTGATGTTAAAGGAAAAGTAGTTATCGTAAGAGTTGATATTAATTCATACTACGATGTTCCTTCAAAGAAGCTTCTTGATTCACCAAGAATAAAAGCTCATTCGAAGACTATAAAAGAGCTTCAAGAAAAAGGCGCAAAGGTTGTTGTTTTGGCACATCAAGGAAGGAAAGGAGACGAAGATTTTATTAGCTTGGAAAAACATGCCGAACTTTTAAACAAGTATTTAGAAAGGCCGATTGAGTTTATTGATGATATTGTTGGAGAAAAAGCGAAGAAAAAAATTAAAGAACTAAAAGAAGGAGAAGCAATACTTTTAGACAATGTTAGATTTTTAGACGATGAAACAAAAGAGAAGAGCATAGAAGAGCATGCTAACTCAACAATAGTTAAAGAGTTAGCACCGCTTGCAAACTACTTTGTGCTAGACGGATTTTCTGTTGCTCATAGAAGCCATGCAAGTGTTGTTGGTTTTTCAACACTTTTGCCATCAATGGCAGGTAGAGTGATGGAAAAAGAATTGAATGCTATAAGCAGAGCATTTTTCGATTTTGGAGACAAATTCAAGATAGTTGGTAAACTATTGATACACGACTTACCAAGATTTCAATTAAAATGGGATGTATTCATTTTAGCTGGTGCAAAAGTTGATGATTGTTTGAAAGTTATGGAGAGATTATTGTCTTCGAAAAATTTGGAGATTAAAAAAGTTTTGCTAGGTGGATTAACTGCTAATCTTTTCTTGCACGCCTCTGGCATAGATATTAATGATGATAACAGAAAAGTTTTACAAGACATGGGATATTTGCAATTAGAAGAGCGAGCCAAGAAGTTGCTAAATGATCACAAAGATAATATCCTTCTACCAGAAGATGTTGCAATAGAAGAAGACGGAAATAGAGTTGAGTATGATGTTAACAATATTCCTAAAAAAGGTTTGATTTTGGATGTCGGTAAAAAAACGATTGAGAAATTTAAGGAAATTTTGAGAGATGCTAAGTATATAATTGTCAAAGGACCATTAGGAATGTACGAAAGACAACCATTTTCAATAGGAACAAAAGAAATTCTTGAGACTTTATCTAACTTGAAGTCTTTTACATTGATAGGAGGCGGAGATACATCTACAGCTTTAGAAGTTTTTGGAATACCTGAAGAAAAATTCTCTTATGTGAGCTTGGCAGGAGGAGCTTTAATAGATTACTTATCAGGAAAAGAATTACCTGGAGTCAAGGCCTTAGAAATTTCCTATAAAAAATTCAAGAAATGATTTCCTATCTGGATGAAAAAACTTTAGCAATTTTTTCTAGGAACTTTCTTTTGTTTTTTGCAAACACAAAAGCGCTTGCTATTAAAACACCTTGTGTACCAAAATCTAAGGCAGATTTTACATCTTCTTCATTAGTTATTCCTGCTCCACAAAGCTTAACAATTTTTGGATTAATTCTCTCAACAAGCTCTACAAAATCCCTAAGAGATTCTGCCTTGTATTTTGACACAGCTTTTCCTGTAGCTATTAGTTCTGGCGGCTCATAACTCAAAGAATATGGTGATAGCTTTGCAATATTTTCAGCTTCTTTCAAGTCGGATGCTAAAGCAAATATTTTGATTCCATACTTTTTTGAGATTTTTATAATTCTTTCAATTTTTTCTATTGGAACTTTTTTCTCAGAGTGATTAATTAAGGAACCATAGACACCATATTCCTTTAGTGAATTGAAAGAGACACTTCCAGTAAATCTTCCTTCTTCTACATCATCAACATGCTGAGCTATTATAGGTATATTAACATTCTTTACTATAAGTGGAATATCTAAAAACTGTGGTGCGACGAAAATGTCAATTTTATATCTTTTTGAAATTTCTTCAGCAATCTTTGCAAGTTTTAGAGATTTTTTACCGCTAGCTTCTTTGTATGCTTTAAAATTCAAAACTATCATTTGTGAACAATCCTCCTAATTTCTTTAAGTAGGTTTACTGCCTCTTCATCTTTTCTCATCCAGATATTTCTTCCAATTGCTACACCAGCTGCACCAACGCTCATTACATCTTCTACAATTTTCAAAACATCTTTCTCTTCCGAAATTTTTGGACCACCTGCAACTAAAACTGGAACAAAACAGTCTTTAACAACTTTAGAAAAACTTTCTTTATCTCCAGTATAATAAGTTTTAACTACATCAAAACCGATTTCTGCTCCAACTCTAGCTGCATATCTTATAGCATCTGGATCATATTTTGATTTAAGTTTTTTACCGCGAGGGTAAGCAAAACCAAAAATTGGCATTTTGTATTTGTTGGCATCTTGCTTTATTTCTTCAAAAATTTTAAACATCTCAGCCTCTCTATCAGAACCAAAGTAGATTGTGCAAGCAATTGCTTTCGCACCAATATCTCTAGCTTCTTTAACGCTTGTCACAATTTGTTGAATTTGATTTTCATCAGTACTCAAACTTGTTCTTGCAGTCAATTTAACAATTATTGGCAATTTCCCAACCACCCTCTTAATCTTTTTTGCAACACCAATATGAACTATTATTCCATCAACTTTTCCTTCCACAGCAATTCTTGCTATTCTTTCTGGTGACAAATCTATTCCTTCATAAACACTCGGCCCATGCTCTACAGCGTGGTCAAAAGCTAAAAGTAACGCCTTTCCATCTTTCATTATTTCTTTAAGCTTTTTCTCTTTTGATTCGAACATTTTTCTCACTCATGAATTCTAAGACTTCTTTTTCGTTTGGAAAATATCCTTTGCCTTTACTAATCTTAAGTGCAGCATATGCATTTGAGAATTTTATAGAATAATCTATATCTTTTGTTTTTGAGAAAGAATGGGAAAAGGCTGCAGTGAAAGAATCCCCCGCTCCCGTCGTGTCAATAACTTTAACTTTATAAGCCTCAAAAATTTTTAGCTTATCATTAAAAACAACTGCACCTTTCTTACCCATTGTAACTATAACTGTTGCTTTTGAAATTTTTTTCAATTTTTTACAAGCTTCTAGAGGATTTTTTGTTTGAGTTAATTTCATGGCTTCTTTTTTATTCATTATGACAAACTCAGATTTCTTCATAAATTCTAGCAAGTTTTCTCTCTGATAATCGACCATTGCAACGCTTGGATTACAAATTATCTTAATTCCATGAGTTTTAGAAACTTCTATAGCTTTTCTTAAAAATTTAATATTCTCATTGCTTGTCATGCTTGTAAAAATAAACCAATCGCATTTTTTTAAAACACTAACATCTAAATCCTTTTCTGATAAAAGATTGTTTGCCCCTCTATAAGTTAATATTGTCTTTTCTTCTCCATAAAGGAAAATTAATGAGAAGCCCGTCATAGAATTTTCTTTTTTAACATTTTTTGTTGATATTTTGCTTTTTTTCATTTCCTTTAAAATCATTTCTCCATAACTATCATTACCGACTTTTCCAAAAAATTCTACTTTATTTCCGAGAATTGAAAGAACTTTTGCAACGTTAAAGCCAGAACCACCAACATCCAAAGAAATCTTTTCAATTTGGGTTTTGTAATCAAACGGAAAAGCAAGCAAATCTTTAATTAGGAAAAAATTTTTCGAAGGATAGATTGTTATGTCGATAACTAACGATCCAACAACACAAGCCTTCATTACTCTATTTTTTCTCTTCAAATAAATTTCTTCTACTTTCTAACAACAATCTAGTTTTGAAGTCTGCTAATATTCCCATGAAGTTTGCAAAAGCTTCTTCTGGAGTACCAAAACTGCTGAAATACTTGTGAACATCACCATCGGCCCACCATTTATTACAAATATAATAATAATGGTCGCTTTGTTGTAATAATCTCCAAATCTTTATCAAATCCTCATTTTTACTTTTCTTAACAATCTTTTCTAGATTTTTAACTTCTTCAAAGGCAATTTGCTGCATTTTATTTCCCAGCCATGCGGATACGTCTCTTTCCATATCTGCCCAAGAAACTGTTGAAAATTCAAAAACATCAATTTCTCCGATTGGTTGGTATTTTTCTATGGCTTCGCTTGCTTTTAAAAACTCTAGATTATCGTATTTAAGAACCATGTATGGTAAAGCCTTCAAAAACCAAAATATTCCACTTTCTTCTGGCTGATGTTCTCCAAAAGTTTCATAATCTATGAAAATATTGATAACCTGGCCAGGCGTAGCACTTAGCCAAGCAGCATATTTTTCAGCTGTTAAAGGCCATTGGTCCCAATTTCTTGCGGAGAATCTATAACCAATATCGTCGCTTAATCTATAATTTCTTAACAAAACTCTTATTCTTTTATCTGGTGTAGGGTCATTTGGATAACAATATTTTCTCACATAAACATAGTTTGGATTCCTCCATTGTAATATTCTTTCTGCACCTTCGGTAAATATTGCCTTAAAGCCTAAATTTTCAACTATTTTTGCAATTCTATTATTATAAATCATCTCTGTATTTACAAAAACTTTTGGTTCTATGTTGAAATAATCTTTTAACATTTGTCTATGCATTTCAACCTGTTCTACGAATTCTTCTTCACTCTCATACAAACTAGCTAACGAATGAAAATAAGTCTCCCCGTAAAACTCAACTTCTTTTTTCTCAGCAAGTTGCTTAAAAGTTGATAAAACATCCTTATTAAATTTTTCTGCACTTTCTACGAATGTTCCAGTTAAACTAAAACCAACTTTGAATTTTCTTTTTTCATGTTTTAAATTGTCTAAAATTTCCAAAATTATTCTATTTGTAGGTAAATAACATTTGTTAGCTACTCTATCAAAAATCCATTTGTTCAACCCATTATTAAAGTAGGCATCATAAAGCTTTCTATCTTCTATAAATCCATTTGATTGAAAATGTGCAATTCTAATAGGTTGATGAACTTGAAATGAAAGAGTTACGGATGGCATAAGTTTTATTTCTTTTATATTAAAAATTTTTGATTTTAGATGATTAAATTAATTTAAACTCAGCTCCAACTAAAGCAAAAATTAGTATCTTAAAAAATCTACCAATAAACGTTGCCAATATAAATTTTTTTATTTCATAGTTAGCCAAACCTGCTAATATGCCTACTGCATCGAATGGTACAGGAAAGAAAGCAGCCAGAGATATCGTGATGAAACCATTTTTCTTAAAGAATTTTTCGAATATCGTCACAATTCTATTTCTTTTACTTTCTATTAGTTTGTTTCCCCCCAAACCAACAAAATATCCTGTTAGTTCTCCTATTGCCATTCCTGCAGCAGAAAAAATTGCGATTAAAAAAGGATTCATCCCAAGCGAAGATGCTAGTATCACAATAAGATATAGTGGTGTGGGTAAGAATATGGTAGATGCCGAAATTGCGCTAATTATGAATATTCCTATATATCCAAAATACAAAATTAAAGGGTAAATTAACGACTCAAACATAATTTATCCTATATAGTTTTTATCTTCCTTTTTGGTTGGAACGACAATGGGGAACGGAAGTGGGGAAGGAAGCCTTAATTCATCCGCCAATATTATAGCTAAAGTTAGGCATTTTTTAAAAAGAAAATTTTTTATTTCTATATCTATATCTTCTGGCAACCTTTGGTCTTTTTTCCACATTTTTAGGCCATCTTTTATATTTTTTCCATCATATAGCAATTTTCCAAACATTCTTATATTTCCGAAACCTTCTTTATACTCAACTAGAAATTCAAATTCTACCTCCAAAACCCTCTTCTTATTTAAGATTTCTATTTCTTTTTCTTCTACAGATATTATTTTAGCTGATGAGGTTATATCTAACTTGCCAGAAATTTCTTTCACTTTGTTTGCTTCTATTTTATCAAAGTTATATCCTATTATCATCTTTATACCTTACTTTCTAATTATTTAAGCATAATTTTCTAAGTTTTTTGATGAGGGAGACATTAATTCTTTTAATTTTTTTTGTTATTACTTTGCTTTTTTCAATTTATCTTGGAATTTTAACCAAAAAATCTATAGAGAAAGGGGAAATTGAACCAGTATTTAAAGATCCGAAGGATTACAGAAACTCGATATATCTTTTACTTCTTGTTTTAGCAGGAACTATAGTACTACTATTTTTTATGAAAACGAAGTTTGAGATGATAAGATTAATGGAAAATGTGGCTCTTTTCTTTTTAATTTCTACTACCTTTTCCTATTTTCTTCCTACCATTTTGTCCATAGTTATATCTATATCCCTGCTAATATTATCGGAAGTAAAGAGATCTCAAATTATTAAAAACATATGTTTGTTTTTGTCTGTTTCATCCGCCTCGGCGTTGGTAGGTTCATCTTTAGACTACAAGGTAACTCTTTTATTTTTTCTACTTCTTTCTTTTTATGACTTTATTTCAGTTTTTATTACAAAACACATGGTTTTTATCGCAGAGAAATTGCTCTCAAGACCAACAGCATTAATTTCAGTTTTTCCTTATAAGAAAGAAAGGAGAGTAACATTTACAAGAGGTAAGAAGAAAATAAAAATTATAGCGCTTGGTGCAGGAGATTATTTTGTACCAGCTGTGTTGTGTGTCTCTCTTTTAGAACTAGGTATTAAATTTTCTCTATTGTGTGTAGGTTTTAATACTATAATGCTTTTCATAATTTTTTACTTGATTAACATTAGGGAAGTTGCTGGACCATTGCCTGCAATACCATTTTTGTTTTTATCGTCGATTTTATCATTAGCCACAGGTTTTTTACTTTTTAGATAAATTTAAAGAAAATTAAAATCAATATTGATAAAATAAAATATTATTTAAAGACATAGCCCCGTCGTCTAGCGGCCAAGGATACCGGGCTTTGGTCTATAACCAAAGCTTTGACAAAAGATGATAGGAAGAAACCCGGGGACGGCGGTTCGAATCCGCCCGGGGCTATCATGCAACAAATAATTTATGTCTTTCTTCTTTGTTTTGTATTTCTTGAAGTATTCTTTTTACAATCATTTTTTTAGGGTCCGGCAACATTTCAATTCTGTTTTTAATATCTTCGAATGATTCGAATGGTTTTCTTTTTCTTTCTTGCAGTATGTTAAAGAGATGTTTTTTGCCCAAACCCGGTAAGAGTTCTAGGGAATGCATTCTTGTGGTTATCGGACCACTTGTATTAAAGAAATTTACAAATCTTTTTTCATTTTTCTCAACAATTTCGCTAACAACCTCTTCTAAAATATTTTTCGCAAAGCTTGTTAAATCTTCATACGTTATTCTTCTTTTTATATATTCTACTTCTTCTCTTTTTCCACTTCCAATGTAGATCCTATCTTTTGGTTTAGGTTGTATACCCTTTTTTATAACAACCTCTAGTAACATAAAGTAAGATTCTCCTATACCTTGAACTGTTGGTTCTGCTCTCTTGTCTGTGGCTTTTCCCATTGGCAGAAAATCTAGAACTATCAAGTATTCTTCTTTTTTTATCAAATCTCTCACCTAAAGAAACTTTTTAACAGTTTCAATTATTGTGTTTAATTCCGAATCTTCAAAAAGAGTGTAGTCTTTATAAAGAACTGTTCTTAACTCTTCTTTTGTGGTAGGAAGAAAGTTACAAATTTGAATTATTTGCTCTTCTTTTAGTTTTTTTATTTTAGTTAGTTCTTCTTTCATTTTCTTTACGCTTTTTAAATCCAATTTAGTAAACTTTGATAAGTGTTCTAGTGCGTTATTTTGTTCGTAGGTAAGACTTTTAGTTTTTTTACTTTTATTTTCCATTATTTCTTTAGCTTCAGCAAATGTTACTGGTTGCTCAGCTATTATCTCCATGATTATATTATTTGATTGTTAATTTAAAACTAAAAATTCAAAGGTTTAAGGTGTTCCGGTCTAGAAATTACTTTCTTTATTTTTTTACCGACTTTTACTTTAACAACATATGCTCTTCCTCTTTTTTCTATGATCTCACCTACCATTCCTTTAAACCTTGAAAAAGGCATTCCTTTGAAGCTAGTCGGTTCTTGATCTATAATTACTTTTTCTCCTATGTTAAACTTTTGTATAAATTTGGTTATAAGAGGCCTATACCTAGCTTCTCTTGCTAGCTTTTTTCTTGTTTTCACCCTAAAGCCTTGAGACTTTTTAACCATTATAATCACTTTATTTATACAACTAAATCCTTTTTCAATTGCTCATAACAATTCGGATCAAACAGTTTGACTATTTCTAGTGCAAACTCTATTGCGGTTCCCGGTCCTTGAGAGGTTATTATGTTACCATCTACAACAACTTTTTCATCAACATAATTTCTTATTTTATCTTTCATTTTCGGAGAACAAGTGGCTTTCTTGCCTTCCAATATACCAATTCTCTCTAATATTGTTGGTGCTGCACATATGGCTGCTATCAGCTTTCCTTTACTATTAAAGTGTTTAATAAAGTTTATTACTTGTTGGTTATTCTCCAAATTTTTATAGCCAGGATTTCCTCCAGGTAGAACTATTCCGTCATAATCTTCTGGCTTAACATCAGTAATTATCTTATCACAAAGGATTTTTATACCATTTCTTCCAGAAACAATTTCATCTTCTATGCCCACAACATCAACCTTTATATTAGCTCTTCTAAGAATATCTATCACAGCTACTGCTTCAATTTCTTCGAATCCTTCAGCCAAAGGAACAATCAACCTCATTCACTCACCCCTGTGGATTTTGATTACATCCAATAAAATCTTTTTTGGAGTGTTATTTAAAATTTCGCTAATGTTGGGTTTTGTTCTACCATTATCTCCAGTTATTAGTTCTTTTATGTAAAGGCCGGCAGAAGTCCTTATTATCAATTCTAAGGTTCTTTTGTTTATCAACCTGTATGAAATTTTTATTACCTTTCTCTTCCTCTCCCTATCCGACCTTCTAGCTAATACTCTTGTAGGCGTTTTTTGAAATATTATTGCACCATTTAATTGTTTTAGCTCTTTAAGCTTCTCTTTGTCTATTGGTTTTTCGAATATTACTATTGCTCTATACGTTTTTTCAGACCTCTCCGTCTTTAGCTTTCTTATTAGTTGCTTTCCATCTTCTATAATTTTGAGGTTTCTAACTTTGACTTTCTTTGATTTGTTTATTTTTTTCTCAATATCTCTTAAATCAATTTTTCTAATTTTTGGTTTGACAATTTCTATAACGAACGGTCTCCAAGCCAAACATCTAGCATCTATGTCCTCACGCCCTTCTGCATGTATCTTACTTTTCTTTCCTTTTGTTGCCTTTAACAATGGTTTTTCTATTATCATCTGAACAGAAGTCGGATATAATAATCCGGTACCTTTACATTTCTCACATCCTTTACCCTTACAATATGGACAATGCCATGTTGCTTGTGGTATTCTTCTAGAAAGTTTTTGATATTCGCCATAAACAAATAGACTTTTAACTTGCAAACTTATTGTATTCCTTTCTAAATCAACTAAAACTGTTATATCAGGATTATCTCTATTTGCTTTTTTACCAGTTTTCCTTTCTATAGTTTTGCCAATTTCTCTATTAAATGTAGATTTTAGCGATTCATAATATTCGGCCCCAACCTCTTCTATCATTTCTTCTTCTTTTTGTAAAAGTTCAGAAGAGAGTTTCGTTCCAATTAGAAAAGTATCAAATTCATATTCTTTCAACTTTTCTATTATTTTGTCAACCATTTCTTCAATTTTTTCAAAAGTATTGTTGCAAAAATAGCAAGACTTTTTTTCTACCTCAACTCTTCTATTTCTAAAATTTATGCCATGAAAGTTGCTTAAATCTATATCCAGATTTTCACCAGAGTCGAAAAACATTGCCAAAACTTGTCTTATTGTTTCTCCTCTCTCTTTGTTAGATTTTCCAGTTAACAAATTCCCAAAAGCTCTGCCTAAGCAATAATCACAAACATATCCTTTTTTCATTAGCTTAACTACACTTTCTATAACTTTCATAATCCTCTCCTATCCATCTCATAATTTACAATTGCTATTACTTGGGAAGTCAAATATTCTATTCTACCAACAGATACTTTTCTTATTTCATTTCTTAAAAGAAAATTTTCTTCCTTTTTAGGAATTCCTTTGTTATCACCCAAAATAAAAACAGAATCTTTTTTTATTTCAATATTTCCTATATCCTCACCATCCATATGTAAGTAGAAAATGTTATTGCTGCCATACTCTTCAATTTTCTCTTTTATCAATTCTTCAAAGCTTTTTTTATCGATGTATATTCCTGGCTCAGAATTTTTCTTACCAATTGCAAAATTTTTTATTGCTATGTTTATGTGAGATGCTATGTTTCTTTCATCAGGAGAGACATTCTTTAACTCGTTAGTGAAAAAAGTTACTGTCAGTGGTGGAGATGGCGGACCGTTTAAGACAGCATGAAATTTAACATCTTTTCTTAAAGAGTAAGATAAAAAAATTGCTGTTGAAATACATCTGGCTATTAAATCCATTCTACCCGCATTAGGCAAATCATTTAACTTAAACTCTTTAGTTACTCCTCTAGAAAAAAGTATGAATTCCCTCATAATCTCAAACCAAATTGTCTCATTAACTGTTCTAATTGACCTCTTTTCAAACCTTTTATTCCACCCATACTTTTCATGAGCTTTTTCATCTTGAAATATTGATCTAAAAGTTCTCTAACTTCTTCTTCTCTTGTTCCACTCCCCCTAGCAATTCTCCTTATTCTACTATCGTTTATTATTTCTGGATTTTTCCTTTCTTCCGGTGTCATGGATTGCATCATATATTTCCACTTTTTCATTTTCTCTTCCTGTTGTTTTAGTAAATCTTTTGGTAGGCTTAATCCCGGTATCATAGATATTATATTTGATAATGGTCCAATTTTTCTTACAGACTCTATTTGTTCTATAAAATCTTCAAGAGTAAATTCACCTTCTACAATTTTTTCAACTTTTTCTAGTTTAACTACTTCTTTTGCTTTTTCCAGCAAAGTCTCTAAATCTCCAAGACCAAGCATTCTAGAAACAAACCTCTTGGGGTCGTATTTCTCAAAAGCGTCAAATTTTTCTCCAACACCAATAAACTTTACTTTTGCGCCTGTCACACTACAAGCAGCTATAGCTGCTCCTCCTTTTGCTGAAGAATCCATCTTAGTTATTATAATTCCAGTTATTCCAACAAGTTTGTTAAATTCTTCAGCTTGTTTTCTTGCTATTTTTCCTATGTCTGCGGGCAAAACTAACAAAACTTCATCTGGCTTTATTATCTCTCCTAATTTCTTGAGTTCGTATGCTAATTCTTCATCCAAAGCGTCTCTACCTGCAGTGTCATAAATGATATAATCATAATCTTTGAATTTTTCCAAACTTTCTTTTGCTACCTCAAAAGCATCCTTACCAATAAAAAATTTTACATTTATTTTTTCTGCAATTTGTTTTAGTTGCTCTGGGGCAGCAGGTCTATGATAATCCAACCCAACTAGGACAACCTTCCCTCTCTTTTTTAGATAATATGCAAGTTTCCCAGCTGTTGTTGTTTTTCCACTTCCAAAAAGACCAACCAACATTATCTTTTTTCCTCTTATGTCTGTTACCTCTTTTCCAAGAATTGAAACTAATTCATCATAAACTACCTTTATTAAATATTCTTTAAGCGTCAATCCTTCTGGAATTTTTTCACTTAAAACCTTATTCTTCACAGTTTCAATAAATTTGTTTGTTATCTCAACGTCTACGTCAGACTGAAGAAAAATTGCTTTCAGTTCCTTCAAGAACTCTTCTACGACCTTTTCATCAACAACACTTTTACCAATTATTTTTCTTATTACATTTTTCAATCCTTCTGAAAAAGTCTCTAACATAAATCAACTTAACCTTTTAACAATTTATTCTCTTTCAAAATTTAGTATGTTGTTGATGAACTCATCTTTATCAAAATATTTTATATTTTCATAATTTTGCCCATCGCAAACAAAAAGTATTGGTTTTTTAAGCAAATAAGAAACAGAAAGTATAGCCCCACCCTTCTCATTAACATCTAGCTTTGTGAAAATTACAGCATCAATTCCAATTTCATTGTAGAATTTTGCTTGGTTAACAGCATCGTTTCCCGTCAAGCTATCTATAACCAATACTTTCAAATCAGGCCTATTTACTCTTACAATTTTCTTTAATTCTTCCATTAAATTTTCGTTTGTATAGCTTCTTCCAGCAGTGTCAGCAAGAATGACATCTATTTTCTTGGCTTCCGCATATTTTTTAGCGTCAAAAATTACAGCAGCGGGATCCGCGCCATATTTTTGCTTTACAATAGGTACTCCAATTCTTTTTGCGTGTTCTTCTAATTGTTCTATAGAGGCAGCCCTAAAAGTATCTCCAGCAGCTAACACACATGTAAAACCCCTTTTAATTAAATAGTTTGCAACTTTAGCAATTGTTGTTGTTTTGCCAGATCCATTAAATCCAAAGAAAACTATTAGATAGTGTTTTTTGTTTTTTATCTCATTTTCTAAATTAATTTGTGGTAAACTTAGAATTTCGCTTAAACTTTTCCTCATCGCCTCAATAACAACCTCTTTTTCCTTACCTCTTTTTATTTCTTTTCCGTCTAGTTCTTTGATCAAATCATTCTTAATTTTTTCTGCGACTTCGAACGCTACATCAGCTTCAATAAGTTCAAATTCTAAATCACTTAGTAAAGGTTCTATGTCTTCTCTCTTTAACTTTTTCTCCAAAACCTTTTTTACAATTTTTTCCTTAATTCTAGAAAGCAGACTTTTATTTTTCCTAACTTCTTTAACTTCTTCTCTTATTTCAGGTATTTTTTCTTCTACTTTTTCCTCAATAACCAATTCCGGTTTTTTTAGTATTTTTTCTTTTTCTTCTTCTATTTCTTTTTGTTTTCTTACTATTTTTTCTGCTATTTCCTTAAACTTTTTCTTCAAAAAGTCGAACATTTATCTACCCGCCTTTCTTATGATATCTTCCAGTTTTTTTTGCTGCGAAATAATGATTTCTATATCATCTTCTAACTCTTTCATAGCTTTTTTAAGTGTATCTATCCTTTTTTTAAGGATATCTAAAACGTCATCTTTGCTTAACTCTAGGAAGACTCGTGCTCCTATATTAACTAGAAAGTTTTCTTCTTTCAATACCCCTTTACAATAAACTCCGCTTTCAAGCGAAAAAATAGTTTCAACATCTTTTTTAAGTTCACTTAATGATGAAATAGTGTTTTCAGTTTCTTTTATACTATCTAATATTTTTTCCCTTTCTTTCAAAAGGGCTTCCATTCTAGCTTGTAAATATGAGTATTGAATTATGGCTTCTCTTTCTTCTTCTTTCATAAAACTTTTTCAATTCTAACTATTTACTTTTATTACACATTAATTCCAAACTCTTCCCTTGCCACTTTTTTCAAAATTTTTATTATTTCTTCTAACTGTGATTTCTTTATAGCTACAGCTCCTACACTCCTAAATTTACTCTCTGTTCTAATTAGATTGTCGTGTTTGGTTTGATTAATTCTAACAAAAGGTTCCTCACCTCTATATCTTGGTTGTTTGAAGACATCTATCCAAATAAATTCTATTGGTGAGACTTGAATTTTAGCAATAAACTTGCTTGGTCCCACCGAATAAAAAACTTTCGCAGGTCCCTTCTCATCATAGTCTATTTTCTTCTCTAATAACATTTTCTCACAAAGCTTTGTTACTGTGTGTCTATTAAGGTTTAATGCTTTTGCTATTTCAGCTATTGTCATTCCCCTATCACTCTTTTCAAGAAGCTCATATATTCTTCTTGCATTTTCAGTATCGTATTCAACTTCTTTTGATGTTTTTATTTGATCTGCCATAGGTGTTATTCATTTTAGTATATATATAAATTTTTTCTCTACTGATGATAAGCTTATAAATTTAAGAAAGAGAATCATAATTGGTTGGCGGCCAGATCGGGAGGGAAACACCCGGTCTCGTTCCGATCCCGGAAGTTAAGCCTCCCGGAGGTGTGGAAAGTACTGCTCCGCATGGAGCGGGAAATCCACGTCGCCGCCAACCGAATTTATTTCTGCAAAAATTTTAATTCTATGGTAAACTTAAAATTATAGATGCCCTCGTCGTCTAGTGGTCTAGGATGCAGGCCTGTCACGCCTGAGACCCGGGTTCGAATCCCGGCGGGGGCGTTTTTATAATAATCGAATAATACAACCATTTAAGTTTTTCTAGTAAACATACATATGTACATTCGGCAATATTATTCGAGTCATATTAGAAGAGACGATACTTTGGGAAGCATAAGGCTATATTTAGACAAACGAGAAGATAGGTTCTCAAAGAAATATAATGATTATACTAAAGTTTACATATCTGGTAAGGATGTTGCTACTGGAATAGCATTAGTTGGAGTGGGAGCGGGATTAATATTTCTAAGTGCCACATTAGGTGCATTAATTGGTGCTCTTTTTGGGGAAATTTTAGATCACACACCATATCTTAATACTGCTATCTCAGAAACATTGAACGTAATCTTTCAAACAAACTATTTTAATGGTAATTTAGACAAACTTGGTGCTACCCTAGGATTTGTTAGCGGATTTTTCAAAAACTACAATTTAAAATTGGAAGAATGAAAAAAGTTTTTTACTGTGTCGTTTATCATCCATAACTTACTGTAATTTGTCCTTGTTATATCGCTGTATTTATCCAAAGCAAAAAATACTGCTAACTTGCTATATCTTCTTGCTTTTCCCATATTGAAATTCTCATAAACTTCTTTTCCAATAGCCATATATCCAGGAGTTTCTATTGGAGTTGAATCTATTCCATTAAATTTTATTCTATTCCATATGGTGTCAATTCCAAAGATAAATCTCTTTTAAAGTCAGTAATTCCAGCCTTGCTCGCATAATAATGAACCGGTTGCAAAAATCAAACAATAGTTCCGGCGATTGAAGTTATGTTTATTATTTTTCAATATTTTTGTTTTATCATCGTTTCAACAACATCCTTTATACAATTTGGAGTTTCTTTAAGATTTACTAAGATTTACATTGATAAACTTATATTACAATTGATTTCTCCCATCTCAACAAAAGTATCCAAGACGTATAGAATGCAACATTGTTTACTAGTATATCTACCCTTTCAAAATACTTTAGAGTTTATAAATTATTTTTAGATCTTCACTTATAATTTGGAGTTAAAACTTCCTGTAGCATTTTCCATCCTTTCCAATATAGAAGCCTTCAGGACAAGTTACGCAGATATTATTATAAGTTTGATAACCTGGAGGACATTCTAAACAAGTTTTGTTATCTGAAGCCAATCCAGTACCATTTGGGCAAGCATTAATACATTTGTTATTATAAGTGAAAGGATATTCTTTTGGACATTCTAAACAAAGATAATTTTTGTTTCCAGTTCCTGTACCCCCAGGACATTTAGAATAACAAGAACCATTGTAGTAAAATGGATATTCTTTTTTGCATGGGTTCTTACAATAGTATTTTACCGTTGAAGTGTTTAGTGCATTTAAGCAATCATCGACAATTCTACCAACTTTGTATGTTGTATCGAACGGTATCCAAATTCCATCTTCTGCTTCAAAATACTGAAATTCTTTTTCATTTGAATAAAAAGAGAGCTCGTTAATTATTTCTTCAACATTATTTGTTGGAAAGAAAAGTTCACTCCAAGCATGTCGACAACCTTCAACATATCTTACTCTAACAACGCTCCCTATAGAAGCACTCATAGACGCAAAAAGTATTGCTTGGTCATCACACTTTCCAGCTTTTAATTGAATGGTTTCGTTTGGAGGCATAGCTTCAGAATAACTTCCAGGCAAGTATCTTATGTTTTCTTTTATCCATTTGTAAATTTGAAAATTGTATAGAAGGTAAGGAAAAACCGAAGCTCCATAGTTAGGCAATAGTGAAATTGTAAAACTTTTCAAATTCTCTGCATCTATTTTTTCTTCACACTCATAATTTACAAAAGCATTTGTAAGTTTATCGTATAAATAGCTAACGTTCGGTTGATAATAAATACATTTTCCAGTTCTATTTTCATAACATTCTAAATATCCAATTTCACACTTTTGATAACAAACGCCTCTACAAAATATAGGATAGTTTTTAGGACAGTTCGAAGATTTGTATGAAATTAGTGTTGATTCAACTTTCTTTAAACTTTCGTTTTCTATTTTAAATTCTAAAGTCGGAGAGAATTCTTTTACAGTTTGATTAAATTTGTATTCTTCTTGAGTTGGAAATAAATTGTTAAAGTTATGAAATAGAAAGATCAAAGATAATAGTAAGAAAGAGGCAAAAGTTATTAAAATGAATGTTTTATTCATCATTTTATCCCTTTACAATTAATCCAAGTTCTCTAGCCTTTTCTAAAGCTTTTCTATACTCTTCTTTTGTTATCCTTCTGTTTACTTTTTCGTTTTCTAATGCTTTGAAGTAAGGGTAGTATTGATTCATAACATTCACTATACAATTTTGTCCTAAATTTTTTGAGATCCATTCTAAAATTGGAAAAGTACAACATTCAATGTGGTTTGGTAAAATTAAGTGCCTAACAACAACTTCAGCTTGTTTGTTAGCTATTAAATGATTTCTTGTAACCACATTCCAATAATTTTTTGTTCTCGCAAGTTCTTTGGAACAATCTCCTGGACCAAACTTAAAGTCAGTCAAATAAACATCAATAAAACCATCTAAAAGTTTCATAGAAAGCTCGCTCATATACATATTACTATTCCATATTACTGGAACATTGTCATTCACATACTCGAAAACTTCGAAAATATTATGTAGAAACATGGTAGGTTCTGCACCAACTAAATTAACATTTCTGCAGCCTTCTCTCCTTCTCCTTTCTATAATCTTTGCTAATGTTTTAGGATCTATTGTTTCTCCGTCTTCTAAGCGAAAACTTATAGTATAGTTTTGACAGAAAATGCAAAACATGTTGCAAGACCAAAAGAAAATTGTGTGAGAAGGAGTAATAAAGCTTTCTTCTCCCATATGTATAAATTCTGAGGATATTCTAAGTTTATCATCAAGCTGACAAACTCCTTTTTGTCCTTTAGTTCTATCAACTTTGCAATTCCATTCACAAAGTTGACATTTTTTTACAATTTCTTTTGCTATAAGTTTTTTAAGAGTTAGAAGATTAGTTTCGTAAAACTTTGTTTTTTTGATTTCACTTTCTTTAAACTCTTTCATTAAACTATCATGTAGCCTCCAAAGTTCTTCTAAGCTCGCATCTTTTGGTATTTCTACTTCTAAACTTTTTAAGAGGAGAAATTTTGCAGGAATCTCATTTTTTACTATATTGACGTATCTACTCAATACCCTTTTCACATCATTGTCTTCAAGTGCTTGAAGCGCGTCAGGTCTTAAGTAAAATAGGTCAAGATATATTTTTTCAATCATATTAATTTTATGTCTAGTGAGAATTTTTTGTTTTTTAAAAAATTGTACGAAGAATACAAGAAGTTTTCAAAAGATTTTCTAATAGAGAATTATAGGTATTGGATTGGAAGCAAAAAAATGAGAAGATATAAACTAGAGGAGGCGTCCAAATTTAGAGTAGAAACTTTTTTTTCATTTTTGGATATTATCAGATTTCTTTATTATTATGGAGACATAATCAAGGTTATAAGGAAATACAATGATGATGTTTGGTTTGGCTATGAGATATTGAAGTTTCTTTTAGAAAAGAATTTGGTTAAAGTTAGCGGAAACAAAATAATATTTATAGATAGTTATGGAGATTTTTTCATAAAGCCTATAAGCGATTTAACAATATTAAAAAAACTAAGGAAGAGTGTTAAAAGAAAAATAAATCTTAATAAACCTTTAGTTTATAATTTTAATCCTCATTCAAAATTTAAGTGGAAATCTAAATACGACCAAATACCAATAACAACCAAGTCAGCAATATTTATTCTCTCGAAAATTTCGTATTATTTTCCTGCCAGACTAAATTTTGCTTTTGTTGGTGATGACGATTTTCTTTCTGTAGCATTCAATCTTATTTTTAATTCAAATACTTTTTCAATAGATAAAGATAAGTTTGTGATTAGCGAGATTGATAAAATATGCAGTAAATTTGGTGCTAAGGTTATTACTTTAGAGCACGATATAAGAAAGTTAAAAAAGATAGATACTTTTTATGGTTGTTACACCAATCCTCCTTATAACATTTCTGGTTCTCTTAAGTTTGTAAGGTTTTCGACGAATCTTTTATCTAAAGATGGTGGAGCTATATTTTTAATTTTAGGAAGTGATGCAATAAAAAGAAGAGGAGTTTTCTTTCAAAAAGAAATTAGCAATTATGGTTTAATATTAAGAGAGTTAACTCCCTCTATCATATCTTACGAATTTAATCCACATCACAAGGAAGATGTAATAATACAAAAGAAGATGAAATCAATTGGAATAAAAATAGAGAAAAAAGAAACAATGTTTGCCGCTTTTTATGTTTTGGAATATGTTGGGAAGTTTAGAAATTTTAAACTACCATCAGGAATTTATTCTTATGTTTGATAAAAAATTTAAAGTGAAACTTTAACAACAAATTAGGAGACTTTGGGAGGATGGGTAGTAGATTGTAAAATGAAGGTAAAACATTTGAATGCAAAATTGGAAAATTGTAATATAGAAGAAAGTTTGTTTAGTGATGAGCTTTTTGTTAAAAAAGTTCTCGATGAAATAGTTAATAAATTGAACATGACTTTTATTAAGGAGATCTCTTTCAAGTTTAACCCTAAAGGATTAAGCGTTATTTATTTGATTGCAGAAAGCCACATAGCAATACATACATGGCCAGAGTTAAGGTTGATAGATTTAGAAATCGTAACTTGCAAGGAAGATTCTGATGTTATGGAAAGTTTAGAAATTGCTGTAAATTACTTTAAACCAAAAAATGTGGAAAAAAACTATTGGGAATATAGTTTTTAGTGTGTTAGAGGTTTGTGTATAAAATATATTGTATTTAGCTCAAGTGAAATCCGAATGCTTTATTTTCATTTCCTCTTCGCTTATTTTCTCAATTCTTGTAATAATGTAAAGGTAAGCTTCTAACGAAAATAAAGTTCTTAACTCAAAGATAGATTTTTTAGGGTCTGTAGGATAGTAGCTTGTTATAAGTCCATCTAAATTTTCTTCAATCCTGCCTGGAATTAAAACCAATGCGTCTGCTATCTTCGCTAATTCTTTATTTTTATTAGATGTTATAATTCCTATATTTGCGCCCTTTTCTTTTGCAATAGAAGCGTATCTGTAAAATTTTTCTCTACCAGAACCAGAAATAATTAGTAATAGATCTTTTTCCCTAACGCTTACGTTTCCAGCATCTGTATAAAAACTAACGTCTCTCTCATCATTTTCTTTCGCACAGTGTCTGAATCTTGTAACAAAAAATTTACCTACTATTCCCGAAAAACCTTCTCCAACAACCACAGTTTTACCACTTAGAGGATTGTGTAGAGACCTGGGTTTAGGTGTTATATTGTATAAGTTTTCAAATTCTTTTTGGTTGGGAGAAAATTCCCTAATCGATTCGCAAAGTTTAAGGTAAATATCTTTAGCTTTTCCTTCTTGGATGCTTCCTACAAACGACATCAATGTTAATAACAACCTAAGTTCGAATAAAGTGCCTAGTGGTGTTAAAGGGGAATCAGATTCTCCTATTATTACTTTACCTAATCTTTCTGTTGAGACATCTACTTTGGTTCGACCTTTTATGTTAATAACATAGTCAGAAAGTAATCCAATTTCTGAAGTAGGATAGGACGTAAAGCTTATTATTTTTGCACCAACTTTTCTTCCTATTCTTCCTACTTCTTTTGGCAGTTCTGAAGTTCCGCTACCTGAGAAAAGTAGAATTAAATCACTTGAAGTTAACTTGTAAGGAATTGTGTTTGGATCGAAAGAATTATACCCTAAATTTCTTAAATAGGAACTAAAAATTTCAGCAACATAGCCTGTTCTTCCAACACCAACGCATATAATTCTTTTGTTTTTATGTTTTCTAAGCTCTTCTTTGAGAAAAGAGAACTTTTCTTCTTCTAAGTCTAGTTCGCAAACGAGATCACAAAGACTTTTATAAGCTTTTGGCAATTCTTCAAACGAATACATATAATTATTGAAAATTTAATTAGAAATGTTGTTATCTAAAATATGTCGAAAAGATTTAGATCTATCCTAGAAAAGAATTTTGAGAATTTCGAAAATGTTTTACCTAAAGGCTATCAAAAAATTGGAGATATAGTAATAATTTCTCTTCATCCAAGTCTTATAAAGTACGAGAAAAAAATAGGAGAAATTATCCTTAAAAATATACCAAATGTTAGAGTTGTTTGTAGAAAAACAGGTCCAGTAGAAGGAGAAATAAAAAAACCTCAATTGAAAGTAATAGCAGGAGATAAAAATACAGAAACTATTCATAAAGAGGGTAAATGCATTTACAAGATGGATGTTAGAAAGATAATGTTTTCAAAAGGAAACATAAACGAAAGACATAGGCTTCAAAAGCAAGTGAAGGAAGGAGAGGTTGTTGTTGACCTTTTTGCCGGTATTGGGTATTTTTCAATTGGAATAGCAAAATTTTGCAATCCAAAAATAATTTATGCTATTGATATTAATCCAATTGCGATAGAGTATTTGAGGGAAAACATAAAATTAAATAAAGTCGAGGGAAAAATAGTTCCTATACTTGGGGATTGTAGAGAAGTTGTTAGAAAATTGGGTAAAGTTGCAGATAGAGTTATAATGGGGTTTCTGCCAGGAACTTATAGATTTTTAGATTCTGCTTTTTCTGTTCTAAAGGAAGAAGGGGGAATAATTCACTATCACGATGCATTTAAAGAAGAAGAGTTATTCGAAAAACCAATAGAAATACTTAAAAATGCTGCTGAAAGAAATGGGTATAAGCTTTCTGAAATATTGTATAAAGGAATAGTAAAATCTTACGCCCCAAGAATATATCATATTGTCATAGATGCAAAATTTTCTAAATAATTTTCGCATCTATACAAACTTTATATAGCCTAACACCAAACCTCCCAACTATTCTTTTGTATAAGATTTCAACTTTTCTTCCTAATTTTTCAACCTCTTTTATCAAAATCTCTATAGCATCTTGAAAAAGTCTTTCTTCAGAGGAGATGAAATAAAAGTGTAATATGCCATTTTGCTTTAAGCATTTAATTGCAGTTTCTAAATGCTTCCAACCTTCTGTTGCAAAAGGCATTATAACTCTGTCACAAATGCCAAAATAATCCTTACATTTTTCTTCTACATCACCAAGTATTGGAATTATTTTATCCGATAATTTATTTATTCTTATATTTTCCTGCATGTAGTAAAATGCATCTGGATTTATTTCTATTGCTATTATTTTTCCCACGTTTGGTTGCTTCTTACAAATTGCTATCCCATAAACTCCTGTACCTGCAAACATTAACATTACAATTTCATTTGGTTTTACTTGGGATGCTATTCTTTGCCTTTCAGTTGATTCGCGAGGAGAAAAATAGGCCTTTCTAGGATCGACCTTAATAATATATCCATATTCTTTGTGGATTACTTCTGTATTTTCGTCGCCAGCTATCAACTCTAGATTGTAAAGTCTGTATTGTCCTATTCTTCCAGACAACTTTTTTAAAACACTTTTGACGTTTTTGTTAAGCTTCATTATAGCTTCTGCTATTAACTTATCCTTAGACTCGAGCTCTCTTCTAATTTTAACTATTGCTACAGCTTTTCCTTTAGAACCTATTATATCGAAGCTTCTGGGAACAAATTTTAATTCTTCTTCGCTTAGCTTATCTTTTAGTAATTCTCTTAGATCCATAAAAAATTTTTAATTTTGCTTATAACTTGTTTGGAGAAACTTTTTTATAGCTTATGTAAAAAATTAAATGAGGCTATTGCTAGAGCTTACGTCCACTAAAGATTGCGAGTATGATCTTAAATACTATCATAAACTTCAGGGATTTATTTATTCTCTTTTAAGAGACACACCATATTCTGTTTTGCATGATAAGAAAGGCTACAAATTTTTCTGTTTTTCAAATATTTTTCCTGTACCAGAGGATGGAAAGATAAAAATGGGAGATAAAAAGAAACTATTGATTTCAAGTCCAGATAAACTTTTCATAAATTTTTTGGAAGAAAGAATAAAGGAGAGAAAAGAAATTAACATAGGGGAAATGCAATTTGAATTGAATAATG
Source organism: Candidatus Aenigmatarchaeota archaeon (assembly GCA_032249395.1). Classification (GTDB taxonomy): domain Archaea; phylum Aenigmatarchaeota; class Aenigmatarchaeia; order CG10238-14; family SpSt-28; genus SpSt-28. The sequence goes on from JAVVFY010000005.1 coordinate 51,443, forward strand.
TAAAGAGATTGAATGTTAAGTTAAGAAAGAATTTTGAGCTAATTACAGCTACCCCTATTATAATTAGGATTCCTGAGAAGAATTATGAAAAGTATAAAATTCCAATGGAATTTAGGAAGAAAAGATATGTTTATTGGAGATCAATGTATTCTTTTGAAGCTTTCATCAAACAACTTGAGGAAAATTTGATTAAAAAATACAACGAGTTTTATAAAGCGAGTTTTTCTATTGACAGAATTTTTGAAATTTTTAGATTTAGAAAAGAAGTAGCAATACCTCTTATAATTAATGGAAGAGAGCAAATTGTAATTGGTTCTACTTGGAGTTTCATTTTTACTTATCTAACTAAAGAACAAAAGGAAATACTGGAGTTTGGAATTGATTGTGGATTTGGGGAAAGAAATAGTTTGGGGTTCGGATTTGTTAATGTGAAGTAAATCATAACCTACACTAGTCTGATTTTAGC
>JAVVFY010000006.1:0-43705 GCA_032249395.1 Candidatus Aenigmatarchaeota archaeon
TATGAAGTTGTTGAAAATCCAAAAACGGGATTACCATTTTTAAGAAAGAAAAAGTTTGGTGGATTTTTTGGTTTATTTGGCGGAGGAAGGAAAGAGGAAGAAACAAAAGAGAAGAGCTAGAATTTATAGAAACAATTTTAGCTAGAGTATCCAGATATTAAAGTTTCTACTTCTCTATCAGAGAGAACTTGGATAATTTTTTGTCTCTTCAACCTGGGTTCCCTAGACCATATTGGTGATTTGTTAAAAGCTAAAAATAGCGCAAATAATGGAGCATCTTCTTTATGAGGGGAAATCTTTAAAGCTTCATCTAAAAATATTTCATATTCAGATTTTGGAACTACTTCTATCAATAACTTTAATAGCTGAAAAGAATTAGCATATTCTTCTTTTGTGATACCTCTTTTCGTAATCTTTTCTCTTAAATTCTCCAACTCTTCCATAACAAACTGTGGAACAATCAATTTGACTCCACTTAAATACAGTTTTTTAAAAATTTCTACAACCCTTTTGCTACCGAAAAAAGCAAATAGGACATTTGTGTCTATTATCAATATTTTCATAATAATCCATGTCTTTTTGCGACTTTTTCTTTTAGCTCCTCCCCTAATTCTAATATTTCTTTATTGGATAGCTTGCTTTTTGATGCTGTTTTCTTTGCTCTTTCAAATAATAATTGTATTTTCAATTCCTCTTCAATTCCCCTCGCTATAACTCTTGGTAGAATATTTTCCCAATCTAGCTTTTTAATCAACTTTTCATATTCTTCTGGCAATTTTATTTCAACTTTCATATTTAGATTTGTATGTTGCTTTTAAATAAAATTTCAAACGAATTCACCTTCTCTTAAACACAAAAATCTAGCCAAGGTAGTTTTTTATAAAAATACCAATCCAATTTGCCAAAATTATAACTATAATAGCTACGATCAAGTGTTCCAATATAACTTTCCATGCAACTTCTTTTTCCCATTTTGCCAAAAAGTAGCTAAGTATTGAAAGTAAAGAAAGACCATAGAAAACATTTATGATTGCAGCTAATGAAAGAGGGAAAATTAATACTGCTGGTAAAAAAGAAAGACCAAAAATTGCTTTAAAAAAGAAAGTTGCCAAAGAAGCTTCCCAAATTTCTTTTCTCGTATGTTTACCTTCAGACTCCTCAGACAAAATGAATTCCTAAAGCATCTGAAAAAGCATCTGCTATAGCAATTGTTAGTATACAACATATAACAACGATTTTTGATTCTGTTCCTGAGATTAACCAATCATTAAAAACCAAGAGTTGCAATTATAGCTGAAGTTAAACCAAAGCTCAAACCAGTTTTAAATTGATGGTTCATTCTTTGATTTTATATTTTGACCTTAAAAACTCCATAAAAATAAAAGATAAATTTATTGCAATAAACTATTAATTGAGGAGAAAATGGCAAGAATAATATCTGTTTTTTCATCAAAAGGAGGAGTTGGTAAAACAACAATAACAGCAAATTTGGGAGCTATACTTGCATCTAAGTTTCAAAAGAAAGTCACTCTAATAGATTGTAATTTGACATCTTCTCATTTGGCATTGTATCTTGGAATTTATTATTCGCCAATAACCTTGAATAAAGTTTTGAGAGGAGATTATCAAATCAGTGAAGCAATTTATGTTCACTCAAGCGGAATGCAAGTTGTTCCCGCCTCACTTTCTGTTACTGAGCTTGAAGGTTCAGACCTATTGAAACTGCCAAACGTTATATCATCTTTAGAACCAACGAACGATTTTCTAATTTTAGATTCAGCCCCAGGCTTAGGAAGAGAAGCATTGGCTTCTTTAAAATCTTCTAGAGAAGTCTTACTTGTTACAACCCCAATCGTTTCCACAGTTTTAGATATTGTCAGAACTCAAGAAGTTTTGAGAGAAATTGGAATAAAACCAATAGGAATTGTTGTTAATATGGCAACTGGAGCTAGCTATGAAATGAGAAAAGAAGAGATAGAACAATTGACTGGTTTGAAAGTAATAGCAACAATACCTTATGATAAAGATGTTTATAGGAGCACTGCATTGAAGCAGCCAATATTTCTTTTGAATCCAAACAATAGGGCGAGCAAAGAACTTGTAAAGCTTGCAGCTTTTATAAGTGGAGTTGAATATTTTGAGAAGAAAAGTTTGTTAGAAAAAGTGGCTGATAAATTTAGAGTTATTAGAAGCTACTTTTACTGATTCATCTTTCTAAGATGAACCTCTTTTTTGCTATTTGACTGTCTTCTATTCTTTCAATCAACATTTTTCTCTTCTTTCCAATTCCGATTATCGTTTCTTCTTTCAAAACTTTCAAAGCATCTTCTAATTTACTCTCACTTTCAGCATAAATTGTGAAAACTTTTTCTCCTTTTTTAACAGCATCTCCAACCTTTTTGTATAATAAAACTCCAGCTCCTTTGAAAATTGGAGAACCAGCAGCTCTAGCTAAAGAAGCAAAACCACCATTATCCATCCATATAACAAAACCATCTTCTTCAGCAACAAAATCGTAAGTATATTTGCCAATTGGAATATCTTCTGGCTTAATCTTCGGATTTCCACCCTGAGCTTCGATAATTTCTCTAAATTTCTTTTCTGCTTTTCCACTTTCTAAAATTTTCATAGCAAGCTCTTTTCCATTCTTTTTACCGACCATTTCTAATAGTATTCCAGCGATGCTTGTCACCTTATCTATCTGATCTTCAACAATCTTCTTTCTCATCAAAATTTCTAAAGCCTCTTTAGCTTCCAAACCAGCGCCGATAGAATAGCCAATCGGTTGTTCCCCATAAGTTATTGCTACATTGACTTTAATTTTTAGCATACTTCCTAATGTTATGAAATCTTTTGCAAGGATTTGAGCGTCTCCTATTGTTTTAATTTTTGCTCCTCTTCCAGTTGGTATATCTATAACCAAATGAGTTGCGCCAACAGCTTTTTTCTTCGCCATTATTGAAGGGAATAATAATGGATCAATTTCAAGCGGATATTCGGCTTTGATAAAAATGTCGTCTGCTGGAGCCAAGTGTAAAGCTCCTCCCCAAACCAGACAACCATTTGTTTTTTCTAGAACTCTTTTCATTTCGCCTATTGTTAAATTAACTGGCATGATTGTTTCTACTTTATCAGCTGTTCCAGCTGGAGAAGTTATTGCTCTAGAAGAAGTTTTTGGAATAGTATAACCAAGAGAAGCAATTATTGGGACCAAAAGCATACTTGTCTTATCTCCAATTCCGCCACCTATCGAATGTTTATCTAGAACAACCTTTTTATTAAGATCTAATTTTTCTCCGGTTTCGACCATTGCCATGGTCAAGCTAGCTGCCTCATTCAAATCTAAACCAAATGTATGCAATCCAACGACAAAAGCTGTAATTTCAGCTTCAGTAAGATTACCTTCGACAACATCTTTAACAATTTTGTAAAATTCTTCATATTCAAGCTTCTTACCCTTTAACTTCTTTTTTATGTAAGTTAATGATTCAGGAAACGGAGCTAAATTTACATCCACTTCTTCTCCATCTTTTACTTTTAAAATGGAAGAAACCTCTTCATAAAGACCAATGTGACCTCTTTTAACTAAAGTTTTCGTCACATTTGGTATTGATGTTATGGTTTTATCTTTGTATGAAATTTTCAGCCTGGTTGGTATTCTTGTCCCAAAATTCTGTAAATCGGCTTCATTGATTATTACTATTTTTTTACCACCTGCAGAAGTTTTCAAATTTTTTGCTTTGAGCAACATTCAATTAATTTAGAATTTAGTTAAAAATATTTATCTTGAAACGATGAAAATTAAGCCTTCACAAGTGTTGTTTATGCATTTGCATTTCTCTTTTGGTTTTGGTACAGAAACATTTGGGCAAAGAACAAACTTGCTTTGACAATCAATATAAGAATTTTTATTCAAACATTGCCATTGAGCACCGGCATCTTCTTTACAACAATTTGTAATTATCCAATCACAATCTTCATCTTTAGTACAATTTGTCAATATCTCTGTAGGTCTAATAGTTGTGTTTTCTTCTTTATAAATTTTGATATTTCCGAAACCCTTAACTTCAACTATTTCAATAATTTGATTCTTTGATGCTTTGGTATAAAGAAGGATGTTTAAAAGGATCACAAAAATTAGTATAAGAAAAAGAATTCCAATAAAAGGCGATTTTTTCTTCTTTGCCATTATCACTTTTAGAACATTATTTAATAATCATTTATTTTGGTTTTTCTTTACCCCAAGTTTCTAATGCAACTTTTAACTCTTTGTGTGTTTCAGCGTATTCTTCCAGCGATATTCCTCGTTTATACGCTTCAATAGCTTGCATTACCGCTCTAGCACCTGCTTCTATCCCAAGCGGATGACCATATATGCCACCACCAACTTGGATGACAATGTTAGTCGTTCCATATATATCAAAAAGTTCCGGAAGAATCCCAGGATGAAGCCCACCAGATGCTACAGGCAATATTGGCTTTATGTGATACCACTTTTGATGTAGCCTTAGGTTTTTAATTTCATCTACTTCTTCTTGAGTTATAAGCTCTTTTGTTGCTAATACCTCTTCCTTTCTTCCTTCTAGTTTTCCTATTACGGTCCCGATGTGAAGATTATCAATACCAGCAATTCTCATGAGTTTCGCTAGGAACAAGAAAGAAATTCCATGTTTTTCATTTCTTGTAAATGTGGCATGCATTGCCCTATGACCATGAATAGCCATTTTGAGATCATGAGCAATTTCTGTTGCACTTTGAACTGCTGTAAATCCAGAAACAACAACATCAAGCATGAAATACCTGAATCCATAATCATGTATCAATTTTATTCTTTTTTCCATCTCTTTGAGAGTAGGAGCTGTAACATTTATGAACGCATCTTTTGCTTCACCAGTTTCTCTTTCAGCTTTCTCTCTATATTTAGCTAAAAGTCTAACTCTTTTTTCAAATCTGTTGAATTTTTGGCTAGAAAGATTTTCATCATCTTTAATACAATCAAGCCCATTTCTCCAAAGCAAGTATCCAATTTTTGCGTGTTCCTCGCTAGTATAACCAACTTTCGGTTTTGGAACACTAGCAACGATTGGTCCTTCTTTCTTCTTGAAAATCTCCTTAATAGCTTTAAAGCCAAAAGTCGCTCCTCTGAAATATTTCAAATATTCTTTTGGAAATTCCACATCCATCAATCTCAAATTTTTCACGGCTTTCATTCCAAAAATGTTTCCAGCTATTCCAGAAAGCAGGTTTGGTAATGAGCCCTCCTCAAAAAGTTCTATAGGATAGGAAATTTTAACAAAATTACCATTTATTTCAAAAACTTTTGCTTTCAATTTTTCTATTCTTTTTGGAACGTGTATTAAATCACTCCATGTCCCGCATGAAGATTCGCTAGCAACTCTGGAAGAAGCATCTTTCATGTTAAAGTCTTTTGCTGGCTCAATTCTGAACAAAGCTACTATTTCATCTTTTGGTTTATGCTTCAAGTCAATAAAGTCTTCGTACTTCATTCTATCAACCACCTATATACTTTTTTAACTTCTTGAATAAAAGTTTCTGGTTTTAGAACTCCAAGCTCGCTAATTATTCCAGTTATCAGCTTTGGATTAATTTTTTCAAAAACGTAATTTGAAATTTTTACCCCTCTTGGAGGTCTATCCCAAACTTCTTTGATAGCTCTTTTCTCTATTTCGACTTCAAAACCAAAGAAGGTTAAAGGATCAAATTTTAAAGAATGAGTGGCAACATAAACTGGAACGTCATATCTGTTTGCAACTTCAGCAAAAAGCTCACTACCAATTTTATTTATGACTATTCCTTCAGCTGTTATAGCGTCGCATCCTATAAGCATAATATTTGCTTTTTTCAAAGCCAATCTAGCAGCAGAATCGACAAAAATTTTAACTGGAATACCTTCTGTAGCTAACTCTTTTGCCGTTATTCTTCCTTGGAAGAAGGGTCTTGTTTCTGTTACATGAACTTCAAATTTTTTTCCATCTTTCCAGGCTCTTTTCAAGATAGAAGTTACGGTTGAAGAATGGCAATGTGTATAAACTATGAAACCATCTTGAATTTTTTTGCTACCAATCTCTTCTATCTTTTTTCTATCTTCATCTAACTTTTTCAAAAGGCCTTCAGCATCTCCAAATCTCTCTAAATATTTCAAGACATTTCTTAACATTGGTTCAGTTGGTCTAGCCTTTACCAATTTTTCTGAAGCCTTCTTTTTGTCTTTTGCTTTGCTCCAAGCAACTATAGCTGCTCTTGCTATGTTTTCAGCGCCTTGAATTTTCGACTCTTTTATCTCTTTTACAGTCTTATCAACGATATCCATTATAATTATTGTTCGTTTGAGAATAAATTTTATGGAAGAAGTTGAAAGACTTGTTGAAGAATATAAAAGACTAGGCTATTTGAGAAGTAAAAAGGTTGAGAGAGCATTTAGAAAAGTTAAAAGAGAATTTTTTGTTCCAGATGAGTTAAAAGAACAAGCTTATGTTGATGCACCTCTTCCAATTCCAGGAGGAGTAACAATCTCTGCACCTCATATGCACGTCATTTGCTTAGAAGAATTGGATTTGAAAAGAGGAGAGAAATTTTTAGAAGTTGGTGCTGGAAGCGGTATTTTTCTTGCATATGCTTATGAAATTATAAGAGAGAAAAACAAAGTTTTTGGGATTGAAATTAATGAAGAGACCTACAATTTTGCTTTGAGAAACTTAGAAAGAGCAGGGTATGTAGATAAAGTAAATTTGATTTTGGGAGATGGTAGTTTAGGTTTAGCAGAAGAAGCACCATTCGATAAAATTTTAGTTAGTGCGGCTGCTCCAGATTTTCCCAAACCACTAGTAGAACAATTAAAGGTTGGTGGGTGTATTGTAGCAATAATTGGATATCATGAGCAATATTTAGTTAAGGGAATAAAGAAGGATGAGAAAGAGATAGAAAAAAAAGTCGTTTTGCCGGTAGTTTTCTTGCCATTGAGAGGAGAATATGGTTGGAGCAATCCAAAAATTAAGTTTTAATTTAATACAACTTTATTTTTATTTTTAAAGTTGGCATAAAAATTAAATTTATTTTTTGTTTTTTCTTGTAATATAAAAAAAGTATACTAAACCACTTACTGTTGTAGCTAAAATTTGAGTAGTACTTAAATGAACATTAAGTGAGTTTAAAATTTTTTCGAGTGCTTCAAGTATGTAATAAATGTCAAAATATAATAGCAAATTATTTATTGAGGCATAAAATCTTCCTGCACTTATACCATATAGAAGACTACTATAAACTTTCTTCCACTCATCTATACTTAACACTTTTGATATTGCGTAAATTGTAGGAATATAAGATATAGCGATACAATAAAGAGGAATGATTGAAGCTTCTTCGCCTAATCTATAAAGAATTTCTCTTGCTATTACGTTTGTTTCACTTTCTAATGTAAATTTTTTTACAACTATATAAGTGGACATCACATCTAATACACTTCCAATTAGGTAAGCTACAATTGGCTTTGGTTGATACATTTCTAATACCATATTCTTAAACTTCTCTTTAAGACTCATAGCCGACACTCAATAAATTATTATTGGGGCTGCTGGGATTTGAACCCAGATCAGCTGGTTTCCTCATTTTGTCGGAGCTCCATAGCTGGAGCCAGCCGTCCTAACCTGGTTAGACGACAGCCCCATAAATCATTTCTAACTTTAGCGTTTATTAAACTTGGGTCCGCTGGGAATTGAACCCAGCTCTCCGCCGTGTGAGGGCGGCGTCCTAACCGCTAGACTACGGACCCAATAAATATTTTTGAAAACAAAAATTAGTTTATGATTTTAAATAGCGAGGAAATAAAAGAGAGAATTTTAAAAGATAGGCTTATAGAGAATTTTATAGACTTAGAAACTCAATTACAACCCGCGAGCTTTGATTTAACATTGGATGAAATTTATCTGCTTACAACTTCCGCTTCGATTGATTTTACAAACAAAGAAAGGAAGTTACCCAACTACAAAAAGATAGAGTTCAAAAACGATTGGATCGAATTAAACGAAGGAATTTATCTTATTACTTTCAATGAAATCGTGAACATTCCTAAGGACTTACTTGCTCTTCTTCGGCCACGATCTTCTTTAGTAAGAAGCGGTGCTACAATTTTTTCTTCTCTTTGGGATCCAGGATATTCGGGAAAAAGCAATTGTTTGTTAGTTGTGTTCAACGAAAATGGAATTAGAATTAAGAAAAATGCGAGAATAGCACAAATGATTTTCTTCAAGCTTACATCTCCAGCAACAAAAATTTATTCTGGGATTTACCAAAAAGAGGGTATAAACAATTTAAAGAAATAACTCAAGTAAATTTTATGATTGAAAATTTTTACTTTGATAGAAAAGAATTAATTGAAATAACAATCGCCATTTTTGTTTTGGTTTTAATTTTTTCTTTTGAAGGAGTTAGATTTAATTCTCAACTTTTGTTATTAAGTTCACTTTCAGTAGTAACAGCATTTCTGTTTCATGAATTAGCTCATAAATATGTAGCAATACTTCTTGGATACCATGCTAGATTTAGATTGTATCTTCCAGCTGTTTTATTAAGTTTAGTTTTGGTTTTTACTGGAGTAAAAGTTGCTGCTTTAGGATGGGTTGAAGTATATCCTTATAAATTTAAAGACTGGCTTTATAGAAGGTTGAGATTTTCGTTAGAAGAAATAGGCAAAATCGCATTAGCAGGTCCCCTAACTAATATAATTTTGGCTTTTGTATTTTTGATCACAGGCTTAGACTTTTTTAAATTCGTAAATGCTTGGATGGCTTTTTTTAATTTGTTACCAATTCCTCCTTTAGACGGTTCTAAAATTTTGCACTGGAAATTCGGGGGATGGGTATTCTTTTTTATAATTTCACTAATTTTGCTTATAGTTTAAAATTCAGAATAAAAATATTTTAAAGCATCAATTACATCTTTTACTTCTACTACTTTTATCCCTACACTCTTACCCACGTCTTCAACCTTTTTCTTATAAATTATTGTGCAGAAAGTGAAAAATTCTATTTTCTCACACTTTTCTTCAGGAACATAATTTATTTGTGTTCCTTGACCGACAGGCACCAATAACATTGTGGCTCCAACTTCTTTAGCAGCTTGGGCTTTTGGGATTATTCCTCCTACAGCACCTATTGTTCCATCAGGATTTATAGTTCCGGTAATCATAACTTTAGGATTTAGCGTTTTGTTTTCTATAGCAGCTATAGTCGCTATTGTTAGTGCGGCACCAGCAGATGGTCCTCCAACGACAGATGCATTTAGGTTTTCTAGAGAATAAACTAAGTCAAATTTCGAAAGATCAACTTTTGTTATATCTTGTGCTACTTTTTTTGCTGTCTGAATAGATTGCTGAGTGTCTATCCAAAATAGTATGTTATTTATGTCAACTAATATCTTTCCATCTCCACGCTTTATTCCAACTTTTAAAATTGTAGCCACACCTTTGCCTTCATTATCTACAGCAGGCACATAAATTTTTACAAACCTCTCTTCTGTTAAGTTTGAGGCGTTCGAAGCAAAAACTACTGTTTTCTCTTTTTCGAAATCCAAAATATTTATATAAACTAAAATAGCCAAAGTTGCAACAATAAGTAAAAAGATTGATGAAAAAATTATTTTATTTAAACGTTTCGAATTGTAGTTTTTTCTTGCCATTATAGTTTTTATTGAAAATAAAAATTAAAAAATTGTGGGTGACACGCCCTCGGTGGATAGACGTTATCTTACTACTTAATCCAACTAACCCTTCTAAACCCCGTATCTCTACAGCATTTAGTTATCTCCTTACCCTTGCTGCATTCCTGCCCTGGGGGATTCGGAGATAACTAAACCCATAGAGGCGAGGTTTCATCGTCGGGTAGTTGGGGTAGTAAGATAACGTCTACCGCCCTCGGGCTTCGGCCCGGCCATTATGGACCGTTTGCCGTGACAGGCGAGGCCCAGCCGCCCGGCCTAGTCACCCACTATTTATATTTTGAATGCATAGAAATATATTTAAATATTTCAACTCACTATAAGTATAGCATAGGTGAAAATAATGGCAGAAGAAGAATGGGAAGAAGAGGAATTGGAAGACGAGGAATTAGAAGAAGAAATGGATGAAGAATGGGAAGAAGAAGGGGACGAGGAAGAATACTAGCATAAACATGAGATTTTTTATTTTTTTTATTTTTGTCCCTTTCTTTAGCTTTTTTAAATTTATAAGTGTTAAATCAAAACTAATAATTGGTGATAAGATGGCAGTATTCGGTGGTTTAATAGACTTGGGAATTGCGTTTCTTCTTTCAGCAGCTATTGCAGAATATCTAAAATTCAGAAGCGTTGCAAGAAAAGGTTTTAACTGGATTATTTTAGCAGGAGTATTTTTTCTATTCGCAGGAACGTTCCAAGTCTCCACTAGCTTAAGTGGTTATCTTGGAACTACAGTATGGAATGGAACAGCACAACTCTTTGAAATCCTCGGATGGCTTTTTGCTTTGGTAGGAACATTGTTCGTAGTATATGAAGCTTTCATCGAGAAATGAGTATTGTCTTCCCTTTTTTATTTCTTTGTAAATTTTAAGATTTTATAAAAGATCGATGGTTTTATGTATAAATTAGGCATTTAAATTTTGCTTCTTTTTTGTTCATTTTCCTTTTATACTGAGTATTCTTTCTAGCTTAATTAATGGTACAGTTGAAAGTAGAGCTATAATAGCACCAATTAAAAATACCATTTGAAAACTTATGAAATCAGCTATAACACCCGCAACTATTGCAGCTAAGGCGCTAGAATAACCCATAGCCATGTAAATATAGCCGAACTCCTCACCTCTTTTCTTTTTTGAAGTTATATCTGCCATCATAGCTTGTTGAGAAGGAGATGCTATAGAAGAACCTATACCTAATAAAATTTGTATAAGGTAGACATGATAAATATGTGTTATAAAAATATAACCAAAGAGCCCTATTGAATTTATCAAGTTTGCGAGAATTGAAAATCTTATTCTACCATACTTATCAGCTAATTTCCCCATAAATGGCTGTAATGTTGAAAATACTATACCATAAATAGCATAGGCAACTCCAACAGAAAGAATATTTTCTCCAATATTCTTTACGAATATTGCATATATTGGTGCTATCATTTCAACGGCGAATGTGAATAGTAGACCCCAAGCAATTAAGAGAATTATCTTATTTTTATTTTCCATTAAAAGAGTTAAAAATTAAAATATAAAAGTTTTTGAAAGTGTATTAATTAGTGTATGAGAATGTTTAAGTTAAAAATCCTACGGAAAATCTGTAAAAGGTAGGGATCATAAGAATAACGAGGATTCTTTTCTATGTAATAAGATAAAAAGGTTATTTGCTGTAGCTGATGGTGTTACAAATTATCCTGGTGGAAAGGAAGCTAGTAGATTGGCTATAAGTTATTTGAATGAGTTATTTGAAGGGGATTTAGTAAAAGCTCCGTATAATACAAACTTGAAAATATTACCAGATAAGTTAACTAGTCCTAACATACGTTATACAACATTAACTTCTGTTAATATTAAAGATAAACTAATTTTGGCTTACGTTGGAGACAGCCCTGTATTTATTATTAGAAATAACACTATTGGAAAATTAACAATACCTAATACAAAAACTATTTGAAATGGAAAATTTAGAATTTAGGACAAGAAAGATTGAGTTAAAACACAATGACTTTATATTATTATGTACAGATGGGATTTCTTCTGTTTTAAGCGAAAGTGAAATTTTGAAAGTTTTTATTTATAAAAAAATCCAAAGGAAACTGTTAATGAGTTAATTAAGAGAGCAGAAAACAAATTTCAAGCTTATAATGATGATAAAACAGCAATAGTGATAAGAGTTTTATAATGATTTTTTGCAGGGGGTGGGATTTGAACCCACGAAGGGACTAACCCAGCAGGTTTCTTCTTAGCACCTAAGCTTCGGCTAATTCTGAGCTTCAGCTTTTTATCTGCCGCCATCGACCAGGCTAGGCGACCCCTGCACTAATAGAACTTGTTTTAGAAAAATTAAAAATGAATTCTTCCAAAGAATCAATGCTCCCGGCGGGATTTGAACCCGCGTCTGAGCCTTTCTCCATTATCGAGAGGGCTCTATCCTTGACCTGGCTAGACGACGGGAGCACTAATTGAGAATTAGTTGAAGAAATTAAAAAATATGAAAGTCAGAAAAATTAGTTTCAGATTGCAACTTCTCTATTTTTATATCTTTTACTTCTGCCAAAGGATGATTTTTTTTCATTATTTCTATCATTTTTTCTATATCACTTTTTTCTCCACATAAAACAGCTTCTACTTTGTTATTTGGTAAATTTCTTACATATCCTTTTATTCCCAGCATTTTAGCATATCTCTGAACAAAGCTTCTGTATCCTATTCCTTGAACTTTTCCATAAACTAGAACTCTAACTTTTTCTTCCATTTCTTAAATAATTGATACACAATCTATAAATTTTTTTGTGGGACGGGTGGGATTTGAACCCACGACGCACCGGTCTTCAGCCGGTCGCTCTCCCGGGCTGAGCTACCGTCCCATTAATAAGATTTTCAAAATTTTCTTAAAAACTTTTAAAGCTACATTACAAGAAAATGAATGCAAAATATAAAAATAAGTTCGTTCAAGTATGTTTTACCGAGAATTGAAATTGTGGAAAGAAAAGGAATAGGACATCCCGATACAATTTGTGATTCTATCGCTGATAGATTTGCCTTGAATCTTACTCAATACTACTTAAAAAAATACAATCAAATTTTTCACTTCAATGTTGACAAAGCTTTGTTAGTTGCTGGAGAAACTAAAACAAGGTTTGGTGGCGGAAAAATATTAAAGCCAATGAAGATTTTCTTTGGAGACAGGGCAACTTACAAAATTAATGACGAAGAAGTTCCTATAGATGAAATATTGAAGCAGTCTGTTTATAGTTGGCTGAAAGAGAATTTGAGGTTTGTTGGCGAAAAAGAAGTTGAAGTTATAAATGAAGTTAAGCGCGGCTCCGAAGAATTAACTTCCATTTTCAAAAGAAAAGATGAATATTTGCCAGCAAATGATACAAGTGCTTTAGTTGGTTATGCTCCATTAACAACTCTAGAGAAAAGTGTTTTAGAGTTAGAGAGATACCTAAACTCAAAAGATTTCAAGAAAAAGTTTCCAGAAAGTGGAGAAGATATTAAGGTCATGGGTTTGCGAGAGGAAAATAACTTTAGTTATACCGTAGCTATGGCTTTTGTTGATAGATTTGTAAAAAGTGAGGATGATTATTTCAAGAAGAAAGATGAAATAAAGGAAGAAACGAAAAAGTTCTTTAATGCAAATTTTGGAATAGAACCCAACATTTATTTGAATACTTTAGATGAAAGAGGAAAAGGGGAAGAAGGATGTTATTTAACAGTAACGGGAACTTCAGCAGAAGCTGGTGATTCTGGAGAGGTTGGAAGGGGAAATAGAGTAAATGGTATTATTTCTTTGAATAGGCCAGCAGGATCTGAGGCAGCTCCAGGTAAAAACATGGTTAGTCATGTTGGAAAAATTTACAATTTGCTTGCTTTTGATATTGCTAATAAAATTTACGAAAGAATAGGAAAATATAACTATGTTTGGCTTTTGAGTCAAATAGGAAGACCAATAAACAAACCTTTAGTAGTTTCAATAGAGGTTGATAATCTAGATAAAAAAGAGGAAGAGATGGTGAGAGAAATCGTGGAGAAAAGATTCGAGACTCTTAAAGATTTCTTGAAAGAGTTAATTGAAGGAAAATTCAGAGTTTGCTAAGTCTGTATTTTAATCCTTCTATAAATATGAAAATCGACACACCGAGAACAACTCTTATCCCCCTTTTAATTCCACTTTTTTTATGATAAAAAACTTTTACAGGAACCTGCTTAACTCTTAATCCTTTTTTGATTGCATCACTCAAAATTGAATTCTCTATTATATAGCCACCATGTATATTTTCTATTTCTTTTATTGCTTTTTCTCCAAATGCCATATAACCACAGTTTGTATCTCTGAATTTTGTGCCGTATAGAATATTGAATAATGTTCTCCACACAAAGTTTCCCAGTTTATGTCTAAATGGTACTTCTTTCCAATTCCTATATCCCATTACGAGATCAGCTTCTCCTCGTTTGATTGGTTCTAAAAGTTTTCTTGCCTCTTCAGGCAAATACTGTAAGTCAGCATCTATAATAACAAAGCTTTTGATTTTCCTTTTTCTTGCAAACTCAAAAGCGGTTCTTAAGGCTTCTCCCTTTCCCTTGTTTGTTTTATGTTTCAAAACTATTGCTCCAGCTTCTTTTGCCAACTCATAAGTCCGATCTTTACTCCCATCATCAACGACTATTACTTTAAATTTCATTCTTCTAAGTTTTTTGACAACCTCATATATGTTTTTTTCTTCATTGTATGCTGGAACAATTGCATAGTCCATTAATTAATTTGTAAGCCCCATATATGAATTAATGATATGTCCGAGATGTGGTAGAAATGTTGATAAATTTTACGACAATTTATGTCTAGAGTGCTTTATAGATAGGCTAGAAATACAAAAAATTAACATAAGAAGATGTAAAGTTTGTGGAAGGTATTTTGTTTCAAACAAGTCTTTTGATAGTAGAGAGAATGCTATAGATTTTTATGTAAAGAAGTTTCTTTCTAAGAAGCATGGCGAAATTGTGAATTTATTGCCAACTAATAAAATTGAGATTTTTGAAAAACAGTTCTTTTGCAGCTATTGTAAAAAATTTGTTAGTAGAAAAATAGAAGCAATTCTTCAGCTTAGAGGGAAGAACGTCGAATATATTGTAGAAAAATATGGTTTGGTTGGTAAACCAGTTAGAGGAGGCTTTGATATCAATTTTTCATTTAAGAGATATGCTTACGAATTGATTAATAAGCTAAGAAAAAAATATAAATTATCGATGAAAGTTTCGAGAAAGCTAATGGGATTGAGAGAAGGAAAAAAAGTATATAGAGATACTATATTGGTGAGAATAAATGGCAAAAAAGTATGAGCCTAGTGAAGAAGAATTGGAAATAGCAAGAATTAGGCTGCCAAGAGAAGGAGAAGTTTTAGGTATTGTTGAAACTATGGTTGGTGGAGATAGGATGAAAGTTATTTGCGACGACGGTAAAGAAAGGATTTGTAGAATTCCAGGAAAACTAAGAAAAAGAGTTTGGATTAAAGAAGGAGATTTAATTTTGGTTATGCCTTGGAAAGTCCAAAGCGATAAGAGAGGTGATGTTATTTTTAGGTATACACCAACTCAAGCTTCTTGGCTGAAGAAGAATGGTTATATAAAGAACCTTCAGGTATAAAAATGGAAGATTTTTTATCTGAAGGAAAAGTTGAAGGAAAAGTTTATGATAAAAGAACTTTAATGGCAATTTTCAAACTTATGAAAAGAGGAATTATAAAAACGTTAGAATCTACTGTCAAAGAAGGGAAAGAGAGTGTTGTAGTTGCAGCTAAGAATAAAGAGGGAGAATGGTTGGCTGTAAAAATTTACAGAGTTGAACATTGTGATTTTAAAAGTATGTGGAAGTATCTGATTTCTGATTATAGATTCGAAAGAATAAGAAAAAGTAGATGGCATGTCGTTATAAATTGGGCAAAGAGAGAATTCAAAAACATGCAAATAGCTTATGAAGCTGAGGTTACTTGCCCTAAACCAATTTCAGTTTATGAAAATGTTTTGGTTATGAGTTTTATTGGAGAAGATGGAATTCCGGCACCAACTTTAGCTCAGCTGGAGAATGAAGAATTGAATTGGGATGAAATTTACAATCAAGTTAAAAGTGAGATGATTAAATTAACTAAGGCGGGGATCATTCATACAGACTTAAGTGCTTTCAACATTTTGTATTACGATAAAGCTTACATTATAGATTTTAGTCAAGGAGTAACCGAGAGACATCCATTAGCTTTGCACTTTTTAGAAAGGGACGTTAAGAATATAAATGAGTTTTTTAGAAAAAAGAATGTGGAAATTGATGAGACTTTGTTTGAAAGTTTAAGGAGGCTGATTGAATGAAAGATACAGTTGTTTTAACAGAAGAAAGGGCTAAAATGCTTAGAAATAAAAAGGAGTGGGTAGAGAAAATAGAAAGATTAAGCAATTGCAAAATTTCTTTAGAAGATCAAGAGGTTACGATTGAAGGAAATGATCCAATAACTGTTCTTAGAGTTAAGGAAGTCTTTAGAGCTCTTAATAGAGGGTTTGACTTGAACACAGCACTTTATTTGCTAGATGAAAACTATTTTCTTGATATAATAGATGTTAAGGATTATGGAAAAAGTAGAGAAAGACAAATTCAGCTTAAAGGAAGAGTTATTGGTAAAGAGGGAAGCATTAAGAGAATGATTGAAGAAAAAACTGGAACTAAAATTTGCGTTCATGGAAAAACGATTTCTATAATTGGAAGATGGGAAAATTTACAGGTTGCTAGAAAAGCAATAGAAATGCTTTTAGAAGGAAAAATGCATTCAAGTGTTCAAAAGTTCTTAGAACAAAACTTTGTTGCTTAAACAATTTATACCTCAAAACCAAAAATTGATGATTATGGAAGATGGTGTAATTACAGCAGAAGAAATTGCTGATAAAATAAGAGAAGTTAGTATAGCGGAGTTTTTCGAAAAAAACAGACATTTGTTAGGATATGAAAATCCGACAAAAAGTTTATTTACTGTTGTCAAAGAAGCAGTTGATAACAGTGTTGATGCTTGCATAGAAGCAAGAATTCTACCAAAAATAAAGGTTAGTGTAAACCAAGTTGGAGAAAATATTTACAAGGTTAGAGTTGAAGACAACGGTCCTGGTTTGCCACCAGAAAAAATTCCAATAGCATTTGGTAAGTTCTTGGTAGGAAGCAAATTTTATAGATACAGACAATCAATTGGAACTCAAGGTATAGGTATAAAGGGTGCAATTTTGTATGCTCAATTGACAACAGGCAAGCCTGCAAAAATAATAACTTATTACAAAAAGAAGAAGCACGAGTTTGAATTAATGATCGATGTTTTGAAAAACGAACCAAAAATAATTTCTCATAATATAGAAAATCTAGAAAAAGATCTGCATGGCTTATCAATAGAACTATTGGTTGAGGGAAGATATATAGAAAAAGGACAATCAATACCAACTTACTTAAGATATATTTGGTTAGCAAACCCCTATGTTGAAATAATTTATGATGGACCAGAAAGTAGCTTTAAGCTTGAAAGAGTAGTTAATGTTTTACCTCCTTCACCAAAAGAGATTAAGCCTCATCCTTATGGGGTTGAACTCGGAAGGTTCAAAAGAATGTTGCATTTATCTAATGCTAGAACTGTAGCTGGTTTTCTTTCTTCTGAATTTTCAAGAGTCAGCTTACAAACTGCAGAAAAGATTTGTAAGTTAGCTAGAGTAGATCCAAAAAAGAGACCAAAAGAAGTTACTGATGAAGAAGCAGAAAAATTGCATAAAGCAATGCAAAGTGTAAAATTAAAAGCTCCCCCAACTGATTGTCTTTCCCCGCTAAAAGAAGAGTTTTTAATTGAAGCCTTGCAAAAAGAATTTCAACCAGAGTTTGTTACAGCTGTTATAAGAAAACCGTCTGTATATAGAGGAAATCCGTTTCAGGTCCAAGTTGCTTTAGCTTATGGTGGAAAAATTTCGGAAAGTAATGAACAAGTTCAGACTTCAAAGCTTTTAAGGTTTGCCAATCATACTCCTTTACTTTACAATCAATCGGATTGTGCTATTACAAGAGCTGTTGAAGAGGTCGATTGGAGAAACTATGGTTTAAGCCAACCTTCAGGTAGCTTACCTCAAGCCCCTCTCATAATTTTTGTCGATTTCCTATCGGTTTGGATTCCTTACAAAAGTGAAGGAAAGCAAGCAATAGCCGAATACCCAGAGATAATAAAAGAAATTAAACTTGCTTTACAAGAAGCAGGAAGAAGACTTTCTGTGTTTTTACACAAAAAAATTAGAAGCGAGCAGCTAAGGATGAGAGCAAATATTTTTGAAGCATATACAAACGTTTTTAGCGAATTTGTATCCGAATTAACAGGAAAGAATGTTGAATACATTAAAAATAAAATTATTGAATTGATAAAGAAAGGAGAGTATAAGGAAGGGGAAGAAAAGAGATTGAAGGAAGAAGTTATTGAGGTGAAATAAATGAAGTTTTACATAAGGCCTAAGAAAAAAGAGGAGATTTTATCAACTCTTAAAGAGTTGGGTGAAAGTTTTTTGAAAGATGTAGAAGAAGGTAGAAATCCTAGTGTTGAAGTGCCAGTAAGAACTTTAAGAAATATAAAGTTTGATGCTAAAGAAAGAAAGATATTTCTTGGTGGTTATGTTGCAAAAAGATATTTGCTACATTTAGGCCAAATAAGGAGTTTTACTCAACTAACTGGAATTGCCGCGCTTTCAAAAAAATTGATTGAAGAAAACAAACATGTTAGCTTAAGAGAAGCTTTTTACATTTTAAAGAGAAACATTCCCGGACTTAATAAAAATATTGTTGATGAACAAGAAGAATCTAATAGAGCAGTTGAAGATTTAGAATTGGTTATAAATGCTTTAAGGGAGCAATTACATATAAATGCTAATAAGCTTGGGGCTGTAGCTGGCAATGTTATTATTAGGGATAGGGGAGATTTGATAGATTGGTCGAAGCTTGGTTCTGGTGGATGGTCCGTTCCAAGCAATGTAGAAGATATAGAGTTCGTTAAAGTTGATGCAAAGTTTATTCTTTACATAGAAAAGTCGGCGGTTTGGGAGAGATTGCATGAAGATAAAGTTTGGAAAAAGTTAAATTGCGTAATTGTTGCTTCTCAAGGTCAAGCAACGAGAGGAATAAGAAGACTATTGCAAAGACTAAATTACGAACATGGTTTGCCAATTTATGTTTTGACAGATTTCGATCCTTGGGGAATTTATATTTACTCTGTTATAAAGTTTGGTTCTATCGCTTTAGCTCATATTAGCGATAGACTAGCCATACCTTCAGCAAAATTTTTAGGTTTGACGGGAGATGACATTAAAAAATACGGATTAGAGAAGCATCTAATAAAGTTTAAGGATATTGATGCGAGAAGACTTGAACAAATAAGAGAATATGAGTGGTTCAAGAACAATAAAGAATGGCAAAGGCAGTTTGATTTAATGAAAGAAATGAAAGCTAAAGCAGAATTAGAAGCTTTGTCGGCAAGAGGTATAACATTTATAAGCGAAAAATATTTGCCAGAGAAAATAAAGAATGAAGAGTTTTTGGATTAAACTTTTATTTTTTGAAATCATTTCATTTAATGGATTTGCTATTGTTTTGTAAAAAAGAAAATAACAAAAAACTAGAAGAGAGGCTTAAGAAGGATGATTTAGTTTCTGGTAGTTCTATTAAGATACGAGATGCAATTATAACTAATAAAGATGGTTTTTATTTTTATTTAGAGGGGACAGAAGATAGAATTGAAAAGGCGCGACATTTGGCGAAAGATTTGGCTATTGAAATTGAAGGAGAAGAAAAAGAAAGAGTCAAGAAAATTTTAAAAGAAGAAGAAGAAAGGGCGATAGAGGGTTTTGGAGCTATTCTTGGTTAGTTTTCTCCGTCTAATGAAAATTTTTTCTCTATATCTAGTTCTCCTATTTTTTCTATTCCAGTTTTTAGTCGATTTTCAGTATGTACTGTTGTTTTTGCAGATCCGTAGTGTGGATATTTGTATGAGAGGGGATAAGAGGATGGCAAGTCACTATAATTACGACTTGCTTCCATAGTTTCATGATATACTGAACATCTTAGAGAATATGTATAACTATTCTGAGGAGTCAAACCAGACTCTGTATCTTCCCCCATTCTAGTTTCACCAATAATCTATATTAGTGTGTCGTTTTAAAAGCTTTTCTGTATAACTTATAAATTGCAATAGATAAAATTAATAAAATGCGCCAGTAGTCTAGCCTGGTAGGACATGAGCTTGCCAAGCTCAGGGCCCGGGTTCAAATCCCGGCTGGCGCAAGGTTTTAAATTGAAAATTCAACTATTTTTATGATTTTTGGTAAGAAGGAAAAAGAATTATCGATAGAGGAAAAGTTAAAAGAGATAGAGGAGAGGGTTAAAGGTCTAGGTAAATCCCCACAACAAAATTATCAACCAACAGAGATAACTCAACAATCAATACAAAAAACGCAAAGTGTTGAAGAAAGAGAGGAAAAAACAGAAAAAGTTGAGGAGGAGTCGCAAGTTCCTCTCTTTGTTAAATTAGATAAATATAAGACGATCGTTTCATCTTTAATGCAACTAAAGACACTTTTAATATCTTTGAAAAATTCTTTGATGGTTTTAGAGCAAGTGGAAAAAACTCGAATAGAAACTTTTAACGCTATAATAAAGAACTTAGATAAGATGAATGAAAAAATTTCAACTTTAGAGAAAGAAGTGGTAAAACCAATAGGATTTTCTATAGGAGCGCCAATACCAACCTATGGTTCGTATGAAGAAATTCAAAGTGTGCAAGCATCTATAGCAAATTTAAAAGCTCAAATAGAACAACTAAAAGCGCAACTAGATTCGCTATAGTAGAAATTTAAGATATAGATAAAAATTTCTTGATGCTAAGTGAGAAAGATTTAGAGAAATTCTTGAAAGAAAGAGGAGTTGATTTTGAGCTGATTGAATTTAAAGAAACAGTAATGAATAGTGAATCTGCAGCGAAAAAAACCAATGGAATTGTTGTTAAAAGTATTTTGTTGATTTGTGACGACGAACCTATCCTTTGTATTTTGCTTGGTAAAGACAAGATTGATTTTGAAAAAATAAAAAAAGAATTAAATTGCAGAGAGGTTAGACTTGCAAAAGCAAAAGAAGTTAAAGAAATTAGTGGTTATGATATTGGGGCTGTCCCACCATTTGTACATAAACAAAAGATAAGAACAATAATAGATAGTAAAGTCGATGGTTTGCGTGAAGATGAAGAAATATATTGTGGTGGTGGTTCCCATTATCATTTGCTAAAAATAAGAAAATCTGATCTAATGAGGGTAATAGAAAATGCAGAAATAAAAGATATAACTCAATAAATTTTTGTAATGATAATGTCTTTAATGCGCGGGGGTCGCCTAGCCTGGTCGATGGCGGCAGGCTCAAGTAAGGTTTTCTTGAGCTTTGATTAGATGATGAGAAGAAACCTGCTGGGTTAGTCCCTTCGTGGGTTCAAATCCCACCCCCCGCAGATTTTATTTAACTCAACAAAAACAATAATCAAAAAATGGAAATTGAAAAAGTTATAGAAGACCTTAAGCAGAAAATAGGAGAAAATGTAAAAAACTGTTTAAATGAGTTCGAAAAAAACAGAAATTTGAGTAAAGAAGAAAAGTTTATCGAACTTTGTTTTTGTATATTGGTTGCAAACTCTTCAATGAAAAAAACTTTCAAGATTTGGAAAGAGATAGGAGATGAATTTTTAATACTTTCAAAAGAACAATTGTCTAAAAGACTAAAAGAGCTTGGATATCGTTTTTATAAAAAAAGGGCAGAATATATAGTAGAAGCGAGAAGTAAAATTGAGTTGTTAGAAGATATTTTGAAATTCGATAATGAAATGGAGATAAGAGAAAAGCTTGTGGATAATTTTAGAGGAATTGGTTGGAAAGAGGCTTCTCATTTTCTAAGAAACCTTGGATATAAAAATTTTGCAATAATAGATAGGCATGTTTTAAACACTTTAAAGGAATTTGGAATTATAGAAAAGATTCCAAATTCCTTGAATAAAAAAGTATATCTTTATATCGAAAACATCCTTAGAGAATTAGCAAACAAATTAAATATAAGCTTAGCCGAACTAGACTTTTATCTATTTTACATTAGTTCTGGAGAGACTCCTATTAAGTGACCTATTTTTTCCTCTTTCTTTTCTTTTCCTCTTCTTTCTTCCCAAAAAGTCTTTTTAACCAACCAAACATAAATTATTATTTGTAATTAAGCTTTTTAAATCTTTGACAAAATATTTAGATGCAGAAAGGAGATTTTGTTTACATAAGTTATGTTGGAAGAATTAAAGAGAGTGGGGAAATTTTCGACGTTACTAGTGAAGAAATTGCAAAAAAGGAAGGAGTATATAATCCCGAATTTAGGTATGGGGATGTGCCAGTAATAGTTGGTGCAGGATTTTTAATAAGAGGTTTAGATGAAGAGCTGGAAAAGATGAGTGTTGGAGAAAAGAGAGTTGTTGAAATTGAACCTAAGAGGGCATTTGGTGAAAGAAGAGAAGATTTAGTGAAGCTAATACCTGAAGCAGATTTCAAGAAGCAGAACATAAATGTCAAGGTGGGGGATTTTGTTACTGTTAACGATATTGTGGGAAGAGTTATTAGTGTAAATGCAGGAAGAGTTATGGTTGATTTTAATCATCCTTTAGCTGGCAAGACTTTGGTTTATGAGGTTGAAGTTAAAAAGCAAATAATTGATGTAAAAGAAAAAGTTTATGCAATTTTGAAATATTTTTCTAATTTGGATGAAGATTCAGCTAAAGTTGTTATTGAGAATGAAGAAGCACAGATAGAAATCAAAGATATTAAAATTACGAGCAAGGTTAAAGAAAATGTTGTTAAAACTATATTCCAATGGATTCCAGAAATAAAAAGAGTTAAGTTTTATGAGGTTTACGAAAAATTAGAAAAACCTAAAAGCTAATTATTCTTATGGCAGTTAGACAAATAGTTTCCAAAGTTAACTCGAAGGAAGATGAAGAATTAAAAAAGTTTGTTGAAAAAGCGAGAATAAAAATAAAAGTTGTTGGTTGTGGAGGCGCGGGCAACAACACTATAAGCAGGTTAATGCAAATTGGAATTAAGAATGTCGAAACTATAGCTATTAATACAGATGCCTTGGATTTGCTCTATACTGATGCTAACCAAAAAATACTGATTGGAAAAGAAACAACTAAAGGTTTAGGAGCCGGAGCTGATATTAACATTGGAAGGAAGGCTGCTGAAGAGCAAATTGATGAAATAAAAAATGCGATAAAGGGCGCAGATTTACTTTTCTTAACTGCAGGACTTGGAGGTGGTTCTGGTTCTGGATCTATTCCGCTAGTTGCTAGACTTGCAAAGGAAATGAACATTTTAAATATAGCTATAGTTACTTTGCCATTTTTAATGGAAGGTAAGCATAGAGCAGAAAATGCGAGAATTGCTCTAGAAGAATTAGAACAATATTCAGATACTTTAATCGTAATACAGAATGAAAGATTGCTCGAAATAGTACCAAATTTATCTCTAGCTGAAGCTTTTAGCTTTGCTGACGAGATTTTAGCAAACGCAGTCAAAGGAATAGTTGACGTTGTTTTGAACCCAGGATTAGTTAACGTCGATTTTGCAGATTTAAAAGCAATAATTAAAGAGGGAAAGTTTGGAGTGATTGGATTAGGAGAAAGTAAAAGCGAGAAGAGAGCGATTGAAGCTGCAGAGAAAGCAATTTCTCATCCTTTGCTTAACGTAGAGGTAAAAAATGGAAAAGCAGCTTTAATAGATATAATTAGCGATCCTTCTATTACTGTTAGAGAAAGTCAAAAAGTTATAGAAACCGTTGCTTCTCGTCTAAGCGAAGATGCAAAAATAATTTGGGGTGTGCAACTAGATAAAAATCTTGATGGTATATTGAAGACCTTAGTTGTTATCACAGGATTAGAAAAACCGGAATATTTCAAAGTTAAAAGTTTTAAAAAGAGAAAAGAGATTGAAAAATATCTGGGTGTCGAGTTTGCTGAGTAATATTTTAAACAAAATAAAGGAGAATTTGGCTAGCTATAGAAGAGTTTTAGTAATAGCTAGAAAGCCTGATAAAGAAGATTTCATAAAAACTGTAAAAATTTGCATTGTTGGAATGAGTTTAATAGGTTTTGTTGGATTTATAATATATTCGTTTTCTATACTATTTCTATCTTAAGAATTACCAAAGTTTTTTTATTTTTTAATATAACTTTGTGTTCTTTGTCCTCTATTGAATAGTTGTTAAATTTTTAAGTTAAATGCATTTTTAGCTGCTATCTGAAATAAATTTAAATTATCAAAGTTCAAACAATTGAAATGATATTTGCGATTAGAACTATTGTTGGTAGCGAAAACGTTGTTTTGGATAGCCTTTATAATAGAGCGATAAAAAACAATATACCAATTAAAGCTTTGTTACATCCAGAAGAAATAAAAGGTTATGTTTTTGTTGAAGGCGAATTAGAAGACATAAAAGAATTGATAAAGGGCGTGGTTAATGTTAGAGGTTTAATTACCTCTCCAGTTAACATTTCAGAGCTAGAAAAATTCATAAAACCTAAAGAAAGCAAGATAGAAATCAATATTGGAGATATAACGGAAGTTATCAGTGGTCCTTTCAAAGACACAAGAGGAAAAGTTACTAGGATTGATATTATTAAAAGGGAGGTAACTATAGAGCCTTTAGATGTTTCTGTCCCCATACCTATAACTATTCCGATAGAATTTGTAAAAATTGTTGAGAAGAAGAAGTGAGAATTTATGGAGAAGATAAACTTGATTGTAGATGCAGGAAAAGCTAATCTTGGACAACTTTCAAGTAAAATATCTTCTTTAGGTTTTAATGTCAATGAAATTCAAAAGGAGATTAATGAAAAAACAAAAGAGTTTTCCGAGTTAAAAGTTAATGTTATTTTGATTTTGGATAAGGACAACAAGAAATATGAAATAAAAGTTAAAGCTCCGAGCGTCGCAGATTTGGTTAAAAAAGAGCTTGGAGTAGAATTGCTTAAGCTTACAGAAGAAGATAAACAAAAAGGTAAGACTTATGTTGGAAATTTAACGATGGAACAAGTTGAAAAGATAGCAAAGATAAAGGCCGAAGAACTAGGAGAAAAAGATTTGAAGAAAGTTTTGAAAATGGTTATTGGTTCTATAAATACATTGCAAGGAGTTTTGATTGAAGGGAAGAAACCAAAAGAGATCTTAAGAGATCTTAAAATGAAAAATTAAAATTAAAAAATAAGATAATATAATAATATTTTGAGTTATTGTTAATCTTATCTTAATTATCTTCGGTTGTAAGAAAAACATTTATTCTATCTTCTCTAAACTTTTGAAAAATTGCTCAATATTATTTACATAATCAAGAAATTCTGAAGTTGTCTTCGCAGTATATGCTTTATTCAAATATTCCTCCAAAATAGTTTTTGTAGAAGAAGGTAACGCTTTCCACTGAGGAGTGTCTTTTATTTCCATTAATTTATATTTTGCAGGTTTTAAAAATTTTGGGTCAGAATTTGCTAGCTTTTTCGCCTCTGAAACGATTGGTGCAAAAAATTGAGCAAAACTTTTTTCTATATCTAGCTCTGATTTTATTGCTTCTCTAGTTTCCATTGCCATCTCTTCAGTCTTATACCAATCTTTCATTATCTTATCCAATCCTTTTGTAAAAATTACTGCCAGAAAGATTGCTCCGAAACCCCACGCTCCATAACCTGCAAAATTTAATAATAACTCTCCCATCATGGTTCGTGTAGCATACAAAGAAATTATAAAAGAAAGCAGCGCGCTTATGTTAAACCGTACAGGGAACCAACCTTCTATTATTGATTTCATTATACCATACAATAATACCCAGATGAAAACGAAGGGAAGGATGATATAAAAGATATAGAAAACTGCCCAGCCTAAATCTCCTTCTGTTGCAGGGAAATATCCTGTAAGAACACAACTAGTATATTTTAGTGCATCATAAACGACCTGCCCTGTAGTAGATGGTTGAAAATAGTTTTGGCATGCTGTAATATCAACCTCTGTTGCTTTCACGAATTGCCTTACTATGTTTATCTCAACTAATAAGATCGTAATAAAAAGAAAAAAGAGAGCTACTTCTCTTAATATTTTCCCCCAGTTGTATGGTAAAAAACCACTAATTGCAAGCAACATGCCTGTGAAAGAAATTAATATCATTCCGTAAGGCGATGAAAGAAACCCAATCTCAAATCCTACTTGTAGTAGTATAAAGATGAGAATTAGAAATAAAAAAATTATTCCTATTCCAACAGCAACAACTTTCCATTTCACCATATTTATATTAATATTAATATTCACCATATTTGTATTAATATTTCTTAATATTTAAAAATTTTATTTAAGCTTATTGGCGACGTTAAGAAAATTGTTGAAAGTTTGAATAAAAGCATTAGAATAAAAGATATCCAGTTATTCAATGCCCAGTAGAGAGCCGGAAATAAATAATTTAGAATAAACTTAGCCTGGCAATGTACAAGGAAGACGCAGCAATTTTATTTGGTGTCATATTAGCCGGAAGAAATGAAATCTGTGGAGCGAAAATTAGTATTTCACCTGTTCCTCCAGAAAAGAAGGAAGAATGCACTCTTAAGGGAACAGAAAGAACAATTTCAAGTTACCTTAAGTCAGAAAAGGTAGAAGAAGTCGAAGAAGAAAAAAATAAAACACCTTAGAAGCCAACTTCTTTTTTTAATTTTTGTATACTAAAAAATAGCTAAAGAAATAGGAATATTATATTTAAAGCTTTATTACAAGAATTGAAATATAACTCTTACTGCTTCGGCAGGAGGTCTTTAAATGACCGAAATATTGGAGGCAATAAAGAAAGCTAGAGAAGTTAGCAAAAAGAGAAATTTTGACCAGACTTTTGATTTAATCGTTAATTTAAGAGCAATAGATACAAGAAAACCAGAAAATAGGATTAATGAGATTGTTGAATTGCCTTATGGTACTGGAAAAGAAATAAAAGTTGTTGTTTTTTCTGATGAGATAAAAGAACTAGAAGGAGCTGAAATTATCAACTCTAAAGAAATTGAGGAAATAGCGAAAAACAAAAGGTTAGCTAAAAAGTTAGCAAAAAATACGGATTTCTTTGTTGCAGATCCCAAACTGATGCCAATCGTTGCTAAAAATCTAGGAAAATTTTTAGCCCCAAGAGGGAAAACTCCAAAACCAATAGTTGGCGATGTTAAAAAAATGGTTGAAAGTTTAAAGAAGAGCGTTAGATTAAGGATTAAAGATGCTCCAGTAATTCAGTGTCCAGTAGGTACTGAAAGCATGAAAGATGAGGAAGTTGAAGCAAATATAATTAAAATTTTAAAATTCTTAGAAGAAAGGTTGCCAAAAGGCAAAGCAAATATAAAGAATATTGTAATCAAATTGACAATGGGCAAGCCAGTTAAAGTGGAGGTTAAGAAATGAAGAAAGAAGAGAAAATTGCATTAGCAGAGGAAATATCAAAAGAAATGAAGAGTTATAAAACTGTAGGAATTATTGATTTGCATAAAATTCCTACTAAAGAATTTAAAGAAATGAGAAAAGCTTTAAGCGAGTTTGCTAAGTTGAAAGTTATAAAAAAGAGTACATTGAAATTTGCTTGTGAAAAGGCTGGGGAAGAATTTAAAAAACTATTTGAGTTAAATCCGAACCAATTTGCTATTTTATTTTCAAACGAAGATCCTTTTTCCCTTTTCAAAAAGATTTCTTCAATAACTTCTGAAACTTATGCAAAAGAGAATGATATAGCAGAAGAAGATATATGGGTTTACGCAGGTCCAACACAGATTAAGGCTGGTCCTTCTATAAGCGAATTTGCTAAATTGAAAATCCCAGCAGGAGTAGAAGGTGGATTTATTGCAGTGAAGAAAGATACACAGGTTGCAAAAAAAGGAGATAAAATAAGTAAAGAGTTAGCCGCTCTTTTAAGAAAATTAAAAATCAAGGCAAAAAAAGTTAGATTAAATGTTTTGGGCTTACTTCATGAAGGAACTCTTTATACAAAAGATACACTAAACTTAATTTTCGATTATCCAAAGTTATTGACACACGCCTATCAAAACGCTTTGAATTTGAGTGTAAATATAGGATATCCAACAAAAGAAAACATAAATATCTTAATTTCAAAATGTTATTTGAACGCTAAAGCTATAGAGAATTTGGTGGTAAAAAATGAATGAAGTATATGCTGCATTGATATTGCATGAAGCAAAGAAGGAGATAAACGAAGAAAACATAAAGAAAATTCTAGAGGCTGCTGGCGCTCAAGTAGAGGAAGCAAAGATTAAAGCATTGGTGGCAGCATTGCAAGGAATTAACATAGATGAAGCATTAAGACAAGCTGTAGCATTTCAAGCTCAACCAACTATGGTTGCACAAGAAAAGAAAGAGGAAAAGAAAGAGGAGGAAGATGAAGCTAAGAAAAGAGCAGAAGAAGCTGTAGCTGGTTTAAGCGCTTTGTTCGGCTAGTCTTTAGGTAATAGCAATGAATGAAGAATCTATCAAAAAGCAAAAGGAAGCTTTCGAAAAAATGAAAATTGTTTTAGATTACGCAAAAAAGTTGGTTAATCCTGATGCTAATATTTTAGAAATAGCTGAAGCAATAGAGAAGAAAATTTTCGAAGTAGGGGCGAAACCAGCCTTCCCTGTTAATATAGGAATTAATGAGGTTGCAGCACATTATACTCCTTCTTTAGATGATAAAACTATTATTAAAGAGGGGGATATGGTTAAAATAGATATAGGGTTGCATGTCGATGGTTATATAAGTGATAATGCTTTTACAGTTTTTGTTGGTAAGGGTTCACACCCAATGATAGAAGTTGCAAAAAAGGCTGTAGAAGAAGCTAGAAAGGTTTTGAGGGAAAACGTTAAAATAAAAGAAATATCTGAAGTGATAGAAAATACTGTAACTTCTTCAGGATTTAAAGTAATTAGAAATTTGACCGGGCATTTTATTGATAGATATGTTGTTCATGGAATTTCCATACCAAATGTAAAAAATGATATAAACATTCCTATACCAAAGGGTCAAGCAGTAGCTATAGAAGTTTTCGTTACTAATGGATCTGGATGGGTTAAAGAGAGTTCAGAAGTCCAAATATTTCAATTTAAAGAAGATAGGGGTTCAAGAATGAGAGAGGGGAAAAAGATTATAGAAATTGCAAAAAAAGATTTTGAAGGCTTGCCTTTTGCGAAAAGATGGTTGAAAGACATTCCAAGAATGAAGCTCGAATTGGCAATT
The DNA here is from genome assembly GCA_032249395.1 of Candidatus Aenigmatarchaeota archaeon. Lineage (GTDB taxonomy): Archaea > Aenigmatarchaeota > Aenigmatarchaeia > CG10238-14 > SpSt-28 > SpSt-28. The sequence goes on from JAVVFY010000006.1 coordinate 29,080, forward strand.
AAAGATTTAATCGAAAGGGGATGTTTAATAGATTATCCTGTTTTAAAGGAAGATAGCAATAGCTTGGTTGCTCAGTGGGAAGAGAGCTTTATTGTTGAGTAGATTTTTTAATTGAAAAATTTAGCAGAGGCTTTGCTATTAAATATCCACAATTTATACATCTTCCTTCGTTCGCTAGTATAACTTTTTTTTGTATTAATTTTTTGCAACTCGGACACTTTATTTTTGTGTTAACTATAGGCATATGTTTGATATAAGTAGAGAATTAAAAAAATTTCTTTTTCTTTGAAATATACAACGGAAAATTTATTTCAGAGTATTTTTTGCCCACTTGAAGTATTCTTTATTAACCTCAACATTTATAACTCCTATAAATGGAACAGTATAAGGATGATTATTTTTAATAAAATTAATCAAATTATTCGCTTTCGATTTCAACGTTTTCACTATCATTACAACTTCTTTAGTATTTTCTATCTTTCCGCCCCACCAATATAGACTTTTAATACTAAATATATTGCAACAAGCAGCAATTTTTCTCTCAATCAGCATTTTAGCTATTTTTTCTGCGTCTTTTTTCGAAGGGAAAGTTATGTAAACCATTAACATCTTTGGCATCTCACCACCAATCCCGCCCCAGGGACTCGAACCCTGAACCTCCCGGTTTCGAGCGCCTGCTTTTAAGCCTTGCGGAAGCAAGGCTCTACAGCCGGGCGCTCTTCCAATTGAGCTAGGGCGGGATAAAAAATATTAAATGATGATTCTAAAAAATTTATTCTAAAGTCTTTTTAATTCCTTTTTCATCAATAAATGTGGCTTTTGTTTTTGGAAGATCTAAAGAAATTATTTCAACAAGAGGAGAAGCTACATAACCCATTATGACTTCTTCTTCAGGCTTAACTTCCTTTATCGTCCAAACTAAATATCTTTTCTTGCCTATTTTTCTTTCTTCAAATCCCAATCCAATGTTAGATTCTACTTTTAGCATTGGTGGAACTTCTTCTATAACCTCAACATCTTTCATCGTCGATTTAGAATTATTTCTAAGTTTTATATAGACTTTAAACTTTTCTCCTTCTCTTTTGATATTTTTCAATAATGAGGGTTTGAACCCTTTTCTGAAAAAGTAAATTACAGCCAATAATATAGCTATTATTGCCAACCAAACTTGCCACAGAGAAATTTCATACTCAACTATTACGCTTTCTCCCGGACCCAAAGGTTTAACTAACCATCTATATACAACGTTTCCATTCTCAACTATTACTTCTTTAAATGGGGTTTTAGCCTTTACAAAATCTTTCATGAATCTAGGAACCCTTTCTTCTATGTAAAACTGATCGCTTATAGTATTTCCTTCATTCTTAACTTTTATTGAGATTGATGTAGATAGCAGAGAATACTTTATTTCTTTAGTTGTATATTCTTGAGGCAACTTAACTATAGCTTTAACCTCGAACTTTGTTTTAGCTTCATCTATATAATTTCCTTTTAAGTCTTCCAATTTAACATTAACATCATAAATACCAGCCTCTTGATATTTTTCTGCGACGAATTCTTGCGAAACATCTATTTTGCTGTTCGCTTCTATAAAGTCAGTAATAACTTCTTTCCTTAATACTTCTTTACCATCTTTCAATATTAAAAACACAACCTTATAATTTGGTGTTATGTAACTTTTAGCGTTTTGAATAGTTACAGATATTCTTGTAGATTCTAAGGGTAGTATGCTGTATTTAGAAAGATTTATTGATGATATGTAAACGGGGTATTTTCTCGATACAGATATAGTTATTTCCCTTTCTATTTTATGATCTTCCGACGATATAGTAAGTAAAAATAGATGTGAGGGTATTTCTTTGGATTCCTTAGAGGAATATACGTATAAATTTATTTTAGAGGATTGATTCGGCTCTAATGTAACAATTTTAGGGTATACATCGATTAAAACTTTCCTTTCTGCAAAATATGCGACAGGCCCAGTTAAATATATGTTATAAGTCCTTGTTTTATTGTATTCATTAACTATAATAAAACTTAAAGTTTTGTTTTCACCAGCGTAAATTTCTATATTATCTAATCGAGCTATAGCTATTGAAAAAAATAGAGCAATTATAACGAAGGGTATTAGTTTTTTCATCTGCCCACCATTTTATTTTTGTTTTTTAACTATAAATTCTCTAAGTTTTTCTATCTTTTCCATTATTAATTCGTGTAAAGTTTTGAAATCAAACTCAAATTTATTGCCATAATACTCCAAAAATGAAAATCTTGAATAATCAACCTCTTTTTCTTCAGGCTTCTCAGCAGGATAACCAACAGTTATTATTGCTACCGGTCTAACAAAATCAGGAAGCCTTAAAATGTTTTTTACGTCTTCTTCATCAAAAGCACTAACCCAACAAGTTGCAAGATTGAGAGCAGTTGCAGCTAATAGCATGTTCTCAATAGCAGCACCACAATCCAATAGTGAGTAGACAATTTCTCCTCTTTTCCCATATCGTAGACTTAAAACCTCTAGGTCTGAGCAAACAACAATTAAGACTGGAGCTTCTTTAATATGGTCCTGTCTAAGTGCAGCATTATAAAGCAATTCTTTTGTTTTTTTATCTCTAACAACAATAAACCTCCAATCTTGTAGATTTCCTGCCGAAGGTGCTTGAGCAGCAGCCCAGAGTAAAACTCCTATAAGCTTATCATCCACATCTTTATCTTGATATTTTCTTATGCTTCTTCTTTTTGCTATTGCTTCAAAGACGTCCATATTAGATTTTATTTAGCGAATTTATCCTTTTTTTCTTTGTAAATCTCGCTTATTTTATATGTAAGAACTGTTGGAGAGCTGAATCTTCCCAATGTTATCTTTATTGTTGTTATTCCATGTCTAAAGCACTCATTTGGTGAAATAACTAAAGTATGACCTTTGTCTTCCAAACAAACACAATCCAAAAGCCATTCTGGAGAGATTTTTTTCTCTTGTTCTTTTCTAATTTCCTCCATTTCTTTAATTGATTTTAATATTTTTTAGTAGCTCCGCAAACAGGGCAAACCCAAAACTCTTCTTTAAAATTGTTTTCCTCGATAGACTGTCTAACCATTTCTACTTCCTCATGAGAATTCTTTCTACAAACCTCACAAACCTTGTACTTCCAACTTCTATCGTAAAATATATGGCCCATTTTCTTTTTCTCCGCTATTGATTTTACAATTATAAAATAGAAGTTCAAGTTTTAAAACTTTTACATTTCACAAAGAATAAATTTTATGGAATACAAACTTCTTTGCGATTATTATGAAAGATTAGAGAAGGAATCATCTAAACTTGAAAAGACAAAAATTTTAGCTGAACTTTTTTCTAGATGTTCTTTAGAGGAATTAGAAAAAGTTGTTTTTTTAGTTCAAGGAATTGTTTACCCAAAATATACTCAACTTGAATTGGGAGTAGCTACTCAGTTAATGATAAAGGCGATGGCAAAAGCCTATGGTACTTCAGAAGAAAAAATAGAAGAAGAATTTGCGAGGCTCGGAGATTTAGGATTAGTTGCTGAAAAGTTGTCGAAGAATAAAAAACAAGTTACACTAGTTAAAAAAAGTTTAAGTGTGGAAAAAGTTTTTGAAGAATTGAGAAAATTACCATTATTTTCTGGAGAAGGATCACAGGAGAGAAAAATACAAACAATTTACCATTTATTGCTTATGGCTGAACCTAAAGAAGCAAAATATGTCACAAGAACTATTCTTGGTGAATTAAGAATAGGAGTAGCGGAAGGATTGATAAGAGACGCTATAGTGGAGGCATTTCTACCAATTAAAACTAAAGAAGAGAAAGAAAAGTCGGAGGAAGCCGTTGATTATGCTTGGAATATTCTTTCTGATTTTTCTTTAGTAGCAAAAATAGCTAAAGAAAAAGGAATAGAAGGTTTAAAAAACGTTAAAATAGAGATAGGTAGACCTATCCAAGTGATGCTTGGAGAAAAAGCAGAAAGTATAGAGGAAGTTGTTCGAGAGTTTGGTGAAGTAGCTGCCGAATGGAAGTATGACGGGATGAGAACGATAGTAATGAAGAAAAACGATAAAGTCTGGTTATTTACTAGAAGGCAAGAAGATGTTACAAAACAATTTCCTGATTTAGTAGAATTATGTAAAAAAGGAATTAAAGCAAATGAATGTGTGATAGAAGGAGAAACTATTGCTGTAGACCCAAAAACTAATATTCCTATGGCATTTCAAGTTCTTTCGCAAAGGATTCATAGGAAGTATGATATAGAAAAAATGATAGAAAAAATTCCAATTCAAATTCATTTGTTTGATATAGTATATTTAAACGGAGAGATGTTAATTGATAAACCGCTTATTGAAAGAAGAAAGATACTAGAAAGCATTATAGAAGTCATTCCTGGAAAGTTTGAATTAGCAAAGCAGATAATAACTAAAGATGTAAAAAAAATAGAAGAATTTTATAATGAAGCGATAAATGCTAAGCAAGAAGGTTTGATGTTGAAAGTTTTGAATTCTCCTTATAGATTTGGAAGACATGTTGGCGGCTGGTATAAAATAAAACCAACAATGGAGAATTTGGACTTAGTTATTGTAGGAGCTACATGGGGTGAGGGAGCTAGAGCAAATTGGTTAACCTCTTTTGAGCTCGCTGTTAGAGATCCAGATACAGGCAATTTTTTAAGATGTGGAATGATGTCAACTGGCTTGACAGAAGAAGAATATGAAATGATGACAGAAATGTTAAAGCCGCTAATAATTCAAGAAAAAGGAAAAGAAGTTAAAGTTAAGCCTAAGATTGTTGTTGAAGTTAAGTATCAAGAAATTCAAAAGTCGCCAAATTACGAATCTGGTTATGCATTAAGGTTTCCAGCTTTTGTTAGACTAAGAGAAGATAAAGGACCTGAAGAAGCAGATACTATAGAAAGACTGGTAGAACTATATAAATCACAAGGAAAAGCTGGATAAAAAAACTTTACGATAAGTTTTTTAACTATTGTTTTTAAATAGGATTTTATGGTAAGTATATTTGAGGTCCCTGCAGATAAGTTAATAGAAAGATTGAAAGAGGAGTTAAAGAAAATAGATACAATAAAGCCACCACTTTGGGCACAAATGGTTAAGAGCGGGCCTCATAGAGAAAGGCCCCCTCAACAGCCGGACTTCTGGTACATAAGAGCTGCTTCTATTCTAAGAAGAATTTATATAGATGGGCCAGTTGGTGTTTCAAGACTTAGGACGTATTATGGTGGAAGAAAGAGAAGGGGTAGGAGACCGGCAAAAACTTACAAGGCCGGAGGATCAATAATAAGGAAAATACTTCAGCAACTAGAGAGTGCCGGCTTAGTAAAAAAAGAGAAGAAAGGAAGGGTATTAACACCAAAAGGAAGAAAGTTTGTAGATAGTATTATAGGTGAAATTAGTGGAAGAATTAAGAGATGAAGAAAAAAAGCAAATTTTGAGAAGAATTATCTCTTCTGAAGGCAGGGAAAGGCTTGCTAGAGTTAAACTAGTTAAGCCTGAGCTTGTTTCACAAATAGAAGATTATTTAATAAAGCTATATTTAAGTGGAAAAATTAAAAAAATGCTAAGCGAGGAAGAGGTAATTAAATTGCTTGAAGCATTAAGTTCCAGGTGAGGAAATGGGAAGAAAGAAAAAAGTAGGAAGCGCAGGTAGATTTGGAAGTAGATATGGTAAAAAAATAAGAGAGAAGGTATGGGAAATAGAAAAAATAGAAAAACAAAGGCATATATGTCCCAATTGTAAAATGAAATATTTAAAAAGGGAAGGTACAGGAATATGGGTATGCAAGAAATGCGGGTCGAAATTTGCCGGTCAAGCTTATTATCCTCCAAGGGTGATGTGAGATGTATAAATGCTTTAAATGCAAGAAAATAATTACAGAATTGATAGAAGGAAGAGTGATGTGTCCATATTGCGGGTATAGAATTCTTGTAAAAGTGAGGCCTGAAGTGGTCAAAAGAGTTCAAGCAAGATAAAAATTAATATTTGATTTTTTTTCTAAAAGTATATGGTAGAAAGAAGCGTTGAAGAGGAATATGTTTTAGCTGAACAGCAATTGAGAAGTGTTCTAATTCAAAAAGAAGCACTAAAATTACAAATAGCTGAAATAGAGAATGCTTTAAATGAGTTAGAAAGGACTAAAGAAGAAAACGTTTATAAACTTGTTGGAAGCGTTTTGATAAAAAAGAGTAAAGATGAAGTTCAAAAAGAATTAATAGAAATAAAAGAAGACGTTGAAATAAAGATAGCGAGTTTGGAAAATGTAGAAAAGGATTTAATGGATAAAATTAAAAAAATAGAGGAAAAACTAAAGAGTAAAGGTGGTTAAATGGAGTATAAACCTGTGATGGAAATACTTGATAGAATAATTAACGATAGGACTGTGCCTAAAAACATAAGAGAGAGTGTGGAAAGGGCTAAAAATGCTTTAAATAGCAATGAAGAAGAAGAATTAAAGATAAATTCGGCCATAGTTATCTTGGATGAGATATCTAACGATCCAAACATGCCTTTATACACTAGGACTCAAATTTGGAATGTTGTAAGCTTGTTAGAGCAGATAAGAGCTAAAAAGAAAGAAAAGAAAAAATAAAATTTAAAGTTTTTAAATTAGTAAATTAGTGAATAGTATGGTGCTAAAAAAACTTATTGATGTTCTGAAAAAAAGAGGAGAGAGAAAAGAGGAAGAAGTGAAAATTGGTGAGGAAGCGTTTAAAGAAGAAATTAAGCCTAAAATAAGAGTTGAAAAGTTATCCAGTTATGCTGACGTTCCTAAAATTCAAGAGTTTTTAAGAAACGGAGAAATAGTTTTTCTTAATATCAAGGAGTTGAAAGAGTCTAACTTAAGTGAGTTAAGAAAATCTGTAGAAAAACTAAAAAACACAATCTCTGCTATAGATGGTGATATTGTTGGGATAGATGAGAACTATCTTCTTTTAACCCCTAGTTACGCAAAAATATTAAGAGGTTAGATTTTTGTGACAATAAAAATAGAAATTTTGGAGAAATCAAATGATACAATAAAATTTTCTGTAGAAGGAATAAAGCCCTCTTTTGCTAATGCACTGCGAAGAATAATGATCTCAGAAATACCTACAATGGCTATCGAATGGGTAGATTTTAAAAAGAATGATTCTGCGCTTTACGATGAATTATTAGCTCATAGACTAGGGTTAATTCCTTTAACTTATGATAAGAAAGCCTATAAATTGCCTGAAGAGTGTAGAGATGCAAGCGTTAAAGATGCTCAATGTTTTGCAAAATTGAAATTGAAGAAAAAGGGGCCTTGTGTTGTTTATTCTGGAGATTTAGAATCTGAAGATGAGAGCGTTAAACCCGTTTTTGATAAAATTCCTATAGTTGAGCTTTTTGCGGGTCAAGAAATTGAATTGATTGCTTATGCAAGGCTTGGTTATGGAAGAGAGCATATAAAATGGCAGGGAGCTGTTGTTGGTTACAGTATAGATGATAATGGAAAAATTACTTTTGAAGTCGAGAGTTGTTCTGGTTTAAAAGCCGAGGAAATTGTTTTAATGGCGGTGGAAGTTTTCGAGAAAAAATTAAAAGAATTCAAAGCACTATTATCAAAACTCAAGTAGAATTAAAAAATAAAATTTCAATTATTTTAATTCAGCTTATCAGCCGGGGTCGCCTAGCCTGGTCGATGGCGGCAGCGCCATTGTCGAAGCTTAAGTGCTGGCTAGGCACATAAGCTCAGATTAATGAAGAAACCTGCTGGGTTAGTCCCTTCGTGGGTTCAAATCCCACCCCCGGCAGTTATTAAAATTCTGGTCATGATAAAGATTTAAATACTTCAATCTTCTAAAAAATAGTAGGCATTTATACAATGTTTATTGGAATAAAATTACTATTTAGGATAATAAGAAAATACAAAGTTGTAAACGAAGATATAATTGAGCGTATGTTTTTAGAAAGTCCAGATTGGAGTGACGATGAAATAAAAAGGTATTTAGATGAATTAGAGAAGATATTTGCACCTCATTAGTCTAGATTTCCATTAAAAATATTTTAAAATTTTGGTAGTTTCTTTTTTATTCTGTCTTCAGGTCTACCAACCAAAACCCATCCCTCAACTTCCACTTTTTTGCCATTAGGTAATTTGAAAATGAAAACACAACTTTTTTTCTCAATCATTTTTTCTCCTTTTTTTGTTTCGATAACAAGCATTTTATAAGTTTCATCAACAACCCTTCCTTTAATTCCTATTTGACTCTTATTTGTACTATTTTTTACTTCAACTTCCAGTCCAATTAACTCATGTCTAACCAGATTTCTCTCGTTTATCATTATTTTAATTTTATGAAGCCTCTATAAAATTTCTATTTGCTCTTCCTTAAAACCAAGAGCAACTAACACTTCTTTTATTCTCTTTCTATGGTCTCCTTGCAACTCAATATGATTATTTTTAAAAGTTCCACCACAAGCAAGAGTTCTTCTTAATTCCTTAAGAATCTCCTTGACATTTTCTCTTATTCCTTCTATTATTGTTATCGGTTTGCCGAACCTTCTAGTTTCGATATAAACTCTTATCTTTGCTTCTTCTTTTTCTAAAGCTTCTTCAATTCCAAGCTCTTCAGGCAATCCAGTTATTTTTTTCATTTTTGGGATCTCTCCCTAATAACAGTTAGTATCCTAGCTATATTTCTTTTCAGATTTTTTATTTTTGACGTATCTTTTATAGGTCTACCACTAGCTACAAAACCTCTTTCTTTCATCAGTTCTAGTCTTAAATCATTCAGCCTTTTCTTTAATTGATCCAACGGTTCCTCCCTTATTTTCTTCAGAAACTCTCCTATCTTCCTCACTCTTTTCACCCTTTTCTATCTTCTTCTCAAAAATAAACTCTTTTGGCATTTCTTTCATTATTCTAACTTCAACACCCACAATACCAAATTTAATTAAAGCTTGAGCTTGAGCTTTATCAACAAACCTTTCAGCATATTCTCCGCTAGTAGCAATAAAACCATCTTTAAACTTAACTCTTCTCGACCTTTCTTTACCCATTATTTTACCGGAAATAACGATTAAAGCTCCTACAGCTCCGGCTTTCATTATTTGATATAGATAATAAAGAGCGACCTTTTTATAATTGATTCCTCTTTCGATGGCTCTAGCAATTCTTCTAGCAACAATATTAGCATCTAAATAAGGATTTGTCACCTCTCTAACATCTATTAAAGGATTTTCTATTTTAAATTTCTCTTTTATTTCCTCAACGAGCTCATCAATTTTTCTTCCAGACCTTCCGATGATTAAACCTGGCTTATAAGCATAGATTATTATTCTAGTTCCGATAGGAGTTCCTTCTATTTCTGCTCTACTATAGCCAGCATGCTCAAATTTCTTTTTTAAATATTCTTGTAAATCTGCTTCTTTTATTCCCTGTTTAATAAAAATTCTTTCAACCGCCATCATCTCTCCTCCAGAATTACTGTCAAATGTGTAGTTTTAGCTTTTCTAGGTACAAACTTTGCTCTTTTCGGTAAATACATCGTTTCTCCTTTATCTGCTTTGATTGTTTTTATAAAAAGTTTATCTACGTTCAAACCTTTTTTCTTTGCATTTGCTTCAGCTTGTTTTAAAAGAGAAATAAATTCTTTTGTAGCGTTCGTATAGTATTTTCCGTCATAGCTTTCTTTTTGTTTTAATACATTCTCGAGAAAAGTTTTCGCCCTTGATAACTTTTTGCCCTTCAAAAACTTGCAAATTGTAATTGCATGTTTTAAAGAAATTCTAGAATTCCTAGTTCTAGCTATCGCTATCTTCATACTTCGCTTCCTCTCCCACTTTTCTTGCAGATTTTCCCATCGCTACCGCCCTCTGTTAATAAAAGATTTGAACATAATAGAATTTAAATTTATTTTCAAGATAGTATTTAAATTTCAAAACTATAGAAACTTTACTTAACTAAGTAATTTTATGAGTGTTGAGATTGATTGTGGGAGAATTTGTAACTAGAAAAGTTAGACTTTCTGATGAAAAAAGGATGATCTATATTTCATAAACTCTCTTGTTGAAGGAACACTTAAATTTCAATAAATAAAAGAATGAGTCGAACAACTTTTACCTATAGGGTAAACTCGCTTACTTTCTTTTGACTATAAAAATTTCTCAGTATTCTAGAATTTCTAATCCATACTTCAACAGGAATTTCTAGCTTTGAAGAGATGTATTGCAATGATTTCTCTAAACTGTCAAAAACTTCTGGTTTCTCTCTAATCATGTTTCTTACAGTCTCTCTAACATTCCATACTCCAACTGGAATATAATTTTTATGGATTTCTCTTAAAATCAAGACTCCAGCCTGTCTTCTCTCTTCAAAAAGCTTTTCGGCAACCATCGCTCTAGCAGCATACCAACAACCTCCAATGCTTGCGTACTCTTTCTTAAACTCATAACCTTCATAGTCGCCGCCTATTGCTAAAGAATCTACTATTGTTCCTGGATACCATGCTTCTATACTTTCATACTGCCAGTAGCTTGGAAACATGAGAACAATCCATCTATTATCCAAGTATTCCTTGTAGTAAACTCGAAATTCATTTATTTGTGGATATGTTTTTACTTTTTCTAACAGGAACTTACCAATTATATCGTCTACAGCAGTAATAGACCATCTTGTTGGAACGAGCCTTCTTTTAACTCCGAGCATTCCTATACTCAAAGCTTGCTGAATTTTAGAGATTGGTGTTTTGTTTTGATAAAGCCAAAAAATTGCTTCGCTTGCTTTAAAATCAAAATCGTAAAAAACTTTTTCAAGTTTGAAATCTGTAGAGGAAGGATATAGCTTGAAGTCTTCAATAAAAGCAGAAGGTCCAAAAGGTTGATGATCTAAAGAAATTCTAAAGCCTCTTGGAATATGTTTAAATTTAACTTCAGCTTCTACGCTTTTTCTGGAAAGCAAAGCCTCTTGCAATTTCTGAACATTTTTATTGTTTAAATCCTTAACTTTTGCTGCTATCTTTCCTCTAACAGCTTGAAACCTTAAAGCAAAAATTTCCTCTAAACTTTTACCAAACCAGTTTTCTGTATAAAGCAAATCTTCTGAATTTTCCAAAGGAGAAACCATTGGACCAACGAAAACTTTTGGATAACCAATTCTACCAACAAAAACCTCTGGTGGGGAAGAGCCAGCAATTTCTTTTGACTTTATTTTTGGTAAAAATTCTCTTAGCTTCTTTTGAAGAAATGCATTAATCTCTACCCTAGTAATTTTTACAGGTTCAAAATTTTTTGAGACAAACAAAAGTTTCTTCATAAATCGAGTTAAAAAATAAACTTAAATAGATGTAAAATTTTATTAATCGAATTGTTTAATTTCTTTTGTTTTTCTTAACAAAAATTTTTATAAAGTTTTTTGAAAAGCTTAAAAAGATTTTTAAATACCTTTTTAAATATTTATTGGTGAAGATATGAAAGCTATTAGCCCAATGATAGCAACAGTTCTTCTAATTGGCTTTACAATAGCAGTAGGAGCAATTCTTTCTCTTTGGTTCACAACATTCACAAGAACTCAAACTACAGCAGTGGGAGCAGGAGCAGCTTGTGCTTCAAACCCTGTATATGTAAGAGCGATTGGATTGAGTAGCAATACTCTCACATTACTAGTTAGCAATGGTGGTCCAGATAGCGTAACAGTAACATCTGCTGTAGTAACTTGTGGCGGTAATTTAGTTAATTCCACAAATCCTAATCTTTTTGTTGCTTCAAATTCTCAAAACACAACATCTATTTTAGTGACTGGAGCATGTAGTACAAGCAACATTGGTGTAAGTACAGTAGCAGCTTGTAGTAGAGGCGGAACAACATCAACAGCATGTCCAGAAGGAACATGTTTTAGTTAGGTGAAGATATGAAAGCTATTAGCCCAATGATAGCAACAGTTCTTCTAATTGGCTTTACAATAGCAGTAGGAGCAATTCTTTCTCTTTGGTTCACAACTTTTACAAGAACACAAACTGCAACAATAACAGGTTCTGCAGCTTGTCATGCAGGAAACGTAAAGATAATGTCTAATGCTACAACTACAGCAGGTAGTGCCGTTAGAGTTTTTGTTACAAACTTAAGAAGCGACATGAATATTATTATAAATAGCATAACAGTAGTATGCGATGGTAGTAGTAGCTCTAACGCATCTCCAATACCTCTTTTTATTTTAGCAGGACAGACAAATTCTTCAGATGTGAGCGGACTATCAGGGTGTACTTCCGCTAACGTTAGAGTAGATGTAATGGGAAGATGTAGTACAGGAGGTTCATTCTTAGCAACTTGTCCAAGAGGAACGTGCGGCGTTTACTAATCTTTTTTTATTTTTACTTTTTTAAAGAGAATTCCCATTTTCTTTGGTTTCCACTTAAATTCTCCAAACTTACAATCATTAAATCCTTGCCTTTCTTCGATTCCTAACATTCCTCTAATTTTCTCTGCAGTTTCTGGTAAGAACGGATAAAGTAAGATAGAAAGAATTCTTAAACTTTCAAGCAAATTGTAGAGAGCATTCGATAATTCCTCTCCTTTTAACTTCCAAACCTCTTTTTCGTTTATGTATTTATTGCATGCTTTAACAAAATTCCATATTTCAGTTAAAGCTAAATCAACTCTAAAGTTTTCCATATGCTTATCGATTTCTTCTAACTTCAATTCTTTTTCTAACTCTGGCCTTCCTTTAATTTCTCCGCTAAATCTTTCTGCAAGCGTCAAGACTCTGTTCACCAAATTTCCCAATTCATCTGCTAATTCATTATTCAACCTTTCTACTAATGCTTCCTCGCTGAAATCTCCATCTTCCCCAAAAGGCACTTGTCTTATCAGAAAGTATCTTATTGCATCTAATGGATATTTTTCTGCTAATTTTACGGGATCAATAACATTGCCTAAACTTTTACTCATTTTTTCTCCTTTAACAGTCCAAAACCCATGGGCATAAACATGCTTTGGTAATGGTAAACCAGCTGACATTAACATAGCGGGCCAAATAGCACAATGAAATTTTATTATGTCTTTTCCAACCAAGTGAACATCAGCTGGCCAAAATTTCTTAAACTTTTCTTCATCATATCCAAAACCAATGCCACTTAAATAATTTATTAGAGCGTCAAACCAAACGTAAACAACTTGAGAAGAGTCATTTGGAAATGGAATACCCCATTTTTGAGTTTGTCTAGAAATGCTTATATCACCAAAACCACTCTTTATATAATTCAAAACTTCATTCTTCCTTGCTTCTGGCAAAATAAAATCTGGATGTTTTTCAATGTAATCTAGCAAAGCTTGTTTATATTTGCTTGCTGCAAAAAACCAATTTTCTTCTTCAAGCAAAGTGGGTTCTCTTTTATGTATAGGACATTTACCATCGACTAAATCGCCTTTCGTTAAGAAAGCTTCACAATCAACACAATAATAGCCAACATACTTCCCTTTGTAAATATCTCCTTTTTCCATTACCCTTCTGAAAAATTCATAAACAGCTTTTTTATGCCTCTCTTCTGTTGTTCTTATAAAATCATCAAAACTTATATTCAATTTTTTCCAGGTCTCTTTCCAAATAGAAGCCATTTCATCTACATATTGCTTAACATCTTTACCTACTTTTTCCGCAGCCTTCACACTTTTCTGACTATTTTCGTCCGTTCCTGTTAAAAAGAATACCTCTTCTCCCTTTAACCTATGCCATCTCGCCAATACATCTGCTATTAAAGTTGTGTAAAAATGGCCTAAATGAGGCTTGTCGTTAACGTAGTAAATTGGAGTTGTTATATAGAACTTAGCGAGTTTTATCACCCCTATGATTAGTTATTTATGCTCCAAACTTTTTAAATTTTTCGCTTACTTATTCATCAACCTTAGTAAATCTTTAATAGAGTTTATTACCGCATCTGGTTTAATTTCTTTTGCAACTCTTCTATCAACACCATTTTTCACGAATACCGAAAAAAATCCAGCTTTCTTAGCAAACTCCATATCTGCTTTATTCTCATCTCCAAAGTAGATAACTTTTCCTTTTACAACTTTCCTAACCTCTTTTAGCATGAAATCTGAAGGCTTTCCTAGCATTATAGCCCTTTTACCAGAGCAATACTCTAGACCAGCTGTTATAAGACCTGTTCCTGGAACTATTTCGTTTTTAAATATCCAGAGTTTTCCGTAAGCTGTAGTATAAAACTTTGAATTTTCTTTCAACAGTATTTTTAGTGCAACATTCGCTTTATTATAATTGAAGTTGGTATCATGTCCTATTACAACAGAATTTGCATCCTCATTTTTACAAATTCTGACTCCATTTTTCTTTAATTCTTCTTCTAAACCTTTTCCAATTGGAAAAACTAGCTCGTTTTTTAAAACTTTAGCAGCTACATAGCTACTTGTTATAATTTGTTCTTTACTCACAAAAATTCCATTTTTTCTAAAAATTTCAACAACACCTTCTCTATCTAAATAAGTGAAGTTAGAAACAAATATAACCCTCTTACCATACTCAATAAGTTTTTCATAAATTTCTTTGGCTCCATCAACTAGCTTAGGATACCACCAGAACGTTCCATCTAAATCAAAAACAAAGGTATCAAAATTTTTTATTAAATCTTT
>JAVVFY010000007.1:0-39809 GCA_032249395.1 Candidatus Aenigmatarchaeota archaeon
AAAATAAAATTAACCCCCATCCCGTTCTTCTGTATCATCGCAAGCATAAGCGTCTCCACAGAGGCTTTAGAGATGGGGGATATATAAATTTGGAATATGGTAAAAAATTTTTGATTTATGAGAAGAAGAAATCTATGTATTCTTGTTTCTTTTCTTTAAACTCTTTTATTTCTTCTTCTAATGTTACCTCTTTGACTGCTTTGATGCTTCTCTTTCTTACTTTAATTAAAACAGGAAAATTAACAGCTTCACCAACAATGAAAGCCTCGCCAACCTTTAAACCTGAAATTGCCTTTGCTATTTCAGCTGTTATACCTTCACTACTTTCCTCTATATGCTGCAAATCGTATGGATTAGTTATTCTTAAAATAATATGAGTGTTGCATTGACTTAAAGCTGTTGTTGATAGTTTTATAGGTCTTTGGCTAATTAAAACTAAGCTAGCGAAGAATTTTCTACCTTCTCTAGCTATTTGTTCTATAACACTTCTAGAAATCGCCATACTAACTTCCTCTCTTTCTGGAGCAAATTGATGTGCTTCCTCGATTACAATTATAAAAGGTGGTATCATCTTCGCTCTTCTTGCCTCGAACAAACTTCTCGCTATTCTCGTTACAACAATTTGTTTTTCTTTTAAATGAATAAATGATGACAAATCTATAACACTTAATCCAGAAACTCTTGCTAGCTCCTGTAAAGATGGTTTATCAACATTAGAAAATAATCCGCTCGAGTTTAAGTCTTCTAACCAAGAAACTAAGGCATCTTTTACGTTTTGTTTTATGTCAGAATTCTCCACTTCTTTAATCAAATCACTCAAATCGTAAACTTTCTTTTTCTCTCTAAGTTTGTCGATTATTTTAGCCAAATCTCTTCTTTGAGCCGCAGACATTTCTGGAATTAATTCTGCAAAGGAATTAGCTGAAATCTTGTAGGTTGCAAAACTTATATTCTCTTTGTTCCAAACTTTTGTTTTATGAGAAAATCTTTCATCTTGAGAAAAAACTGTGTATTCTCCGTGAGGATCAATAACTATAATTGCTGGAGAATCTTCTCTCGAAAGCAATTCTTCTATCAAAACATTGCTAAGATGAGATTTTCCGCTACCAGAAATTCCTAATATTGCTAAATGTTTTTTAAACAATCTTGTTATGTTTAATTTTGCCTCTAAATTATGATGTTCAACAATACCAACGCTTAAGCCATTGTCATCAAAGCCAAAAACTCTTTTCAAAATCTCATTATCAGCTAGATAGACTTTTGTTGAAGGAGATGGCGGAATTGTTACCCTTCTTTCCTCACCATCAACAAAAACTCCAAGAGGTCTAACTTTTGCTATCAAATATTCCCATCTATCTACGGGAAATTGTTCATTTAAATTTCTTCCATAATTTTCAAACTCGCTGACTGTTTCTGGGTTTGAAAAATATTTGTTTGCTTTTTCTAATTCCTCAATCCTTCCAACTAACAAACCTTCTTTTGTTTGTAATTGAACGTATTGATGCTTTTTTATTTCAACGTCTTTCTTAACAACAAACCAAAATTCGTTGGTAGATGGGCCATTAAAAGAGATTATTGCACCAACTTCCATAAATTTTTAGTTTTTATTTAAATTTAACTTTTTAAGAGCTTTAATTCTTTCAATTTATCCAAAACTTCTTCTGCATGTCCTTCTGGATTCACTTCGGGGAAAACAAATCTCAATATTCCCTTTTCATCGAAAATAAAAGTAGTTCTTTTCGCGAATCCGCTTGGCTTTAAAACTCCAAACTTCTTACAAACTTTTTTGTCTTTATCAGCAATCAGAGTAAAATTCAAATTATACTTTTTAATGAATTTCTGATGAGATTCTACCCCTTGCGTACTAACTCCAACAATATTAACTCCCTTAAATTTATCGATGTTATCTCTAAAGGAACACGCCTCTTTAGTGCAGCCAGGAGTATCGTCCATAGGATAAAAATATATAACTGTTGGCTTGCCAATAAAATCTCTCAAATTTATTTTATTACCATTATGATCAATAGTTTCTATATCAGGCAATTCTGAGCCTACTTTTAACATTTAATCGCCGGAAAGCCTTTTTTCAACGTCATCCCAATTAACAACTTTCCACCAATTGTCAACATACTTTCCTCTATCGTTCAAATAATCTAAATAATAAGCATGTTCCCAAACGTCTAAAACTAAAAGCGGTTTAAAGCCAGCAACATGCATTAAATTATGTTTCTCTATTTGAAAAACGTAAAGATTGTCTTTTTCATCTTTAGCTAATACTGCCCACCCTGAACCTTCCACACTTTTAGCCGCATTGCTAAACTCTTTCTTAAAAGATTCAAAAGAGCCAAAAACTTTATTTATTAAATCAGCAATTTTTCCTCCTGGCTTATTGTTTTCCTCTGGAGGCTTCATATTGGGCCAAAATATAGAATGTAAAACATGGCCATTCATGTGAAAGCTCAAGTCTCTTAATGTAGCTCTAACATCAATCTCTATCTCTCCTTTCCTATATTTTTCTAGTTTTTCCAAAGCCGCATTAGCTCCATCCACATAACTCTTGTGGTGTTTATCATGATGTAACTCCATAATTTTCTGGGAAATTACTGGTTCTAAAGCGTTATATTTGTAAGGTAAAGGCGGAAGTTCAATTTTGACTATCATGAATAGTAATTTATTTCTCATTTAAAAAGCTTTCTCTTTGCTATTATCGACGCTACTCCCAAGCTGTTTGCAAAAGTAAATAAATTCGGTATAAAATTATAGCTGTCAAATATGGGACATTTGAAATAAAGTTAGAAGTATGATTCAAATTTCGATTTTAAGAAATGTCCTAGCTAAAATTCCAATAATAAATGTAATTAGTGCGATTCCTAAGCTTAAAGTAAACATTTCCATTAACTCTTTTTTGTATTCTCTTTCGAATAGAACAGCAATATAAAAAGACGTAAAACTAACTATTGAAATTGCTATAAAAATAGAAAAAAGAAAAGCGAAATAAACATTCGATAAAAGAAAGTAAGGTAAAACCAAAAATAAGACAACAGAGATATAATAAATGCCTGTATAATAAGCGGTTTTCTTAGGATTTTTATTTTCCGCTTTTGCTTGTAAATAAGACGATGCTGCCATAGACATAGAAGCTGCAATTCCTGTTATTAAAGCGGAAATAGCTACTATAAAAGAGTTTTGTAAAGCTGCCGTTAAACCGGCTAACACTCCAGTAATTTCAACTAAACTATCATTCAAGCCTAAAATGCTTGCACCCAAATAAGTTACTCTCTCTTCTTTTATCATGTCTATCAGATTTGCTTCATGAAACTCCTCTTCTTTAATTATCTTCTCCAATTCGGTACTCTTAGAGCCTTTAACTCTCTTTAAATATTCTTTATAGGTTTTAATAACATCTTTTTCGTGATTTTCAAGAAGCTTTAAAGTAAAAGTTAATCCAAAAATTAGCATCATAACCTTAAAAAACAACACTTCTATCTTACTCACAGAATATTGTTTTTTAGTTGAAAGTTTAGACCAAAATTTATAGTGAGAGAATTCGTGATTAGCAAGCTTTTCTAATATCTTTTTTGTTTTTTTGTCCTTTACCATCTTATTAAGCTCCGAATATATAATAAAATCCTTTAATTCATCTTGGGCAAACTTTTCTATTTCCATTTACTAGAATAGAACTTCTACAATTAAATTTACATCTAAAGTGTCAAAAAGAAACTAAAATTAAAACTTTATTTTGAAAAAAGAAATCAAGTTATGTTTCCCGAAGAAGTTTTGACAAAAACAAAAAAAGGAAACATAGAAGTTAGAAACCTTATAGCAAGGGGGAAATTTGTTTGGTATGATTACAGAGATCCAAAAACTTTTGAGAAAGTAGAAAATGGAAAAAGTAGAATTTTTTTGAAGGATGATGAAGGAAACGTTTACAGTTATTTTGTTATTCCTTTAAAAGACGGGAGACTTTTGCTAATAGAGGCTGATAAGGAAGAAGATAAAAAAGTTTGGAATGATAAAACTAAAAAGGCGGAAGATTTATGG
Organism: Candidatus Aenigmatarchaeota archaeon; assembly: GCA_032249395.1. Taxonomy (GTDB): domain Archaea; phylum Aenigmatarchaeota; class Aenigmatarchaeia; order CG10238-14; family SpSt-28; genus SpSt-28. The sequence goes on from JAVVFY010000007.1 coordinate 4,042, forward strand.
CCTTAAAGGAAACAGATAAGAAAGGAAGAAAGCTTTTTAAGGAAGGGAGAGTTAGATTAGATTTTGAGAGTGAGAAAAGGATTTATTTTACAGTTTATAGCAGAGATGTTCATTCTGTTATTTATGACAAAGAAAAGAGTGAGTTTAAATGCGATTGTAAATATTTTTCAGTAAAACAAAAAGAATGCTCACATATAAAAGCATGCAAACTCTTTATAAAACATTATAGAATAGAAAGGGCAATAAAATTATGATGTTTTGGTTTTTCCTATTAATAGCTTCTCTTTACTTGCTTTATAAAGTTAGTAACACCGCTGAAAGAGAACTAGTTAAATATGCGGAATATTCTGGTATAAGCCATTTGTCTATTGGATTCATTTTCATAGCGGCTGCAAGTTCTCTACCAGAACTATCAATTTCTACAAGTTCAGCTTTTCTAGGAAATCAAGAAATTTCAGTAGGAGTCTCTTTAGGAAATGTTCTTTATGATTTGCTATTAGTTTTGCCTTTAGTTGCAATATGGTATGGAGTAAAATTTAGTGAAGAAGCTATTAGAAGGATTAGAATAATTTCGACTATAGCAATTATATCTCTATTTCCAATACTTTTCCTAAAGCATGTACCAAGAATTTACGGTTTAGCTATTATCATTTCTTTTCTCGTTTTGATTAATTTCATACTTAAGCGCAAAACTAGTGAATATAGATATACAACAAGAGAAGAGAAATTTAGGAATAAAATAGTTCTTGCTATATCTTTACTATCGCTTTCCATTCTTTCGTTTTTAGTTAATTTATCAGTAAAAATGATTTCCGAAACAGCAAAAATTCCAACGCTTTTAATAGGATCTCTTTTAATTCCAATTTTTACTTGTACTCCTGAACTATTTTCTTGTTTAGCTGCTGCAAAAAGAAAAAATTATGATGTTATATTAGGTATAATTTTTGGTGTTTTGGCTTTTGACTCTATGTTTCTAATTGGTTCTGTTTCTATTATAGCACCTATAACATTTTCAAATATTAATCAATTCTATCTGCTTTACTTCTTTCTTTTTACTTCTCTAACTTCAATAAACATAATGTTTGCTAGCGATAGAAAACTTAGTATTTATTCTTCTATCTTTTTGCTAATGCTATTTGCCCTTTGGATATTTTTATCAATTTTGTTTGGAATATAAGTTATGATTGAATTAGATGGAGCAATAGGTTACGGACAAGTTTTAAGAACAGCTATAGCATTATCTGCCTTAACTTTACAGCCAATAAGGGTTTTTAATATAAGAATAAATCGACCCAATCCCGGTTTAAGACCCCAACATTTAACTGGAGTTTTAGAAGCTGCGAAACTTTGTCATGCTGAAGTTAAAAATGCAAAAATAGGTTCTACTGAAATAACCTTCATACCAAAAAGATTGGATATTCCCAATAGAATAATAATTGATATAAAAACAGCCGGCAGCGTAACTCTACTATTACAAACAATATTACCAATTGTGATATTCTCTAATAAAAAAGTTTCTATAACAATTTTTGGAGGAACAGACGTTCCAGGCTCGCCAACAATAAATTATTACAAAAAGGTTTTTGCCTACTATCTAGAAAAATTTGGAGTAATTCTTAAGATTAATGTCGAAAGATACGGGTTTTATCCGAAGGGTGGCGGAAAAGTAAATATAGAAGTCAATGGTGTGAAAAATTTAAATTCTGTTAGTTTTGTGGAGAAAGGAGAATTAAGAGAAATTTCTGGTTTTAGCATTGCTAGTAAAGAACTTCAAAAAGCAAGAGTTGCAGAAAGACAAATAGCAGGTTTAGAATCGGTTTTAGAGAAAATAAACGGAAGTTATCAGTATGTAGATACTTTAAGCATAGGAACATCTTTGTTAGCAATAGCAGAATACGAAAATTGTATTCTTGGTAAAGATGGCTTAGGCGAAAAGGGTAAAAGAGCAGAAGATGTTGGAAGAGAAGTTGGGTTAGAGTTAAAAAAAAGTATTGAAAGCAATGCTTGTTTAGACAAATTTATGGCAGATCAGATATTAATCTTTGCTGCATTAGCGAGAGGAAGTTCAGAATTTACAATTGAGGAGTTTACAGATCATGTAAATACAAACATGATAACTTGTGAGAAACTTCTCAATGTGAAATTTGAAAAAGAAGGAAATAAGGTTAAAGTCGATGGAATAGGATTTTCTCTATAAATTCATTTTTTCAAAAATTGCGGGGGGTGGGATTTGAACCCACGAAGGGACTAACCCACCAGCACCTCAAGCTGGCGCCATTGACCAGGCTAGGCGACCCCCGCGATAATAGTTTTGATTTTGGAAAAATAAAATTTTCAACTTTGTTTATTCTCATTCAAATATATCCATATCTCTTTGAAAAACTCCAATTGTTCAGTTTTTATTTTTTTATTTTTTTCCAAATGAAGAATCGGTAAAAAGTTTTTGACTATTTCTTCTCTTTCCCACCTTTCCACTATATCCGCAAATTCTACTCTCTTTTTTAATGAATATAGTTCTTCTATTTTTTGAAAAACCGATTGGATTCTTTTTTCAACGTCTTCTTCTATATTTATTTCTCTTTGCAATCTTTGATATAGAATCTCTCTTCTTTTCTCTCTTCTTTTCTCTATTTCCATGGCTTTCTTTAAAGCAATTATCAATTCTTCTAAAGTTATTTGTCTTCGTGGGATTCTTTTAACTGGGTATGCAATTTTTATCATTTCTGGTTTTATATCAAAAAATTCTGGTATTTCTTCTTCTTTTTCTTCTATTTTCTCTTCTTCTTTTAACAATAAATATTCAGCTTTCATTTTAAGTAAAATTGCTGCTACGAAAACTATTTTTGCTGGTATTCTAAAGTCTAACTCTCTTGCTTTTTTCAAAAAATTTACAAATCCGTTGCAAAGTTTAATTATATCAACATTCCAAGGGTCAATTTTTTCTATGTTTACAATATAATAAATAATTTCTTCCCAGCTTTCTTTTTCTATTATGGTTTTTAATAAGCTATCTTCTACTTCTACACTTTCCCTCATCTTAGTAATTGATTTTTTAAGATTAAGGTTAAAATATAATAAATAATGATTCGGGAGATAATCCTCTTTATTTTTACAGTATTTTTAATAAAAGTGTGGATAGATTTATTGAGAGGGGAGGCAATTTTTGTTCCATTGCCAAAAGATACAATTAGAAAAATGCTAAAAGAAGCCAAGGTTTCACCAAAAGATTTAGTTTATGATTTGGGATGTGGTGATGGAAGAGTTTTAATAATAGCTGCAAAAGAGTTTGGTGCTCGCGCTATTGGAGTAGAAAAGAGTTTTATTCTTTCGAAAATTGCAGAGTGGAATATTAGAAGGGAAGGCTTGGAAGATAGAGTGAAGGTTTTGAATGACGATTTCTTTAATGTAAATTTGTCTAAAGCAACAGTCATTTTTGCTTATCTTTCTAGAAAGATAAATAGAAAATTGGAACCAAAATTGAAAAAGGAATTAAAGAAGGGGTGTAGAGTTGTTTCTGCATCTCACGAATTTGAAGGACTAAGGCTCGTTAAGAAGTTTAGGACCGGACATTTCTACTCTTACTTGTATGTAATTTAAGTTAACTAACTAATAACAATCAATGGAAGTGGAGGGAAAGACAATAAGGGATGTTGCTAAAAATCTTATTAAAGAAATAAACGATAAAGTTAATACTTTCGGAGAATACGAAAACTTTTCAACAAAATTTGAAGTGAAGGGTAAGGATATAAGGGAAGCTTTAGAAGATTTGGCTAATAAAATAGTTAGTTACTTCGAGAAGAAAAATGCTATTTTTGAGGAATTGGAAATAGAAGTAGTTCCTTTGAAAAAGTGGGTATTGAGAATCGTTGCTAAAGGAAAGGTTTTTGAAGATGTTAAAAAAGATTTTAGAGAAGTAAAAATTTCGAGATTAGAAGAAAGTGAAAGTGGATGGAAGTTAGAATTTTCTTTAAATTAAGAAATTAAGAAAAATCAGACAGATACCAATACCGACCAAAATATAAACTAGATGTTCAGGCTTTATTTTTATTTTGCTTTCTTCATATTCTCCATATCTTATTAAGCCACCCACACCTAAAGGCAGATATGTTTTTTGCTTTCTTGTCATATGTATATTTTGATTAATTAATAAAAAGTTTAAAAATAAATTATGAAGAATCTAGTTGCTAAGGTTTTAAGAGATATAGGTTTCGAGATTAGCGAGGCTGAAATTGAAGAGCCTTCAAAAAAAGAATGGGGGGACTATTCTTTTCCTTGCTTCTCTTTGGCAAAGAAGCTAAGGACTAATCCTATGGAGCTGGCAGTATATATAGCTAAGAAGATTCCTGTAGATAGATATTCTTTTCTTTTAAAGGTAGAGGCAGTAAATGGTTATGTAAATTTCTTCATTTATTGGGAAAGGCTTGCAGATAAGATTTTAGATGAAATATTAAATTTGAAGAAACTAAACATTGGTAATAGAAAAAAAGTGATGATAGAATTCTCTCAACCGAATCCGGTCCATCCTATGCATATAGGTCATGCAAGAGGTACTTTTATTGGAGATGCATTGAGTAGAATTTTTGAATTTTGCAACTTCAAAGTAATAAGGGCAAATTTAATGAACGATGTTGGATTACAAGTAGCTAAACTTTGTACTGCATACATCCTATGGTACAATGGAAAAAAACCAAACAAAAAACCAGATCATTGGTTATGGGAAATTTATGTAAGGTTTCATGAAGAAGCTAAGAATGATGTCACATTGGAAGAAAAAGCGAGGGAAGTTTTGAGAAAATACGAGCTTGAAAGAGATAAAGAAATAATAAAAATCTGGAATAAGTTAGTTAGATGGTGTGTAAATGGTTTTAAAGAAACATATAAAAAACTCAAGATAAAGTTCGATGTTTGGTTCTATGAGCACGAGTTTAGAGAATTAGGAAAAGAATTAGTGTATCAAGCCTTAGCTAAAAACATAGCTTTTAAAAGCAATGAAGGTGCTGTAATAGCAAATTTGGAGAATTACGGTTTGCCGAATTGTGTTATTTTGAGATCGGATGGCACTGGATTGTATTTAACTAGCGATTTGGGACTAACTGTTCATAAGTTTAATAAATACAAGTTAGATAAATCGATCTGGGTGGTTTCTACTCAGCAATCTCTACATTTTAAACAACTCTTCAAATTGTTAGAATTGCTAGGTTATGAGTGGGTTAAGGATTGTTATCATTGCTCTTTCGAACATGTTAATTTACCAGAAGGCAAAATGTCATCTAGAGAAGGAAGAGCAGTTTTATTGGATGAAGTAATTAGCACGCTTGAAAAAAGAGTAAGAGAAGAAGTAGAAAAAAGAAATCCTAAAAAAGACAAGAGAAAAATTGCTATAGTTAGTAGAAAAATCGCCATAGGAGCAATAAAGTATTCTATTTTAAAAATAAGTCCAGAGGATCAAATAGTTTTTGAATGGGAAAGGATGTTAAAGTTAGATGGAAACACAGGACCTTATATTCAATATGCGTTAACAAGATGCAAGGGAATTCTTAAAAAAGCAGGAAAATTTGAGAGAAATTTTTATCCAAAAAGTATGAAAGAAGAGGAGAGATTACTTATTAAAAAGATTGGAGAGTTTCAATTTATAATACAAAAGGTTATAAAGGAAATGAAGCCTTATTATTTAGCTAACTATCTTTATGAACTATCCACCCTTTTCAGCGATTTCTACGAAAAAGTGCCTGTAATAAAGGAAGAAGATAAAGATATAAGAAATTTTAGATTGACTTTAGTAGAAGCAACGCAAAAAGTTCTTAATCTCGGACTTAATTTATTGGGTATAGAAGCTCCAGAGTTTATGTAAATATTTAAATCTCTCCACCCCTCTCTTTTAACCAGTTTTCTACAGCTTTTCTTATTGCAACTATTTTAATCTCACCATTTGGTAAAGTTCTTCTTATTGTTACAGGAACCATCATTTTTTTAAACTCCTCTTTCGCAAGTTCTATAGGATCTGTTTTGTCGCTTTTAACTAAAACTGGGGCCCCTAATGCAATTTGCAAAGCTCTCGCACTTATGATTCTTGCGACCTCAAATCTAGTCAATCTATCTTCTGGCCATTCCATAAAAAACCTCCTAAGGTTTAAATTGGGCTATATTTTTGAATAGGTCTACGTGAGCAAGAAACATTCTTCTGCAGCAATACCTTTTAACTTTTAAATCATCTAATATTTTTGCAGGATCTTCTCCATCTTCTACCCTTTTTTTAAATAATTCGTATAAATGTCCTATCACTTTTCCGCAAGTAAAGCATCTAACAGGGAATAGTATATTTACCACCTTCAATTACAGTATTTATTAATTTTGTACATACTAATTTAAAAGTATTGATTAAAAAATTTTATGAAGAGTGCTAAATCCACTTTAAAAAATGAATTTAAACTTAAACAAAAAGCTTTAAATGCTTTGAAAAAAGTTATAGACCCAGAACTAGGGGCGAATATAGTAGATCTGGGTCTAATTTATGACATAAAAGTTAATGAAAATAGCATAGATGTTTTAATGACTTTGACGTATATTGGTTGTCCTCTTGGAAATTTTCTTATGTTTGAAGTGGAAGATAAATTAAAAAAAGCAGGATTTGAGAATGTTAACATTAGTCTAACATTCGACCCACCTTGGACACCGGAAAGAATGAGCGAAAAGTTAAGGAAGAAGTTTGTAATTTAAATTAATATATTTTATTTTTTATAAAAATTTTTTTAATTGTTCCTTTTCAATATTCTACTTACATTTCAAGAACTTGATTACATCTTAGTAAGCTTTTAAGTTGAAAAATAGTGGATTAAAAACATATGCTCGTAAAACTTTAGACTATATCTATGTTTTTGAAGCAATTTATTTGAATTGCATATAAACAGTCCATCTTCTTTAGTTTTTTAGCTGCAACATGAACAAAATAATATTAAAATGCATTGCAATTTATTTACAATGCATACAAAGGGATTCAGCAGAGTCGTTAATTGTATTATTTTATAGATTAGTAACTTCTACTTTTTAGAATGAGGAGAGAATAATTGAGAAATGGTATGTATTAAAGTTACATTTTTAGAAAGCTGTATTAGTTGGTTTAATAGTTAAGTAGCTTACACTATTTACATTAGAGATTTTAAAACTACTACTTTTTGTGTTCTAATCTGCAAATCAACACATGTTTGGAAAACCCAATGTAAATAGCATTACCACAATAAGGGCAAATACCTTCAGGTTCTGGCAACTTTCCTTTTGCCATCATACCACCTATTTATTTATTAATGGCTAGGTTTAAATTTAATTAAGCTATAAGCCAATCCCTCTTTAACCAAAAGATCTTTTCATCACTTTTCTGCTTCTTTTCTTTTTCCTCTTCTTTAACTTCTTCTTTTTCCTCTATTTTATTTATCATAATGTTCTTTCTTATAGTTTCGGCGATATTTTTAAGTTCTTCAGGCTTTATTTCTATAGGTTTATTTTCTATTAGTGGGATTTCGTTTTCAAAATAAGGATAAATTCTTAAGTGTAGGTGCTCTATTTGAGAAGGCATATGAGCAATACTGATTGCTAGTGGCGACAAAGCTTTTTTAATACTTTCAGCTATTTTAACAGCTATAAGAAACATTTCTCTAGATAGATTTTCATCTTCTTCGAAAGACTTGACATGTTTTTTTGGCATAACTAGACTCATTCCTTTACTCCTCGGATGTATATCTAAGAAAGCTAAAAAATTTTCATCCTCATAAACGATTTCGCTTTTAATTTCTTTTCTTGCTATTTTACAAAAAACACATTCCATGATGCTATTTAAACCTTAAATTTTAAAACAAGAAGTATAAAAGTATAAGAATGCATCAGGTGGGCTCATGCCGGAAGTAAGAAAACCTAGGGAAGGCAGTCTAGCATTTTACCCTAGAAAGAGGGCTAAGAGAATCTACCCAAACATAGATACTTATCCTTCTATTGAAAAAACAATTCCTCTAGCTTTTGCTGCATATAAAGTTGGTATGTGTCATGTTATTTGTTTAGATAATAGAAAAAATTCTCCTACTTACGGAATGCAAATTTCCATACCTGTAACTATTCTAGAGGCACCTCCTTTAAAGGTCATTGGAGTGAGGCTATACCAAAAAACAATAAAAGGTTTGAAAGCTTTAACAGAGATATATTCTAAAGATTTGCCAAAAGAATTAGAAAGAAAAGTAAAAATTAAGTCTAATTATTCTGAACAGAAAATTGAAGAAATTAAAAAGATTGCTGAAAAAGTTTCTAACGTTAGATTAATAGTTACTACACAACCAAAAAAAGCTGGAGTTGGAAAGAAGAAACCAGAAGTATTTGAAATAGAAATTGGTGGAAAGGATTCTAAAGAAAAAGTTGAGTATGCTTTAAGCTTGTTGGGAAAAGAAATTTTAGCGAATGAAGTTTTTAAAGAAGGAGAGCTTGTCGACGTCATTGCAGTCACTAAAGGAAAAGGAACACAAGGTCCTGTAAAAAGATTTGGAGTTAAGATCCAAGGAAGAAAAGCCAAAGAAAAAAGAAGGCATGTTGGTAGCTTGGGTCAAGAAAGGCCAGGAAAAGTAAGGTGGACTGTTCCTATGGCTGGTCAAATGGGATTCCAGACTAGAACCGAACTAAACAAAAGAATCTTAAAATTTGGAAACGGCAATGAAATAAATCCAAAAGGCGGTTTCATAAGATACGGTATTATAAAATCTTACTACCTCCTTATAGAAGGCTCTGTTCCGGGAAGTAAGAAAAGATTGGTAATGATAAGAAAGGCCATTCGTTCGAAATTGCCTCCAATAATGCCATATGAAATAAAAAGTATAGAGGTGAGTTAATGGTAAGTGTTTTTGATATTAATGGCAAAGAAATAGAGAATATTGAACTACCAAGAGTTTTTTATCAGCCAGTTAGAGAAGATTTAATACTAAGAGCTTTTCTAGCTATTCAAAGCCATAAAAGGCAACCTTATGGACCTAACGAACTTTCTGGCTTAAGAACTTCAGCTCATTATCATGGTAAAAGACGTTCCAGATATACTATGATGAATAGAGAGATTGCTAGACATCAAAGATTGCATGGTAAAACTGTTCCTCAGCTTTTTTGGCAAGCTAGAATTGCCCCTCAAACAAAAGGAGGAAGGCCTGCTCATCCACCATTGCCTGAAAAGAATTGGTATCAAAAAATTAATAAAAAAGAAAAAATAAAAGCAACAATCTCTGCAATAGCGGCTACCTCTTTAAAAGAATTCGTAAAAGCAAGAGGTCATAGAATTGAAGAAGTAAAAGAATTGCCAATAGTGGTAGAAGATAAAATTGAAGAAATTAAAAAAACTAAAGAAATCATAGAATTTTTGAAGAAAATAGGTTTGGAAAAAGAATTAGAAAGGACTAAAGAAAAAAAAGTAAGAGCTGGTAAGGGAAAATTAAGGGGGAGAAGATATAAGAAAAAAGTTGGGATTTTGTTTGTTGTAAACGAAGATAAGGGAATAGGAAAAGCCGTTAGAAATATACCAGGTTGCGACGTAATCAAAGTTAAAGATTTATCTGTAGAGAAATTAGCGCCAGGTGGGAAAGCTGGTAGGTTAACAATATTTACTAAAACCGCAATTTTAAAAATAGGTGAAAAATATGGATCCTTTTAAAGTTTTGTTGTATCCTTTAGTAACTGAAAAAAGCGTTGGGATGATTGAGAAGGAAAATAAGATAGTGTTTATCGTCGATAGAAAAGCTAATAAAAAGTTGATAAAAGAGGCATTTGAGAAGCTTTTCGGGGTTAAAGTTGAAAAAATAAATACTTTAATAACAAGAGATGGTAAGAAGAAAGCCTTTATAAAATTAAAAAAAGAATTTAAGGCTAGTGATATAGCTGTAAAATTGGGAATATTATAGGCGAGAGTATGGGAAAGCGTATAATTGCTAGAGCTAGAGGTAAGGGTGGACCAAGATATAGGGCACCTTCTCACAGATATTTATGTAAGGTAGAATATTTTGAAGGTAAGGGCGAAGGAGTAGTTAAAGATATTTTACACGATCCAGGTAGGTCATCTTTAGTCATGTTAGTTAAAATTGGCAATAAAGAAATATTTCAAATCGCGCCAGAAGGAGCTTACGTTGGACAAATTATTAAGTATGATGGTGAAATTGCAAATGGTAATGTAGTTGAATTGGGCAAAATACCAGAAGGAACTAAAATATTTGGAATAGAGAGTTATCCTGGATCCGGACCGAAATATTGTAGAGCAGCAGGGAGTTTCGGAATAGTTATTGGTAAAAGTGAAAATAAAGTCACCGTTCAATTTTCTTCGGGAAAACAAAAAGTTTTAGATGCAAGATGCAGAGCTACTATCGGAGTTCCATCGAACGGTGGGAGAACGGAAAAGCCATGGGTAAAAGCTGGTAAAAAATATATTGCATTACATGCTAGAGGAAAACTTTTCCCAAGAACAGCAGCAGTAGCAATGAATCCCGTCGATCATCCTTGGGGTGGAAAAAGAAAAAGACCAAGACCATCTAAATTTGTAAGTAGAAGGGCACCCCCAGGAGCAAAAGTTGGAAGTATTTCTCCAAAACCGAAAAAGAAAACAACAGTTTAGACAAATTTTTGTAAACCTGGCTTTATTTTGTCTGTGTCTATTATTACGATTCTTTTATTAACCGGAAATGCCACATTAAAAATCGGAATTGTATCTATCCATGCAAATCTTTTTCCAAGGTGAGAATGCCCATGAATAACTATGTTTGGTTTAGTTTCAAGTATTGCCATTTCCATTTCAATACTTCCTAAATTTTTATAAAAAAGAGGATTTTCTCCTTCCAGTGTTTTATATGTTGGAGCATAATGTGTTACAAGTATTTTGAAACCGCTATAATTTTTAAAACACGATCTCATTTTTTCTATTCTCGATTTGAATATTTGATTTATGTTAGGAATATTTGATTTTTGCCATCTCGTAGGTTCATCCAAGCTGCCTGTAGTACCGAAAATGAGTATAGGTTTTTCTCCGATTTTTAATTCTAAGTATTGATCGTCTAGAAATTTTATTCCCGTTATTTCATTCTTAATTTTTTCTCTGTAGTCTTCGAATTCTGTATTTCCGAACACAGCTATTATAGGAGAGGAAAATTTACCAAATAATGAATTATATATTTTTCTGTATTCCTCTATTTCTTTTTCTAGAGAATCTCTTTCAACCATATCTCCAGCAAAAATTATTAGGTCAATTTCTTCGTTAATTTTTTCTAACTGTTTCACAAATTCAGAATAAAAAACTGGAGAGTGTATGTCGCTGCAAGCTAAAATCTTCATAACATAATTTTATTTTAACTAATTTTAAATTAAAATTGTTCAAAAAATACAGTTAATTAAAAAACTTTATTTTTACTCACATTTACTAACAGATAGTTTGTTCAAGAAGAAATCTTTTATTTTTCTTTGCCAAGAATCTTTCTTCAATACTTCTTCAAAGACCCACCTCTTAACTTTCTTATTATCTTCTAGAAGCTTTCTTGCAATATCTTTGACAGTTTCCCAGTGAAGTCTTAAATAATCTGGTGGTTTTTCTTCTGTTTGCATTATCTTTTCTATAAACAATCTTGTTTTCTTATCATGGGCATAACCGACACCAAAATCAAAGTTAACCCTTTTCTTAATTTCTTCAATTTCTTTATCTCTTTCAACTTTAGCAACTATTGAAGCTGCAGAAACTACAGGAATTTTTTCATCTAGATAATTTTTAACAACGAGTTTTACATTTTTTTCATTTGGCAAGAATTGTTTAATCATTTTTTCAAACTTCTCACAATTTTGTTCTATCGAATCAACGTAGATCTTCTCAACATTATCTAACATATTAATTATATCTGCGATCTTCATCGCTTCTAGTTTATCGAGATTTATTCCTTTAGAATTAAAGTAGGAAATTTTGCAGGCAGAAACTTTAACTACAATAATATCTTTTGCTATATTTTCTATTTGCTTAAACAGCTCTTCCCTTTTCTTCGGATTAAGCTGTTTAGAATCTCTAACACCTAATATTTTTAGTTTTTTAGAATCTCTACTACTTATAGATACTCCAGCTAATACCATTGGACCTATAACAGCTCCGCGGCCTGATTGACGCCTTCTTTTAAGAAGGTTTCGTCTATGCCGCAGATTATAGAGCTAATAATAGCACCCCCAACTTATTTATTAACACCCCCTATTCATTGAGGTTTTGTTGTGAAAGTTATTTACTTTTTTGTTTAATCTAAATATAGCTAGGATTGAGTTAGAACTTTTCATAATTAATACATAAATTTTTCAATATAAAAGATTTTCAAAAGTTATATTCTTCTATTTTTGTCAAAATAATTATGAGGTTAGATGAAATAGAGAAATTTATTAGAAGTGGAAAGAATATTGAGGATATTTTCAGTCTATTTAATTGGAGGGAGTTTGAAGAAAAAGTTGAAGAAATATTTAGAATTCATAATTTCAAAACTATAAAAAACTTCAGGTTCAAGACTACAAAAAGGTTTGAAATAGACATATTAGCCGAAAAAAGAGACTTACTGTTTGTTGTAGATTGTAAACAATGGGGCAAAGGAAGAAATAAGACGAGTGCGTTGAAGAGAGCTGCTGATAAGAATTCCGAAAGAGCAGAAGAACTTAAAAACACTCTAATGGGAAGAAACAAGATAATTATTCCAATTATAATATCTCTTTTTGATGAAGGTATATACGAGCATCATGGAGTTTACATTGTTCCATTGTTTAAGTTGAATAATTTTCTATTGCAATTTTAGAACTAGAAGTAAAAAATAAAAAGATATAATTCAATTTTTTTAACGGTGAAGATATGACTGACTTCGATGTTAGAGTGGAGAACATAGTAGCATCCATTTCTCTTGGGACGAAAATTCCTTTAAACAATTTGCTTGATGAGGACACAGAATACGAACCAGAGCAATTCCCAGGGGTAGTTTTTAGGATGGAAGAACCAAAAGCAGCAGCTCTAATTTTTAGCTCAGGTAAGATAGTTTGTACAGGTTGTAGAAGCATGAGTGATTTAAAAAAAGCAATACAGCTAATTTTCAAAAAAATTAGGAAGGCAGGAGTTAGAATCCCACCCAATTATAAGGTTGAAATTCAAAATATAGTTGCATCTGCAAAATTCAAAGAAAGAGTAAATTTAGATAAAGTTGCATTCGAACTAGAAAACACAGAATACGAACCAGAGCAATTCCCAGGGGTAGTTTTTAGGATGGAGGAGCCTAAAGTTGCTTTTCTTTTCTTTAGTTCCGGAAAAATAGTTTGTACAGGAACAAGAAAAGTAGAAGAAATTAAAGATGCTATAGAGAAGGTTTACAAGAAATTAAAAGAAATAAAGGCGTTTGAAGAATCTTAATATACTTTTTTACATTTTTTTGTATCTTCATACTTTTTAATAAAAAACTTTAAATACTGCCTTAAATTTTCAACATGGAGAAAGAAAAGGTAGTAGAAAAATTTTTGTCATTTTTAGAAGATTATTATAAAGAAAAGATTTTAGTGGCGGTGACGGAAGGAAAGAGCTCAATAGAGATAGATTTTAGGGAAATCGAGAAATATGATGTTGAGGTAGCTGATTATATACTAGAAAATCCAGATGAGTTTCTAAAAGAAGTAGAAAGTTCCTTAGGAGAGTTAGATGCAACGCTTTTAGAAAAAAGGTTTCATTTGAGATTTTTTAATTTACCTGAAGACAGAAACATAAGAATAAGAAATTTGAGAGCCGAACACGTCGGAAAGTTAATAGTTGTTGATGGTATAGTTAAGAGAGCTAGCGAAGTTAGACCCGAGGTTTATGAAATAACTTTTCAATGTCCGTCTTGTGGGGAATTAATTAACATTAAACAAGAAGCTAGAGTTTTGAAAGCACCAGAGGTTTGTCCGAATTGTGGAAACAAAAAGGGTTTCAAGCAGGTTGCTGAGAAGTTTTACGATACGCGATGGATTGTTATAGAAGAACCTTTTGAAATAACAAGTGGAGAGAGACCTTCCGACTTGATAGTTTATCTAAAAGAAGATTTAGTTACACCAAAAATGCAATATAGAACTGATCCGGGAAATAGGATAAAGGTTACAGGAGTTTTAAGACAACTACCGAGAAGAGTTAGGGGCAGCATTTCCAAACAAATGGAGATCTATCTAGATGCTATTTATGTTGAAAGTGTAGAAACAGAATGGGAGGAAATTGAAATCACAGAGGAAGATGAAAAGAAGATAATTGAACTTGCAAAAGATCCCCAAATTTATGATAAGATTGTTGCATCTATAGCGCCAACTATTTACGGATTAGAAGACGTCAAGCTAGCTATTGCTCTACAGCTTTTCGGTGGAGAGGAACACATTCAAAAAGATAAGTCGAGAGTAAGAGGAGAAATCCATATATTATTAATCGGAGATCCTAGTTGCATAGTTGGAGACGAAAGAGTTGTTTTGTCAAACGGAGCAATAGTTAAAATTGAGAATTTAGGGTCACATCACTTACAATCAATAAATGTTCCTTTATATTTAGCTGAAGGATATAAAATAGGAATAGCAAAGATTTTCCACAAATACGAGTTTCAGCCTATCATAGAAATTATAACAGAAAGCGGGAAAAGTATCAAAGGAACCTTTAATCAACCTTTATTGGTTAAGGAAAATGTTAAGAGTGAATTTGGTAAACAAAAGCCAAAAGTTTGGAAGAGGTTAGATGAAATTAAAATTGGTGATGAGGTTAGAGTTATCAATTGGATACCTTGTAAAATCAAGAAGTACGTAGAGACAGGGTGGGAAGATAAAGAATTTGGCAACGAGAAGATAAAAGTTCCAAAAGTTTTAGATGAAAAATTGGCGGCGATACTTGGATATTTATTATCTGAGGGATATTTTAGAAAGTATAGAGTTGGTTGTGTTTTCAACTATAACGAATTAGATTTGTTACCAAAGTTCAAGCAAATGTTTTTCGAGTCTTTTGGAATAGAACCAAAACAATATTATAAAAAAGAAAAAGGTGTAACTAATGTTGAAATTGTTTTTGAGTCTCCTCCACTATCAGAAATATTGTCATTTTTAAAAGAAAAAAGAATACCAGATATCATTTTCAGGTCGAAAAATAGTGTAGTTGCATCTTTCTTATCTTGGCTTTACGATGGTAATGGTTCTGTTATAAGTTATGGAAGAGGTAGAAATGGCATACTCTATAAATCTAAAGAAATAGAATTGCTTAGAGATATTCAAATTCTTTTGTTGAGATTCGGAATTGATGCAACAATATATGGAAACAATTTGATTATAAGGCAACCCGATTGTATAGAAAGATTTTCAAAGTACATAGGATTTAATTCTGAAAGAAAGAAAAAGAAGTTACAAGAACTATTGGAAAAAATTAAAAATTACAAGAAGAGAAGACACAGGAAAAGGTGGGAAAGAGTTGTTAAAATAATATATCATCCGCCAGAAACTGTTTACGACGTTGAAGTTCCAGTATACCATAAATTTGTAGCTAACGGAATAGTTTGCCATAATACTGCCAAAAGTCAATTAATGAAAATTGCTTCAACTCTAATACCGAGAGCAAGATATGTTAGTGGAAAAGGAATAACTGGCGTTGGTATAACAGCAAGTGTAGTAAGAGATGAAGAGCTTTTTGGCGGTTGGGTTTTGGAGGCAGGTGCTTTAGTTCTTTGCAATAAATCTCTTTTGGCTATAGATGAATTTGAGAAAATAGATAAGCAAGATATGACAGCATTACATGAAGCTATGGAAATGGGTCAAATTTCAATAGCTAAAGCAAACATTGTTGCAACCTTACCTGCTAAAACTTCAATATTAGCTGGAGGTAATCCTAAATTTGGTAGGTTTGATCCTTATCTACCTATAAAAGAGCAGATAGAAGTTCCAGAGACAATTTTAAGTAGGTTCGATTTGAAATTTGCATTGAGAGATGTCCCTAACCCAGAAGTTGACGAAAAGGTTATATCTCATTTAATACAAGTAAGACATCTAGATGGAAAAGCTGCAGAACCTCCAATTCCTGCTGAGCTTTTTAGAAAATATGTAGCATATGCAAGAAAAAATTGTCATCCTAGATTAACTCAAGAAGCGGCTGAAGAAATAAAAAAATTCTTTCTAAACTTAAGAAGCAAATATGTCGAAGGTTCTCCAGTTTCCATAACTTTTAGACAGTATGAAGCTTTAATAAGGTTGGCTGAAGCTTCAGCAAAAATCCAATTAAGAAATGAAGTAACAAAGGAAGATGCACTAAGAGCTATAAAGTTGATGAGCGTTTCTCTAAGACAATTGGGTTTTGAACCAGAGGTAGGAACAATAGATATTGATAGACTAGAAGGTGCTAGAGCTACTGCTATGCAAAGGAGTAAAATTAGAACAGTAATATCAATAATTGAAGATATGGAGAAAACTTATGGTAAGGAAATTCCGTTTGATGAAATTTTAAAAAGAGGTAAAGCTAGTGGAATAGAAGATATAGAAGATATTCTTAGAAAAATGCAACAAGAGGGAATAATTTACTCGCCGAAACCAGGATTTATAAGTAGAATATAGATTAACGTAAAATAAAAATCTTTAAACGCTTGTTCTACAATATCTTTTTAGTGAGAAGTATGAAGTGGTTGTTGCTTGCTTTAATAATAACAACATTAGTCTTACCAGTAATAGCAATAGCACAAATGCAACAAGGGGAAGTTAGTGTTACTCAAAGAACAGTTGTAACACCACCTAGTATTCCACCTTCTGAGGAAAATGAGACCGATGAAGCAATAATGTTAAGAGAAAGAGAAAAAGTAGCATGGATGGAAATGAAGAATCTAAGAAATTGTAAAGTAGATTCAGATTGTGTGACAATAATTTGTCCAATGGTAATTGGAAGGGACACACCAATGTGTGTTGGTGGAGTATGCATTTGTGGTCCAGGTAGAAATCCAAAATATACAATAAACGAGACAAAAATAGCAATTTGCAGCGAAATCAGAGAAAGAATAAGAAATATGACTGAAATGATAAAAGAAGAAAAAAATGAAACAATGATGCAAGAAATGTTGAGAGAATTAGTAAGATTGAGAGAAGAGCATAAAGATTGTTTTCCTAGACCAGTAAATCCGGTACCTATAATTGCAATAGAATCAAAGATAAAGAAAGCTCAGGCTTTAGACGAATTTCTTGATGAAATGAAAAACCTTAGAGAAGAAATGCTTAACAATATAACATCTCAAAACTTAACAGGAAGGGAACTTGCACAAGTGGTTAAAGAATACAACGAAAAAAGAAAGGAACTTGTTAAAGAATTTGTTCAGAGAATTCATGAAATAAACATGGAAAGAATGGAAGAAATTAAAGAAGTTGTTGTTGCAAGACATGTAAAGTGGGAAAACGAGACATTGTTCAATGTAACAAGAATTGTAGTAACAGTAAATGGCAAAAACATTACAATAGAACCTGGAGATAATGTAACAATAAGCGTAGGGGGCGTTGTTGTTAAGTCAATAATTCCACTTAAAGTTAAAAACAATACAATAGAAGATGCAGATACGAATCAAACAATTAGAGAAACTCCAGATAGAATAAAAGCTAAGATAAGAGAACAAATAAGAGAAATGAAATTAGAAAGAAAAGGAAACAAGCCTGTTTATGTGGTATCTGCAGCGAAACAAGGAAGATTATTAGGAGTTATTCCAATAAATGTTAGCGTAAACTATGAAATATCAGCAACTGATGGTAGTACAATAGCAATAAACAGGCCTTGGTGGAGCTTTCTTGTTTTTGGTTAATTCTATATTTTTTATTTTTTGAAAAAAGAATAGTTTATGGATGTTTATGAGATCTTGAAAAACAATGGGATTTGTGTTGGAGATAAAATAAGAGTAGATTCAATAGAAGGCATTTTGATGCCAAGAACGGAGTTTGTAGAAAGTGATATTATTGTTCTCAAAATGAATAATGGTTATAATATAGGAATAAAATTTAGAGGCGATTTGAAAATTGAATTGATAGAGAAAAAGAAAGAGCAAAAATTAGAGAATCTAAAGCATAAAGAATTCGATCCAAACAAACCTACTGTTTCAATTTTAGCATGTGGCGGAACAATAGCAAGCAGAGTAGAATATAAAACTGGAGCCGTTTTCCCCTCATTTTCCCCAGAGGAATTAATAGAAGCTTTCCCAGAAATAGGAGAAATAGCAAACATAAAATCAAGAAAACTTTTTGATTTGTTTAGCGAAGATATGCAACCTGAACACTGGAAAATTATCGCTCAAGAAGTTGCTAAAGAAATTGAAAGTGGAGTTGATGGTGTTGTTTTAATGCATGGAACCGATACAATGCATTATACAAGTGCCGCTTTAAGTTTTATGTTACAAGATTTGCCAGTGCCAGTAGTCTTAGTAGGTGCCCAAAGGAGCAGTGATAGAGGAAGTAGTGACAATAGAGTAAATTTAGTTTCTGCCGTCTTGTTCGCTGCTAAAGGAGAAATAGCAGAAGTTGTTGTTTGCATGCATGAAAGTTCAAATGATGATTATTGCACTATTCATAGAGGTACTAAAGTTAGAAAAATGCACACTAGTAGAAGAGACGCATTCAAATCAATAAACATTTCTCCTCTAGCAAGAGTCAATTACTTCGAAAAAAGAATAGAGTATATTTCAACAAACTTCAAGAAAAGAGACAAAAGTAGAAAGTTAAAGCTAGATACTAATATTAATCCAAATGTTGGAGTTTTCTATTTTCATCCTGGTTCAAAGCCAGAATTTTTGAAAGAAATGAGCAAATTTTATGAAGGTATAGTTATAGCTGCAACTGGTTTGGGTCATATTGGAATAAATCCTGGAAATGACAAATTAGCAAAGAATTTTCTACCTGTAATAAAAGAGTTAATAGAAAAAGGAATTCCAATTGTTTTCGCCCCTCAAACAATCTATGGAAGATTAAACATGAATGTTTATTCTACAGGAAGAATTTTAGAAAAAGCTGGAGTTATAGGAAGTCTTTGCGATTGGACGATTGAAACAGCTTTAGTAAAATTAATGTTCGTTTTGGGACATACAAAAGATATGGGTGAAATAAAGAAAATGATGCTGACTAATATAGCTGGAGAAATAAGTGAGAGGATTGAGTATGAATTATAAAGAGTTAGGATTGAAAGTTGGCTTAGAAATTCATTTTCAGTTGGATGTAGATAAAAAACTTTTTTGCAATTGTTCTTCTTTAATGAAAGAAAAAGAACCAATAGCAATTGTTAAAAGGAAATTGCATCCAGTTTCTAGCGAATTGGGGGAAGTAGATGTTGCAGCTCAATTTGAGTATTTGAGAAACAGAACATTCTTTTATGAAGTTTTTAAGAATGAAAGTTGTCTTGTAGAGTTAGACGAGGAACCACCTCATAACCCAAATGAAGAAGCTTTAAAAGTTGCATTACAAATTGCAAGGCTATTTAATTGTAGAATACCAGAGCAAATTTTCGTAATGAGAAAAACTGTTATTGACGGTAGCAACACTTCTGGCTTCCAAAGAACGATGATAGTTGGTTTCGACGGTTATTTCGAATTTAAAGGAAGAAGAATAAATATAACACAAGTATGTCTAGAAGAAGATGCAGCAGCTATAGATAGAGAGGAAAATGGAAGCGTCTATTATAAACTAAACAGGCTTGGAGTTCCTTTAGTAGAGATAGATACAGACGTTATAGAGGGTTTTACTCCAAAGGAAATAGAGGAAGTAGCATATCAAATATTTTTAATTGCATCTTCAACAGGAAAAATCAGGAAACAGTTGGGTTCGATTAGGCAAGATGTAAATATTTCTATAATAGGAGGAGAGAGAGTTGAGATAAAAGGAGTGCAAAGATTGGGGTTGATTTCAAAAGTTATAGAAAAGGAAATAGAAAGACAACTAGAAATAATAAGAAAAGGAGAAAAAGTTAAGAAAGAAACGAGAGTAGCAAAGGAAGACGGCTCTACAGAATTTATGCGTCCTTTACCAGGAGCAGAGAGGATGTATCCAGAAACAGATATTAAGCCTATAAAATCTGCAGAGATTTTGAAAAGTTTAGAAATACCAGAGTCGTTACCAAAGAGAATAGAAAGATATGAAAATGAGTACAAGATTTCTAAAAGTTTGATAGACAGTTTATTGAAGACTGAATACTTTATTCTTTTCGAGAAGCTAGTTAGACTATTTCCAAACGTTCAACCAACAGTTATAGCAACAATTCTATCCTCCACTTTAAAAGAGATTGAGAGAGCAGAAAAAACGGAAATAAGGTTGAGCGAGGAACGAATAATAGAGTTTTTCGATGCGCTAAATAGAAAAATTATCTTCAAGGAAGCCGCTCCTGCTATATTGAAAGAAATGAATAAAGGCAAAAAGATAGATGATATTATAAAAGAATTAAACTTATTTCCATTAACAAAGGACGAAATAAAGGAAATTATCGAAAAATGTAAGAGAGAGGTGAAGGATAAAAATAAGTTGGTTGGTATGGTGCTTTCTAGAGTTAGAGGAAGAGCTGATATAAATGAAGTAATCAAGATGATTGAAGAATCAGGATAGAAGTTCAACCACATCCGCCGAGTTTTTTAAGCTTGAAGAGAAACCTGGCTCTGCTCCAAAAACTATAACTTTTTTCCCATATTCTTTTGCTTTCTGAATCAATGGAAGAAAATCCGCATCTCTTGTTGCTATAGCAATTATATCAATATCCTTTGTCAATATAGCCTCCATAGCTTCTACTGCTAATGACACATCAACGTCGCTATGTTCTTCATTTTTAGTACCAAGCACTATTTTCGGTTCGAAACCTTCGTTTATTATTGCTTCTATCAACTTCTCGGGAGCGAACTGATTCACAAAAACTTTGGCTATTACAATCCTACCATATTTTGATGTTCTTTTTTTTAATTCTCTCAAGTCTATAGAAAATTCTTTTCTAAGCATGTTTGGACCATCTACAAATAAAGCAATATTTTGTGGTTCATATTTTGTTCTTAGCATTTTCACACCAGTAGAATATTCTGGCATTTCCTTCAATTAAAGTATAGTTATATATTCTAATTTCGCCCTCAAAATCTAAAACTTCTATATCTGTACACGGTGGAAAGTTAATCGTTGTTGAAATTTGCGCATTTGTAATCTTTTCTAATTTTCCTTTCAAGTTTTTAATTTTAAGATTTGGAGAGAAGACACTAACTGATAAGGAATCGACATTCATTCCCATCGATATTTTCTCGTTAGATATATACTCTACATTATCTATTTTTATTATAGGAGATGAAGCCTCCAAATATATGTTTCTTCCGTTGATTTTTATGTTTCCGTTTGGAGAGTATAGTTCAATCTTACAAGGCATTGAGGTCTTCTGGATAGAGACTTTGCCTATTGTTATAGGAGTTAAACAAGTCCCGTTTGCATAAAAAGTTTTGTTTAACAATATAAATGATCCTTCATATATAAAGTCTAAGTGCAATCTGAAATCCGAAGGTTTGTTGGAAGATAAAACTTTATAAAAAAATCCAGTTATTGAAGGAAATTTAAAGGATGGATAAAATCTAAAGTAAACAAGGCCTAGTAATAAAGTTAGTATAAAAAAGAAAAGTAGCAGTTTCCATCTCATAAACTATATTAACCAATTAAATATTTATATTTACTTTCAATGAATAATCTATTGAGAGGTGCTTATTTTATGAATCAACTTCAAGCCGATATTTTTGGAATATTCTGGATATTTCTATTTTTCTTTATGTTGTTTTTCTATCCTAGGCTCCTTCTTTATCAGCTTTTGGATAGATTTTACAAAACATCTCAGCTTTTGGATACTTTGAATCAAATGGGTAGAAAGAAAATCTTGTCTAAAATAAATGGAAGAGAAGAAGAGGAAAACGAAATTAAAAGATTTTTAAATTTCTTTCTAATTCCTCCGGTTTCTTTGGACCCATTTGGAATAATAAAAAAGCTTGAGCATCTAATCAATCAAGAAGAAGAAAGGTTTAGGAATTTTGCTTCTAAAGTAGCAAAAAATCTTAATGAAGAAGAAAAATGGAATTTTATTTCTGCTCTTTCTGCTCAAATCGCATTGCACAATTTTTCTAAAATAGTTAAACATTATATACAACTTATAGAAAAGACAAAAAGTTATCAACTAGGTTTTATAATTCAAATGCAACTTCCTTTTATAGAGAAATATTCGAAAGCTATTTATAAGGCTGTTGAAGCATTTGTTAGTAATCACCCTATTGGCGACTCTGTGGGACCACTTTTAGCTGCTAGCATGATGAAAAATGTTGCAAAGGAGATTGATAATTCAGTATATTCTATAGAAAAATTGAAAGGAAAAAAAGTTATTGTGGTGAAAGCTAAAGGTCCAGGTGCTAGGGTAGGCAGACTAGGTAGAGTTGTAGAAATTTTAGCAAAGAAATTTAAAGTTGAAAAAATTATAACTGTCGATGCTGCCTTAAAGTTAGAAAGCGAAAAGACAGGAGAAATAGCCGAAGGAATAGGAGTTGCTATTGGTGGTATAGGAGTAGAGAAAGCGATAATAGAAGAGGTCGCAACGAAAAATAAAATAAAATTAGATAGCTACGTTATAAAAATGTCTGCAGAGGAAGCTTTGTATAGCATGAAGGAAGAAATATTGAATGCGGCATTTGAAGTAAAGAAAATGATAGAAAAAAATATAGAAGAGAGTAAAGAGAAAGTTATAATGGTAGTTGGCGTTGGCAATACTTGTGGTATACCAAATAATAACAATCTTGATGAGGTAATAAAAGTTATAAAGAGGGGCTCGAGAGAGATAAAAAAGTGGGAAGAGGAGGAGAGAAAAAGAGAAAAATCCTTATGGAATTTTGGGATATGAATTAAATTTAAATTCAATTATTAAGTATTTAATAGGAGAAAATTATGGCTACAAAAATAATAGTTTTTGAAAGACCAAAACTAAAGAATCCTATATTTATAGAGGGACTTCCTGGAGTTGGTAATGTAGGTAGAGTCGCTGCAGGTTATCTAATAGAAGAACTTAGAGCAAAAAAGTTTGCGGAGCTTATATCTTCCCATTTCATGCCTATAGCTGTGATACCTCAACGTTCGCAGGTAGAGATGATTAAGGCCGAATTTTTCTATTGGAAGTCGAAGGATGGTAATAAAAGCGATTTGATAATAATGATTGGAGATAGTCAAAGTACGACGCCTGAAGGTCACTATGAAATAGTTGAGGAGGTATTAAAATTTTTGAAAGAATTAAAAGTTAAAGAGATCTTCACTTTAGGAGGATTGAATATTGGTGTACCAACAGAAAGGCCGAAGGTTGTTGGTGCTGTGAATGATATTTCACTAGAAAAAAAATACAGAAAATATAACATAGTTTTTGATACTAGTCAAAGAGTAGGTAGTATAGTTGGGGCAGCAGGTCTTTTTGTCGCACTGGCAAAATATTACAATATCCCTGCTACATGTTTGCTCGGGGAAACTTCAGGAATGCCTTTCTTACCTGATCCAAAAAGTGCAGAAGCAGTTATAAAGGTTCTTTCAGATATATTAGATCTAAAAATAGATACTAGCAGGCTACAGCAAAGAATAAAGGAAATGAAAGAATTTATGAAAAGAATAGAAGCCATGCAAGCTCAATTATTGCAACCCTCATCTACTACAACAGTCGAAAAAGAAAAACTTACTTATATAGGTTAATTTTTCGCATTTCTTCCAATTCCTTTTTAAATCTTTCAATAACTCTTGGTAGATCTTTGTCTTCTACTTTAAAGACTTTGGCCGCTTCTTTTAAAATTTTATACTTTTTCTTCAATTTCTCAAATTCCTCTTTTTCATTCATCTTTTTAACCTCTTTCTTTCTCTTTTCCAATCTTCGAAAAGTTTTTTACAAGCTTCAACAACTTCTTCCTCTTTTACGCCAAGTTTTTCTGCAACCTCTCTTAATAACATCTCTTTCTCCCTTAAATAATTAATAGCTCTTTCTCCACTACAAAATTCTAATCTAACAACGCCATCTGCTATTCTTTTTGCGCCCAATATTAGGATATATCCTATTTCTTTAGTAGAGGATAACATATTATGAGTGCCACTACAGGCTTCTATCTCTTCGCCTATTTTAACTATTCTGATATTTTTTTCAGGTACAGCACCACCCTGATATATTCTAAAGCCATACTTCTTTTCAGCTTCTATTCTATTTTCTACTTTTATTTCTATTGGAAGATCTTTTTCAACTATTTCGTTGGCAATTCTTTCTACTTTTTCTATTTCTTCATCAGTTAATTTCTCAAAATGCGTTATATCTAGTCTTGCTTTATCTACATCTACCTTGCTGCCAGTTTGCCATACCCAATTACCAATCGTTTTTCTAACCGCATAATTTACTATGTGAGTTGCAGAATGATGCTTAGAAATTATAATTCTCCTTTCTTTATCTATTTTACATTTTACAATTTCACCTTTTTTTAGGTTGCAGTTTTTAACTTTGTGGACAATCATCTTCCCTATTTTTATTACGTCCTCTACTTCACAATCATTTATGAATCCTTTGTCACATTCTTGACCACCTTGTCTAGGGAAAAACGCCGTTTTGTCTAGCACGACATAGTTATCTTTAACCTCTACTACTTTAGCTTCAAATTCAAATATAGGCATATAGTAAAGGGGAATGGTTTCGATTTCTTCGATATCTATTGATGTTCTTTCTTCTTTGCTAACTGTTGCATGCTTCTTATGAAGTATTTCGTAAAATTCTTTAGTAGATTCTAGCCCTAGTTGCTCTGGTGATATTCCGTAAGTCTCATACAATTTAACTAATTCTTCTGTAGTGAGCGGTTTTTTATAGTTTGCTTCTATTATTTTTCTATTTCTTGATTTCGATTCTTCAAATTTCCTCTTTTCGACCTCTATAACTTTCACTATTTCGTTTTCGCTCTCTTTCAATTCCGGAAATATTGAGCTAAGAGAATAAGCGTGCCATATAGCAATTTCTTCCAAGCTTACGTTGAATGAAAATTTTTCTATTAAATTTAGTGCTCTTCTTAGTATCACTCTAAGGAAGTATCCTGCACCAGAATTACTTGGCAAACCACCATCGCAAATAGCAAAAGCTAAAGCTCTTGCATGTTCTATAATTGCATAAGCTGCTTGAATTTTCTCAATCTTTTCGATGAAATCTTTTTCATCTATTTTCATCTTTTCGATGATTTCTTTTTTTGCTCTTTTTGTATCGACCAAATCCTCTATATTTAACTTTCCAGAAATTTTGGAGTATCTTTTAAATATCTCTTTATCAATTTCTAACCCCGTTTTTTCAAAAAACTTTTCAATAACTTCTTTAAATACAGCATCATAAGCAGTTAGAGTTGCCGCTGAAAACCATGCCAATCTTTCAAGGCCCCATCCAACATCAACAACTTTCATAGGGAGCTCTTTTAATCCATCCTTCCAAGTAAAATACATAAATCCAGAATTACAAAGCTCCAAACCTAGGCAAAAAGTCTCTATGTATGGGCCTAAAGCAGAAAAATCTGGCATTGTCCATAGATCTTCGACGTAAATTATTTTCTCTTTTGGTATTTTTAATTCTTCAGTTAAAAATCTAAAGTTAAGCTCAATAGTTTCATTTTTCCAGTATCCTTCTTTAGGATAGTTGAACGAGTGTTGTCCCGGCATAACAAATGCTGTAAAGTGTCTTCCTGTTACTCCAACGTTTAAAATATCGTTAAACCTAAGACAAACTTGAGGAACTATCAAAGGATTTGCTGGATATTCAAATACCATTATACCATTATCAAATCTTTGGAAATTAACGATGGAAGCAATATTATAGTAAATATCATTTCTCCATCTCGCTAAAACCGGATATCTTGGAATTGAAGCATGCCCATTCTTAACGAAAAATTCTTCCATTTTTTTCCAAACTTCTACGTAGCTAAGTTTTTTTGCTATCGGATTATCTATAAAACCGTATTCCTCTCCACATTCAGGATCGGGGCAATGACTCCTTTCTTCAATACTCCAAAAACCTTTTCCACAATTAGGACAAATTCTTCTTTTGAATCCTTCTTTTTCAAAGAGCTCCACTTCCCAATATTTTTTCGGTTCCTTCTGAAATATTTTTAAAATTTCTCCCTTTGTTACCATAGTTTATAATTGATTGCAAATTTTTTAATATTAGTTTTTCTTTTAAGTTTCATCAAAAAATGAAGGAAGTCAAGAAACTAGATGCAGAAATGCTAAAAAAGTGTTTTAGAATCAATAACTTGTAAGCGTGAGAAAAAAAGTTGAAATAAATAATTAAACCCTAGAATTCTAATGCGGTTAGTCTCCTTTTATCACAGCAATTGGTTTCAATCTAACAACTCTTTTCGCTAAACCCGCTTTCTCACAAACTTCAGCAACTTCATCAACTGGTTTGTATGCTTCTGGAGCTTCTTCAGCAACTCCTTTCCAACTCCATGCCTTAACTAAAATTCCTCTTTGTTGCAACTTTCTAGCTACTTCCTCCCCTCTAAATTCTCTTAACATTTTTGCTCTAGAAGCTCTTCTTCCTGCTCCATGAGCTATAGAAGCAAAAGATTCTTCTTCAGCTTTCTTAGTTCCAATTAAAATATGGCTTGCATCACCCATAGAACCAGGAATGAGTGATACCAACCCATATCTTCTATATTTTGCTGGTGTGCCAGGCCAATCAGGACCATAAGCTCTTGTAGCCCCTTTTCTATGAACTAAAACTTTCATCTTCTTCCCATCTATTTCATGCTCTTCAAGCTTAGCCATGTTGTGGGTAATGTCATAAATTAAATTTAATCCTAAGCTTTCTGCATCTTTCTTAAAAACTTTTTCAAAACTTTCCCTAATCCAATGAGTTATCATTTGCCTGTTAGCAAAGGCAAAGTTTGCTGCAGCGTTCATAGCCCCAAAATAATCATAAAAAGTTTTAGTACCGCTAGGAGCAAAAGCTAGTTGTCTATCTGGTAATTTCCTTAACCAATCTTTATGTTCTCTTTCCATAATTTGTAAGTAGTCTGTAGCTACCTGATGACCCAATCCTCTAGAACCGCAATGAACCATAACAGTAACTTGTCCTACTTGCTCTATTCCTAAAGCTTTGGCCACTTCAGGTAAATATATTTTATCAACTACTTGAATTTCTAGAAAATGATTACCAGAACCCAAAGTTCCAAGCTGATCCTTTCCTCTATCAATAGCTTTTTTGGAAACTTTTTCTGGTTGGGCTAATTTTTCCTCGTTACCATTATCTTCCATATACTCTAGATCTTCTTCCCAACCATATCCATTTTCCACTGCCCATTTCGCTCCATATTTTAAAACATCGTGCATTTTCTCTGAAGCTAATTTTATTACTCCACCTTTGCCAACTCCAGCAGGAACTGCTCTAAAGATTTCATCAACCAACTGCTCTAAATACGGCTTTATTTCCTCGTGAGTAAAGTTTGTCCTTAGTACTCTAACTCCGCAGTTTATATCGAAGCCTACTCCACCTGGCGATATTCCTCCTTCTTCATAGCTAATTGCTGCTACTCCTCCTATAGGAAAACCGTAACCCCAATGCATATCTGGCATTGCTAAAGACCATTTCTGAATTCCGGGCAAAAATGCAACGTTTGCCACTTGTTCTATTGCTCCCTCTTCAACATCCTTAATCATTTCTTCTGACATGAATATTTTTCCAGGAACTCTCATTCCTGGTTTTGCATCTTTCGGCAATTCCCATTCATAGTCACTAATTTTCTTCAGTTTATCTTTCAAGCTAATTTTAACCACCCCAATTGAATTTTAACATTTTATTGGCGTGCAGAACTAGCTGCACGCACCGTTTCCGCAAATTTAGCAGCGGTGCGTGCCAACAAATTTTTCAGATACTTAACATTTGAAAAGTTGATTTAAAAGCTTTAAGTTTTGATAAAGTTAAGAAAATAATCAAATTTATAGAGTTTAAAAAGAAATTAAAATAAGGTGGTTGAATGAGCAAAATTCTACCAATGTTGTTGATAACATTGCTAGTATTCTCGGTAACATCAGTTGCTCTTGTAAAAGCACAAACAAGTAACTCAGATATAGAAAAATTAGTATTCATTCATTACAAGAAAGGTTCAGGAAAACCACCAGTAGAAGTTTTAAAATGCGAAGAACCAAACGCATTAGATATTGTTAAGGAATTGTATGCCAGCAGAGGAATAACTCTTCAAACAATGGCTAAGTTGAAAACACCAAAATGCTACACTTTCTTAACACCAACGAAGGTTAAGTGGAAGACATTACCAGTAAGTTATGTGATAAATCCAATCAATCCTCTACAGCAGTTAGATGAAAATCAACTCATTTCAGCAATATACAATGCAGCTGAAGAATGGGATTCTCATACAAGTGTTGAGTTAATGAATAACCAATATACTATAGATTATTCAGCAGCTCCAGGAGTTCAAGATTATAGAAATGTGATTGGTTTTGGAAATTACAGCGATCCAAATGTTATAGCTGTAACAACAGTTTGGTATAGCAGAGTAACAAATCAAATAGTAGAGTTTGATATGATGCTTGATACAGATTGGATTTGGGGAGATGCAGTAGCTCAATGCAATTCAAACGAAACTTTCACAAATTCAACTTGCACAATTATGGACATTCAAAATATAGCAACCCATGAATTTGGACATGCAATTGGTCTAGGAGATATTTATGATTCAAGTTGTTCAGAAGTAACAATGTATGGTTATTCAGATTATGGAGAAGTTAAAAAGAGAACTCTAGAACAACCAGATATAAGAGGACTACAAACTCTCTATGGAGCTTGAATCCTTTCTTCCTTTCTTTTTTAGTTGCAAGTTTTTAAAATGAATTTAGATTTCAAATAAGTTAAAAATGAAAAAGTAAAGGTGAATGTATCTCTTATCTTGTTATGCTCGCATTTTTAACAATCTCATAAAGTTTTCTTGCTTTTTCATCTTTTTCAAAGTGGCTTCTTATTGGTTCTAAAATTAAGTTCAAGTGTTCAGCGACTGCGTTTTTCAAATCGAGAGGATGAACTTTTCCTTCATCATATGCTTTGGCAAACTCTTCATAACTTTTGAATTCTATCTTGCCACCAAACTTCTCCTCTCTTTTTATTACAAAACTGTCAAACTTCCTGAAAATTATGTATCTAACAATTTCAACTATCGGATTGTCTTCTATTTGCTTTGGAGGACAAAATGCATTGAGTATTTTCTTTTTAATTTCTTCTTCGCTATCGTGAATGAAAATAGCAGTCTCGGGCTTGCTTTTACTCATCTTAAAGCTAATTTGTTTGTTTATTGATTCATTTTCATCAAAAGTTCCCATTCTGCCAGAAGCTTGCAATCCCATTAACAAATGATGATGTATAGCTACAGGTTTTTTTCTTCCTAATTCTTCAACAATTTCTCTAACTAGCATATTTACTTTTCTTTGGTCCATGCCAAGCTGACAAATATCAACACCTTTTTTATCGTTTAGCATTAAAACGTCTGTAGCTTGCATCAAAGGATAAATAAGCAAGGAAGGATTTTTTACTTCGCTTTCCTCTCTTCCAGCAATAGTCACAGCTCTTAATGTTCTTTTTATCGTTACAAGCTTTGAGATTTTTAGAAAAGTTTCCCAATATTCTGGGTCTTTGATTAAATCGCTGCACCAAACAATTTTTATTTTGCTTATATCTACTCCACAAGCTTTCCATCCTTCTATGAAGTATTCTCCAGCTTTCCTTATCAACTCTAAATTTCCACCTAACTTATTGTTTAAGTAAGCAAACCAGTCTGCAATGTAGAGTATGAAATCAATTTTTGCTTCAATGAAATCTTGAAGTTTTATTGCTCTTAGTAAACCAGTACCGATATGCATTAAACCGCTTGGTTCAAAGCCATCGTAAGCAACTATCCTATCTTTGGTTTTCAACAGTTCTATAAGTTCTTCTTCAGTTACTATTTCTTCAGTTGGCTCTCTTTTAATTAATTCAAATCTTTTTTGCCAATCCATTTTTTAATTAAAATTGGAAACTTATAAGAATGAAGACTGATAAATATTGAAAGGTGGATTTTGTAAAAGAGACTTTAGGATTAAAAAGAAAAATAATTTATCATGGCCGCGATAGCGTAGCCTGGTCAGCGCGGGGGCCTGTGGAGCCCCATGCCCGGGTTCAAATCCCGGTCGCGGCCTTTGGCCTCATGAGAAGTGGTTCTATGGTAAAGGCAGTATTTCTATTTTCAACTAGTTTATACGGTCAGTTATCATTCCATTTGTTAAAAAAGTTGGTATAGAGGTTATTGTTTTGGTTATCACAACTCCATTTAACAAGATTAATGAAGCCGTTTTGAATGAGAGAAAGAAAGAAGCTAAGGTTATCTTTTATGGAGCAAAAGACGATTATTTGCAAATTGTAAAAAAATCCTAAGTTTGGTTATGGAAGACAAATGAATCCTTGTATTGATTGCAAGATTTACATGTACAAGATTGCAAAAAATTTTTAGAAGAAGAAAAAGCCGGTTTCATGGCTACAGGAGAGGTCCTGAACCAAATAAGCTTTTCTCAAAACTTAGATAAATTGAAATTAATTGAAAAGGAAGCTGGTGTTGAAGGACTAGTTGTTAGACCTTTATCTGCGAAACTTCTTCCTAAAACTTTGTAGAAGAGAAAGGATTGATTAACAGAGAGAAGCTCTTGGATGTTAAGGGAAGGGAAAAAAACTTAAACTGGTTAAAGATTAGGAATATCCATTTATTCTCAGCCTGCTGGTGGTTGTTCACTTACAGATCCAATGTTTTTAAAGAGGTTAAAAGATTTAATGGAACACAATCCAAACTTTGATCTATAAGATGTTGAATTGCTAAAAATAGGAAGACATTTTAGAATTGGAAGATCTAAGCTAACTCTTGGGAAAGATTAAAGCGAAAGCAATCTTTTGGAAAAAATGAGAAACCATCTTGTTTTAAAGCCAAAAAGCAAAGGACCGACTGGAATTTTCGTTGGAGAAGAAAGTGATTTAATGCTTGCTTGTGAAATACTAACAAGTTATTGTAAAGACGAGAAAGTTGTTATTGAGTTATTGAAAAATGGAGAGAAAATAAAAGAAGTTGAAGTCCAAAGAAAGAATAAAGAAGAATTTAGAAAATATATGATTGTTTAAATTTTTGAGAAAACTATTTTCCAGAGTTTTGTTGGATTTAATTTCATCCCTTTAGCAGCTTCAAATTCATCAAAAGTTTTAAATTTCTTTTTTGATTTTAGTGGGGAAATTAGAACAGGAACATTTCCAAATTCATGCTTTCTTGTTTTACATGAAGTTATGTGGTCTGTTGTTATTACAATTCTTCCTTCAAAATTTCTGTAATTTTCCAAATATTTGTCGAACTCTTCTATAACTTTTTTCTTTCTCTCAAAATCTCCATCATGAGCAGCTTCATCAGTCCATTTTATGTGAGCATAAATGAAATCATAGCTTGGTAAACTTTCTTCTATTTTTTCAAAAATAAATCTTATTCCATTTCTATAATCTAAACCTTCTGGAATTTCTATTGCATCAAATCCAGCTAGCATGCAAGTTGCTTTCATCACTCCAGCTTCAGAAATTACTAAAGGCCTTACATGGAATCTGCTTCTGAATGAAGGTCTCAATGCGATTATCTTGTTTCCAGGTTCTCTGAAAAGCAGATAATTAGCTGGCGGCACCCCCTTTCTAGTTCTTTCCTTGTTGGCTTTATGTTTTTCTAAAACTTTTACAGCTTTTTCTAAAAACCTTTTCACAATTTCTACAGAGATTTCAGCTTGTTTATCTTTTGCTACAAATTCTTTTGGTGGAAGATTATTGCTAAGAGGATCGTTAGCTTCAAAATTGTCGCTCAATTTTTCTTTTATTACTAAAACTGCTCTGTGACCATAAGTTCTTTTAAAAACAAATGGAACACCAATTTTTATTTTGTTTAATGCTTTAGCAAGTCTGTCTAAACCGTAAATATTTCTTCCAGCTCTCCTATCAACAATAATTCCATCTTTAATCGTTGCAAAATCGCATCTTAAAGCAAGCCAACCATTCTTCATTTCTATTCCTGATGAGATTGCTTCTAGGACACCTCTTTTTAATGGGAACTTCTTTATATCATAACCAAGCAAAGAAATGTTTGCTAAATGGCTAACACTAGCTCTTGTTTGCTCGTTCCAATCTGATTTTTTAAACAATTGTAAATTGGCTACGATTCCTTTGTTAGCTAAAAAATCTATATTAGGTTTTTTTGCTTCGCTTAAAGGAGTTTTATCTTCTGGTAAATCTGCCAAACCATCGAAAGCAAAGAATAATGTCTTCATCATTAATCTTCGTTTCTCAAATTAAATCTTTTTGAGGCATTCATTCTTATATCAAATAGTGAATAATGATAAGAAACGAAATAACAAAAATATGTGTTTTCATTGATACGCGCATTAGTGAAAAAGTTGAACTGCCCTTAATTTAATAGTATTTCTATCACTCATACATTAGTGCCTCTACTGGCTCTAATTCTGCTGCTCTTTTAGCTGGTATTAAACCAGATAAAGCTCCGATGATTGTTGAAAAAGATAAGTCAAGTAAAATAAGATCTGGAGTTATTATAGCTGATGGCATTCTAGCTCCAGGAAAGGAAAACATTCTAACACCAAACTCGTTTAACAAGCCAGTAACTATAAATCCTAAGAATACTCCTATTAAACCACCTATAAAACCAATTAGTGCAGATTCAAACAAAAACATTTTCATTATTTCTGAATTTTTTGCACCTAAAGCCTTTAATGTTCCAATTTGCCTTGTTCTCTCTATAACTGAAGTAAACATCGTATTAGCTATACCCACAGCACCAACAACTAAAGAAACTCCAGCAATTCCTCCTAGGAAAAGGTTCATTGAAGAAATTATCATGTTAACATTTTGAGCGATTTGCTTAGAAGAAATTATAGTATAGGTCTTTTTATCTGGGGTTTCCTTTCTTTTCATCATTAAAGATTTGTCGATTTTTGATATCATAGTATCAATGCTCGATGTATCTTCTATTTTTACGTTTATTATTGAGTATTTGTCTTTTTCTATATTTGGTATTACATCTCTGGCATCTTTTATATTCATAAATATAGTGTTATCTAGTAATCCCATCTGTGCGCCACTTTCTTTTAAAATTCCTATAACTCTAAATGATATTCCTCCTACTGTTATTTGTGAGTCTACTGGAATTTTCTGAGAGAACATTTCTTTAGCAATTCTGCTACCGAGAATGACTACTCTTCTTTCATTAGGTAAAAAGTCTCTACCCTCCTCTATATCCACATTTATCATATTTCTCCATTTATTTGGGTCGACGCCTCTTATCATGACACTAAATTTCTCATTGCCATATGTGACAAAATTAACTCCTATTATAATTCCTTCGACATCTTTTACTCCTTCTAAATTTCTTATTGTCTCAACATCTTTATCGCTTAGAGTGGACGTCCCCCTTGCAGAGGCAAAAGCTCTTATTATCCCAGTAATATCTCCACCTCCAGTTCTAACTGAACCAGAAGTAACCATAATTAAATCTTGTCCAAATACGGACAATTGCGAATTTATACTTTTTCTCATTCCCTCCCCAATAGAAAGCATTGAGACTATAGTGGCTACACCAATTACTATCCCAATAATAGTTAGCCAGCTTCTTAAACTTCTTTGAGAGAGATTTCTAAATGAAATTACTAGAATGTCTAGTGATTTCATTTCTTTTTACCTCTTCTCAAAGCGTATCTGAATATTAAAACCAAAGCTACTATACCAACTATACCAATTAGAATGTATGTCATTCCTTCGCTAGTAACTTGAGTTCTTTGAGCTTGAGTTGTTCTTAATGTTGAAATTGCTCTAGCGGATGTATACATTGGTATTATTTCTTTTACAACGCTTCTCCTAACTCCAGAAGAATCTGTATATGAAACTTCTACTCTTATTAAATCTGATGTACTATTGAAAGTTCTTTCAAACGTTCTATTTGTTTCATTTCTAGTGATGTTCAATAATTGAACAGAGAAAGTTGCAGTTGTATAATCACCAGCGTTCAAATTTCCTAGGACTGCTACAGCTGGGCTAAGGATGAAGTTTCTAGAGGGTAATACTCTTAATATTGTTGAGTAAGCTGTTGTTGAACCAATGTTTGTAACTACTAATGTTAAACTGTTTTGAGAAAAATCTTGAATGCTCACATCAAAATCAGTTTCACTAGTTATTTCTAATCCAGCAACCAAGTTTATTAATTGCATATTTCCAGCTTTATCAGTGTATTGAAGTGTTATCATTAATGGTAAAGAGCCGACCATTGCCGAAGGATTAACATAAACAGGAATTGTTATATCGTAAGCTGATTTTGCTGGTAATTTAGAAATTGTCAATCTATTCCCAACCCCTAAAGGCAATATGAAGTTTGTATAGTTTGTTGGTAAGCTCCATGTAAATACCAAATTGTTAATGTCGAACTCTCCCTTATTAGCGATTTTGAATGTAATATTTGCCTTTTCCCCAGGCTTTAAAGATGAAGGGGAAACTGAGAGTAATTCTAGAGTAGAAGGTGCTTGAACGTTAACTATTGCATTCGGATATATTGTCTGACAAACTGATCCCTTGCAATAATCGATTGCGAATTGAATTGTATACAGACCTGGAGATGCATATGGATCTACAGTAAACTTGAAGAAATAAGTTGAAGTATCACCAGGATTTAAAGAACCTAAATCGGCAACCCATTCTGCTGTTTTTATTGGACCATCAATTTTGACTTGATTAATTTTAATTCTGTCGGCTACATCTGTTCCTACGTTTTTTAAAGTTAAGTGAATGAAACCATCACTTCCTGGAAACATGGCTTGCGGATAAACTTGTGCTGAAGCGTACACTAATGGTTGAAATGTTATTGCTTTTGCTACATTAGTCAAAAACAAAGCAAACAACACTAATGCAACAACTCTTTTCATTTATCGCACCTCCATTATTTTCTCTCATCTTTAATTATTTTTCCATCTTTTAATCGAATTATTCTTTCAGCGAATTTTGCTAAATTTTCGTTATGAGTTACAACAACTATAGTTTTCCCTTTTTTGTTTAGTTCTGTGAAGATTTTCATGACTTCTTCACCAGATTTTGAATCTAGATTACCAGTTGGTTCATCAGCAAGAATTATTGGTGGGTCATTTGCTAAGGCTCTAGCAATAGCTATTTTTTGTCTTTGACCTCCAGATAGTTGAGATGGCAAATGATCCTTAAATTCTTCCATCTCCACCATTTTTAACAATTCAAGAGCTCTTTTCTTCCTAAATTCTTTATCTTTTTCAGCAATTATCATTGGCAACTCAACATTTTCTAAAGCCGTTAGAGTTGGGTATAAATTGAAGAATTGAAAGACAAAACCTATTTTATATTTTCTTAAATCTGCTAATTCATCATTACTCATTCTTGATGCATCAACACCATCAATAAGAACTTTTCCATATGTTGGCTTATCTAAACATCCCATTAAATGAAGCATCGTTGACTTACCAGAGCCACTTGGTCCCATCACACAAACAAATTCTCCTTTTTTGATTTTCAAATTAATGTTTTCTACACCAACAACACTAACACTATCCATTCTGTAGATTTTTGTGACATTTTGCATTTCTATAACAAATTGATTCTTCATAATCATTATTATTGGTGAAACCATATTTAAATAGTC
>JAVVFY010000008.1:0-35295 GCA_032249395.1 Candidatus Aenigmatarchaeota archaeon
ACTAAACCTTTCTCCAAAAATTTATCTCCAATCCTTCCTATAACTCCCAAATCAATACTCGGCTCAAAAGTAAAGATGATGTTGTTAGAATTTTTATCAATCAAATATTCTCCATCTGAAACCGACAAAGTTATTGTTCTTTTGCTTCCTTCAGCTTCTGTAGCAACTTCATTTATAGCAGAAGATAGCAATTCAAGATTGACGGAAGCTTCGTTTATTACGTTGAATCCTCTATTTCTTTCAAGAGTAGGTTTGATTACTGTAAATGTCAGTGTTGTAATCATTATTGTTATGAAAATGGTTAAAACAAAACCTACTAAAGGACTAACGGCTTTCATTTTTTAAATTGATTTTTTGTTAAAAATAGTTAAGGCTATTTAAGAAAGAAGGCAAAATAATGAATGAGTGAAGTAAAAAAACTTCTTTCTATTCCATTAGAAGAACTTTACAAAAAACTTGAAACGAGTGAAAACGGTTTAAGTGAAGAAGAAGCTAAGAGAAGATTGGAAATTTACGGCTTTAATGAAGTGAAGAAAAAAAGAATTACTTTCTTTCAAATGCTTCTCTTACACATTTTTAACCCAATAATTCTTCTTTTGCTTTTTGCTTCTATTTTGTCTTTCTTTCTTGGAGAGAAGATTGATGCGATGATAATTCTTACAATAATTGGAATAAGCTTAGCTTTAGACCTAATTCAAGAACACAAAGCTAGCAAAGCTGCAGAAATGTTAAAAGAAAGAGTAAGCGTTACCACCACAGTAATAAGGGAAGGGAAAAGAAGAGAAGTCAAAGTAAAAGAGCTCGTTCCTGGTGATATAATTGTTCTTTCTGCCGGCGATATCATTCCTGCTGATTGTAGATTAATTTCTGCAAAAGATTTTTTCGTTGATGAATCTTCTTTAACAGGAGAAAGTTATCCTGTAGAAAAAGATGCAAGCAAAAACAATTTTTTGATGATGGGAAGTAGCGTAATGAGCGGAGATGCAATAGCTGTTGTCATAGCTACTGGAGCTAAAACAGAATACTGGGAAATTGTTAAATCCGTAGAAAAAACAACAGAGACGGAGTTTGAGAGAAGTTTAAGAAGATTTGGATATATGATTTTGCAAGTTAGTTTTGTTTTAATAATCTTTGTTTTTGCTGTTAACGCCTTTTTCAAAAGAAGCATTATCGACTCTCTCCTATTCTCTATTGCATTGGCAGTTGGCCTAACACCCTCTCTCTTACCGTTAATCTTAACTTTGAACTTGTCGTCAGGAGCAATAAGAATGAGCAAGAAGGGAACCATTGTTAAAAAACTTTCTTCAATTCAAAATTTTGGTAGCATGGATGTTTTATGTGTTGATAAAACAGGAACTTTAACTCAAAACAAATACTCTAGTTAAATATGTCGATGTTAACGGAAAGGAAGATGAAAAAGTTCTTCTCTATTCTTATTTGAATGCTAGCTATCAAACAGGAATGAAAAATCCATTAGATGAAGCAATTATCGAGTTCAGAAAGCTGGATATCTCAAGCTTCAAGAAAATTGATGAAATTCCATTTGATTACGTTAGAAGAAGAGTTTCTGTTGTGGTTGAGAATAAAGGCAAAAGAATTCTCATAACCAAAGGGGCATTCGAAAGCATAATTTCAATTTGTGAAAAAACAATTGTCGATGGTAATGAAATTGAAATGAGCGAAGAAGTAAGAAAGAAAATTGAAAATACTTATAGAGAGATTTCATCGCAAGGTTTCAGAGTTTTGGGAGTTGCTATAAAAGAAGTTGAAACTAAAGATTTATACACTAAAGAAGATGAGAAAGAGATGATTTTCTTCGGCTTGATAGCGTTTTATGATCCACCAAAAGAAAGTGCTAAAGAAGCAATAAGGCTTGTTGAAGAAGCTGGGATAGAGATTAAAATTTTAACTGGAGACGATGAATTTGTAACTAGGAAAGTATGCGAAGTTTTGGGCTTCAAAATAAAAGGAAAGATTATTCATGGTGAAGATATTCCAAAGATGACAGACGAAGCATTAGAAAGAGTTGTAGAAAAAAGCAATGTATTTGTTAGATTGACCCCGACACAGAAAAATAGAATTGTTAATGCTCTGAGAAAAAGACATGTAGTAGGTTTTCTTGGAGATGGTGTAAATGACGCACCATCAATAAAGCAAGCTGATATAGGAATTTCTGTTGAGAATGCGGTTGATGTCGCTAAAGAAGCTGCAGACATTATTTTAACAACCAATGATCTGAAAGTTTTATACGATGGAGTTATTGAAGGAAGAAAAACAATAGAAAACACAGAGAAGTACATAAAAATGGGAATTAGCTCAAATTTCGGAAATATGTTAAGTGTTTCTATTGGCTCTATTTTCTTACCATTTTTACCAATGTTGCCAACACAAATTCTTTTGAACAACCTTTTGTATGATGTATCTCAATTGTCTTTACCTTTGGATAACGTAGATAATGAAGTTGTTAGAAAACCAAAAAGACTTAACACAGACTTCTTGAAAAAGTTTATGGTAGTTTTTGGTTCAATAAGTTCAGTTTTCGATTTAGTAGTATTCATAACATTTTTGTTTGTTTTAAAAGCTTCTGAGCACACATTCCAAACAGCATGGTTTTTGGAATCTTTAGCAACTCAGACTTTAGTAATATTTTTGATAAGATCAAAAGTTGTTCCATTTTTCAAGAGCAAGCCAAGCAAAATACTCGTTGCTAACGTTATTTCAGTAATCATTTTAGCTCTGTTTTTTGTCTATTCTCCTATAGGCACTTTGTTTAAATTTGAATCGCTTAATATATCAATGATTCTAATAATATCTCTAATCGTAGCTTCTTATCTACTAACAGTTGAAATAACAAAAATGATTTTCTACAGGAAGATTAAAGATGAGAGTTAGAAAAATTATATGAGTGGTCCAGGACTTGGTAAGCTTTTACTTGAAAATGCGAAAGTTTTCATAGACAATAAAGAAATTGAAGCAGATGTTTATATTCATATCAAAGGATTTTCATTAGCTCGAGTAACCCATTTAGACATAGAAAGCGAAGAATTAAACAAAATTTTGAAGCCTAAAGAGGGTGGATTTTTCTCTATTCGTGGAATAGATGGAGGAATAGAAATAAAGTTCGAGAAAAATAGAGTAAAAGTTTTACATGAATTTTTGAATGAAGTTTTGAAAGAAGGAGAAAAGACACGAACTTGGGTTGGGGGAAAAGAGGGAGGAATTTATATTGGGTTTAAAAAGGAACAAATAGTAAAGTTAGAAAAAATAGCAAGAGAAAAATTCAATTTCAAATTTTAAAATCTATAGAGATTCAAAGCCCTTCACTTCGCCCGGGGTGGGATTCGAACCCACACGGCCTTTCGGCCACAGCCTCTCCAGGGCTGCGCCATACCAATTAGGCGACCCGGGCTTGTTATATAATTAATTGGAAAGATAAAATTTGAATATGGGCGATAGGAAAATTCCTCCTAAGGAAATCGTTGCAAATGTAATAAAAAAGGTTTTGTCGTCGAGAAAAATTGTAGAGAGTCAGGAAGAACTTGCTTTACTTGTTGAAAGGGAACTTAAGAAGATTAATAAAGATTATGTTGTAAGACCCACAAGAGTAAAAAGGATTGCTTTAGAAATTCAAGAAATAGAAGTTAAAGCTAAAACAAGAAAATCCGTTGGTCTTCAAAAAATTGATAAATGTCCGATTTGTGGTTCCGAAGTTAAAGAAATGAAAGTAAAGAATTTATTGGGAAAGGAAATTGTTGTCGGTTATAGATGTAGTAAATGCGGATATGAGAGCGACTTAGAAGCCTTTTTACCAATGAAATACATTTTCGTTTGGAAATATTAAGTTTTAGTTTGGGAAGAAAAGAAAATTTAATGGAAGATTTTTTTAAAGCTGTAGAAAGTTTGGTAAACGAAATTAAAGTAAGCGAGGAAAAAAGGAAAAAGCTTGCAGAAATAATAAGAAAATCAAAAATTTCTAGCAGCGAATTTTTAGAAGATTCTTTAATAAAAACTTTTGGAAAAATAGAAGGAAATTTCTCAGTTGCTGGTATAGATAGTGGCTTATTAAGAAAATCTTTGCACGGGATAGACCTAATTCTTATAAAAGCAGTCGGGGTAATCTTTTATTTTGAAAACCATAAGTTAAAAAACGTAGAATACTATTCGCCATCAACATTTTTCGAGCCTATAATTTTCCAAGATCCATTTTCTGAGATAGAGCTAGATATTGCTACAAACATTTTCAGGCAGACAAAAGAAGTTAAGATAGCTGAAAAGATTTCAAAAGAATTTAAGCCAGATTTTGTTTTTATGGATGGCTCCATTTTACCTCACTACATTCCAAACATAGACAAAGATTCTTTGTTATATCCTTACTATAAAAAAGCTATCGAAGCTTACAAAAATTTGTTTTCAAGCATTAAGGCTTCTAACTCG
The DNA here is from genome assembly GCA_032249395.1 of Candidatus Aenigmatarchaeota archaeon. Taxonomy (GTDB): domain Archaea; phylum Aenigmatarchaeota; class Aenigmatarchaeia; order CG10238-14; family SpSt-28; genus SpSt-28. The sequence continues at coordinate 4,435 of JAVVFY010000008.1, forward strand.
ATTCTCGCAGGAATAATAGAAGATAGTAGAGCTTCTAGGTTCTGTAACTTAATTTTAGAAAATTTAAAGTTAGACAGAGAATTTTCTTTCATTCTAGAAAAATCAAAAGATACTAATTTGTTGGACTATGTGTTAAAAAAGGGAGAAAGAACCACTTCCTTTTACTATGCTTCACCTTTAGGTTTTTTCAGCAATCAATTTTCAAAAGAGTTTAACCTAAGAGAGTTTGCATCCTTTTACATTAAACTTTCTGAATTCGATTCTCCTCTGAGAGTAGATTTTTTGAACGATAAAAAAGATGCAGCAGATAGGATATCTTCTATCCTCTCATGTCTGACAGTTAGCGAAGAATATTCTATGCCATCCGTGCTTATAGAAGCAGATATAAGAGCAAGACTTTCAGAAAAAAATCTAGAAATTTTTTATAGAGAATTAGCAGGTAAGCTGGGGTTTCTTTCTAGCGTAAGAAAGGAAAGAAGAGAGAGAAGATTGTTATAAGTTTAAATTTTTTATTTAGATTTATTTTTATGGAGATAAAAAGGTTTAACTTACTTCTATTCGATAAGACAATTGGAATAAGAACTTTATCAAACTATTATTACTATTATGACGATGACGATGATGTAAGATTTCAATATTTTCCACCTTTTTATGATAATGGTAAACTCAATCATTTTTATCCTACAGATGCTCTTCTAACTTTTTTAATGTGCGAATATGAATTAAAGAAGATTAAAATTTTAGGTAGAAAGTTTTATGCAGTCTTAACACGTGAGGGAGAAATTATTTATCAATATACAAGACCTGATAGCTTTTTTTTAAATTTTAGATTTGATGATGAAGATGAGTCATATTTTTATTTAATCGATGGTTTTTCAACTAGAGTTCTCTACAAAACTCATGGAATGAAAAAACCTAAGATTTTAGAGCTTTATGAAATAAATCCTATATTTATTAATAAGATGAAAGAATTGCTAAAAAAAGAAGAAATTATAAGAAGACCGTATAGAGAAGATTACATCATTATATATATATAGGTGTTTTAAATTTCATTTTAAACAAAGTTAACTCGTAAACCAAACACACGAATACTTATCTCTACAAAAATATTAATCAAATTGTTTGGAAAGGCTAAAAGTTTAATGATATTGAAAGCAAGAGGTTATAGTTGCTATATCTTTTTAAATTCTCTTTTAATAGAATTTTAATGGCTCTAAGACCTGGAAGAACAGTTAGAAGATTAGAAAGACCTTATACAAGAGTTAGTCAAAAGAACCCTCGTAAGAGTTATGTTGTCGGGGTACCAACGCCTAAAATTCACCAATTCCGAATGGGAAATCCGAACGTTGATGCAAACGTTACTCTTTATCTTGTTGCAAAAGAATTAGGACAAATAAGACACAATGCCCTAGAGTCAGCAAGAATAGTTACTCATCAATTTTTAGAAAAGAAAATAGGCTCTCAAAACTATTACATGGTTATCTTGAAATATCCTCATCATGTCATAAGAGAAAAACCAATTGCTACTGGAGCAGGAGCCGACAGATATTCCCAAGGAATGAGATTAGCTTTTGGAAGGCCGGCTGGTGTAGCTTTGCAAATAAGAAAAGAGGGTTCTCCAATAGTAATGATTAAAACGAAAAAAGAGTATTTAGATGTTGCTAAGCAAGCTTTGAAAAAGTTTAGGTATAAGTTACCATTGAAATGTTCGATAGAAGTCGCTGAATAACTTTGTTATTTCAATCTTTTTAGAAGAGAGGAGTATATCATAGGCAAAACAAGAGTAGCTTCAGCAAGAAGGTTAATTTGTTTTGCTTTTTCTTTAATTTTCCCCCAGGAAATAGCTTCTCTTGTTTGTGCTCCACTTAAGCTACCATCTAGTTCGGTTGCTGTAGTAATGTAAACAGCGTAATCTAATCCCTCTTTAAACTGGTTCCACCATATAACGTGGTGTTTGCTTATACCACCACCAATTATTAAAGCGCCAGTTTTCTTAGCATTCCAAATAGTGTCGCTTAAGTATTGCTCGTCTTTCCAAACATTGACGTTAAAATCTTTATGGTCTTGCCAAAATTGCCATATTTGGTAGCCAACTGCACCATCTGTTATACCTGGAACAATAACTGGAATTTGATTTTTCCAACTCCAATAAAGTATTGAGTCTTCTTTCAGTCTTTTTCCAATTTCCCAGCAAAGTTCATAAGTTGCTAGGTCTTTCTTTTGAGAATATATTTCTTTTAGCCAAACTCTCATTTTTTCTTCGATTACTTCTCCATACGACTCCTTTGGTATTAAAACATTGCCAAGCCTATGAATTCCAGCTTTATGAAGCTCTTTATCATCCATTAAAAATGAACCTTGGTAATAATCTTTAAAACTTCTTGCAATATCATGATCCAAAGTTCCGCAAGTTGTGATAATGATATCAAACCACCTTCTCTTAACCATTTCCCTTATTATGCTTCTAACTCCAGTTGAGACTATGTTTGCTGGAAAGGAAAAGAACCTAACACATTTTTTGTCCTTGATCATTTTTTCTAGTATGTCTACAGTGACAGAAAGATGTGAAGCCTGAAATCCCCCTGAATTTCCCATCTTTCTTATAATTTCGTCTACGCTAGAATTTTCATCTATCTCCAAATCTTTAACTTTCTTCATTTACATAACTTTTAAAATCTTTTTAAAATCTTTTTTCAAATAAAGTAGTATGGCAATTTGGCATAGAGGCTTAGAAGGAAGAACACCAACTGGAGCTAGAATGAGGCCTGCAAGAAAGAAAAAGAAGAGAGAATTAGGATCGGAACCAACTCACACTAAAATTGGAGATGAAAAAAGAAAAGTTATAGATACTTTTGGTGGTAATGAAAAGGTTAGATTATATCAAGCAAGTTTTGCTAATGTTTTAGATCCAGATACAAAAAAAGCAACTAAGGTTAAAATTTTAGACGTAGTTGAAAACCCATCTAACATAGATTTCGTTAGAAGAAAGATTATAACAAAAGGTGCTGTTATTAAGACTGAACTCGGATTAGCAAAAGTTACATCAAGGCCAAGCCAAGACGGAGTAGTAAACGCGGTTTTAATAAAAAGAGAATAAAGAAATAAGTAAAGTAGAGCAAATCATTTATATTTACATACAAATATTTTTAAATGAAAAGAGTTCTAACAAACATTCCTGGATTAGATGAAATATTGAACGGTGGAATTCCAGAGAGAAACGTAGTGTTGGTTAGCGGTGGTCCTGGTACGGGAAAAACAATACTTTCTCAGCAATTCCTTTGGAATGGTTTGCAGCAAGGAGAAGCAGGAATCTATGTAGCCTTGGAGGAGCATCCTGTTCAAATAAGGCAAAACATGTTACAGTTCGGATGGAATGTAAAACCGTTTGAAGAAAAAGGAATGTTTGCTCTAGTTGATGCTTTTACAGCTGGAATAGGAAGAGCGAAGGAATACGAAAAGTATGTAGTTGCCGATTTAAACGATTTAAGAGAGCTTATTGATGTTCTCTCTCAAGCTGTTAAAGATATTAACGCAAAAAGAGTTACCGTAGATTCTGTAACTAGTTTATACATAAACAAGCCGGCATTGGCAAGAGGAATAATCCTTCAATTGAAAAGAGTTTTAGCTGGTTTAGGATGCACAACATTGTTTGTAAGTCAGATTAGCGTGGGTGAAAGGGGTTTTGGTGGTCCTGGAGTGGAGCATGGAGTTGATGGAATAATAAGATTAGATTTGGATGAAATCAATGGAGAACTGAAGAGAAGTTTAATAGTTTGGAAGATGAGAGGAACTAGCCATAGCATGAAAAGACACCCATTTGAAATAACTGATAAAGGAATTGTTGTTAAATCTAAGGAGGTATTGAAACTATGAACGAAAACCAAATACCTTTGAATCCAGTTGGAAGGCAAGACATTCACAAATTAGAAACTATTTTGTTAACAGCAACTTTGCTAAGACCGGAGGTTCTTGACATGATTAGAACTTCTGCAGAAAGGTTAACTTGGGTTGATAGTTTAGCTGTTGCCGCCGGAGCTCTAGCAAGAGAAAAGGCAGGAATGACATTATCACAAATAGCAGAAGAACTTGGTAGGACGGAACAAACAGTAAAGAAACACTTGAAAGAAGAGAGTAAGGCGGGACAACTGGTTAAAGAAACTTATGAAATGATAAAAACATTGGTTAAGGAAGGCAAGAGTTTAAATGACGTCTTCCCAGTGATTACGCTAGGGGATACTAAAGAATTAAAAGAAGAAGTTGAGAGATTGAAAAAAGAGAAAGAAGAAATAAAACAACTTCTAACGAAAATAAAAGAAGAGTTAGAAACTATACTAAAAAAACTTTCCGGTTAGAAACTTAAATTACAAAATAAAAATAGGAACTTTTGTAGTCATATTTAGGATTAATGTTTCTCCTTTTTCAGTCCTAAATACAAATTTATTCTCTTTTTGTTTAGATGTATGCATTAAAACTTCGCGATACCAATTTTCAAGTTTTGTTTAATTCTTAGCTTGTTTTTGTTAACTTATCTAGGATAAAAAAGAAGTTTTATTCCAAGAAAAATTTTAACATTCCTTTTTTATTATACATTTTTTCAATTCTATCCGGTTTCTAACTTAAATCAATTCTTTAATCTTTAAAGAAATTAGAAAGAACATTTTAGAGGAGTTTTTGACAGATTATAGAAAACATTTGAAGATTTAAAAAAGTAAGAAGAATATGAATGGGGTATACGTTTTGGTAATAAAATTGAACTCGGATAAAAGCTTCATTGTCGGTTCGTTAGGAAAACTAGAATTTAGAAAAGGTTTTTATTGTTATGTCGGGTCTGCTATTGGGAATATAACAATAGAAAATAGATGTAAGAGACATTTGATGAAAAACAAAAAGATGAAGTGGCATATTGATTATTTGAGAAAAGAAGCAGAAATTGTTGGGATTGTTGCTATTCCTAGTAAAAAGAAAATAGAATGTAAAGTTGCAAGGAAAATTTTAAAGAAAGCGGATAGCTTTATTCTCAAATTTGGTAGTAGCGATTGTAATTGTAATTCTCATCTGTTTTACTTTAAAAACAGAAAATCGCTTTCTAAACTTTCTCCTATTTTTTCAAAAGGAATTCAAATCTTTTCGAAAGCTTTATAATATTTGTTTTTCTTTCCTTTATCTTCTCTATAATACCTCTAACTTTCAATCTTTCCAAAACTCTAAATGCTTTAACTTTTCCAATTTTTTTTGATATCTTTGCCTGAGTAACTTTCCCCTCGTTTTCAATAATCATTTTTATTACTTCTCTTTCTAAAGGATCCAAAAGCTCAATCCAGTTTTTTGCTTCTTCTTTACTTTTTTCTATTGCCGGTAAAAGAAGATAGAAAGAAATCAATCCAACAAGAATACCAAAAGAGGAAAACATTGGTATCAACAATGGAATTGGTAATGTACATGAACATGCAGTTCCTTCTATTATGTGTGTTTGTGCATAAAGTGTTGCGAAAGTGACTGAAAATACGAATGTTGAAACCACAATTCCAAAGATAATCAATTTTCTTTTTAGTTCCATATTTGCTTTTATAACTTATAAATATAAGGTTTCAATTTTTGAAACCGAAGCTTAAATAAGGTTTCACACCAAAAATTCTTCATGGAAATAAAATAAATTTTAGAAAGCGAAAGAATTAAAGAAGCGAAAAAAGGGTTTAATCTAGCGTTTCAAACATACTTAACGAATAGACAAAAAGCTTTGGAAGGAATGGATGAAGAAGCTCTAAAGAAGGACCTCAGAAGAATAAAAGAATATTCAATAAAAAATTTGTCTGCTTTGAAAGCTAAAGCAATAGAGAATTTGAAAAAACAAGGCGTTAAAGTCTTTGAAGCTAAAGATTCAAAAGAAGCTAAAGAAATTCTTTTGAAATTAATTCCTGAAGGAGAGACTATTGTGAAATCAAAATCTAATGTCATAAATGAAATTGGAATAGAAGATTTGGAAAAAAGAAATGAGATTATAGAGACGGATTGTGGCGACTTTCTCGTGCAAATTTCTGAAGAGAGTAGCGTCCATCCTGTTACTCCAGCTTTACATTTGACTGTTGATAGAATAGTTAGAGTTATAGAAAAAAAGTTTGGAGTTAAACTTGAGGGAAAACCAGAAGAAATAGTAAAATGGGTTATAGGATATTTGAGAGAAAAGATATTAAAAGCTAAAATTGGACTGAGTGGAGCTAATATTATTTCTGCAGATGGATGGATTTTTATTGTTGAAAATGAAGGCAATATTTCTCTTGTTTCTAAACTACCTGAAAAACACATAATAGTTGCTAGCATTGATAAAATAGTTCCTACAATTCAAGATGCTATAACTATTTGTAAGGCTTTAGCAATTTATGGAGCTGGCGCTTCATTACCTGCATACATTAATGTAATATCCTCACCAAGCAAGACCGCTGATATTCAAAAGCAAATTGTTTATGGAGCACATGGTCCAAAAGAAGTTTATTTGATTCTATTAGACAATGGAAGAAGCAAAATAATAGAAGAAGGTTTAGAGGAAATTTTATACTGCATAAATTGTGGTGCTTGCCTTTACTTTTGCCCAGTTTATAGACAAATATTTGACAATTATGGTTACAAATATTTTGGCGGAAGAGGCGTAAGTTTAATTTCTTTTATTTTTGGAATAGAGAAAGCTTTTGAAAGAGGGCTATTTTATTGTACTACTTGCTCAGCTTGTAAAGAACAATGTCCGTTAAGCATTGATATACCATCTTTGATAAGAAAAGTTAGGGAAATTGCTGTAAAGAACAACTTAACAACTAAGACAAACTTTGAGATGATTGAAAATCTGGAAAGCGTTGGTAATCCATTTGGTGAAACTATAAAAGAAAAGGAGATTCCAGACAAATTGTATTGTTGCTAGGAGAGTGATAAAATGAAGAAAATATTGTTTCTAAGCGTTCTTGTGTTTTTGCTTACTGTTTTTTCGAATAACTTTAATATAGCATTTGCAACTGAGAATAATACTGTTTGTGTTTTTCTTTTCTATAGTAGAGGGTGTACTCATTGTGCAGAAGCAAAACCTTTTTTGCAACAACTTTCACAAAAGTATCCAATTGATTTGAACGAATTTGAAGTAGGTAATCCAGATAATTCAAGACTTTGGTATCAAATTAGTAACAAGTACAAAACACAGCCAATTGGAGTTCCAATGACTTTTATTGGTGATAAGGTTTTTATCGGATTTGCTTATGGAGATCAAGAAATTTTCAACTCTAAATACAATGCTTTCATTGGGTATAGTAGCGTAATAGAGAGGACAATTAAAGAATATGTGGAAAAAGGTGGAGTAGCTTGTCCTTATGAAATTTCTACATCTTCCACTACTAATCAACCATTTACTTCGATTACACATTCAGTAAATAGATTAATAATAATTCAGGTTGCCGTTCTTATAATTTCTATAGGAGTTATCTTTGTACTACTGAGGAATAAAACTAAAATCAAAATGAAGAAAGGAATAATTTCATTTCTTTTTACCTTTCTTTTGCTACCCTTTGCTCTAGCTCAGGAAGTTCAAGTTCCTCTAATCGGTAAAATAAGTGGAGGGACACCTATTATCATTCTTGGTATGATTCTTGGATTGATGGATGGTGTTTTCAATCCTTGTGCTCTTTCAGTTCTATTCTTTCTCATAGCATATCTAATGAGTTTAGGCTCCAAAAGAAAGTGTTTGATTATTGGTACTATTTACTCTCTGATGATTTTTGTTGTTTACACTCTTTTTATGTTTGGAATATTGAATGTAATTTACTATGTTGGCAATCTATCATTAATCGAAAAAGTAGTCGGAGCAGCTCTAATAATGTTCGGGATAATAGAAATAAAGGATTTCTTTTTCTATGGCAAATGGTTTTCATTAGAAATCCCAAAATCTGCTTCCCATTACATAGAAAAGCTAATTAAAGCAGCCACAGTTCCTTCAGCATTAATTCTTGGGTTGTTAGTAGCTTTAGTAGAGATTCCATGTGCAGGAGCATTCCCATTCTTCTACACAACTTTACTAGCAAGCAAAGGAATTCAAGGAATCGAAAACATTCTTTACATTTTTTGGTATAATATCTTCTTCGTTTCTCCTCTAGTTATACTAACTCTGATATTCTATCTTGGTTTTGCAACGATAGAAGAAGCTGAAAAGAAGAGATTAGAGCTCAGAAAATACATGAGACTAACAGCAGGTATAATAATGATTTTGTTAGGATTAAGCATTCTTGTAGGGTGGTTGTGAATGAAAATTTTAGATAAAATTCTTGGCGGAAACATTCTTTACTATCCTGGCTGTCTAACAAAGTTTGTAGGGAAAGATTTGAAAGAAAATTATGAGAAAATTCTAAGAGCTATTGGAATAGATTTTATTGAGTTGAAGGAAAAAGAAGTTTGTTGTAGTTCGCCAGCTTTAAATGCTGGTTATAAGAAAACAGCAGAAGAGTTAGCTAGAAAAAATTACTATGTTTTCAAGGAGCACAGAGTTAAAAAAATAATCTCCAATTGTCCAGCCTGCTGTAAAACATTTTCTCAAGATTATCCTCTTCTCCTAAAAGAATGGGACATTAAAGTTGAACATGTATCACAAACAATTTATAGAGCTATACAAGCAGGAAGATTGAAGCTCAAGAAAAAAATAGAAAAGGTAGTGACTTTTCATGATCCTTGCTATTTAGGTAGATATATGAGTATCTACGAAGAGCCTAGAAAGATCTTAGAGTTTATTGGTTGTAAGATTGTTGAGATGAAATTTAATAGAGAAAATTCTTTTTGTTGTGGTGGCGGCGGAGGAGTTCAATCTAATTACGCAGAGCTTGCAAATTCTATAGCGAAAGAAAGAATAGAACAAGCATTACAAACTAAAGCAGAATTTTTAGTTACGATTTGTCCTCTTTGCTATTATCATTTGGGGAGAAACTCAAGAGAAATTCGTGTTTTTGAAATTTCCCAGCTTTTGGTTAAGTGTATATAATTTTTATTTTTATATTCCTAAACGAAAGAATAAATATGGATGAAACATTAGTCTTTAAAACTTTATACGAATCTTTTGTTGCATATATACCAAATTTTATGGCATTTTTCATTTTACTGTTCTTAGGATGGGGAATAGGTAAGATTTCTGGAAGGATAGTAGAAGAAGTTATAAAAAGGTCTAAAATAGAATCTTTATTGTTCAAGAAAAAACCAATAATCTCTTTGTCTTCTCTGTTTTCAATAATAACATTTTGGAGTGTTTATCTTTTATTTTTGAAAGCAGGCGTTGACGTATTAGGAATTAAAGCTATTTCTGACATTCTTTCTTCTCTTTTAGCTTTTATTCCCAGATTTGTTGCTTTTCTTATAGTATTTCTTGCTGGCTATTTCATTTCAGAGTATGTTAGGGCGAATGTAGAAAGAAGTGAAGTGGAGTATAAAGGTTTATTATCAAGAATTGCATTTTGGTTAGGAATTTACGTTTCAGCAATAATTGCATTGTCTCTTGTTGGAGTAGATGTCTTCATCCTTGAAGTGATACTAATAGTCGTTATAATAAGCGTTCTTTTACCATTCTCTATAGGTTTCTCTCTTGCCGTGAAGGATGAAGTTAAAAAAGTTATAAAAAAGCAATTGAAAAAACTTTCTAAGATTTAAATCCTTCTTGCAACTTAATTAAATGAAGAGAGAGCCTGCTGTAAAAGTAAGAATAAAAGATATAGTTGATGGAAGATTTATACCAGGCGAAAAAGAAAGCATGAAGCCCAGCTATTTGATAACTCCTTTTGGTAGAAAAATTTACCGAGTTAATGTATTAGCAACAATAACCAACAAATTTTTAAACGAGGATGAAAGTTACATTTCTTTCACTCTAGATGATGGGACTTCTTCTATAAAAGCTAAAGCTTTTAGAGATGTTGTTGGTCAAGTAAAGAATCTTGAAGTTGGTGATATTGGAATTTTTATTGGGAAAATTAAAGAATGGAATGGAGAGCTTTATTTAAACATTGAAATAGCAAGAAAAATTGATGACCCTAATTATGAAACTTATAGAAAATTAGAGCTAATAAAAGAAATTTTACCTTACAAAAGAATGATTCTAGAATTAAAAAGCATGCGAGAGAAAATGAGCGAAGAAGAGTTTTTAAAAGAAGCGAAAAAGAGGTTCGGATTAAGCGAAGATATTATAAGTTTTTTAATTGAAAGCGAAAAAATTGAAGAAAAAGATTACAAAGCTGAAATTTTGAAGGTCTTGAAGGAATTGGATAGGGGAGAAGGAGTAGATGTTTTGTATTTATTTGAATTCATGAAATTACCTGCTCAGACTTTGGATTCTATATTAACAGAATTGATGTCAGAAGGCAAGATTGAAGAAATAGAAGCTGGTAAAATTAAAGTGAGGTAATTAGATGGAGTACGAAGAAATGCTTGAGGAAGCACTGAAAAAAATAGTTAAGAAAGAGACAAAGGAAAGATTTCAAATCCCACAGATAGAAAGTGAAATACAAGGTCCAAAGTTTATAATAAAAAATTTTAAAAAGATCGCTGAATACATAAAAAGAGACCCAAAACATTTTGCAAAATTTTTAATGCTATCTCTGGCCTCCTCAGGTAGTATAGAGGGAGAAACTCTTGTATTAAATTCCAAGCTGAAGAGGGAAGTTGTTCAACAAAAAGTTGAAGAATATATAAAAAGATATGTTTTTTGTAAAGTTTGTAATGAACCTGATACTAAATTAATAAAGGAAGATAGAATTTACTTCATTCGTTGTGAAGCTTGTGGTGCAAGTTATGCCGTCAAATAAATTTTGGAGTAGATTGATAAAGACTAGATTTGAGACTTTGGTAGCAATATGTGACGAAGAACTTATTGGAAAGGAGATTAAGATAGAAAAAAATTTTAGCACGTCCGTTAGCGAAAGGTTTTATAAAGAGAAGTTAATTGATGAAAAAGAAGCTTTAGATCTTATGGAAAAAGCAACTATAGGAAATTTGTTAGGAGAAAGAATAATTAAGTTGGCTATAGAAAAAAATATTATTTCTCCGGAAGGAGTAATTTTAATTGGTGGAATACCACATGCACAATTTGTTAAGATCTAGAAAGGCCCAATTCTATATCCTTTCTGTAGTCGGAATAGTTACAATCTTTTATGCAATAGGCAAAAGTCTAACACCAAATATAATAATAGATACATCTGATGTTGCTCTAAGAAACGATTATTTTGTTTTTAATAATATTGTCGAGAAGACTCTAAAAACTCTGGATGCCTCCAAAAGTTGTGAAGATTTGAGATTCAATTTGGAAGAATTTAAGAATATTGCAACAAGAGCTTTTGCTCCCAATTTTAGAATAGAATATTCTTATTCGATAGTTTCTTGTAGTGATTCTACAAGATCAGCGACTGTAAGTTTCAATATTACTCTATATTCAATAAATTCAGAAATTGGTACAACATTTACAAAAAATGTAAATTGGTAGGCTGTGCCCTCCATAACCCACCTTCTGTTTTAGGTAGCATTCGTCTAAGCGCCATTTAAGCTTGCATCTCATTGGCTGCGTGGACCCGTTTCACCCTTTAGCAAGCAACTCATATTTCAATCATCGTTAGCGCTTGCTAAAGGTCTCGTTTCTGATGTCCACGCGAGGCTTCTCAGCCTCTTCTTGCCTCAATGGGTGGAATTTCCTCACCTCTGCTTTTTGGCAGAGGCGAAGCTACCTGGAGGGCTCAGCCTACCAAAATATTTTGGGAAACAAACTATTTAAAGTTAGACCTTATAAATCTATAGAATGAAGGAATCCAAAGGAAAGTCTATAAAAATTAACATACCTGCTATAACTTTTGGTAATCGATTTTGGAAAATGTTATCGTTGGTTTTGTTAGTTGCTTTAGTTGGAAGCATTTATATGAATTTTAGGGGAGTTTCTTTTTCTGGACAGCTTTCTTCAACTGATGTTGGAAAGAAAGTTATTGATTTCATAAATAATAATTTGGTGCAACCAGGAACTTCCGCTTCTCTAGTTTCTGTAAAAGATATGGGTAGTTATTATGAAATTATAACAAGTTATCAAGGACAACAAATTCCTGTTTATGCTACTAAGGATGGAAAAATACTCTTTTTACAAGCTATAGAAATGACAGAAACTCAAAAAACTCAGACTCAAACCACGACACGGCAACAAACTCAAGATATACCTAAGAGAGATGTTCCAGATGTAAAAGTTTTCATAATGTCTTATTGCCCATATGGAATTCAAGCAGTAAAGGCTCTGTTGCCTGTTATGAAATTATTGGACGGAAAAGCTAATATAACAATCCACTATGTTGATTACATTATGCACGGAGAAAAAGAGGTTTATGAGAATTTAAGACAATACTGTATACAGAAAGAACAAAGAGACAAATTCTATGATTACATGTTGTGCTTTGTCCAAAACGGGGATTATCAAAAATGTTTGATTGAATCAAAAATAGATGTCAATAAGCTAAATGTTTGCATGAATGAAACAGATCAAAAGTATAATGTCACAAAGTATTATCAAGATAGAAACACTTGGTTGGGTGGAGCCTATCCACCTTTCTTGGTTGAGAAAGACTTGAATGATAAGTATGGTGTACGTGGATCACCAACAATAATAATAAACGATAAAGAAGTCAGAGTGAATAGATCGCCAGAAGCGTTTAAACAAACAATATGTCAAGCATTTACGACTCCACCAGCCGAATGCAATCAAATCTTATCAACAGAAACGGCATCTCCAGGTATAGGTCCTTTGACAGGTGGATCAACTTCTAGCGGCTCTTGTGGATAGAAAAGAATTTTTTGATTATTTCCAAACACTCTTTACCATAATCAGTCAATTCATAATAAACTCTTTTAGGTTTTTTTGAAACCTCAATCTTTTTTATAACACCTTCTTTTATCAATACCAGTAGAGAATAATTAACAGAAGGAGAACAAGCATTGCAAACCCTTTTTAAATCGTTAAAACTACGTCTTATACCATCTTCCAGAGATAAAATTATCTTTAGGTTTGTTTCATTACCAAATATTCTTGCCATTTTGCCTATTAGGTTATCCTTTTCTGGCATCATGAATAATATTTAAATACCTAAAGTATAAAAATTATACTGGGTGTGTGTTTATGGTAGCGGACAAAGAAGAGGAAAGATTAATGAAAAAGAAGTTAGAAGAAATGAAAAAAAGATTTGGCTTAAAAGAAGATAAAGCCAAAGATTTTGAAATAGAAATAGAAGTTGGTGATGACGACTTTCAAGAAAAAGTTATAGAGATGTCTAAGAAAGTTCCAGTTTTAGTAGATTTTTATGCCTATTGGTGTCCACCATGTAGAATACTTTCTCCAATACTAGAAAAAATAGCCAAGGAATATAATGGAAAGTTTATATTGGCAAAAGTTAATGTTGATGACGCTCAAATTACTGCTGAAGAATTTGGAATAATGAGTATTCCAACTGTTGTTTTATTTAAAAACGGGGAGCCTATAGATTATTTTGTTGGCGCTCTTCCCGAAACTCAAATTAAAGATTGGTTGAATAGGAGGTTGTAAAAATGTATGATGTTATAATAATTGGTGCCGGTGCTGCAGGTTTGACAGCAGCAATATATGCTAGAAGAAGGTTGATGAAGACTTTGGTAATTTCTTTAGACATAGGTGGACAAGCTTTGCTTACAGAGCAAATAGAAAATTACCCTGGCTATCTAGATAAGAGCGGACCAAAACTTATGAGAATTTTTGAGAAGCAGGCAAGAGACTTCGGGGCAGAAATATTGATTGGTTATGTTACTAAGGTTGAAAAAGTTAACGATCATTTCAAAGTAATTAGCAACGTTGGCGAGTTTGAAGCAAAAACTGTTATAATTGCTTCTGGAAAAGTTCCTAGAAAGTTGAATGTTCCTGGAGAAGATAAGTTTTTAGGAAGAGGTGTTAGCACTTGTGTAACTTGCGACGCTCCTTTTGCTAGGAATAAGGTAGTTGCTGTTGTTGGCGGTGGAAATTCGGCATTAGAAGGAGTAGAAGTAGTTTCAAAGTTTGCTAATAAAGTTTATCTAATTCACAGAAGAGAGCAGTTCAGAGCGGATGAAATAACAGTCGAAAAAGTTAAAAAGTTGCCGAATGTTGAATTCATCTTAAACACTGTTATAACAGAAATAAAAGGAGATAAAAAGTTAGAAAGCATTGTAATACAAAATGTAAAAACTGGAGAAACAAAAGAACTAAAAGTCGATATGGTGTTTTTAGAAATTGGGCATGAAACAAAAATAGATTTTGTTAAGCATTTAGTTAAAACAGATGAATATAATCAAATCATAACTAATAAAGCCGCTGAAACAAGTTGTCCAGGAATTTTTGCAGCAGGAGATGTTACAGATTCTCCCTACAGACAATTGGTAATATCTGCAGCAGAAGGTGCTATTGCAGCTTTATCAGCTTATAACTATATTGCCAAAAAAGAAGGAAAAGAAGCCGTTAAGGCTGACTGGAAAGGATAGGAGGTGGTTTTTGTGATAGAGAAGTTTATGGATGAGTTTGGCCCAGAAAAAATAATAGAAGTTTATGATCCGAAAGTGAAGCTTCATGGTTTTGTTGTAATTGATAACACAGCCAGAGGTCCTGGTAAAGGCGGAATCAGAATGACGCCAACAGTTACAGTAGAAGAAGTCTTTAGATTAGCAAGAACGATGACATGGAAAACCGCAATGGCTGATTTGCCTTTTGGCGGAGCTAAGTCTGGGATAGTTGCTAGTGAGGAAGATTTGAAGAATAAAGAAAAAAAGAAGCAATTGATGATTGCCTTTGGAAAAGCTTTGAGAAATATTGCTCCAAAGATTTACATTGCCGCTCCAGATGTTAATACGGGAGAAGAGGAAATGAGATGGTTCGTAGAAGGAAATGGCAATCCTAAATCAACAACAGGAAAGCCAAAAGATTTAGGTGGTTTGCCTCATGAACTAGGAAGTACAGGCTTTGGAGTTTATCATTCTACTTTAGTTGCAGCCGAATTTTCAAAATTAGACATAAAAAGTGCAACAGTTGCTATTGAAGGCTTTGGAAATGTAGGAAGCTTTACTGCGAAGTTTTTGTATGAAGCTGGAGCAAAAATAGTTGCAGTTAGCGATAGTAAAGGAGCAATCTACAATAAAGATGGCTTAGATGTACCAAAACTCATGGAAGTTAAAAAGCAAACTGGAAGTGTTATAAATTACAAGCCTGGAGAAGTTTTGTCAAACGAAAAAATATTTGAATTGCCAGTTGACATTTTAATTCCTGCAGCAATGCCAGATGTGATTAATGAAAAAAATGTTGATAAAGTTCAAGCAAAGATTGTAGTTGAAGCATCTAACATTCCAGCAAAGCCAGAAATTGAAGAAATCTTACATAAAAGAGGAATATTAGTAGTTCCAGATTTTGTTGCAAACGCAGGTGGAGTAATTTCAAGTTATGCAGAATACAGAGGTTATGACGAAAGGAAAGCGTTTGAATTAATAGAAAAGAAAATTGTTAAAAACACTAGATTGGTTTTAAATAGAGCTAAGAAATTAAATGTTAAGCCAAGAGATGTTGCATTAGAAATTGCTAAGGAAAGAGTTTTTAAAGCAATGAGCAAAAATAGTTAACTTTTTATTTTTACTTTCTTTATTTTTTTATGAGAGCGTTTGTATTTTCTTTTCTTCCGAAAAAAGATGTTAAAACCATAAAAAAAATTCTGTTGAAAAAAGGATTCATCGTTTCTGCGTATAAGCCAGATTTGATTGTGAGTTTTGGTGGAGATGGAACATTTCTTAGTTCTGAAAGAAATTATCCTGGTGTACCAAAAATATTTTTAAGAGATCACGGTGAGAAGACCAAAGATATTGATGTTGATTTAAAAGATTTTGAAAGAGTTTTAGAAAAAGTTAAGAAAGGCCTATATAAAATAATTGAGTTTTATAAGGTTGAAGCAATCTACAATAGCAAAAAGTTGGTAGGTTTGAATGAAGTCCAAATAAGAAATAGATTGCCTATAGAAGCTTTAAGATTTAACTTAAAAGTTAATGGCAAAAGTTTAGAAAATGTTATTGCAGATGGCGTCGTTGTTGCAACACCTTTTGGATCTACTGGGTATTTTTCATCGATAGGTGGAAAGAAGTTTAAAAAGGGTTTGGGAATATGCTTGAACAATCCATATTATCCAAGAGACAAAAAAAAGAAATGTATGATTGTTGATGAAAGAAAGAAAATTTATGTGAAAATTAATTATGGGAGCGCAAATTTAGCTGCAGATAATAACAGAAATGTGATCAATATAAAAGCTGGAGACGAAGTTACAATAAGAAAAAGCGAAGAAAAGGCGAAAGTTATAGTTGTTAAGTAACTACTTTAGTATTATCACATTTCTTCTCATTCTACCAAATCCTTTTTTCAATCCCTTGTATTTTTTCTTCTTTAGTTCAGGTTCTATAGAGTCTATGTCCATAAAATGTATTTAAATACCTAGGTTAATAAAGAATGATGATAATTGATGAAGAATCTGCAAAAGTGCTAAAGGAAAAGTTTAACAATGAAATGAAAAGAGAAGTAAAAATTAAAGTCTTTATAGATAAGGAAGAAAAAATTGAAGGATCAACAAGATTTATCGAAGAATTTTTGAAAGAGTTAAAAGAGTTATCAGAAGGAAAAATAAATTTTGAGATTTATCAAAAAGATTCGGAAGAAGCTAAGAAATATGGAGTAGATAAAGCGCCAACTATTTTGATAGATCCAGAGAATTCATACAAAATTGTTTACTTGGGATTGCCTTTAGGGGAAGAAGCTTGGGCATTCATAGATACAATAGTTCAGGTTTCAAAAGATGAAAGTTTGTTGTCAAGGAAATCAAAAGAAAAATTAAAGCAATTGAAAGAAGAAAGGGAAATCGTGATTTTTGTAACACCAACTTGCCCATATTGTCCTTATCAAGTTTTACTTGCGAACAATGTGGCGATAGAGACGAAAGGAATAGTTAAATCAGTTTGTGTTGACGCATTGGAATTTCCGGAACTAGCTGATAAATTTGAAGTAAGTGCAGTTCCTCACAATGTTATTAATGAGAAAACATCATCTATAGGAGTTCAACCAGAGGAAAAGTTTGTAGACGATGTTATAAAGGGTGGTTAAATTCCACCCTATACTTCTTCTTTTTGGAATTTTGGATATAGTTGCTGGTATTAGTTACATTTTAAATATTCCTCTATTTCCACTTTACATTATAATTCTAGTAAAAGGTATTTGGGGATTAACAACTGGGGTTCAATACAAAGATTTATTATCGCTTGGTTTATCAACAATAGATATAATCTTTTCGATTCTAGCTATTTTTTCCGTAAAAATTGATTTTTTTGCTGTTTTGATGATAATAAAAGGAGTAATTTCTTTAGTCTAAACAATATAAAAAGTAGAGTAAAGATGTTTCAGATGATTTTACTTTAGTGGTTTTAGAGTTTTTATTCCCAGAATCTCGTAATATTCTATTTCTGCTCCTTCCTTTATGTCATCCTTTCTCTCTTCTGGTATTTCTAGTTGTAACTCTTCAAATGTTTGGGAATCCATTAGATGGGCTATATTTCCAGTTATTGCCAGCACTTGCGCTTTCTTCCTTTGCAATATTGGAACCTCTACTTCTTCATCAGAAGGTTTAACTATGCTTCTTCTTGTTCCATCAAAAAGACCTATCGCTTCTACTCTAGTTTTTGCCGCCCCGTGCTTTCCACTAACTGATGTTGTTACTTTCTCTACTCTACATGGAACACCATCTATCGTTATATAGTTTCCAGGTTTCAAGTTCTTTATAACTTGTGTTGTTTTCTCCATATTTTCACCTTGTTGCAAGTTCTATATCTTCTTTTTTTACGGTCATTCTTTTTGCGTGATTAGCAAATTCTATGGCCTTCTTCGATATTTTTTCAGTCATCTCAATTATAAAACTTTCTAATTCCATCAAAGCTTCTTTTGATATTCGCTTTATACCAGCTTTTCTTGCGAGTTTTATTAATGTGTTTTTCCTAATTTTTGGTTCAGACATAATTTTTTATTGTGTTAAATAAATAAAAATTTATGGATGGAATTGTTTCTTCTCACATTTATTTTGCCACACTCCAATCAATATGAATTTTTTACCGCACGTTTTTCATTTAACTTTGAAATTATGTTGCTTACGTCTACCTTCACTAATTTTTTTAATTCAAAATTACATTCCCTAATAAAGATGCGTTCTCTTTTAAACTTTTACCTTACAGACTTCATAAGAGTTCTCATCTGGCAATATTGAGAAATCAAAAGAGAGTTTAGTGAAATATATTGGATTTTCAAAAATCTTATTGTATTGAAATTATTGCCGCTTCTTATGAGAGAACCATAATCTCTTTAATTGAAGTTGTAAAAATCAAAATTTAATCCAATTTAATTAAATATTCTACCAGAATGGTAGAGGCCAAATTATATTCCTTGGCTGCCTAACAAAAAATCAAAATATCTAAAGTCATTAATATTATTTCGAAAATGCGTTAAATACTTTAAACTTTTCTCATCGTTTTCATTATTCTTCTTGCTTTTGGAACCAAACTTTCTATTTTATCTTCTCTCAAAATTCCACTACCAAGAAAATCGTTTTCATTTTTTATTAAAACAAAATTGTTGACTTCACAGTTGATTAAGGTGCTCCACTTAAACTCAAAGCCCTCCATATAGCGGGAAGTATTTTCATCATCAACTATAGCTATATTTTTGTTTGCTAATCTCCCAACAATTTGACTTCCTTCAACAGAAAGTTGTATCTTTTCATTTCTTTTCAATCTTCCAAAATACATACCAACATAACTAGCTATTGGTATTAATCTTTCGTCAACAGATTTTGAAACTATGTATATTTCATTTCTATTGTTTATGTAGCAATCAAAGCTAGACAAGTCTAATTTCGCACCATAATTTTTTTCTACAATTTTCTCAATCTCCTTCTTCTCATTTTCACTCATTTTCTTAACTTGCATACAAAGAATCCCTCCGTTTGGTTATCGAATGGAAAGAATCTTATCGCATATTTTGCATTTTCAAAAACTTTTTTCCTATATCTTTCAATTCCAGTTCTATATTTTAGTCCTTTGATCTCAATTTTTTCTGGTTTTAATCCAAGCTTTTTTATTGCGTATTCCATATTTTCTTCGTCCTCTTCAGGATCCATTGAGCAAGTTGAATATACTAAAGTTCCTCCTTCTTTTAAGACTTCAACAGCAGCTCTCAATAATTGTTTCTGCAGATTACTTAATCTCTCGACAACATGCTGACTCCAAAATTCTAAAACTCTAAAGCTGCTTATAAAAGTTCCGCTAGCGCTACAAGGAACATCTAATAAAATTTTATCGAATTTCATGTTTAGCTCTTTTATATTTCTTGCATCCATCATAGTAACAACGACGTTTCTCGCGCCAATTTTCTGTATGTTGAAAGAGAGAGCTTTGATCCTTTTTGGATTAACATCGTTTGCGACTATTAAACCTTCATTTTTCATTAATTCAGCAATGAAAGTTGTTTTTGAACCAGGAGAAGCACAGGCATCCAAAATAGCTTCTCCTGGTTTTGGATCTAAAGCTATAACTGGAACAAGGCTTGCAGCATCTTGTATGTAATAATACCCCAGAAAAAATTCTTTTGTTTTTGCTATACTTTCTTGCGTCTCTACAAAAAAAGCGTTTTCATACCATGGAACTTCTTCTAACTTCCAACCTTTTCTCTCCAATCTTTCTTTTAATTCTTCTTTTGAAATCTTCAGAGTATTAACTCTAATACACTCTTTTGGTCTTTTATACAAGCAAGACTCTAACAATGGAAATTCTTCTCCAAGCAATTCTTGAAATTTATTTTTGAAGCCTTGAGGAAATTCTATCTGCATGGTTAAATTTTGAAACATTGGTTAAATTGTTTTTATTTAAATATCTCTAAAATCAAAACGTCACGCTCGCATTAGCTGTATATTGGAAAGATTCGACAATTTTCGTTTGAATTCTTAACTCATTTTATACGTTCCTTTCTTCATTATCACTCTATCAATTCTCACAGCTACTCCTTTTTTAGCTTCATACATTTTTTGGCTATTCATTTTTGCTATACCAATTGCAACCAATTCATTCTTCAAACTCATTATTGCTATTAATTCACCTTCAACGATCCCCTCTTGTATTCTAACAATACCAACAGGATATAATGGAGCTCCGTTGCAAATTGCTTCTATTGCTGTATCTTTTACAAAAACTTTCTTAACATGATCAATAGCAAATTCTATAGGAATTAAAATCTTTCTCAAGTACTTTTCTTCTCCTTCTTTCCAAAATTCAAAAGCATCTCTAATTTCAACCAAAGAATGAGCTTCTTCTTCAGTAAAATTGCCTGCTTTTATTCTTCTCAATTCAACCATATGAGCTCCTATTCCAGCTTCTACACCAATATCCCAAACAAGCTTTCTTATGTAAGTTCCAGCTTCTACTCTCGTTTGAAACAAAACATCTCTACCATTAGCTTCTAAAATATCAAAAGTTTTGACTTCCCTCACTCTTGGTCTTCTAGCTACGGCAGCTTTTTTAGGAGGAATTTGAATTATTTTACCAATAAACTTCTTTGCGATTATTTCTTTCAATTTTTCTATATCAAAATCTTTATGCAAGTGCATTATTCCGACGTATTCTTTTTCCAATTTTTGAAAGAGAGGAGCAGCTTTTACTGCGTCGTTTAACAAAACAGGCAAAACTCCAGTAACTTTTGGGTCCAAAGTTCCTATATGGCCAACTTTTTTAGCATTAAAAATTTCTTTAACCCATAGACTTACTTGGTGGCTAGTCGGTCCTTCATGTTTATCGACAATTATAACAGAATTTTCGATTAACTCTTCTATTGTTCTTTCTTCTGGTTTCTTTCCAAATCTTTCATCAGTTTCTTCTATTCCTCTAACGAGCCACATAGAATAAAATGTTTTTGTAAAAATTAAATGATTCCAAACAAAAATCATGCTTTACGCTGAAGGCAACAAAGGTAGAAACTTTCCATCGTATATACTGTGTTATCCATCGCGCAAACTCGAAGGGTATGTCAATCATCCAAATACTATCACAATTTGGATTTTTTAATTTCTCTCTTAATATATAAATGCTCGAAATGAAAAGAACCACATTTTTTCTATTTTTAGTATTAATCTTCTTGCCTTCAAATTCCTTTGCTTGGCTTTCCGGCTGGGAATACAGGAAAGAAATAGTAATAGACAATACAGCAAATTCGAATTCCTTAATTGACTATCAAGTCAATTTAAAGCTTGGGTATTACCCAAATATGTCGGCGGACTTTTCCGATATAAGGTTTACTTATTTTAATTATACAACCAATGAAGAAATTACATTACCATATTGGATTGAAAATATCGAAAACTTCACTTTAAACATTTTTAATTTGACCAACATGGAAGAAGTAACAGTTTATGGTACACTAAATAACAACCTTATTTGGGCGAATAATAGAGGTAGCGGAAATATTGGATACATTCATGTCACAAATTTAAGTACGCTCGAAACACGAAGTATAGCAATACCAAATGGTGCCTTTTGGCAAGCTGTATTCGATGGAGAGAATGTTTATATAGTTGGTCAAGGACTTGAAAATTTACATTCGATTTTAATAAGTTTCAATCTAAAAGAATTTCCAAAACATAATCTAACATACAGGGCTGATACAGCAGATGCAAACGAATTGATAGGAATATATCAAAACGATACTCATATAATTGCTGGTGAGAGAGTAAAAGGAGGAAATAAAAAAGGAAGTAAATACCCAAATGGAGGCGGGCTTTGGGTTATTCCTAAAGAAAGCATAGCTGACAACGCAACATGGAGAAGAATTTATGAGGATTCTGATCAGTTCGAATGGATAAGTATTGCCTATTCTCCTCGCTTTAAAAAATGGTATGCTTATTTATCTGATGTCAAAAGCGGTGCCTACAAGATTATTTCCTCCAATGACTTAAAAAATTGGAAAGTCGAAATAAAAGAAAAGGGTAAAGGAGTTAATGTAAAAGGAATGCTTAGAATAATAAATGGTTATCCTTTTGTAGTTACTGTGAACTTCACTACAGATTCTATCCACTTGTTAATATTTAATGAAAGTTGGAAAGAGTACAATCTTGGAATAAAAATTAATAAGGGTTCTCAAAGCGTAAAGATAATAGATTTGAAAAACGATAAAATACTCCTAATTCATTCTTATATAGAAAATTCGAAGAGAGGGATGCAAGAGCTTTATTATGTTTATCCATATAATAAGATAGAATTTCTAGCAAGATATCCTGGTATTCTTATTCATCTCTCACCAAATAACTATACTTTTGGAGACATGTTATACTTACCATCATCTTTTATTAACGCAAGACTTAGTAGTATTTATACGTTATCGCAAGAAAAGCATGCAAAAGTGTGGATAAAAGTTCCATATATACCTGCAGGTTCCAACACTACAATCTATTTATACTACGGAAACCTAACTCCTGTAACATCAGCAAGCGACAGTAAGAGTGTCTTCGAGGATTTCGATGATTTCTCTAAAAATACTCTTCATTCTTACATTCAGATAGATGAAGGATGGGATATTAATGTTACTTCTGGATATCTCATTTCTCCTTCAAGCGGTAGAGGATTTTTATTTAAACCTAAGTCTATTTCTAGAAATTATACACTCAGAGTTAAGATGTATTTTAATAACTCTGACGTAGGAGTCGGATTTATAGGGAGTAAAGAGAAAGACAAAAAAATAATTGGATATTTAGCCAACTATTATCCGCACCCTCCTGCTCACTTCAAAATTCTTAACTTTCCTGACAAAATCATTTTACTTCTTTTCTCTCGAATGAGATTATATTTTTTTGATGATGTGTGTATACTTAGCTTCTTGCCTTCTGTTTCTTCCGGATGGTATATTCTGGAAATGAGAACAAATTCAACTCATATTGAGGTAGTAAGAGATAGCTGGACAGATTGTGTTATTAAAGACAATAGTATAGAGACATTTGAAGGTATCGTATTTAGACAAAAATCGAGAAAAAGCATTGCAGCTGATTGGTGGCTTTTGAGAAAATTTAGTTATCCAGAACCAATAGCGAAAATAAGGGAGTAAGTAATAAAAATACTAGGCTTTCACTAGACTCCTTCAAATTGGAGCTGCTATGATTCTTTCTCAGATGATAAGAAGATGTCTCGTTTGAGTAATTTCTAAATTTAGATCTTCTATTTTAGCTTAAAATAGAGTAAATCTAATGATTAGTATGCATAAAGGTTTGAGTGAAAGTGAAGCAAAAGAATTGTTAGAAAAATACGGAGAAAACAAGATTGAGAGAAAAAAGAAAATATCTCCTTGGAAAATTTTCTTATCTCAATTCAAGTCTCCTCTAGTCTTATTACTAATTCTGGCTTCCATTATAAGCTTTTTAATAAACTTTTATCAGAATGAAGAGTACTTAGACACACTATTAATCTTACTCATCGTTTTTATTTCTGCTATTTTGGGCTTTTACCAAGAGTATAAGGCTGAGAGAACGATTGAAAGTTTGCAAAAGCTTGCATCACCAAAAGCAAAAGTTATTAGAGATGGCAAAGAGCAAGAAGTTGAAGCAACAAAAGTTGTTCCCGGAGATTTGATTGTGATTGAGAGTGGGGATATAATTCCTGCTGATGCTGAAATTTTAGAGGGAAGATTGCAAATAGATGAATCTATATTAACTGGAGAATCTAAAGCTGTAGAAAAATCTAAAGGAGATAAAATATTTTCTGGAACTCATGTGTTTTCAGGAAGAGCTATTGCTAAAGTTTTTGCAACCGGCATGAATACCGAAATCGGAAAAATTGCAGGAAAGTTGCAAGAAATTGAAGAAGAAAAGACTCCTTTTGAAGAAAAAATGGAAGTTTTTACCAAAAGAATAATTCTATTTACAATCGTCGTTATTGCAATAACATTCTTAGTAAGTTTTAGTAAGTTCGGTGTTCTAAAAGCAGCTTTATTGGCTGTTGCGCTAGCAGTAGCTTCGATTCCAGAAGGTCTACCGGCTGTGACAACAGTTGCTTTAGCATTGGGTACAAGAGAAATGGCCAAGAGAAATGCTTTAGTTAGAAGGTTGAAAATTATTGAATCAGTTGGTAGCTTAGATGTTATATGCACTGATAAAACTGGAACTTTAACAGAGGGGAAAATGAAATTGAAAGAGTTTTGGTTTTTAGAGGAAAATGAAAAATCAAAGGAGATTTCTCTAAAAGTTTGTTATTACTGCAACAATTCAAAACAAGTTGTTAAAAACGGTAATCTAACTTGGATAGGCGATGAAACGGAGATTGCTCTTAAGGAATTTGCAAAAGATTTTGTGAAAGAAGAAGGGGAGAGATTAGAAGAAGTTTCGTTTTCTTCTGAACGAATGATGATGTCGGTTGTTCATAAATTTTCGAGTGAAATTCTAGTTTTAACAAAAGGTGCTCCAGAAGTTGTTGTCGAAAAATGTGACAGAATTTTACTCAAAGATGGTGCGAAAAAGATTAATGAAGAAATTAAAAAGAAAATTTTGGAGAAAAATTCAGAATTTGCCTCTCAAGGAATAAGAGTATTAGCCCTTGCCTACAAGCCTATAAAGAAAGATTTCAAAAAAGAGGAGATTGAAGAAAACTTAATTTTTGTATCATTAGTATTGCTCTTAGATTTACCAAGGAAAGATGTTAAAGAAGCTATTGAAGAGTGTTATTCAGCTGGCATTAGAGTGATAATGATTACTGGTGACAATCCACGAACAGCTAAAGCTATAGCTGATATGGTTGGTCTAAAGAGCAATGGAGTTGTTAGCGGTGATGAATTAGATAAAATGAGCGATGAAGAATTGAAAAAAGCTTTGGATAGCAATGTAAACATTTTTGCTAGAGCTTCTCCATTCCACAAGTTAAGGATACTAGAAATTTTGAAAAAAGAAGGATTAAAAGTTGGGATGACTGGGGATGGTGTGAATGACGCTTTAGCTATTAAAAAGGCTGATGTTGGAATTGCAATGGGAATTAAGGGAAGTGAAGTTACTAAAGAAGCTAGCGATATTGTTCTGCTTGATGATAATTTTGCAAGCATAAGAAATGCTGTTAAAGAGGGGAGGAAAATTTTTGAGAACATAAGAAAGTTTGTTTTGTATCTGTTTTCAACAAACATTGCAGAAATTATCGTTGTTCTCTTCTTCTCTTTATTTTCTCCTTATCTCGTTTTACTTCCTATTCATTTACTTTGGATTAATTTAGTTACTGATGGCTTGCCAGCAATTTCTTTAGCAAATGATCCTGCTAGAAAAGATATAATGAAAGGAAAGGCTAAAACAAGAATTTTTGACAAGAGAGATATAACTTTCATTCTTTTGGCAGGTGCTCTACTATCAATTTTTATAATCTTTGAGTATTTTGTTCTAGATTTTGAAAGTCAAGAAGAAGTTAGAGCTGTTGTTTTCTCTTCATTCGTCATTTTCGAAATTTTTAAAGTTTTTATAGTTCAAAGTTTTGAAAGAAGTCTAAGTTTAGAGAATCTTAAGAAGAACAAAATGCTATTGATTTCCATAATTTCAACAATAATTCTACAAATCTTTCTTGTTTATTTCTTGTACGGATATTTCGACATCGCTCCCCTTGGATTGTATGACTGGATAACAATAACTGGATTGGGGCTTGCTTTGTTTTTTGTTGGATTATTTATTGTAAAGTTTTTAAACAATAGAGAATTCTAGGATAAAGCATCGGTACAATCTATAATTGGAATTCTGTATCTTTCTAAATCATCAACAGAAATTCTTGGACATGATAGGTTTATCAAGCAATCTATATTTAATCCCTCTAATAAACTTTCATTTAACTCATCAAAAGCCAAAACATAAACTCTTTTGCCAAGAGATTGAATTTTCTTTTTAACTAACTCAAAATCTTTTATTTGACCTTTCTTCCAACTTAATAGCAATCCGACATTCTTACTATCTTCAAATATTTTTTTGTTCCAAGCCTTTATTTTTAAATATTTGTTAACATCTATTTTTTGAACATCGTTTGTTTCAACATCGAAAACAAAAACTGGCTTCTTTACATTTAAAGCTACACCAATCGCATGAAACTTTCCAGAAGAAACCACAAGAAAAACGTTCACATATTTTTCGATTGATATGGCACTCGAAAAATTGCATCCAATTGTTTGCCCACTCCCACCTACAAAAACTTTCTTACCTATTTTTTTAAGAAACTCAACTATGTTTTCAAAAGCTTTTTTGTATTGTATGCTATAAACTACCCCTATATTTTCAAAATCTTTTAAAGCCCTTTCTATTTTCTCTAAACCTTCTTCTCCAATTTTCCCAGAAAACCACTCTACATAAAAAACTGGAATTTTCGATTTTAGCCATTCAAAACCAAAATCGTTATGCCCTAGATGCAAAATAGCATCACATTTCAATCTCAAAGCTTCGTCATCTCTCAGATCGCAAGCTCCATAAGTGTTTTCCAGAGAGATTATTGGTTCTAATCCCTCTTTTTCAAGCAAGTCAGAAATTTCTAGAGATTTGTTTTTTAAGCCTTCTGGTAGTTGAATTAGTATTCTTTTTGCATTCATTTCTTTTAATTTTCTTATTGCTTCTTCAATCTCCATAGAAGAAAATTTAAGTTAAAAAATATTTAATTTCTAGCTTCTCAATAGTCTAAAATTAAGAAGTCTATATAGTTATAAACGCTAAAATTATTTCGCAAGAGAAAAGACAACTTATTAATTTTAATAAACAGCAGAATTTTATATGGCAGTTTTAACTATATTTGATCCATGGAGATGCAAACTATGTAATTGTAGGTTTAAATATTCATTCTCTCCATACGTTGGCTGTAGCCATTTATGTCAATATTGCTATGCATCTAGCTATATTTCTAGATTCTTCGAGCCTAGGGTAAAGATGGAAGTTATAAAGTCTTTAAATAGAGAGGTTTCAAAAATTAAAAGTAATAAGTATGTAACAATAGCTAGTAGTAGCGACCCTTACCAATATTTAGAAGAAAAGTTAAAGCTGACTAGAGAGGCCTTAAAGATCTTCTATCATCATGAGTTCAAAATATCAATACTAACAAAATCAAATTTAGTATTAAGAGATTTAGACATACTTAAGAAAGCTAGAGTTGTAGTAGGTATAACTATTACAACTTTGGACGAGGATAAAGCCAAAAAATTGGAGCCGGGAGCACCATCCCCACAAAAAAGGATTGAAACAATAAAAACCCTTAGCAAAAATGGAATACCAACTGTAGCTAGAATAGATCCAATAATTCCGTATGTTAATGATTCGGAGATAGAAGAGTTAGTTAAATGTTGTGTAGAGGCGGGGGCATCAAATATAGTGTCGAGCACCTATAAAGTTAAGATCGACAACTGGATTAGAATGAAGAAATCATTTCCCGAAGAAATGAGCAAATTAAGAAATTTTTATTTTTCAAAAGGAGAGAAAATTAGCGGATATTACTATTTGCCAAAAGCTTATAGATTAAAGATAATGAAAAAAGTTGCAAGCGAAGCTAGAAAATTTGGAATTGACTTTTCTGTTTGCAGAGAGGGATTTTTTGAGTTGAACACAGGAAGTTGCGACGGTTTTCATCTTTTGTATAAATGAATAATATATTTAAATGTTGTTAATCTATACTAATGAAATTGGTGTAGAACATGACTAAAGGAACGCCATCGATGGGTTTAAAGCATCACGTTTTGCATATAAGATGTAGGAGATGCGGAAGAACTTCGTATAGGGTTGATAAGCATTATTGCTCTGCTTGTGGTTATGGAAGAAGCAGTAAGTTGAGAAAATATTCTTGGCAAACTCATACATTACAAAGGGAAAGAAGATTTTAATGCATTAGAGATAATTAAATCTTCGATAAAATATGAAAAATAGATTTGATAACTAAGAATTCGCTTACTAAATTGCTTTCAGTAGGTTTTAAACAGCATACATCAAAACCTATTACCTTACCTTTAATTGATGTTATAATATCAACAAAATCGAAGTAATTTAGACCTCCAGGCTCTGGATAGTCTGTGGCCGGTAGAACAGAAGGATCGAAAACATCCACGTCAAGAGAAATGTAAATATCCGAATCTTCAGTTAAATTTTTCATTTTATTTAGAACAGTTTCTTTATTTCTAATGATTTCCAATGATGTAAAAAATTCAACCCCCTTCTCTTTTAGAAATTTCATTTCCTCATCGTCATACGACCTCAGTCCAATTAACAATACTTCGATATTGGAGTATTCGAGCAATCTCCTTAACCAAGTAGCTCCATTAAATTTTTTCTTGTCTTTGCTATTATCTACATCGAAAGCAATTAACTCGTCTAAATATTCATTCTTACAGTCGGCATGAGCATCAAATACAACTAACTTTTCTTTTTTCAAATTTTTAGCCACATAGAGTGTTGACAAATGACCTCTTGAAATAATTAACGGAACTTTGTTTTCTTTTCTGATATCTAGAAATTTATTTGCTATTTCCTCAAAATTTTTAATTTTAATATCTCCCGAGTCAAATAGCTTAACTTTTTCTAATAGATTATTTCCATAAAAATCAAATGGTTCTACGAAATAGCTTGCGTATCTTATTTTTTCAAGAAGTAAGTTTGAATCTTTTGTATATATTAAACCAAAAAATATTACATTGGCTTCTTTTTCATTGAAGTAGGAAATTGCAAACTTTTTCATAAATAGAGTTAAGTTATGAAAAAATAAAACTAGAGTCCTTTCAGAGATATAAAGAGAAATATGTATTACACTACCGGTTCATTCTAATTGTTTCTAACTTTATTTTGATGTCCCATATGGGACATCTATAAAAGGCGTCAAAAAGCATGTTTTTAACATTGATTATTTACTATTATTTCACTACAAACTCCTTGACAATCATTGCTACAAAACTATTATTTTATCTACTAAACCATAACTTGGATAATATTACTTTCATAGTTTCTTAGCCAACTGGTTTTTAATTTTTTGTGTTCAATCTTTTTAAATCTTTAAGAAACTTTAATTTCGTTACAAATTAAACTGCAAGCTTTAGAGCAAACTTTTATTTTATCTATAGCAACATTAGAATTTAAGCTAATAGTTGATTTTCCTAGAATGCAATCTTTTCCTAAGTTGCAATTATTATCCAAAGAAAAATCTTTTTGATTATTGTTCCATTTGTTAAATAAATTAATGATGTAAATTGATTTCCCATAGAAGCTGAAGGATTTCCAGAAGAAATCAAATTAATTGTAATATTTTCTTCATTTCCAATATTTGCTAATGGTTCTGGAGAAGTGTATTTTCTTATTTTCACATTATCATATCTTAAAGTATAACCGCCTGTCCCTGCATTATATGAAGGGGACCATCCTCCTAACATAAAATAGAATGCAGTTCCGCTTGGGAAGAATGAAGATGTATAAGTGTATGTGGAACCAGCAATCCCAACTTGATTTATTGAAGTTGTTACTTTTATGAAAGCTTTTTTATACCAAGTTCCTGTCGAGAGAACAACATAGTTAGCAAATTTTTCATAAGTTCCGTCTGCATTTGTATCTATGTAAAAATCTTCGGTTGTTCCAATGTCGTGAAAATGGTATAATCTATATGCAGTAGTCCCGGCACCAGAATTCGAGTTAATTTGAGTTCCAGAATTAACATTTGACTGACTAACTATGTAAAAATCATATTCAACATAAAAACCTACTGCCCCGACAGTAAAAGTTCTTGTTGTTCTTTCAATAGTGTGAGCTGTTCCTCCTGGGTTGCTAATTTGTAAATATCCTCCTGTTTCACTTATTGTTCCTGTCCCTGTATCAACTCTCACCCATTTGTTTGTGTCAATAACTCCATCATCGAAATCATCGAAAAAATCAAAAGTATTATCTCCATTGCTTAAGCTATTTGCACTTGGATTTCCATAGTAAACATAAATTGTTTTTGTTGAGCTTGCTGGAATAGAAGGAACTTTTACCCAAAATCTTCCATCTGCTTCTTGCCAATAGTTTAATAAAGTAGAACCATCACTATCAGTAAATCTTATATCTCCATAATCTAATCTAGCTTTAGCTTGGTATAGAGCTTGAATTTCTTCTTCACTTAAAGCTCTGTTGTAAATTCGGACTTCATCGATGATGCCAGTAAAGTTATAAACACCCATTTTACCTAAAGAACTTCCAATTATCACAGTACCTTCAACTGTATTGCTAGTGCCAGAATTAGTTCTGGTAAAGGAAAGAATACCATTAAGGTAAATGCTCCAACTCGTAGAAGTTTGCACAAAAACAACATGGGTCCACGTATTTAATGGGACGACCCCACTTTCCCCTGAATCTTGCAACCAACCATCAACCCAGATTTTATTTGTTGACTGGTATCCAAGCTTAATAGAACTAGTTGTCCCTCCGATATAAA
Organism: Candidatus Aenigmatarchaeota archaeon; assembly: GCA_032249395.1. Taxonomy (GTDB): domain Archaea; phylum Aenigmatarchaeota; class Aenigmatarchaeia; order CG10238-14; family SpSt-28; genus SpSt-28. Next base: position 34,951 of record JAVVFY010000008.1, read on the forward strand.
TAATCGTGTCAGAGTTGTACCACCCCGTTCCATGTCCTGCGTTCAAAGGTTTAATCCAAAAAGAAATCGTAATGTTTTTCTTGTTCAGACTCGGAAAAGTAGGAATATCTACATAATCATCCACTCCATCAAAACTCAAAGCTTTACCAAATTTTCCATCAACCCAAACAGGACCATTAACTAAATTTCCATTGTTATTATTACCAGAAGAATCAAAAGCAATTGTTCCTGAACCTTCATTAAAATGCAAACTTAATACTAAACCAGTTTCATTGTAAATTGGATTTGTGACTAAAACTTGATAATCATTTAAATTATTAGGATTTGCTGTATTATCTATAGTTA
>JAVVFY010000009.1:0-34026 GCA_032249395.1 Candidatus Aenigmatarchaeota archaeon
TATTGGGTTTAATTCTACAAGTAAAAGACCGATAATAAGGATAAGTGAGGGATAAGAGTTGTTTCTACTTATCAAACATTACCAGACTCAAAACAAGATTCTTGCCTTTATCTTTTCTTTTTCAATAAGGCTCAAAATCTCTCTTTTAATCTCACTGTAATATTCATTCATTTTCTTTTCTTCCATTTCTTCAAAATCTTCAACTTTTCTAATTTTTTCAATCAAACCTGGCTTGAGATTCAATTTATCAAAATAAAATTCGTCAGAAAACTCTTTTGTTTCTTCAACTATTCTTTCTATTTCCTCAATACTTGTAAAAGGAATTATAGGTCCTATAAAAACAAACGTTTTTATTCCAGCTTCTTTTAAAATTTTCAATGCTTTTACTCTTTCTTTTGGAGATGAAGCAAATTTCTCTAATCTTCTTGTTTTTCTCCCATCTAAAGAAGTTATCGTAAAACCTATTTCGATGTTACTAAATTTCTTCAAGATATCTAAGTCTCTTAGAACTAAAGGAGATTTAGTTTGAATTACTACAGGCCAATCATATCTAGCTAAAATTTCCAAAATTTTTCTTGTTATTTTATACTTTGCTTCTAATGGTTGGTAAGCATCTGTTAAAGGAGAAATGTAAACGATTCCTTTTTTCTTTTTACCAATTTCTTTAAGTAAAACTTCTGGAGCATTAATCTTAACATCAACGTAACTTCCCCATTCTTCTTGATGTTTGGAGAACTTCCTTGTGTAATAATCAGCATAACAATAAATACAGCTTATCATACACCCAACATAAGGATTTATGCAATAATCTCCGATTGAGCTTTTACCAAGAATTGACTTTACTTTGATCTCGTTTACTCTCATAAAACTATTGGAATTTTAAAGTTAACAAGATAATTTAAACTTTCTTTCGAATAAAAACTAATGAAGATCGTTCCCGATACCTCTGCAATAATACATGGAATATTGCTAGAAGAATTGAAGAAAATCAAGAAAAAAGTAGAAGTCATTATACCTTTGGCGGCTTTAGACGAGCTACAAGCACAGGCTTCCAAAGGGAGAGAAGTTGGTTTTATTGGTTTGGAGCAATTGAAAGAAGTAAGAAATTTTTGCGATAAGAAAAAAATTAAGATTAGGTTTGAGGGAGAAAGGCCGAGTTTAGAAGATATAAAACTAGCCCATTCTGGTAGAATAGATGCGATTATAAGGGACGTAGCTAAGAAAAACAATGCTTATTTATATACTTGTGATTATGTACAAGCTTTGGTTGCTGAAGCTGAAGGTGTAAAAGTTAAGTATTTCGAAATTCCTGTTAAAACTTCTGGTCTAAAATTCGAGAATTTCTTTACCGAGGATACAATAAGCGTTCATTTGAAAGAAAATTGCGTTCCATTAGCTAAAAGAGGAAAGCCTGGAAATTTTAAGTTAGTTGAAATTGGTGACAAGAAATTAACCTATGATGAAATCAATGAAATAATAAAGGAGATTTCTGAAGCTGCTAGAATAAGCGAGCATGGAAGCATAGAAATTAACAGAAGTGGAGCTTTAGTAATTCAACTAGGAAATTATAGGATTGCAATCGCTAGACCTCCCTTTTCTGATGGTTTAGAAGTCACTATTGTTAGACCAATTGTTAAGCTAAAATTAGAGGATTACAAACTTTCTGATAAACTTATGCAAAGACTGAAAGAACAAGCAGAGGGGATTATAATAGCCGGACCTCCTGGTAGCGGAAAAACAACTTTTGCCGCTAGCTTGGCTGAATTTTATAGAAGCCTGGGAAAGGTTGTTAAAACCTTAGAATCACCTAGAGACATGCAAGTTAGTGACGAAATAACTCAATATGCTCCTTTAGAAGGAGATTTTGAGAAAACGGCAGAAATATTATTGTTAGTTAGGCCAGACTATACAGTTTTCGATGAGGTTAGAAAAACAAAAGATTTTGAGATATTTAGCGATTTAAGATTAGCTGGGGTTGGAATGATTGGAGTAGTTCATGCAAGTAACCCAATAGATGCGATTCAAAGATTTATTTCAAGAGTAGATATTGGAATTTTACCCCATATTGTAGATACTGTTATTTTTATTAAAGAGGGGGAAATAAAAAAGGTTTACGAGCTTTCTTTGAAAGTTAAAGTTCCTACTGGTATGACTCAAGAAGATTTAGCAAGGCCAGTAGTTGAAGTCAGAGATTTTGAAACTGGCAAACTAGAATACGAAATATACACGTTTGGAGAAGAAAATGTTGTTGTACCTATAGAAAAAGAAAGAGTTGATGTTATTAAAAGATTGGCAGAAGAAAGAATATTGATTGAAATAAGGAAGTATGATCCTGGGGCAAACGTTGAAATAATTGGTAATAAGGCAATAGTTAAAGTTGATAATAGGGTTATAGGCAAGTTGATTGGGAAAGATGGAGAAAATATAAGTAGATTAGAAAAAAAGCTAGGTCTAAGAATAGAAGTAATTCCAAAGTATTATACTTTAGGAAAAGAATTATCTTTTAAAATTTCAGAAAGTGGCAATAGCTTGGAATTCGTATTTGATAGGTTGCATGCTGGTGAGGTTGTAAGCTTTTACGTTAATGGAAACTTTTTGTTTTCCGCCATGATTGGAAAAAAAGGAACAATTAAGATTTCAAAAGAGTCAGATATAGGCAAAGAATTGTTAAAAGCTATTTACGAAAAAAGAGAAATTAGGGTTTTTGGAAGAGAATAAGCTAGCTAACAAAGTTTATTTCGTTAGAAGATATCTTTGCTGTTATTGGAGGGTTTGTGCAGTTAGTAGACACATATATTAAATTGATGTTTGGCTGTATATTATCAAAATAAAAATAAGCTAAGTTAGAAGGCAGTAATACATCTATAAGAAGATTTCTTGTTTCTGTTCCATTCGTATATAAAATTTGAAAGCTTATATTGCCGAGTGGGACGTTTCCTGTATTTCTTAAATATCCGAATAGTAGTTTAGATGTAGAATTATAAATTACGCTTCCGTAAAAATCTATCCCCGCATAAGTACATGCAATTTGTGTCTCAGCTTGTGCACCAATAGTTTTTGTTGAAGTTCTAGTAAATCCGGTAGCCCAAAGAATAATTATTGCGGCGACAGCAATAGTAAATCCTATTAAAAGTACTTCAGCGATTAAAGGACTAATTCCTTTTTTCACTCTATCCCCCATTAAGATCTAATGTAAATGTTTGGACAATTTGTTGAAATAATAAAACTTGTATAGTCTCCTATGACGTTGTTTATTGATCTAACTATAACTTGCCCTGGGGATATTTCACTGTTTATTTCTTTAGACTCGGCTCTATCAGCGTAAATGAAAGTTATATTATTTATAACAAGCCTTTGTGTACCATCGTTGTAAATTGTAATGGTGAATGTCTGTGTATTTGAATCGTAGCTTGAAGATATTAGCTTTATGCTTCCGCCACTACAAGCCTGTAAAGCTTGAGTTTGATTTTCTGTTGGCAAACTTGTTCTAACAAAGCTAGAACCCCAAAAAGCTACTATCCCGGCTAAAGTCATAGTTATTGCAATTAACAAAACTGTAGCAACCAATGGGCTGATACCTTTTTGCATTAATATTTTTTGATTATTTAAATAAATATTGTTTTTAGTTGAGTTCAGATCATTCTATTTTATAAGAAGTAAATTGAGATAATATTGATCTAAAAGACTTCTCTAAAACAAAGCAACATAAAATAAAAATCTTAATTAATAGTTCCCATTTTTTATGCAAGCTTTTATAAATCCGTTAAATATAGGATTTGGTCTTAAAGGCCGAGATGTAAATTCAGGATGAAATTGTGTTCCTATGAAAAATTTATGACTTGGTAATTCTCCAATTTGTACTATGTTTTCTTCTATTTTTGAAAATCCAGAAAAAACAAAACCATTTTTCTCTAAAACGTTGATATATGAAGGATTTACTTCGTATCTATGTCTAAATCTTTCCATCACTTCTTCTTTTTTATAAAGATTATAAGCTAATGTATCTCTCTTTATTCTTACTATTTGTCCACCTAAACGCATTGTAGCTCCAATCTTCTTTTCTTTTATTAATGCTTTTTGCCAAGGCAATAGATCCACTACGGGATGTGGTGTATTTAGATTTACCTCAGTAGTGTGAGCCTCTCTTAAACCACAAACATTCCTTGCAAACTCTACTACAGCCAACTGAAAACCGTAACATAAGCCTAAAAAAGGAATACTATTTTCTCGTGCAAACTTTATAGCTAAAATTTTCCCCTCTACACCACTAGCTCCAAAACCGCCAGGAACAATAATACCATCGAATTCCATCAAAATTTCAACTTTTTTGTTGTCTCTTTCGAAATCTTTAGAATTAATCAAATGAATTTCCGCTTTAACTTCATTATTAGCTGAAGCATGCTTTATTGCCTCTATTACAGATATGTAAGAATCGCCAATTTCGAATTCTCCGATATCAAAGTATTTTCCAACTATTGCTATCTTAACTTTTTTAGTAGAGTATTTTAATCTGCGAACAAATTCCTCCCAATCTTCTAAATTCGATTTCCTACTTTCTAATCCAAGCTTTCTCAATATTTTATTTCCAAAATCTTGCCTCTCAAAAACTAAAGGTAGTTCGTAAGTGTATTCTAGATCTGGAGCAGAAATTATATCTTCTTCTTTTATATTACAAAAAATAGAAAGCTTCTTTCTCCTAACTTCATCTATTTCTTTTTCCGCCCTAGCAACTATGAAATCAGGTTGAATACCTAATCTTCCCAATAATTCGACACTTTGCTGAGCTGGTTTAGTTTTCATTTCCCCCAAATGTCTTAGAATAGGCAAATATACTACATGTACAAAAACTGTTTTTTCTCCTTCGCTTTTCATCAACCTAGCAGCCCTATAGTAAATTTCATTTTGATATTCTCCAACAGTACCGCCAATTTCTACTATAACAAAATCTGCATCGTCTCTTCTAGCAATTTCCTTTATTCTTGCTTTAATTTCATCAGTTAGATGGGGAATCGCTTCAACAGTTTTTCCTAAGTATTCTCCTCTCCTCTCTTTTTCTATAACCGACAAATATATTTTCCCTGTAGTGATGTTATGATCTTTTGTTAGAGTTATGTCTAAAAACCTTTCATAATGGCCCAAATCCTCATCTGTTTCTCCACCATCTTCAGTAACAAACACTTCACCGTGCTCCGTAGGTCTTAACGTTCCTGCATCAAAATTCAAATAAGGATCAATTTTTATTGCAGTTACGTTGAAACCTTTTGATTTTAGTATCTTGCCAATAGAAGCTGAAACTGTACCCTTGCCAATACCACTCATTACTCCGCCAGTAACAAAAACGTAAAAGACCATAGAAAAGTTGATATTCCTTATATAAAAGTTTACTTTCCTTTTTTTATTTTAGCTTCTTCATCAATTTTTTTAATTCTTTCCATCTGTTGTTTTATTAATTCTAAATTTCTCCTCCAAACTTCTTCGTCTCTAACCATCATAACTACTCTACTTGCACTATCTGTTAATTTTATTTTATATCCTGTAAGATTGCATATTTTATTTGCAAATTCTATTAATTCTTCTAAAGTTGGCATATGTTCTTTTGTCAATCTCTTTCTAGATTCTCCCGTCCAAGTATATCCTTTTAACTCGACAAATTTTGGTTCAGATAGCTTTATTAATTCTGCAAATCCTTCAGCATCGTGCATATTCAACCCTTTAACGCATGTTATCCTAAAAATAGTTCTACAGTCAGTTTTGTTAAATTCTTTGAAAAGCTTTAAGCTTTCAACAACTCTTTCAAAGGGATTTGGAATGAACGAATTAGTAATTTCTTTATAGTCTTTTTCATTCGTTGCATAAACGCTTATATAAAGGTTTGTTGGTATGGCGTCTTTCTCTAACAATTCTTTTAATCTATGTGGCATAGTCCCGTTGGTTACTAAAAATGCTGTGTATCCTCTAGACTTTATTTCCTTTATTAGCTCGGCTATGTAAGGATATAAGGTTGGTTCGCCGTCTAAACTAATAGCGAAATGAACAGGTCTCATAGCTTGTTCAAAGAGTTCTCTAGGTGTTTTTGGATTGCCTTTAAATCCTATTAGCAATTCTTGCTGAGCTTTTATTGCCTCATCAACAATAGTTTTTGGATCATCCCATTTATTCTCGCTTTTAAACCTGTCTTCGCTAAAAATCCTCCAGCAGAACTTACAACTAAAATCGCAAAAGTCTAATGTTGGTGTCATTTGAATGCATCTATGAGAAAGTATACCATACCACCTTTTATAGCAATTTCTCCCTCCTCTCAAAACGGATTTTGTCCATCTACAAATCTCTACTGCAGAATGCTTATTATTACCTATAATTCTATATCCAGCCTTTTTATATCTTCTAATCCTTTCTGGAGTAAACTTGACAAATTGCTGACCAGCTAAATCTGACATAATAGATGTTGGTTGTTTTGAAATTTAAGTTCTAATCACATTAACAGATCGTAGTTTGAACTTTCATATTACACAATTTTGAGTAATCTTTTGTATTTTTGAGATATTTTCAAAATTTTCAAAACTTAGGTTATACATCCTTGGAAGCCGAACAAGAATTAGGAAAGAATAACTTTCATGCTAATATAAAGCGTATAAAGGAGATTTATAATTGAGTGATGAGTGAAAAAATTCTTAAGCACATTTTTTGCTCTTAGTCCTCATCTTTTCTAGCAAATTCAAGCACTCCAACTAAAATATGGACCGGCCGGGATTCGAACCCGGAGCCTCCGCCTTGCCATGGCGGCGATCTACCATTGATCTACCGGCCCACATATGATAATAAGTTTTATATTCCAAATTTAACATTTTATCATGTTTAAAAAGAAAAAATGTCCAAGATGTGAGAAAGAAGTGAAAGAAGATTGGGAGTTTTGTCCTTATTGTGGATATTCTTTGAAAGAGAAGTATAAAGAGGAAAGGTTTTTTGAAGAATTTGAAGATTTCGATAAAATATTCGAAAAAATGGAAAGAGAATTTGAGGAAATGTTTAAGATACCAACTTTGAGAATTCCAAGAATAAAAATTTCCTCTCCAGGATTTTCAGGCATTAGCATAACTATTCATAGTGGTACTGGAATGAAACCAAAAGTTGAGGTTAAAACGTATGGAGAATACAAAAAACTTGAACCAGAAATAAAAAGAAGACTTGGATTTAAGGTTCCAATAGAAGAAGTTGAAGAAGAAAAAGAAATTGAATATAATCCACCAAAAACTACTGAGGAACCGGAAGCAAAAGTTTCAAGAGAAGGGAACAGAACAATAATAGAAATAAAGTTGCCAGATGTTGAAAAAGAAGAGGATATTAACGTTAAAAAATTGGAGCAAAGTATTGAGATTAGAGCAAGAGCAAAAGACAAACTTTATTTCAAACTCTTACCGATTACCGGAGAAATTGTTGGGAAAAGTTTTAAAGACGGAATATTAAAAATAGAAATAGAGAGGTGATTTTTTGGCTAGAGTTAAAGAAATTGCAGCGGAGAGCATCAGAGAGTGGGAAAGAGTTTCTGCTCATAGCCACATAACAGGCTTAGGTTTAGATGGATTAAGAGCAAAACCAATAGCTGATGGGATGGTTGGTCAAACTGAGGCTAGAGAAGCAGCCGGCTTGGTAGTTAGACTAATTAAGCAAGGAAAATTTGGGGGTAGAGCTGTTCTACTTGTTGGTCCTCCGGGAAGCGGAAAGACAGCTATTGCAAATGCGATAGCCAAGGAATTAGGTAAAGATGTTCCTTTTGTTCAACTTGCAGCTAGTGAAATTTTTTCTACTGATATAAGAAAGACCGAATTTCTAACTCAAACTCTAAGAAAAGCAATTGGTGCGAGAATTCATGAAATAAGAAAAGTTTATGAAGGTGTGGTTAAAGAACTAGAAGTCGAAAAAGCTCCTCACCCATACAATCCTTACCAGCAAATTCCAATTGGAGCGAAAATAAAGATTGCAACAAAAGATCAAAGCAAAACTTTAAAAGTTGACCAAAGTTTTGCTATTCAAATTTACCAGCAAGGAATTGAAAGCGGTGATATAGTTCAAATAGATCCAGAGCTAGGAAGAATTGTTAAACTTGGAAAAAGTGAAGAAGCAGTTAAGGAAAAAGGTTATGATATAACAAGAGAAAAGGCTTTGCCAATTCCTTCTGGAGACGTTTTAAAGGAAAAGGAATTTGTTTATCCAGTTACATTACATTCTTTAGATTTAGCTTTTGCAAGAGAATCCGGAAGTGATATATTTTCTTTGTTCTTTGGAGGAAAAGAAAGCAAGGAAATAGAGCCAGAAATAAGGCAGCAGGTTGATGAATACATAAAAGAATTAGTCCAACAAGGAAAATGTGAATTGTTGCCTGGAGTTGTTTTTATAGATGAAGTTAGTATGCTTGACATAGAAACTTTTGCTTTCTTAAATAGAGCAATGGAACAAGAACTTTGCCCAATATTGATATTTGCAACTAATAGAGGATTAACAACTGTGAGAGGAACCGACATCGTTTCTCCACATGGAATTCCGCTAGACTTGTTAGACAGACTTTTGATAATAAACACTAGGCCTTATACAAAAGATGAAATTAAAAAGATTTTGGAGATTAGAGCAGAGAAAGAGAAGATAAAAATAGAGAAAGATGCACTCGAGTATTTGACACAGATCGGAGAAAAAACTAGTTTAAGACATGCTATACAATTGATGGCTCCAGCTTTTGAAGTAGCTAAAGAAAATAAAAGAGAGAAAATTAGTGTAGAAGACGTGAAGTTTGTCGAAGAAAGATTTGTTGATGTGAAGAAAAGCGTTGACTATATGAAAAGCTTAGAAGAAAAATTTTTGAAATAACTTAAAAAATTTAAGCTGATTGAATATTATATTATTTATGCGAAATATCTCAAGGGAGTACGAAAAAGAGGCAACTATTGTTCTATATGAATGTGCCAAATTTCCAAAAGATTTTAAGGAAATGATTGAAATTCTTAATAATATAGCTGAATTGGCAAATGTAAGAATTGTAAGTTATTGTGAACATCAGCATAGTAATGGGGCTAAAAGTTTAGCTGCTATTGTAGAAGAATCTAATATAAATTTAAGTGAATGGTTGGAATACAACACTTTTATTGTTAGAATATCCAGTTGTAACCCAAACTCTAATTTTGAAAAAGTAAAGAGTTATCTCGAAAAGAGGTTAGAATGTAAAGAAAGCAAAATTGATGAGAGAAAAGTACAACTGTATTTAAATAAATAAGAATGATAAAAAAGTATTAGTAGCACCATAAAAGAAAATCATGCTTGGAACGAGTAAACAACCCATACAATGACTCCTTCTAACGTTTAGTTCGGCTGCTAAAATTCCAATAGCTCCACAAGTGAAAAACACTAATAAACCAATAAAGCTTGTAAAAATAAAAACGAGAGAAGAAAGAAAAATAATTATTACAATGTTTAGGATTGAGTAGTTCACTTTTAGAAGAAGCTTATGAAACTTTTTTGCAAAAAATAAAATGAAAACTATTGTTAGAGAAGATGAAATTAAAATTGAAGCTACTATTGCTAGAAAATCTTGAAAGTTCATTTCTGGTAAAATTCTTTTAATAGCTACAGATGCTCCAGACCTTGGATTGTTAATCAAGTATAAACTGTTCAAAGAGAAAATCTCATTCGCCACATTTATTGCCCCTATCGTTACCAAAAAATTTCTTGGGTCTCCAAGTCCGGCTAAAGTTTGTGCTATTACTGCAGCTTGACTAACTCCGACTGCTGGTAGAAAACCAACAATCAAACCAAAAATTGAACCTAACAAAGAGGATTTAACAAAATCAATTTTCTTTATTTTTAACTTTTCGTCTATTTTTTGTCTTGGCAAAAAAGATTTTTCCTCTAGACTTATTATTAATGTGCTTAAACCAAAAAATCCAGAAAGCATGGGGAAAAGAATATTCAGAGACGATAGAGAAGAATTTAAGACTATTATTCCAACGAATCCAGATAGAAGAAAAATTATAAGAGAGAATAGAATTTTATTTGATTGATTCTCTGAAAGAATCATGAAAAGGGAAACGAAAAAAATTAGATAGAAAACATAAGGTCTTAAAGTATAGTAAAAATCCTTAAAGAATGGAGAGAGAATGAAAACTAAAAATAAAGAGAAAAATATAGAAAAAATCGCTCCACTTAAACAAAGTTTTAAAGCTTCATAACCTCTTCCTTCTAGCAACAGTTTATGTCCGGGTAAAACAGAAATCGAAGTTTCGCTACTAGGAGCACCAAGAAATATAGAAGGAAAAAAGTTTGTAAGTAATTGAGAGATAGCAACGCTTGCGATAAAAATTGCTAACATTTCTGGCTTAAAAAATGTAAAAGTTAGGAAAATTGGCAAAAGATTGTTAATGCTCATTCCCGGTAGCAAACCAGTTAAAATACCAATGAAAGTTCCGAAAAATATAGCTAAAAAATACTCAATCATTCTATCACTTTTATATCGCTAGCTTTTCTTGGGATAATTTGCAATTTTCCTTTATATTCATCTACAACTCCGCTAACAACAATTTTTTGACCTTTTTTCAAGTTAAAATCCAAATACTTTGCTACGTTAGAGAAAATCGGAACGTTAATGGAAGAATTTTTATCGTATATTGTTAGAAAAATGTTGCCCTTATTATAATTTACGTAAACTATTTTGCCGCTAGTAGAAATAGTTTTTCCTATATATGTTGAATCTATTTCATTCAAAGGAACAAATTTCGGTTTTGAAGTTCTGGCAATATAAAAAAGTAAAATTATACCAAAAATCGTCATTGCAAAGCTAACTATTAAAATTTTCTTCATTAGTGATTTTGCTACAATAAAGAAAGTTAATTACCATAAGATAGTTTTATCTTTCTTATAGTTTACTTCAAATGGTAAAGTATTTTTTGATTTCTTCAGAAATTTCTAAAAAACCGAAATGTAAACAAGCATCCAAATATGCCCAACAAATAACTATTGCTTCAAAAGCTCTCACAAAATCTTTTTTACCCAAAAAATGTTTAGCGTCATTAAAATAGCTTAAAGCGAGATTATAAACTTCCAAAGCCTTTACATCTTTTATTTTAACTTCTTTTAAAACCTTTTCCATTTTTTCGATTTCTTTTCTTGCCAACTCTTCAATCTCCATAACTATTTATAGAGATATTTTTAAATTAAGAAAAATGGAAGAACTTTTAATAAAAATCTTAATTTCTTTAGCTTTAGGGGCATTGATTGGGATAGAAAGAGAGAAGAGAATGAAAGAAAGCTTTGCTGGTTTTAGAACATTCATGTTGGTTTGTTTATTCGGTCTAATTTCAAGTTATTTATCAAACATCTTAAATAGCTTAATTCTTATTATTTCGTTTCTAGCAGTAAGCCTATTATGTACTCTAAATTTTTATAGAAGAGTTATACATAGAATAGGGAAGGGGATAACTACAGAAATTGCTTTTCTCTTAACCTTTCTAATAGGAGTTATAATATACTACGAAAGTTATCCTTATGTTATATCTTTGTTTATAGGATTCTTACTTACGTTAATTTTAGTATTGAAAGAAAGCTTACATGAATTTGCCCATAAAGTAACTAGAAGAGAAATAGAAGATTTTATAATTTTTGGATTGGCAGCTTTAGTTATTTATCCTATTTTGCCAGATTATCCCATCGATCCATTCAACTTACTAAAGCTTAAGTTCATTTGGAAGGCGCTGGTAGCTATATTTGGATTGAGCTTTCTAGTTTATTCTATTTTCAGAATATTAGAAAAGAAAGCAATTTTAGTTAGCTGCGCTCTAGGTGGGTTAATAAATTCTATCTACATGTCTTTTTTGCTTTCCTCAAAAATAAAAAAACCAGTTATAAGTCCTTTACTAGTATCCGTTTCTTCTATGCTTTTAAGAGTTTATATATTAGTCTCAATAATTAACTATAAACTATTATTTTCCGCTATTTTCCTTCTTTTATCTTCTGCTTCAGGATTTATAATTTCGTATTTAATCTTCAAAAAAGAGAAAGAAATACTAAAGGATGTAAACATAAAATTAACTTCCCCAATCTCTTTTAGATTCACAACAATTTACATTGTTTTCTTCTCTCTCCTGTACTTAGCAGCAAACTTAATAAATAATAAATTTGGTCTTTATGGCTTTCAATTATTGGCTAGTTTGATAGGATTGATAGATGTTAATTCGCTAGCTGTAATATTCTCTTCTTTCACACTAGAAAAAGCTAAACCTTTACTATTAATTTTAACATGCAGCAACATAGTTGGTAATTCACTGATAATACTAAGAAATAACAGACAAATGTTCTATCATAGCTATAAGTATTTTGTGCTCTTGATTTTATTAAACATTTTATTTTTCTTGGTATTATAATCTAGTAGAATAAACCATCTTTATTAATATTATAAACCAAGAAATTGGAAAAGTTGCTCGTCGCTTTGCAAATAAACTTATATCTAATTATTAGGAGTGCAAAACGGGATTAAAACAAGATTTTAAGTTTATATTTAGAGTAAGTTATGGAAGACTACTTTAACGAACTAAAATTTACTATTAAGTTTCAAAACCCCATTCCTCATTATTTCTTTTTCGTCAACAAAGATTGTTGGATCTTTAATTATTCCATCCAAATGAAAGCTAACATCATTTTTACCACCAAAACTAACATTATTTCCTAAAGCGAAATGGCAAGTTCCTAAAACTTTTTCGTCTTCAAGAATATTGCCTATAATCTTGGCTTTTGGATTTGTACCAATCCCGAACTCGGCAATTTGTCTTGCTTTTTCTCCAAGCTTTATAAATATTTTCTCTAAATTTTCGGAATCTCCTTTAACATCATAACATTTCCCATCTTTAACTTTCAATACAAGTTTTGAGCTACTTAACGGAAAACTATCAAAAACGATCGTCCCATTAACACTATCTTCTATTGGAGCAACGAAAACTTCACCAGCCGGTAAATTGCCCAAACTACCCATTTCATTTAACCACCCATCATCTTTGTACCACTTTCTACCTTCAACAGAGAATTCAACATTCGTCCCATTTCTTGCTACTACTTTCACTTTTCTAGAATCTTTTACTAAATCCAAAAGATTTTTTGTAATTTCTTGTATTTGCTCGTAATCAGCTGTTAATCCGCCATTTGTTATACTAAATTCGCTCAAATTTGGCATGCTGGCAATTCTTTTACCTTTTCTAATACAATCTCTAACAGTTTTTGTGTGAGTAATAGAATAAAAAGTAATAGCAAATATTACATCTGATTCAAGCATTAGCTCTCTCCCTCTTCTTGTAGGTTCTTCCCCATCTCTACTTCTAGTTTTCATTACAAAAAGCTTTACACTTGCTTTGTCTTTCAATTCCTCGTAAATTTTTCTTCCAATATCTTCTTTTTTAAAATCTGTAAGCACTAATACTTTTTCCCAAGGTTTTACACCAAGAAGCTTTATTAAAGTTTCGCCTATTTTCATAAGATAATTTCAAGATGAAAATAAAATTTTATATTAAAATTTCGTGTTGTCTCCTTTCACCTATTTTATCACTAGACCCTACTATTTACTTAAAAGCAAATACATACATACTATCCAAACTATTCCCGAAGTTAGCATAAATATCGCTAAACCTATATTTTCTCTTGATATTGTTCTAGGGTAGTTTCTAAAAGCATACTCAATAAGCTTTCTATCCTTTTCTGTCGGCATGCGAAGTACATCTAGGTAGATTGAAGTCGGACGTAGAATTCCTGACACATTATCTCCCCTAACATGTAAATAAGTTACTATTTCTCTAATTTCATTAGGCGATTTTATTTCTATCTCTTTACCCATTTCTATCTCTATACCAAGTGGCTCTAATTCTTTTGCAATTTCATAAAGGTTTTTGGATCTCCAACTATACCTTATAAATCCAGTCATATTAATTGTTCTTAGAAGAAGATTATTTAAACATTAACCTCTACAATCATTTTTTCAAAATAATTATTGAGTGGAGTAGATTGCCATCCTTTTAGTTTTCTATAAATCTACTTCTACTTTTCGCTTCAAAAGTTTAACTGAACTAACTCCTAAATTCATAAATTAAATTTGAGTGAAGTTATAAAATCGTAAACTAATGATTTAGATGATTTTTTATAAACAGCTTATTCATAAAGTAGATATAGAGTTGTTTCTCCACGAAACTACGCTTGTTGGTAATAAAATCTAAAAAATTATCATTTAAGCTTTACATCTTTAGAAATCTCAAGCAATATTTTTTGCTCACACTTATCTTTGTATGTTGATACGAGTTTTTCTTTCCTTTCAAGAGATTTAACTGCTTGTTCTTTTGAAAAGTAAAAATCAACTTTTCCTTCATTAATTATATGTGCAATTTGTTCGCATTCGTAGGATACATAATAACTACTTAGCGGATTATATAAAATAATTAAATAATACACAGGTTGTTTATGCATAATATAATTAACTATAACAATATCATCTTTTTCTACTATTGGCACAACTTTTTCTTCACTAAACCCTTCCTTTTCAAGATTTTCCATTGACTTATAGAAATATAAAAGAATTTCTTCATGCTCCTCAGAAATTGGAACTATGTGTGTGGGTATTTCCGAATCACTATCAATCTCTTTGACCAAAAACCCTAATAGTTTGTTCCCCTTCTCTATAGCATAATATTTTCTTCCCCTCATTTAATGCATGTTATAGAAAAATTATTTAAAGTTTTCAAGAGTGATTACCCATAAACTCATCAAAAGAAAAAAATTTAAAGCTTTAATTTTAAAGATAATATGAGGAGAAATTCAGAAAGCGACCTATCAGTAAATTATCATCTATATACAACGAATGATATAGATTCTTTTGATATAAATTCTTTGCTTTGGCTTAGATATTTTTATATGACGGATAACAGAGAAAAAGAAATTAAAAAACAAATTAGAGGAGAACAAGGAGAACAACATGAGATATGTATATACAATACTCCACAAACCTACAAAGGAAACTTATTTTCTTTATTAAGGGAAGATCCAAAAAGAGTATATGGATATATTAGAAAAAATAAAGTCATTAAGAGGCATTGGCTATAGAAAATTAAAAGAAATCTCTTCTGAAAGAAAGATAGAACTTCCAGGCTTTTATATAAAGAAGGTAGGAATTATAAAAGAGTTACCAAGTATTATACAACCAAAAGAGCTGGATATAACCTATCCTGTATTAGAGCCTTTTTCTTATGTTAGAATTAAGTGGGATGATACCCAAAGAATGCTAATATACAATGTAATCGAGCCTGAATTGAGCGAAGAAGAAAGAAAGAATCTCGAAAAAATTTCTAAAACTCTTATAGAATTAGTGGAAGTGGGTTTTGAAGAGATAAAAGAAGAAAGTAAAGCCATAGAATATATAAGGCAAAATGTTGATAAAATAATAAAAGATCTAGGAATGAAGCTTTCTGTAAACTCTTATTTAAAGATAATGTACTACATTTATAGGAACTTTATTGGATACAATGAAATACATGTTATTTTGAATGATCCGTACATAGAAGATATTAGTTGTGATGGGGTAGGCATCCCTATTTATGTTATTCATAGAAAGTACGGTTCTCTTAAAACTAACGTAGTTTTTAAAGATGGAGAAACATTAAGAAAATTTATAGCAAAATTAGCTACTAGATGTGGAAGATATGTTAGTTATGCTGAACCTATTTTAGATGCTACTTTGCCGGATGGAAGTAGAGTTGCCGCAACTATTGCTAGCGATGTAGCAACTAAAGGAGGTACATTTACTATTCGAAAATTTACGGAGAAGCCTTTTTCTCCAATAGAACAAATCGAGTTTAAAACGGCAAATGAAGAAATTCTAGCTTATATTTGGTATTTATTGGAACACAGAGCTTCTTTACTTGTTGTTGGTGGGACGGCAACAGGTAAAACTTCTTTTTTGAATTCAATTTGTATGTTCATTAAACCAGAAGCAAAAATAGTTTCTATTGAAGATACTAGAGAATTAAGGTTAACTCATGAGCATTGGATTCCAGGTTTGGCAAGACCAGGTTTTGGAATTCCTTTACCAACCGGGGAAAAATACGGTAGTGTTACCCTTTTTGATTTACTAAAAGAAGCTTTTAGGCAGAATCCAGATTATGTTATTGTCGGTGAAGTGAGAGGACAAGAAGCTTATGTTTTGTTCCAGGGAATAGCTTCTGGTCATGCATCCTTAAGCACTTTCCACGCCGGTTCAGCTAGCGATGTTGTTAAAAGATTAATTTCTCCACCAATTGAACTACCACCGCTATTGTTAGAAGGCTTAGATGCTATAATTGTTATGACTTTTGCAAAAGAAAAGGGGGGCTCTTCAAGAAGAGTAAAGGAAATAGAAGAAGTTGTTGGGGTTGACGAAAAAGGAAACGTCAAAACAATTTGCGTATACAGGTGGAATGCTGTTACCGATACCTTTGAAAAAGTTAACGAGAGCTTTAGACTTAAGAAAATTGCAAATTATCTAGGAATTAGTTACGAGAATGTGTTGGAAGAAATAGAAAAAAGAAAGAAGTTTTTAATATGGCTTAGAAAAGAAGGTATAAAAGATTATGTAGAGTTTACTAAATACATAAGAGAATTTTACAAAAATCCAGAGAAATTTAAAGAAATTTTAGGTGAGATAAAAGTTGAGGAGAAAACGGAAGAAATAAAAATAGAAGAGAAAGCTAAGAAAAAGAAATATCCTTTGCTTTCTTTATTAGGTTTTAAACTTATGAAAGAAGAAGTTAAATAATTTTATGACACTGCTATCTTTTCCAGTAAAGTTTTTATCCCCCACTATAGAAAAAAATGAAAATCTATTTCTACCTTTAAAAGAAGCTCTTCAAAAAGCAGACATAAAAATGCCTTTTATTTACTATGCTAGTATTATGATATTTCTTTCATTGCTTACATTTTTCCTCGTCTTTTCTACATCTTTTTTAGTTTTCTATTTCTCACTTAAAAGAAGCTTAATTATCTCTTTATTTTATTCTTATTTTTCTGCACTCTTGTCCTCTTTATTAATTTTTTTAGTAGCATATTTTTATCCTATCCAAAAAGCTTCATCTAGAAGTAGAAACATCGAAGTTAATCTTCCATTTGTAGTTATTCACATGGGTGCACTAATGGAAACTGGTCTACCACCTTACCAAGCATTTAAGCTAATTTCTTCTTTTGACGAATATGGAGAAATAGCAAAAGAATTTAAGAAAATAGTTAGGAATGTTGAACAATTTGGTTTAGACCCATTAACGGCAATAAAAGAAGTAGCTATTAGGTGCCCTTCATACGAGCTTCAGCAACTACTGATGGGTTTTGTAACTACAACTGAAAGTGGTGGTAATATAAAACTTTATTTGAAGACTGTAGGTGAGCAGACTCTCTTTGAATATAGGAAAAAAAGAGAAAGATATATTAGAACTCTAGATATGATAACAGAAATTTATACTGGTGTTGTTATTTCGGCGCCTCTTTTTATGGTTGCTATGTTGGCAGTAATGAATATGATTCAACCAACTATAGGAGCATTTAGTATAAAAGATTTGGCTTGGCTAGGGACGTATGTTTTAGTACCTGCTTTAAATATTGCTTTTATTCTATTTCTATTTAGCCGAGAGGTCGAAATGTAATGGAGAAAAAAATTATCATTCTTCAAGCTGTTATTGTTGTCTTTGTAGGTTTGCTACTTTATATAAACTTTACAGTAATAGCAAAAATAGAGGAATTAAGAATTGTCTATACTATTTTAACATTTCTTTCTCTCTTTATGCTAGCATTACCAATTTTAATCTACTATTATATGAAGTATACTAAACTTAAGCACATAGAAGAGGCTTTCCCAATTTTTCTAAGAGATTTTGTTGAAGCAGTAAGGGGAGGTTTAACTATTCCTCTTGCATTTAGATCTCTATCAAAAAATGATTACAAAGAACTAACTCCATATATTAAAAAGATTTCAGCAAGGCTGGATTGGGGTATGCCATTAGATGATGTTTTAATGAGTTTTAGTAGAGAGGTTGGGTCAAAAACTATTTCGAGAATAGTAGCTTCGGTTGTGGAAGCACATAAGCATGGTGGTAATATTGCTGATACCTTTCAATCACTTTCTAATGTTGCCATTGAAATAGATAGATTAAGGAAAGAGAGACTCGGATATTTACAAGCTCAAATTGTTACAGGCTATATAATATTTTTTGTTTTTCTGGCAGTAATAATTGGAATAGAGAGATTTTTAATGCCAGCTCTATCTCAAGCTAGTAGCGTTACATTAACTACTGTAGGACAAGAGGCACAACAAGTAACTCAATCTGATCTAGGTATATTCTTTAAGAATTTATTTAGGAATTTAATAATAATTCAAGGAATTTTTTCTGGGTTGGCAATTGGGAAAGTTAGTGAAGGAAGTTTAATTGCTGGTTTAAAACATAGCTTTTTCTTGAGTTTTATCGGTGGTTTGGTCTATTTGATTGCTGCCGCATAAATCTTTAATTTATTTAGTCAGTAATGAATCTATGATTAAAAAAATAAAAGTTACAAAGGAAAGAGACAATAAAAAAATATTGAAAACTTTAAAGCCTTATGTAGCTTATTGGTTAGAGAAAAATTTCAAAACTTTAACTTTGCCTCAGCAATACGCTATTCCTTTAATAAAAAATGGTAAAAACGTTTTGATAACAGCACCGACTGGAAGCGGAAAGACTTTGGCAGCTTTTTGTTCAATAATAGATGAGCTATTTTCTTTGGCTGAAGAAAAGAAGCTAGAAAATAAAGTTTATTGCATATACATAAGTCCTCTTAGAGCACTAGATAACGATATTAAAAGAAACCTTTTGATACCTTTAACAGAAATTCCGAAAATTGCAAAAGAAAATTTTAATGTGGAATTAGAAGAAATAAGAGTCGGAATTAGAACTGGAGATACCTTACCGAGCGAAAAGCAAAAACAACTTTTAAAACCACCTCACATACTGATAACTACACCAGAATCAATTGCAATAATTTTGACAACAAAGAAATTCAAAGAAAAATTGAAAGATGTAAAATGGGTAATAATAGATGAGATTCATGAGTTAGCGGATTCTAAAAGAGGAGTTCATTTAAGCTTGAGTCTAGAAAGACTGGAAAATTTTGTTGGTAGAAAAATTCAGAGAATTGGAATGGGTGCAACTCTCGAACCGCTTGAGGAAGCTGCAAAGTTTTTGGTTGGAATGGAAAATGGAAAACCAAGAGAGTGTTATATTATAGATGCAAGATTCGTTAAGCCAATTGATATTAAAGTTTTAATCCCAACTAAAGATTTGGTTTATAGCAGTGCAGAAGAGATAAATAAAAATCTTTATGAACTCCTAGATGATTTAATTTCTACGCACAGAACAACTCTTGTTTTTACTAATACGAGAAGCGGGGCAGAAAGGGTTCATTTTCATCTGAAGCAAATGTTCCCAAGCAAGTATTTGGATGAAGTTACTGGCGTACATCATTCAAGCGTAAGTAGAGATATAAGGTTCGAGGTTGAAGAAAAGTTGAAAAGAGGAGAATTGAAAGTGGTAATTTCATCAACCTCTTTGGAACTTGGTTTGGACATTGGCTATATTGACTTAGTGGCACAAATCGGTTCTCCAAAAAGCGTTTCAAGGTTGATGCAAAGAATAGGAAGAGCTGGCCACTCTTTAAAAGAAGTTTCAAAAGGCAGAGTCATTTGTTTGGATAGAGATGATTTAATAGAATGTTTAGTTATGGTAAAAAAATGCTACGAGTATTGGTTGGACAAATTTACTATGCCAAAAAATTGCTTAGATGTTTTAGCTCAACATTTACTCGGAATGGCAATAGAAAAAAAGTGGAATGTAAAAGAAGCTTTTGAAGTTGTAAGGAGAGCTTATCCATTCTCGACTTTAAAATTCGAAACCTTTGTTAGAGTTTTGGAATATCTAGCTGGTAAATATCATACGCTTAAAGACTATAAAGTTTATGGAAAGATCTGGTTTGACGAAAAAGATATGATGTTTGGAAGAAGAGGAAAGTATGCAAGAGTTATTTATTCTTTGAACGTTGGGACTATTCCAGATGAGGTCAAAATAAAAGTTAAGAGTTTAGATGGAAAATTCATTGGTTTTATAGAAGAAGGTTTTCTAGAAAGGCTAACAAAAGGAGACATTTTTGTTCTAGGAGGTAAAACTTACGAGTTTGTGAAAGCTAAGAAAAGCACAGCCTTTGTTTTACCTGTAAAAGAAAAAAGGCCAACGATTCCAAGTTGGTTTTCTGAGCAATTGCCTTTATCTTTCGATTTAGCCTTAGAAGTTGCAAGATTTAGAGAAAGAATAATGAAAGAAATTGAAAGAAAGAGTAAGAGAGAAGTTATCGAATTTTTGAAAAAGGAGTATTTAGCTAATGAAGATGTTGCTAGAAATGTTTATGATTATTTGAAACTAGAATTAGAGTTTTTAAGAAAGTTCAAAGCCAAAAGGTTGCCTAGTGATAAGGTTATTTTGGTTGAGAATTTTATAGATGAAGAAAACAATCAAAATATAGTTTTCCATACTTTATTTGGTAGAAGGGTTAATGATGCTTTAAGCCGAGTGTTTGCTTATGCGTTAATGAAAAAAATTGAAAGAAGTGTTAGGGTTAGTATTAGCGACAACGGGTTTATTCTTACAATACCTCCAGAGATTATACAAGAAAGATTTTATTCTTTGTTAGAAATCAAAAAAATTAGTAAAGAGAATAGAATAGATCCAAAGGAATTAGTCAAGCTAGTTAACACAAAAAACTTCGAAGAGTTGTTAGTTAAATCGTTGGAAAACACAGAACTTATAAAGAGAAAATTTAGACATGTAGCAAATCGTTCTCTAATGATTTTAAGAAATTACAAAGGACATGAAATAAGCGTAGAAAAACAGCAAATGAGTGCAGAAAGGTTGATAAGGATTGTAAAAAAAATTAAGGGATTTCCTGTGTTGGAAGAGACTTACAGAGAGATATTGCAAGATTTTATGGATGTAGAAAATGCAAAAATGATAATTGAAAAAATTGAAAAAGGTGAAATAAAATATGAATTTTTACCATTGTTAGATTTACCATCACCTTTCGCCCATAATTTGTTTGCTATTAGCGAAAGCGATGTAGTTCTAATGGAAGATAGAAAAAAGCTATTGTTGAAGCTTCATGAAAAAATAGTTAAAAAGTTAGGAATAAAACAAATATATGAAACCAAACATAGGAGCCGGCGATAAAGGCAAGACTAATATAATAGGATGTTGTTTGGATAAAACTTCTCCTATTATCTCTCTTTTAGGTCATCTAGATGAATTAAACAGCTATATCGGGTTTTCAAGAAGTTTATTAGCTAGAGAGGGTGAAAAACTAAATATAGATGATTTGGACAAAATAATGAAAGAAATACAAAGCCACATATTTTTGATAAGTTCTGAATTAGCAGGAGCTAAATTAAAAGAAGTTGTTGGGGAGAAAGAAGTTAAGTGGCTTGAAGATACTATTAGAAAGTTAGAAGCAGAGTTAGAACCTATAAGTCACTTTGTTTATACTTCAGGAAGTATGGCTTCGGCCTCTCTGCAGGTAGCTAGAGCTGTTTGTAGAAGAGTGGAGATAAAGGTTTTTAGATTCTCTAAAAAAGAAAGAATAGTTAGAAATGAAATTCTTTCCTATTTGAATAGACTTTCTGACGTTCTTTTCACCTTAGCAAGAGTGGTAAACAAAAGAATGGGATTTAAAGAAGAGTTATGGAAAGTTCAGAATTAAATATATTCTCTACTATACAAAACTTTTTAAATTAAAGAATTAACTTTTATTACTTTTGCTGTGATGTTATGATTGAATTGATTAGAAAGAGAGATGGTAGAATTGTAAAATTTAATAAAAATAAGATTACTGAAGCTATTTGGAAAGCGATACAAGCTGTTGGTGGTAAAGATAGGAATTTAGCAGAAAGTTTAGCTAATGAAGTTGTTTTACTTCTTGAGCAACAATTAAAACCTGGTGAAATTCCTCACGTGGAGCAAGTACAAGATTTAGTAGAGAAAGTTTTAGTAAAGAGCGGTAATTATGAAGTTGCTAAAGCGTATATAACTTACAGAAAAAAGAAAGAAGAAATTAGAAATGAAAAAATAGCAATACTGCAAGGATTTTACGAGGAAGAAATTGCAAAAAAATTCTCTTTGAATGCCTTGAGGCTAATGGCTAGTAGATATTTGCTTAAGAATGAAGAAGGAAAATTAATAGAAGGACCGAAACAAATGTTCGAAAGAGTAGCGATGCTTGTTGTTATTCCAGATTTGCTCTACGACTCCAGAGTTTTTGATAAAGACGGAAAACAAGAGGTCAAGCCTTTTGAAAATTTCGAACCAGAGAAATATGAAGGAAAGATAGGATTTAAAACAGAAAACGGATTTTTAGCCTGGAATAAACACCATCTCGAAAGAATGAAAAGTCTATACGATGAACTGAACTCTCAAGGTAAGATGAAAGTCAGTTGGAGTGATTTCTTGAAAATGTTGGAAAATGGAGAATTCCAAGAATATTACAAAAACTTCAGAGAATATTTTGATTTGATGGTTAGCAAAAGATTCTTGCCAAATTCTCCAACTCTTTTCAATGCCGGCGCAAGATTGGGACAATTAAGTGCTTGTTTTGTTATAGGCATTGAAGACGATATGGGAAGTATAATGGATGCTGCTAAGGATGCAGCTCTGATTTTCAAGTCTGGCGGCGGAATAGGAATAAATTACTCAAAACTTAGGCCGGGAGGAGATATAGTAGCTAGTACTAGTGGTGTGGCGAGCGGCCCCGTTTCTTTCATGAGAATTATTGATGTTGTTACTGATGTGGTAAAGCAAGGAGGAAAGAGAAGAGGAGCCAATATGGGAATTTTAGAGAGTTGGCATCCAGATATTCTAAAATTCATTCATGCGAAAGAAAAAGAAGGCCAATTTGAAAATTTCAATATTTCTGTAATGTTGGATGAGAATTTCTGGAGATGTTATGAGAATAATGAAAAATATCCTCTAATAAACCCTAGAAACGGAAAGGTTGTTGATTATATTGATCCAAAATTCTTGTTGAACGAAATTGCAACCCTAGCTTGGAGGACTGCCGATCCAGGTGTTTTGTTTTTGGATAACATAAACAAAAGAAATGTACAAAAAGAAAGTAGAGGGTTGATAAGGGCGACTAACCCTTGCGGTGAACAGCCTCTATATGAATATGAGTCTTGCAATCTTGGTTCGATAAATCTTTATGCAATGATAAAGTTTGATGAAAATGGAAATGCTTACTTTGATTGGGAAGATTACAAAAAAACGATAGAAGTTGCATACAGATTTTTAGATAATGTTATAGATGTTAACAAATACCCAATAGAAAAAATTGATAAAGCTAGTAAAAACGTTAGAAGAATTGGTTTGGGTTACATGGGATTAGCTGACGCTATGTTTGCATTAAGAATTCCTTACAATTCTGAAGAAGGTTTTGAATTCATAGGGAAAGTTACAGAATTTTTAACTTACTATGCTATGTATTATTCTGTTGAAAGAGCTAAAGAAAGAGGAGTATTTCCATTATACGAGCAAACTAGTTATAAAAAAGGAGAAATGCCAATAGAGGGATTTTACCATAAGGAAATTTGGAGTTTAAATTGGGAAGAACTAAGGCAAAATATTTTGAAATATGGTATAAGAAATGTTGAAGTTACAAGTATTGCACCTACAGGAAGTATAAGCATGTTTTTTGACGTTTCTAGTGGAATAGAACCGCAATTCTCTTTAGTTTTTGAAAAAAGAGTGACCGTTGGAAGATTCTTTTATACAGACATAGAGTTAGAAAGACAATTAAAGAGGGAAGGATTGTACAACGAAACTATACTCAAGAAAATAGCAGAAAATGGAGGTAGTATACAAGGTATAGAAGAGATTCCAGAAAATTTGAGGAAAGTTTTTGTTACAGCCTTAGATATTCCATGGTGGGATCATGTAAGAGCTCAAGCCGTAGCTCAACTTTGGATAACAACTTCAATAAGCAAAACTATAAATATGCCATCTTTTGCTACAGTTGAAGATGTTTTAGAAGCTTACATTACAGCTTATAAAATGGGATGTAAAGGAATAACAATTTACAGAGAGGGCAGCAAATCAAAACAAGTACTATATACACCATCCCAATCAGAAGAAAAAAGAATAGTTGAAGTTTTAAGGTTAATCCAAAACGATACTTTAAAAATTATGAAGAAGCTTGGATTAAAAGAGCCAAGATGGATATCAGAATTAAAGAAAGGAGGGAAGATATCTAGGATGAATGAAAATAATAAAATAGAAAGATGTCAAAATTGTGAGTCTGAGAGATTGATCTACCAATCTGGTTGTGTAACTTGTTTAGATTGTGGTTGGTCTGCCTGCTTAATATCCTAATTCTTTTTAATTGAAAAATTATCTCAATTTAATGAAAGAAGAAATTAGAAGCCCAATAGTAGTAACTGTTGGTCATGTCGATCATGGAATGCTTTAAGGTATAAAACCTTAAAGCCCAAAAAGACGACTTTGCTAGACTGTATTAGAGGTACTGCTGTTGCTAAACTAGAGCCTGGAGAACTAACACAACACATAGGTGCAAGTTTTATCACTAAAAAAGTGATTGAAGATTTATCTAAAGATTTGTTAAAAAAGATGAAAATATCTATAGAAATTCCAGGTTTGCTTTTTATAGATACTCCGGGGCATGCGGCTTTCATTAGCATGAGAGAGAAAGGATGTAACGTGGCCGATTTAGCTATATTAGTAGTAGATGTTAATGAGGGTTTTCAAGAACAAACTTATGAAAGCTTAAAGATATTGAAAGAATATAAAGTTCCTTTTATTGTTGCTGCAACGAAAATAGATAAGATTCCTGGTTGGAGAGATCAAAAAACGACATCTTTTCTTGAAAGCATTTCTAAACAAAGCGAAGATGTTGTTGAAGAATTAGACAAAAAAATTTACATGATTGTTTCTTCTTTAGCTGAATATAACTTTGATAGCGAGAGATTTGACAGAGTTACAGATTTTACTAAACAAATTGCAATAGTTCCTGTTAGCTCTATAACAAAAGAAGGAATAGCCGAATTGTTAGCCATATTAGCTGGTTTAGCAAAAAAGTTCTTAAAAGATAGGATAAAATGTTCTGGTAAAACAAAAGGAATAATACTGGAAGTTAAGGAAGTTAAAGGTTTGGGACTAACTCTTGATATAATACTTTATGATGGTAAATTATCAAGAGAAGATTACCTGATTATTGGTGGTAAAGAACCAATAGTTACTAAAGTTAAAGCTTTACTTTTGCCAAGGCCTTTACAGGAAATTAGGGTAGAGAAAAAATTTATTAATGTTGATGAAGTCAACGCAGCAGCAGGAGTGAAAGTCGTAGCTCAAAATTTAGAGAAAGCTATAGCAGGCATGCCAATAAGAGCGACTAAAGATGAAAAGGAGATTCCAAAGCTTGTAGAAGAAGTTAAAATAGAAAAGTATGTTGAATTTGAGAAAGACCCAAATGGAGTAATAATTAAGGCAGATACTGTTGGAAGTTTAGAAGCCATGGTTAAACTTTTGAAAGAAGCAAATATCCCAATAAGAAAAGCAGATATTGGAAGTATAAATAGGGAAGACTTTATAGAAGGCGAGCTAATTCAAGATAAATATAGAAAGGTTATACTTGCCTTTAATATAAAAGTTGATGAAGAAACAATAAACGAAGCAAGAAACTTTGGGTTAAAAATATTTAGCTCCAATGTAATTTATAGAATAATCGATGAATATAAGAAATGGATGGAAGAAGAGAAAAGAAAGGAGATAGAAACTAAACTCGAAATTTTACCAAGACCTGTAAAAATAAGAGTTATTCCTGGAGCGGTATTCAGGAATAGCAAACCTGCAATTTTTGGTGTTGATGTTGTGGAAGGAACTTTAAAACCAGGAATAACTCTTAAAAGAGAAGGAAAGATAGTCGGAAAAGTAAAAGAAATTCAAAGCGAGGGTAGAACGATACAAAAAGCAATAAAAGGAGAAAGAGTTGCTATTAGTATAGAAGAAGCTGTCTTTGGAAGAAATGTTTTTGAAAACGATGTTCTAATAAGTGAGTTAAGTAGAGAGGAGGTAGAAAAATTAAAAGAAGTTATTGATTATTTGAGAGAAGATGAGAAAAAGCTATTGATGGAAATTATTGGAAGTTAATTTTTCTTTAAACAACTCTATAACTTCTTTGAATTTTTTTCTCCCTGGCATATATCCTATTGGTTTCTTTGGAGAGATGTAATAAAATAAGGAATTCTTAACAATAGTTAAATCACAATTCCTCGAAAACTCAACGTCATTTGGGCCATCGGCAAAACAAATTTTTGGACCATCGTAATTTTTAGCTACTTCACTCTTTGTATTTGATGTAACAAATCTATATTGAGAAGATGCAATAATTTCAATATTTATATTTCTTCCGTATTTCTTTTCTAATTCACTAAAGAATCCTCTAATTATTTTTTCTGAAGAAGAGCTAACTATTTTTACATCATAACTTCTATTTTCGGTTAACTTTATAATTAAATCCAATAAATTCTCATCAACGTATAAATATGCTCTCTTTTTCATTCTATTCAATATCTCATCACTCCTTTTGTCCTCTTCTAGAAGGAAATAGTAAATCAAGTATAATAGGTCTATATTTCTGTATCTAAGAGCATATTTTAGAAAGTTTGCTACTGAATAAACTAGATTCTTTATAAAAATATCTGGATTAAATAGATAGAAGTATGCAAGATTCACTAAAGTTTGTTCATAATCTACGAATACTCCAATTCTTCTACCCATAAAAAAGTTTAATAGTAAAAAATAAAAATATATTAAGTGGAAGTTTCGGTAACTTACATTTGTATAGAACATTTGAGTGAAAAAATCTTCAATTAATAATAAATAACTTGCTATCTAAACCATGAAAACTTTAATTAAACATATGTAATCAAGATAAAAATTTTTATCGAAATAAAATTTTATTTCTTCAGACTTTCGACAATAATTGTTTTTCCGCATTTGCTACACTTAAACTTTGGTCTCTTAAATTTTGTTGGGTCTGAAGCGAGCTTTTCTAAATCAATTTCCTTAATTTCATAAAACTCGCAATAAGGACAAATGTATTCTACCAACGCTTTTTGACCGACTAACTTTCCAACGACAAGATTTTCTCTATTTGTAAAAAACTCAAAATCACTAACTTTCAAACCTTGAGACAGCCATTCTTTCAATAATTTACTATCCTTCATTAAATTTAGTAGTTAAAGTTATTTAAAAAATTAAACTGCAGGTTTTCTCTTTGGCCTTAAAGCTGTAGAACCACAGTGCCTACATTTAACTTTCTTTGCTCTAACTTTAGCAGGGTCTGCTCTCATCTTATGCTTACAAACTCTGCAAACGAAAACCCTATCAAAAATTCTTTTAATCGCTTCTGGAGCAATCTTCTTAACCATTACTTTATATTTTAGTTTAAAATTTAAAAGCTTGGTTTTGAACTAAAAAAATGTACTTAAGCTACTTATGGACAAATAGGATGAAATGGATAAAAAGAAGGAAAATAAAAGGATGTTTGTTTTGTAACATAGTAAACAAAAAAGAAAAATCTCTCATTTTGAAGGAGGGAGAAGTTTTTGTTGTAATGAATAAGTTTCCATATAACACTGGACATCTGCTAATTTTTCCTAAGAGACATGTGGAAAATATAGAGGATTTGAGGAAAGAAGAAACTGAAAAAATTTTCGCTACCATTCAAAAATCAATAAAACTTCTTAAGAGAGCGTTAAAGCCTATAGGATTTAATGTTGGAATTAACATAGGAAAGGTTGCAAGTGCGAGTGTTGACCATCTTCATATTCATGTTGTTCCTAGGTTTGGAGCTGATGCTGGCTTCATGGAAGTTTTCGATTCAACAAAAGTCATGCCTGAACCTTTAGAAGAAACATTCAATAGATTAAAGAAATTCTCTTCTTTGTTAGAGTAAAAAATCTTTTTAAATATTTGCAATAAACATTTAAGTATGGCTGATAGACCTATAGATGTTTTAGATAAGGCAAAAGGAAAGAGAGTTTTAGTAAAATTAAAGAATGGAGAAGAAATATCAGGAGTGTTAAGAGCTTTGGATCTTCATTTGAATCTATGGTTGGATGATGCAGAAATCAAGAAAAATGGAGAAACAAAAGCAAAAATAGGAACTATATTAATAAGAGGAGATACAATAGTTTATGCTTCTCCAGCCTAGAATAACTTTCGGCACAAATATATGAAAGATATATTATCACATGAGTTTGTGCCCTTTAAATATTCAATAATTTCATTCCTTGATAGATAGGCGGAATTGGTTGTTTGAATATAAATCATGTTTCTTGAGGAATTGTCTTGCCAATGTTCTACTTCTCTTTCTATTCCATTTTCTATTATCGTCCAAGTAGGTCTTCTAACTTTTAGAACAAAAAATTTACTTCCAGTTATTTCTGAATAAATTTGCAAATTCCTTATCATATTTTCATAAACGAGGCTAGCTTCTGGTATTATAGCTATTCCTTTTCTTCCCACCCTTCTTGATTCCTCTAGTACTATCAAAGGATAGGTTAAGATTAGAAGTTTTCTGTAGTCACTTTCATTAAGATAAGAAATTCCAATTTCTTTGTATTTATCTATTATTGAGTACTTTATTTTACCCCAGCTGTTTAAGGCGCCATCGACAAGCTTCCAGAGAGTTTTAACGAAAAGAATGTTATCGCTACTCTTCGACTTTAAAGGTAATTGGTGTGCTAATGAATTAATAGCTATAATATTGCCAGGCATTTCGTCAAGAAATTTTTTCATTTTTCGAAAATACTCCATTATTCCTCCTCTTTGATTAAAATTCTCTAATGCGTCGTCAAAAGTATTAGCACCATCTATCGCTATGTAAGCTTTTGGGTGCACATTTTGAAGAATCGAAATCGCAGGATAAATGTAAGTACCTGGACCTACTTCTACTATTATTTCATTCTCATTAAAAAGTTTTTTTACTGCTTCAGTGAAATTATTGTATATAGTCGTCATATTCATCTTCAATTCAAAAAACTTTTTAAGTTTTTATTTTCGAGTTATTAAAAATAGTGAAGGGGGCCTGTAGCTCAGCCTGGTAGAGCAGCGGAAGTTTGCTGCTGAGGCTTTTAAGCCAGCTGAGCAAAAAAGCTCTGATATAATGAAGAAACCCGTTGGTCGTGGGTTCAAATCCCACCAGGCCCATCTTGAATAATAAAAATGAATGGATGATAATAATGATGAATATATCTAACAACGATAGTTTAGAAAAAATAGATATCATCAAATTATCCGAAAAGATAAGGAAATGCGCTTCTGAGTCTTCTAACGAAGAGGAACTAAAAATAGCGGTAGAAAAGCTGCTAGATCCTATAGTAAAATCTTGGGGAATCAGAGCCTTCTATGAGCATAAAACAAGAGACGATATTTCTGGTTTGAGGGAAGACGCACTTTATGGCCATGTAATTATTGAATACAAAAAACCTGGTGAGTTAGAAAGTAAGACGAACTTTGAAAAATTTAAAGAAAAGTTGAAGGAATATTTAACAAAAGAAGCTGGAGATCAAAAGAATCTAGGAAAATGGTTTGGAGTAATAACGGATGGTTATAAAATTGCCTTTATCAGATTTAGGAAAAATAAATGGGAAGAGAAAGGACCGCATGCTATAAACAAAGAAACAGTAAAAATCCTCTTAAGAGCAATTAGAGGTTTAAATCTTAGAATTATAGAACCTGAAGCATTGGTTAAAGATTTTGGTCCCGGAGAATTGAGTAAAAAAGTAATTTATCAATTCTACACTACTTTGATAGAATCAAAATCTAAGAGAACAAACATGCTTTTTGAAGATTGGAAGAGAGTCTTTCAACAAGTATGTGCTTATTCACCAGAAAAGCTATCCGCTTTAATCGAATATTATGGGTTAAAACACTATAAAATACAAAATGTAGAGAAGCTAATGTTTGCAATTCATACTTATTATACATTGGTTATGAAATTTTTGACTTCCGAAGTAATATCCTACTTCAACCCAATATTTGGATCGTTTTTAGAGAGGGTAGAAAGCGCTTATTTAAAGGGAATAGATGAGATGAAAAAAGAGTTAGAAAATTTGGAAGAAGGAGGAATTATAACTCAATTGGGTATAAGAAACTTACTTGAGGCAGATTATTTTGCTTGGTATTTGGATGAATGGGACGAAAAGATTGCTGAGGCTATTTTTTCTATTGTTGAAAAGTTGAAAGAATATGATCCAGGAACATTAGAACTATATCCAGAAAAAGTAAAAGACCTTTTCAAAAGATTATATCAAAATTTAGTTCCAAAGAAAGTAAGACACGATTTAGGGGAATACTTTACTCCAGATTGGTTGGCAGAATTGCTTTTGGATGAGATTGGCTATGATGGAAATCCGGAGAAGAGAATTCTAGATCCATCATGCGGTTCTGGAACATTTTTGGTTTTGGCAATAAACAGAATAAAAGACTGGGCTGAAAGGGAATTCTATCCAGATAAAAAAGAATTACTTAGAAAGATATTGCAAAATGTGGTAGGTATAGATTTAAATCCATTAGCTGTATTAGCAGCTAGAGCAAACTTCATTTTGGCTTTAGGTGAATTGAACAGGTTACTACCAGGAGAAAATGTGGATATTCCTGTTTATTTGGCAGATTCTATTTTAGTAAGTAGGAAACCAACATTTTATGGTGAATGGGAAGTTTATTTGAAGACGAGTGTAGGAGAATTTTGGATTCCACATGAAGTTATTGACAAAAAACTTTTAACAAAAGTTTTAGCATTGATAGAAGATGGTATTAAAGGAAATTATAACAAAGAAGAATTTATCGGCTTATTAAAAAATGAATTGAAATGGCTAAAATCATCAAGCGTAGATTCATTGGCTAGACTTTTCATGTTTATAAGGAAATTGGAAAGAGAAGGCAAAAATAAGATTTGGACTAGATTGTTGAAAAATTCTTTTGCTCCTTTATTGTTGGAAAAATTTGATTTTGTAGTAGGAAATCCACCTTGGATAAATTGGGAGAGCTTGCCAGAAAAATATAGAGAAGATACTAAAAAACTTTGGGATAGTTATGGTCTCCTCGAGAGAACAGAAGGCGCTGGTTTAGGAAAAGTTAAGAGAGATATGGCAATGCTATTTACGGCAAGATGTTTAGATAGATATGTAAAAGAAAAAGGAAAGCTAGCTTTTCTAATTCCTTTTACAGTTTATAAAACACAAGCAGGTGCAGGTTTTAGAAAGTTTTTAGCAAATGGAATAGAAAATGGGGAGAGAAAAATTCCTTGTAAAGTTTTAAAAGTTCATGATTTAGTTACGCTTTATCCATTTGAAGGAGCAATCAATAGGACATCTTTGATAGTTATAGAAAAGGATGGAAAAACAAAATTTCCAATTCCTTGTGTCATGTGGCATAATCCAAGAAGCAAAGGTATTGACCAAGAAGCAGAATTAGAAGAGGTTAAAAGAAATACAAAACAATTTGAATTAATTTTAGCGCCTATAAGAAAGGGAAAGCCAGAAACTCCATGGATGATAATTAGTGAAAAAGCATATAATACGCTCGAAAAAGTTATTGGAGAATCTCCATATAGGGCATACGAGGGAGTAAATATGGGTGGTTTAGATGGCGCATATTATATAAGAATTCTCTCCATTCAAACAAAGAATTTTGTTTTAATCGAAAACTTATTCGATATTGGAAAGAAAAAAGTAAAAAGAGTAGAAAGTGTTGTTGAAAGCGATTTAATATACCCAATAATTAGAGGCAGGGAGGTTAAAAAGTGGTATGGCATTTATTCAAGTTATGTAATTTTACCAACAGATAAAAAAGGAGAAAATTTAACCGAATCTATTATGAAGGTGAAGTTTCCTAAGACCTACAAATACTTTTTAGAATTTAAAAAAGATTTGGAAGAAAGAAGTCTATATAAGTTAGCTGGTAAAGACAAGATTTGGTATGGTTTATATGTGAATATAGGAGATTATACTTTCGCGCCATATAAAGTAGTATGGAAGAATATAGCCGGTAAGATTTCCGGCAAGGCAGAGTTTTCTGCTGCAGTGTTAACCCCCGCAAACGATAAGTTTTTAGGAGTTAAGGTGATAATTCCAAATGTTAAACTAATGTTAATTCCTTTTGATGATGAAAGTGAAGCTTATTATGTTTGTTCTGTGTTGAACTCTTCAGTGGTACAGCTAATTGTCTCTTCATATGTAATTGAAACTGGAATATCGACACATATTACTAAAAATGTCTATATTCCAAAATTTAATCCTAAGAATAAGCTTCATATAAAACTTTCTGAACTTTCTAAAAAGGCTCATGAATTAGCTAAAAGATATTATGAACAAAATGATGAAGATGCTAAAAAGGAATTAGAAAAGATCGAAGAGGAAATTGATAAAACTGTTGCTGAAATTTATGGAATAAGTGATGAAGAACTTGAAGAAATAAAGAAAACTTTGAAAATTTTGAAAGAAGGAGAAGTTGAATAATTTATACGCACCGATAAGCTTTTAACAATGATATTTACATTAAAAACATGGTAGAAGAGGATATGAGAAGCATTGACAAGATATTGAAAGACGAAATCGCTGAGGAGAATTTAAAAGATTTTCCCCTTTGGGTCGCTTATGCAAAAACCTTTAAGTTGACTTTTCTTGACGAGAGAGATGTAGCGGTTTTGGAAAATTTGTTTGAAGCTGAAGTCTGCAGACTTTTAAGAAGTTTACCTCCGTCTCAACAAAAACCAGAAATTTATCGAAAAATTGGACAGGCTAGAATGTTATTTTATGCAAATATTAGAAGGAGCTTAGGTAAAAACGGTATCAACGAAAGATTGTTAATATCTAATTTAATTGATATCAAGGAAGTTAATGTTAAGAAATACTCAAATTTAGAGTTTTTGAAAACTCTATCTAAGTCTATAGAAATTTTAAAAACAATTTACAGAATCGCGCTTGCATTTATAAAAACGTTTTAAGAATCTTAGGTTTCCTTATATCTTCATCTCATCCTATATTTTCTCATTTTAAAAAGACATCAATAATATGCTACTAAAGCTCCATATCCTACAACATTTGAATAATCTCTGTTTATCTCAGCAGAGGTAGAATGTCTAAGCAGTTCGATCTTTCCATCTAATTTTTTCATTAAACTCATTAAAGTAGCAATACCACCATATCCACAAGCAGAAACATTTAACTTTTCCAAAGTTTGATAAAACTTTTTCAAATCAAGAGAAATTATTGCTTTTATCAATTCCATATCCTTTCTTTGAGTAATCTCATAACTTTCATAATGGTTTAAATCGCTGCTAGCTACAACCAAAAACTCTTTTTTTATTTTAATTAAAGCGTTTGCTAAGCATTCAGCCACCTCTAATGATTGATTCATCAAGCAAATTGGAACTATTTTGAAATTATTACCATATAAAAACTGGAGAAATGGAAGCTGGACCTCTATTGAATGTTCATAAATATGAGCTGCCTCATCTTTTTCAACAAGCTTGCAATTTTTTATCAGCTCATCAGCAAACTCCTCATCAACTTCTATTTCACCAAGAGGGGTTTTCCACTTTCCATTTGGATAAACTGAAACTTCACTTCCATAGCCAGTGTGATTTGGTCCAATTATTACAATTGTTTTCTTCGGACTTTTTGGTAAAGATGCATAAGAATAAGCTGCTGTTAATCCAGAATAAATGTAGCCAGCATGTGGGGCAATAATTCCAATAGCATTTTCTCTTTCTCTAACTTCCTTTCTAGCCTTCTCAAAAAAAGCTGTCAACATTTTTTCTAGTTCTTTTCTATCAGAGGGATAAAAGTAGCCAGCAACAGCTGGAACTCTCATATATTACCTTACCTTCAACATTAAATTTAAG
>JAVVFY010000010.1:0-28335 GCA_032249395.1 Candidatus Aenigmatarchaeota archaeon
ATGCAGATAATTATCCTAGCAGATTCATTCAAATGTTGATTGATAATCCTCAATACTTTGTTAAAGTCTATGAGAATGGTCAACCAATAGAACAATGTTTGCAAGGCTGTTATGGACAAACGATTTTTAAAGTAAATGTGACTGCTTAAAATTTTATGTAGTTTTTAATTCCTTGAAAAAGCGAAAATAATTTAAACTTTCAAAAATCAAAATTAAAATGAAAACTTCCTCAACAGAGATATTAATACATGCTTCTTTTTCTGCCGGAGAATTAGCAGACAATCTTTTAAACAACAAACTTAATTCTAGAGCAAGAATAAATGCAAGTTTTCGCGAGCTAATTAGCGAAATTTACGAAAAAATTTTAGAAGACTACAAAATTGGAGAAAGAGGATATGAATCTGAAAAATTAAGCAGAAGTGCCTTGAATGAAATTAAAGAAAAAATAAAATGCAATTATAATTGTGACTTTGGTAAATTTTTACATGAACTATTTGGATACGAAAACGGAACTCGTATTTATGAAAGATGTTACTTATATGAAGATAAAATGTACGTCATAAGGGGTGCGCCAGATAGAGTTTATAGAAATGGAAATGGAAAAATAACTGCCGAAGAATTCAAGACTTATAGAAGAGAGAATGTAAGATATCATCAAGTATTAAGAGGAGTTTTTCAGCTTGGAATTTATGGCTATTTATGCAAAACAGAAAATGGCAGATTAGTTTTGTTAGATGTTTCAAATGGTAGATTGGAAATATTTGATTATTCCTACCCATTCACTAGCCAGGAAAGGTTGCTAAGAGATGCTATTGATGCATCAATAAAAAACTCAAATAAATAGAAGTTAATGTTTTTGGATTTTGGTAATTATTGTTTCAAAACAAATCTTCTATCAATTCCTTCAAATTAACATGGTTTAAAATTTGGGGATTGACTAAAGATGCTCTTA
Organism: Candidatus Aenigmatarchaeota archaeon; assembly: GCA_032249395.1. Lineage (GTDB taxonomy): Archaea > Aenigmatarchaeota > Aenigmatarchaeia > CG10238-14 > SpSt-28 > SpSt-28. The sequence goes on from JAVVFY010000010.1 coordinate 953, forward strand.
AGATATTTGCTTTAAGCCAAGAAGAAAATGTACAAGCATTGATAAAATCTTTTCTCTCTTTTGCGGTCTCTCACTTTCTTACTTTAACTATGATATTTCTAGCGAATAGATGTGGTAGAAAATTTGCTAAGTTGAATAAAAGAGTATGGTATAAACTTCAAATATCTCTCGTGGGAAAACGCCAAGTACTCTATTTTTTCTATCTTAAAATACTTACTTATAGTAAGAAGAAGTTGATTGAAATTTATTAGAGTATGGAGATGTCCATGGGGATTAAACGGATCCGGATTTACTGGCCTATTTAAAAGCCATTTAATTAGTAATACATATGTATGATCATTTGGATAAGTTATGACACCAAATCCGCTTGGTTTTAAAACTCTTCTAAGCTCTTTTATAATGTCTAGTGGATAAAACAAGTGTTCTAAAACTTCGCTTGCAACAAAATAATCAATGGAGTTATCTTTAAATGGAAGCTTCCTCTTGTTTAAATCCCAGTAAATATCTACTTCTTTCCTCTTTTCAAAATCTAGATTGATATATTTTATGGTAGGTGGCAAAAATCTACGCAAAGCAGCATCGTGACCACCAACATCTAACAAAACTCCTTTTCTGTTTGAAAAATAACTTGCAATTTTTCTTAGTCTTCTCTCTCTATTAATAGATGTTTCCCATGTCATTATTCTAAAATACTATTTTGTAAATATAAAACACTTTTTCCGAAACTTTTCTTTAATCTTGCTTTTTTATCATAAATTGTCTCCTTCTTTTATTCTTTAATTTAAATATCCTATAGACGAGGAGAAACTCCATTACTGAGACTTTGATATCTCGGTCCTAATTTTCAAGAATATAGTTTTTTTACTAAATTTCCGAGTTTCTAGATTTATAGAAGATGAAGCGATAAATATTTTATCTATTTAATTTTTTCTTTCAATTAACTTAGTCGACGTTTTTATATACTGATTAACGCTACCAAATAATTCTAATATAGGGTGCCGAGTAATCATTGAAACTTTCATAATTAATTACTGTAGATTCTAATTAATTTTTTGACATATTTATCCCAATTATTTTGTTTTATATATTTCTTTCTAAATATCAGTGCATTTTTGCTAAATTCCTTCTTTTTATGTAAACATTCAATGATTGCCTGAGAAATCTCCTCATTTTTATTAAAAAGAGCTCCTGCCTTCGATTCTCTCACTAATTCTGTCATGGCGAATGCGTTCCTAGCTACTATTGGCTTACCACAAAACAAAGCTTCTAAAAATGTTAATCCAAAAAGCTCCCAAAAAGAAGCACTAACATAAATATCACAAGAATTATAAAGTGATATTAATATATCCTCTTTAACCTTACCAAGAAATACAACATCATTTTTTAACTTTAATTTCTCTACAACTGGTAGCAGATTTTCGTAATCTTCCCCTACTATTACCAGCTTTGCATTAGGATATCTCTCCTTGACTTTTCCCATAGCGAGTATCTCGTAAATATGCCCCTTGTGGGGTCTGTTCCTTCCCACAGATAAAATCATCGGATTCCCAATTTTGTATTTTCTAATGTTTTTCTTTGGTCTAAATTTTTTATCATCAACTGGATTTTTTAGTAAAAAAGATTCTCTATTAAAAAACAATTTGATTTCTTTTTTAGCCCACTTACTTATTCCTATAAAAACATCTATTTTTGGAGCAAGAAGCTGATACAACTTAAGAAATAATGCTGAACCAACTTTCGTCTTAAATTCAGTTTCTTTTACACCAATATGCCATCCATGATGGGTATAAACTACTTTCTGACCCTTTCTCTTGAATAGAGCATAAATAATTGGTAAAGAACCGTGAACATGAATAACATCAAACTTCTTAAGATATTTTATCATCTTTATCGTTCCCCAGAGGATTGATGGCTTAAGTTTAGATTCAAAAGAAACTACTTTAATGTTTTTTGGCTCTAATCTTTTTCTAACACAGACAATTTCTACTTCATGTCCCTCTTTTTTCAGCCCATGAGCTATATTAGTAATTATTGTTCCTATTCCACCATATTCGTAAGTTCCTATAACTTGGGCTATTCTCATTAAATTAAAGATTGAAACCAAAGTTAAAAATGAGAATTGTACAAATATGCCCATTTTTTTATCCGGTTGAAGGAGGAGTAGAAGAGCATGTATTACAAATTTCTAAACGACTTAGAAAAATGGGCCATAGTATAACCATCTTCACTTCCGACTCGTCGAGAAGTGGTAGGATAAAAAAAAGATTTGAAAACATAGAAGGCATAAAGGTATTCAGATTTAATACAATCTTTAGCTTCGGTGATTTTGGGAAACTTTGGCCAGGATTTGTAAAAAAGTTGATTAAAGAAGATTTCGATATAGTTCATGTGCATAGCTACAGACACTTTCATACGATACTCGCTGGATTTATTTGTAAAATGAAAAATAAGCCATGTATTCTTACCACTCACTCTCCATTCCACCCATTGCATACGAGGAACCTTCTTTCAAAAACATTTGTAATTGCTTATGATTACTTTCTTAAGTTTTTTGTTGACAAATTCTTCTCAAAGGTTATAACTGTTACATCCTTCGAGAATAATCACTTCAAACATCTACCAAAAAAAAGAGTGATAACAATTCCTAATGGTATTGACGAAAGAATTTTCAGAAAGATGAAAAAAGCAAAGTATTTTAGGTTGATGAAAAAATTTGGTATTAGCAAAAAGGACAAAATAATACTATTCGTAGGGAGAGTACATCCAACTAAAGGTATAGAATTTCTAATTAAAGCTATGAAAGAAGTTAAACAGAACTCATTGAAAGCCTTTATAGTTGGCCCGATTCAAGATAGAGAATACTTCGAGTACTTAAGTAAAAAAATCAGAGAATACGAGCTATCAGATAAGATCTTCTTTACTGGATTTCTTACAGAAGAAGAAAAGCTAATACTTTATGATATCTCGAAAATATTCTTTCTTCCAAGCATTTATGAACCGTTTGGTATTGTAATTCTTGAAGCTTTTGCAAGAGGTAAGCCAGTGATAGCTGTAGATAGCGATGGTCCAAGGTTTCTAATAAAACATAGAGAAAACGGATTTTTGGTAAAATACGGAGATGTGGAGAGTGCTTCAAAGTATATTAGATTACTATTAGGCAACAGAAAGATCTACAAAAAGATTTCAGTAAATAACATCAAAAAATCTAAGCAGTTCACATGGAATAAAATAGTTAAAAAGTTAATTAAAGTTTATGAAGATGTGTTGAATTGTCATATTCGCTAAATACGAATTATTTCTTTCAACAATTGTTTGACATGCTCTCTAAAAGGTCTATAGTCGTATAAAGGAATTAACAGAAGGAGATTGAGAATCAAAAACGCTACAATAATTGTTTTCAGTTTTTTCTGTACTATACCAATAATGTAATAAGCAGAAGGTAAAATTGTTGGTAAAACATATCTAAATCTATCTGCGAAAGTTCCTCCAATATGGAAAACTAAATAGAAGAAAATAAAGCTAACGAAAATAAAATCTATAATTCTGTTTTTACCAAATTGCTTAATCAAAGCATATGGAAGAAGAACGAATAACAACCCTTGTATCATAAATGGTGTAATTAGATAGTATAAATATGGTGCCTCTGGTGTTGCCCCAAAATGAGCAGTCAAGTAAAGTTCAATTCCTTTTAAGATGACTGGTGTAAAACATATGAGCAAAATAAACTGAATTAAAATGTTCTTTTTATCTCTCTTTAAAACTAAATCAATAAAATTAATGAGCACAAGTAATAAACCTTCAAATCTTATCAAAATTGATATACAAGAAATAAGTGAAGCTTTCTTTTCCATTTTCTTTGATTTTAGATAAACAAAAATTACAACAAATGTGAAGAACAAAGCATCTGTTAGATACATCGAAGAAATTTTTAAGAACAAAGGATTGAAAACGATAAGAGAAGTGAAAAGCAACCAGTTTTTAGAAACTACCTTATATTTTATGAATGGTAGAATGAAAACAACAAACGAAGAAAATATTGCAACAAAAATTCTTCCAATTAATAATGAAGGAAAAAGATATGATAAAAATTTTAAGAGAAAGGCTCTTTCAGGAATCGCATTTGTTTTATTTTTAAATTCGATGTATTCTCTCTCATCGAACGAAGAGTAGGGATATGTAGAAAGAATCAGCTTAATAATTAGTTGCACCACAAACAAAACTATTATCCACTTTTTAATGTGAGTATTCATAACTATTTATGAAAAACAAATTATTAATTTCGGCAATAATAACAGCGTTTAAAGAAGAAAAAACTATTGGAGAAGCTATAAAGCAAATAATTTCTCAACTACCAAAAAATTCTGAAATCCTTGTAATCGCTCCTGATGAACCAACTTTATCAGTAGCCAAAAAATTTAGCGAAAGAGATAAAAGAATAAAAATTTTGAAAGACCCTGGCAAAGGAAAACCAACAGCATTAAATTTGGGTTTTAGAAAAGCTAAAGGGAAAATTCTCATATTAACAGATGGTGATGTTCTAGTTGGAAAAAACTCAATCAAATTTCTTTTGAAACATTTTGAAAATCCAAAAGTTGGCGCTGTTTCTGGAAAAGTTATTTATCAAATTTCAAAAAATTCTTTGTTTTATGAATGGGCAAAGTTGAGCGAAAAGGTTTTTGATAAAATGAGAAATTTACAAGATAAGAAAAACGAAGTTTGGCATCCAACTGGTTATTTATATGCTATAAGAAATGGTTTAGTAAAAAAAATTCCTTCAAATGTTTTGTCGGATGACGCACTAATTGGTTATCTAATAAAATCTAAAGGCTATTTGATAAAGTATGAACCAAAAGCTAAAGTTTATGTCAAATTTCCAACATCAATTTCAGACTTCATAAAGCAAAAGTCTAGAACAAGAGCTGGTTTTTTACAAATTAAAAAATGGTTTGGGTTTGAAGGAAGAAAAATTTCAAGCGAGATTTCAGTTGGATTGAAAGATTTGTTTGAAGTATATGGAATTAGAAAATTTCACAAAATGCTTATAGTTAGCTTTGTTTATCTAATTTCTTGGCTTAGAGCTTATTGGTTAATTTTTAGAAGAAAATCTTTTGAAAAAATTTGGGAAAGAATAGAAACAACAAAATAATATTTTAGATGACATAATAAAAAATAATAATGAAAATAGCAATATTTCACGACTTCCTTATCGAAAAAGGTGGCGGAGAAAGAATAATCTCTATACTCTCAAAATATTTAAAAGATGTTAAAATTTTTACATCTTTATATATACCAGAGAATGTATACGAAACGTTTTCATCAAAAAATGTTATATCAGTAAGTCCCCATATTTCAAAAATTATATCGAAATTCGACCTTGTGAAGATACTTTTTACTTTACTGTTTTTTGGGAAGATAATGAAAAATTATAAAAGAATAATAAATAAGAACTACGATGTAGCAATTTTTTCTGGTTTCTACTCTATTATACTTGCTCCTTTTCTCTCAATTCCAAAGGTATATTATATAAATTCAGAGCCTTTCGATGAAGCACTAAGAAGAGAGAAATATTCTCTCTATACAAAAATTTTTAAAAAATTAATACTTAAATATAGCAGAATTGAAAAACTTGCCCTAAGGAATATGAATATTATAGTTGCTATCTCCAGATATACAAAAGAATTGTACGAATCCTATGGAATAAAAGTTCAACGTGTCATATATCCTCCTGTTGAAATGAATCGATTTAAATGCTGTAAAAAAAATAAAAACAGTGGGGAATACTTTTTATTTGTCGGAAGGTTATTACCACATAAAAGGCCTGAACTGCTGCTACGTGTATTCTCTAAAATAAAAGACGAAAATCTACTAATAGTAGGTGATGGTCCTCTTTTAAGATTAGTAAAAATTTACTCAAATAAATTTAAAAACATATCTTATATTAGAGGTACGACCATATCTGATGAAGAGTTAAGTAAAATATATTGTAAAAGTAAGGCAGTCATATACATTACAGAGAGAGAACCATTTGGACTAGTGCCTGTGGAGGCAAATAGTTGTGGTAGGCCCGCAATAGTATCAAATGAAGGTGGCTTGAAAGAAACTATAATAGATAAAAAAACAGGATTAGTTTTAGACCCCGATTATGAAAAAAATTTAGAAAAAGTAATAAAAAACTTCGGGAAATATAGATTTTCTCAAAAGATTTGTAGAAAGAACGCCAAGAGATTCGATGTTGATATCTTTATAAAAAAATTTAAAAGTGTATTAAGCGAAATTATGAATTATAAAAAAATTTAAATACATGCCGTAGTCGCTATTTCTCGATTACATCTACAAAAATTCAGGCTCATTTTCTACATTCTTTTCGGTGTTGAATTGATAAATATATTCAGATAAAAATGTAGAGATAATTGACTTATACTATGTTATAGGATATAGGCAGAGATGATTAAATATAAAGTGTGTATATTTCTATTTTATATAAACGAACTAAGAAGTTTGTTAAAATTGTAAATAAAAGAGCTCCATCGGTAATTCCTTATTATTTTTCTGTTTAATCTTCCTAGTCGTTCAGTCTTTTTATTTTCAATTATCATCTTTCTTATAACTTTTACAATAGTTTCTATTTTATCATTTTCTTTGAGTCTATAACCAAAATATGGAAGTGGAACGGTAGAAACAATAGCACACGAGGCTGCCATTGCTTCTAAGATAGAATATCCTAAAGTTTCTGCTCGAGAGGGAAGAAAAAAGATTAAAGCTTCTTCGTAAAGTTTAATTAATGTTTTTTCTGGAACAAATCCCATCCATTCTACATTTAGTGGAAACTTATTCAATTTCTCGTGTTGATTTCTTTTCCCTACTAAGATGAATTTAACATGGGGTAACCTTTTTGCGACTTCTATAACTTTGTCTATTCCTTTCTGCCTTTCTAACCTACCTACGAAAAGTACAAACTTCTTCTTTTTTATTTTTTTGAACTTATTTATTTCAACCCCAGGTGATATCACAACTGTGCGAGTTCTATTAACACCTAGCTTTAATGCCGATTTTCGAGCAAAATCAGAAAAAAACAAAAAATATGAAAACGGTAACCTGAAAATGATCTTCTCAAGAAGTATAGCAAATATAGAAAGTATTCCTTTCATTTCTACCCACTTTTTTCCATATGCGCCATGAACAATACAAATAGAGGGCTTTCTCAGTAAAAATGAAGCAATAGCTGTTGGAATAGCCGAATGATAAGTATTACCAATTAAAACATCGGCCCTCTTGCCATAGGCCAACAGTAATGGAATACCAAAAATGTTGAATAACATTCGATGAGTTGACACTCTAACTGTTTTTATTCCTTTAAACTCTTTAATTTCAGGATTTCCGGAGGTTATTACAATTATTCGGTGTTGCCTTTTTAACCGCTTAATTATTTCGAGGAGAAGTTTTTCTCCTCCACCAGAAAATTCTGGAGGAAATATCTCATGTGCTATAAGTAATTTCATATTAATTTTATTATTTACTGCTTAATTATTTGCCTACTTTAAGCAACTAAGAAGCATCTTATAGTCATCATATGGCAATTGACAAAATTTTAGCATTAGAATCAAATTAATGAATAGGAAATATTTAAATAACTTGGTGCTTTTTATTATTATATTAATCTTCATTAATTTATCTCCATCTTTTGGTTACACAGCTTATATTTTCCATGATGGAAAACACTACGATCACATACAAATGTTTATAGAGTTATTCAAAAATAAGAGTTTCCAAGTTGAAGAAGGTACACATTTCCCCAATAATTTAACTAAGTATGATATTTTATTACTTGAATTCGATTTATATCAAGCTCCCACATTTGACTGGAAAGAAAACGAAACTCGTAACTACATTTTGAATGGTGGGATCTTCATAGGTGTTGGAGATGGGGGGATGCTAGCCTCTTTAGTGTTAACTAATTCCTCTATTTCTTATGGTTTGTGGGCATCCTCTCTTGATTCAGAAATATTATATAATAATTCTGTTTTATTCAAAGAATATTCCATAGGAGATGTATTAAAATTGGGTAGCGCAGCAACTTACCATCTTACTTATGCTGAATCTCTTTCACCGACAACAATACCACTTTTAAAAATGATAGGAAACCAAAAAGTTGTAGCAATCACAAACGAGAAATTCAACGTATTTGGTTTTACATTGGGATGTGGTGGATGGGTGAATATTCCAAACTGTACATATGTTTATTCGTCTTTTATCGATACGATTCTTAACTTTAAACTTAAAAAATTCTCAACTTTCTCTCCTCTCAACAAAACCTACTTCACCACTTTACCCTATACACAAATCCCTCTGAACATTTCCCTTCATTCCCTAAATGAAACTTTCTACTTACAAATTTTCATTGATAACAATCTTTTCCTAAATCAAACATTCTACGAAGGGGCAATAATCAACGAAGAATTAAACCAATCAATTGGTTCTCATTGCATTTCAATTTATACAAACGCATCTAATGTAGAAAATCAAACTGTTTGCTATTCAATAGTTAGAGTTTTAGAAAAACCTCTTTTCATTGCTGATAAAGATTGGGAAAATATTGTTTCTCTAGCACCTTTAAAACAGCCAGTTTTGGTTTTTGATAATAACGAAAAGCAAATAAAGCATTTTATTGAACTCTTCAAACCACAACAAATCTTTCTTCTAGGAAACATTAGCTTAAGCATCAAAAATCATTCAACGATAAAAATTTCAAGAGAAGATTTGATTCAATTTTTCGAAAACAAAAGAGGAGTCTATGCTGACTCTCTGGAAAAATACATTTATGCTTCTCAAATAGCTTCTTTGCTAAACTTGCCAATAGTTTTTGAAAAAGAAAATTCAGTTTTAGATTTTTCTCAAAACTCAACAGAAGAAATAGAAGATTTTTATCTAAAGCTAGCAAAAGAAAAAGGAATCAACATTAATTACATCATACTCTCCAAGCCAATTGCTTACTCTTCAATAATTTCATCTTTAAGAAATGGCTTTATAGTTTTAACAAACTCAAACAATGCAAGCGAGATAAAACAAATTTTAAAACAAAAAGTTTCAAAGTTGAATTCTTTTGGTTTTCTTTTTAACAACTCTCAAAACATTCTAAGAGGAAACTACTTGCTTTTAATTGGTTTGCCAAGTTTCGAAGTTGAAGATCCTGTAGAAAAACAAAAATTTTTAGGAATAATTCAAGCTGAAGATAAAGAAGATGGAGATAAATTCATTTCAGATGTTCCATATGCTGACATAAACGACGATACTTATCTAGATTTTGCAATTGGAAGATTACCAGAAGATGAAAGCTTAGCTTCTCTAATTTTCTCAAGAGGATATTTAGATACTAACAGAAAAGCTTTGGTTGCAAGCGAATATTTGTACAATGACTACTTCTCTATTTTAGTCTATGGTGGGGGAGGAATGCTAAACGCAAGGAACATTGCTGAAATTTTAGAAAAGAAAGGTTATGATGTTGGCAGATTAGTAGAGCAAAGAACAAACCACAAAGCTTTCTTAAGCCAATTAAAAACTAGTGAAATCACAAAGTTCATTTTAACTTATGAAGGTTTGAAAAAAGTTTTAGAAAAGTATGTTTCTAAAAGTTTATCAACAGTTTTAGCTAACGTTTTGCTTTTCTTAAAAGGTTCTCAAATTGCAGGCGAAGCTTTGCAAACCTATTTTGAGTATGATTGGAGTACCTTTGGAGAAAATTATGAAGATGCTTTATATTATTTATCTCAAAAGGAAGCAAACAATGAAAGCATTAATTTAAATGATATCCTCGAAATAGTTGAAATGCTTTGGCCAAAACCTTGGCCAGAATTAACAAGAGAAAATTTAATCGAAGAAATGCCAAAAGCTTCGATAATTTATTATGAAGGTTTAGGGAATGGAAGCTTATGGATTTTACCAAACAACTTCAAAGAAAACGGAGATATTTTAAGCTATAGCTTTTGGACTCAACAAATCACAAACTATCAATATAATGGAAGTAAAGTTTTTCTCCCAGAAGACATTCCCTTTATAAACGCAAGAATTGTTTGGGATAATTCTGATTTTGCAGCTTTGGGAAAAATGAAAGATAAGTTTTTAGAAAATGGGGCAGCAAGTTTTATTGGTGCTTCAGCTTTAAACTATGCTCCATTCAGTGGGGAAATTGACTCAAGATTTTTCTCAAGCGAAAACACAATTGGTAAAGCTTTAGTTTATGCGCTAAATTCTTTTCGCTCTGATTGGTTCACTTGGGACCCTTTCGACATAACAAAACCGGGAATAAAGAAAAAATCTTTGCTAGAATTTTTCCTGCTTGGAGATCCGTCATTACCCAAAGAAGGAAAAGTTGAGCTAGAATATCAGAAAATTCTGTTTGATTGCAAAGAAAGCTGCGAACTAAAAGTTTTCATTCCCTTCAATTATACTTTCAAAAATGGAACGCTTGAATATGAATCTAGAGAAAACCTAGTTGAAGAAAACGAACCAATAATTCCAATAAAAAGGTTTGTTTATTATCTACCAGAAAATGTTTCAGTTAACGAGGGAAATATCACGATAAGTTTTGATGAAGAGAAAATAGAAAACATAAGCTTGCCAAAAGTTAAATTGCTCTCTCACTCAAATTCATCTCTAGAAACAAACAAAACAAAATCAACTACAAGAAAAAAATACAAAGTTAGAGTGAACAAAACAATTGACAATAGAAACGAAGTTGAAGTTATCATTCCAACTATAACTTATGACGAAGAAAATAGCTCAGCTACAATCATAAAAAACATAACAATAAGCTTGAAATATTCTTCTACTCTTGATTTTGATGTCAAGGCAAAAGATGTGAAACTTGGAGAAAAAGTTCCAATAAATTTGAAAATCTTTAGCAAAGTTTTCGATAATGCAACAATCTATATCGAAATCTCAAATTCCACTTATACTTTCAACTTCACATTTAACGAAAGTTTAGAAAATTCAACTTTTGAAAAAATTTATGAATTTAAACCGGAAACTCCGGGAATTTACAGAGTTAGAGTAGTATTAGAAAAATGGGATCCATTAACTGTTGGTCCTAGGGAAACAACATTTGCTGTTTATGATAATGAAAATTCCAACAACTTGAATTTTTCTGATTCTACAACTTGTACAGAACAAAAAGTCATAATAAACGAAATAATGTACAACCCTAAAGGAAGCGATAATGGAAGAGAATGGATAGAATTGTTTAATGCTGGAAATTGCGAAGTCAATCTAACTGGTTGGAAGTTTTTTGAAAGCAACACAAATCATAAAATAACCCTAGTCTTTGGAAGCATTATACTGAAACCGAATCAATTTGCCATAATTTCAAACAATGCAACAAAATTCAAAGAAGAATATCCATCTGCTTCTTGTAGCATTTTCCAATCTTCATTTTCTTTGAGCAATATCGGTGAAATCTTAGCAATCAAAAATTCTTCATTACAGATAATTGATTCGGTTAATTATTCTAGCTCCTGGGGTGCCAATGACAATGGAAAAAGCTTAGAGTTAAAGAATGGAATTTGGGTTGAGAGTTATGTTGATGGCGGAACTCCTTGCATGCCAAATGATGATAAACCAACAGAAAGCAAAACAACAAAAAATGAGGCTATAACTGGATTTGCTGCTTTGCCTTTTTTAAACAATACATTGAACGCAAGTTTGAACCTTTCCTCTAAACAAAACGCAACACTAACGGAAAATGAGACGAGTAAAAACATTACAAACAAAAATGAAACAAAGGGTGAAAAAAGCATCAACAAAACAAAGGAATCTTCCAAAAGTAAAAGTCCTCAGACGGGCTTATTTGGTTTTATTACTTCAAATTCTGTTTTAATCATCATCCTTATTGCATCAATAACTTTGGGGGTTGGTAGCTTAGTTTTATTCAAAGTATTGAAATTTATACAAAATGAAAAGCCAAGCGGAAAAGCTAAAGGTAGCAAAAATTGACAGTGAAATGTCAAAAAATGCTTAAAAATTGACATTCAAATATCAAAAATGGTAGAAGTTGAGGTTTTAAAAGAGCAAAACCCTTGGTGGATTTCTAGAGATAAAATTCTTGAAGACGAAAAAGTGAAAAATGCATTGGAGAAAAAACACAAGCTTCTCTACTCTTTTGAAGAAAGCAAAAACAAGATAATAATTGGGCCTAGGCAAACTGGTAAAACAACTTACCTAAAACTTCTTATTTATGATTTGCTGACCAACAAGAAAGTTGAAGAAAAAAGAGTTTTTTATTTTAGTTGCGAAATTCTCAAAAATTTTGAAGAAATAATTGATGTTTTAAGAAGGCTTGATTTTCTTGTAGAAGGGCAAAAGTATGTTTTCCTTGATGAAGTTGGGTTTGTAGAAAATTGGGAAAGAGCAATAAAATATATTTTAGATTCAAACCTATCAAAAGATAAAGTTATCTACATAACTGGCTCTTCTTCTTTAAACTTAAGAAAAGAAAGTTTTCCTGGAAGGAACATTGAAATAAAAAAATTTCTTCCTTTAACATTCAAAGAGTTTTGCAAAATTTTTGGAAGCGATGAATTAAAAAACAAGCTTAATTTTTCCACAAATTTTGAAAGCGCAAAAGAAATTTTTGATGCTGCTAAGAATCTAATTCTGCTTAAAGATGAAATAGATAAACTTTTCTACAAGTTTTTGGAATGTGGAGGTTTTCCAAGAGCTTTTTATGAGCTAATTGAAGAAGGAAGAATAAAAGAAGAGACTTATGAAATTTATTGGAAATGGTTAATTCATGACATAGCAAAAATTGAGAAAAGTGAAAAAATTGCTTCTTCAATTTTAGCTGGAGTTTTAAAAAATTATGCGTCAAAGTTTTCTCTATCATCCATAGCAAAAGAAATGGAAATAGGTTCTCATGTTACGGCAAGAGAATATTTGGAAATTCTTGAAAATCTATTCGTAATTAGAAATTTTTACACTTTTGATCCTTACAAGGAGAGAATAGTTTATAGAAAAATGAGAAAAGTGTATTTCATCGATCCATTTTTATTCCACGTTGTAAATAGGAAGGTTTTTGGTAAAAGTAAAGTTGATGATTTAAGTAAGCTTGTAGAAGGAGTAGTGGTAGAAGAGCTAAGTAGAAAGATGGAACATATTGGTTTTTATCACAACAAAAAAGAGGTTGATATTGTTTTCAAAAATTTTGGAATAGAAGTAAAATGGCAGGAAAAAGTTGATTTCAGAGACTTTCCAAATATTGAATTAAAAAACAAAATATTGTTATCAAAAGATGATTTCAACTTGAAAGAAAATTTTTTAATCATTCCCACCACTATTTTTCTCTTACTACTATGAATGTAGCACTGTCTTTCGTTGAGCAGATTTCTAGAGTGAAATTTATAAGACAAATGTAATACGTATTACACTTGTATATAAACTTTGTCATAAGTTAGCTATAAGATACTTTCAAGATTACGAGATTTTTTGCTGGGACTTTGATTTTTGAACATCTAAAAAATTTCACTCGAACGTTCTACATTTAAAAACGTCTGAAATAGATAATCTATGATAGAAATATTAGCATCTGTAATCATTTCTGCTCTTTCTACATTTTTCATCACACCATATGCTATTAGATACTTCAGACTCGTTGGTCTTTTAACGACTGACGTTCACAAGAAAAATAAACCATTAGTTCCAAATTCTGCTGGAGTGCCAGTTGTTGCGGGAATAATAGCAGGTTTGTTAGTTTATACCTTCATAACTGTTTTTATTCGCCAAGAATCCTCTCAACTGGTATATCTTTTTGCATCAATCACAAGCATACTTATAATAATGTTCTCTGGTTTTCTTGATGATTTAAACTCTAGACAAGTTAAAGTTGCTGGCCATATAGAAGGTAAACAAGGATTGAAAGCTTGGCAAAAACCCTTATTAACTCTACCTGCTGCTTTTCCACTAATGGCTATAATGGCTGGTAATACTACAATGAATTTACCATTCATAGGAACTGTAGATTTTGGAATTTTGTATCCATTGGTAATAGTTCCAATTGGAGTAGTTGGCGCGGCGAACATGGTGAATCTTCTCGGTGGATACAACTTTTTGGAAGCAGGAATGGGTTTAATTTACACTCTTTCTCTTGGAATATACGCTTATTTGCATGGAAGCATTGTAGCTTCAGTAATTTTCTTAACAACTTTTGGTGCTTTGCTTGGAATAGCAAAATACAATTTTTATCCTGCAAAAATTCTTTCTGGCGATAGTCTAACTTATACTTTAGGAGCTGTTGTTGCTGTTGGAGCAATAGTTGGGAATATGGAGAAGGTTGCAGTAATAACAATGATACCATTTGTCATTCAAGGAATTCTAAAGTTTTACTCAAGATTTAAACTTGGGAGGTTTGCCTCAGATCTCGGAATTTTACAAAAAGATGGAACAATAAAGCCAAAGTATGGTAAACAAATTTACTCTTGGATTCATTTAATAACAAACTTATGTAATTTAAACGAAAAACAAATTGTTTTTGTTATGATGATGATTCAAGCCATCTTTTCTTTGATTCCTTTCTTGGGAATTCTATAAAAATTCTAGTGAATACCTAAAGCTAAATCTAAAAAGTTAATAGCTTCTATATTTTCAGTTTTTCTAGTTTCACCATTGTAGAAAAGCCTTGCTTTTTTAACTTTGAACTTTTCCATGAAGTAAGAAATTGTATCGAGATTTTTAAATTCTTCTTCACTCCTAACTTCTACAGAAACAATCTCTCTGTTTTCTTTCAAAATAAAATCAATTTCTCTATCCTTTCCCCTCCAATAATATTTTGCATTAAGTTGCTGAGCCACGAAAGTTTCAAAAACCTTACCCATATCTGGAAATGGTTTAAAGATGAAAATGAAAGCTGGAATGTATGGATAAACTTTTCTCAATTTTCTTGAAGCGAGCATTTTAGATGGTCTAAAATTTTTTACAACTCTAATTAACTTGGAAAATTCTAGGTAAAAAATGTGTTTTGAAATTTCTTCTTTTCTTTTTTTAAGAGTAGAAGAAAGAGAATCTATATTCAAAATCATTCCTGGATTCGAGAAGAAAATTTCAACAAGCTCTTCTAGTAAATTGCTATCAAAATCTTCAAGAATATCTGGCGAATCGCTTTTTATAATCTTTGAAACAACAATCTCGCCTATGTATTCAACTATTCTGGAAAAGTCATTCCATTTGACTATTTCTGGAAAAGGTTTCTTCAAATATTCCTTGAGTTCGAATTTTAATTCCCTCTTAAAAATTTGAACATTATCAATATTCTTTCCGTATTTTAACTCGAAAAATTCCTTTATGATAAAGGTGGAATCTCTTTAAGGAAATATCTTCCTGCTAGATTGTCTTTTGCTTCTTTTTCCAATTCAAAAGAAGCCGAGCCATAAACAACAAATTTTATGTTCGGAAAATTATCATAAAGCTGTTTCAACTACAAGCTATAGCCCTTAAGTTTTTGTATCTCATCCAAAAACACAAAAATTTTTTCTCTTTCCCAGTTAACACTCGTTACACTTCTAAAAGCATCCAAAATTTTAATCAAATCTTCTTCTTTCCTTATATCAAAGGAAAAATACAATATTTTATTTGGATTTTCTCCTTTCCTTAACAAATGATCTACCAATTGAAACATTATCGTTGATTTTTCCAACACTTCTTAAACCTGAAAGAATTAGAATTTGTCTATATTCATTAAAAGTCTTTAGAACCGCCTCAAAAATCTTCCTTTTATAAGGTAAAGCTTTCTCTTAGCTAATCTTTCCTTCTCTTCACCAACTGTTAATCAAAGACAAAAATTCTTCTATTAGTTCATTTCTTGGAACTAATATTTAAATTTTTTGTACAAAAATGGGATCGAATGTATTTGCATATCTTCCATTTTTAATTTCCTAAAAAAATTAAAGATAATGTCTGTGAGAAAGAAATTAATATCTAATACGACATACCTTTTCCTTGATTGGTTTACAGTTACACTATTAGGGTTTTTCTATTGGTTTATAGCTGGTAAGACTCTACAACCAGAAGAATACGGAATTGTTTCTACTGTAGTAAATTTTGCTATATTTCTTTCGACTCTTTCCCTACTTGGAATAAATACGGCACTATGGAAACTTATATCTGAAAATGAAGCAAAAAAAGATGTAGGAAAAATAAAATCACTGATAAAGTTTTCCTACCAAATTATCTTGCTAACAAACCTTCTAATTTTAACTCTATTTTTATTTTTTAACGATTTTATTGCCTCAACTCTGAAAATACCTCAGACTGCCAGTATACTAATTCCATTCGCTACGCTATCATTGACGCTTGCTTCTCTCTCAGGTTCAATAATTTATGCCTTCCAAAAAATGAAATTATATTTTTTAACCGACATATTTGGAGTTTTAGTAAAAGACATACTAGCAATATTTCTGATATTTCTGGGTTTCAGGTATTTTGGGCTAATAACTGGTTTCATTGTCTGTTATTACCTTATATTTATCTTAAGGATTATTAGTATAAGATTGAAAGGAAAATATTCGAAAATAGATAAAAAAGAAATTTTGTTTGAATATGCGTTGCCTGCCTTCATCTCTAGCTTAGCTTGGAGCATCTTTTCTAGCGGACAGTATGCTTTGCTTTCTATAATTCAAGATACTAAAGCTACTGGAATTTATACTGTTGCATTAATAATGACAATTCCAATAATAGCATTGCCAAACACATTATCTTCAGCTTTATTACCAATAGTCTCGTCCCTTTCAACAAACACTAAAACAAAAAGCCAGCAAAAACGATTGATAGAACTAGTAGCAAGATATTCATTTTTCTTTTCTTTGCCAACAGCCCTCTTTTTGATAATCTTTTCGAAACAAGTTATAGTAATCTTTTCAAGCGAGAAATATCTAGAAGCGAGTAGTCTATTTCCAATTTTAGCAATTGCTTCTGTTATTTATGGCTTGGGAAATTTATTTCTGTCGAACTTGTATGCTATAGGAAAAACTAAATTGAATAGAAATATTGTTTTGCTAACTGTAGCTATTTTTCTTACTCTTGTTTATCCGTTAACAAAAATCTACTCAGCTATTGGTATGTCAATATCTTATTTCACATCAATTCTAGTTCTTTCAATCATTAGCTATTCTTACATAAAAAAATTCTTGAGAGTCGAAATGCCAAAAAAAGATTTTACAAAAATTTTAATCTCTTCGCTTATATCATTTGTTTTCCTTTATTTAACAACAAAAATCACTTATGGTATTTTAATTGATTTCATTTTGATAGCTTTTGCTGGAGCTATTTATCTTTTTACATTAGCCTTGTTAAAGTTCTATAAGAGAGAGGATGTAAAGATTTTGGAATTTTTTGAAGAAAGAACACCTTTCTTAAAGAAAAGTATTCGAAACCTCAAAAATTTTTTGGAGAAATTTATCGAATAAAAGCTATCCTATCAATTCTAAAATTCTATTAACATCTAACACTTCTATACCTTTTGGGATTCTTTCTAAACTGGAAGTTTCAGGGACTACTAAAAACTTTTCTGCTTCTATCGAAGAGAATACATTCCTTTTAAGTATTCGTAGTTTATTGTTTTCATGTCTTTTAAATCTAATATTTCTTCGTCTCTTTTAACAAAAAAATATTCATCGTAGCTTGTAAAATTCTTAAGGAAGAAAGTCTTTCCAGTCTTTCTTCTTCCATAAACTAAAACTCTTTTTCCCGTTTTCTTCCATCTTTCGATGTCTGTGTATCTTACAAGTATAATTTCAATAAGTATAATTCAAATTATACTTTTTAAATTTATATTCTCTAACCAAAAAACTCACTATTAAAGAGTTTAACTTCTTTCTAAACCAAACTGCAGGCTCCTAAGAAGGGAGATATAAACTTTTACGGTTAATAAACTTATGGAAAAGTTTGACGTTTGTATTCCAACTTTAAACTCAGGCAAAACTTTAGAAGCTTGTTTAAAGTCAATAAAGGAAGTGATTCCGGTTAACAAAATAATAATTGCAGATGGTTATAGCACAGACAATACCATAGAAATAGCCAAAAGATATGGATGTGAAATTTTTCAAACAAATAGAAGTTTAGGCGAAGTCAGAGAGATGCTTATAAAAAGAGTTAAAACTAAATGGTTTTTCTTTATCGATTCTGATATTGTTGTGAACAAAAAATGGTTTTATTCATTGATCTCAAATAAGAATGATAAAATAGGTGTTGTTCAAGGATTTGGTTTGCCAAAAGGACCAATAAGCTTTTTGAGAAAAATCATGCTTTTTATAAAAGTTAAATTTGGGTTAAAGCAAAGGGGTTTTACTTCAAACACTTTGATAAGGAAGAAGGCTGTATCTGGAATAAAATTACCAAAGAAGAAGAGACTAGAAGATATTTATCTACAAGAAGAAGTTGAAAAAAGAGGATATGAATGGAAGTTCGTCCTAGCTTTTTGCGAGCATCTAAAAACAGAAAAGCAGGTTGTTAAGGAGGCATTAAGAGATTTTTGGAAGCTAGCAGGAGAAAAAGGCTTGATGAGAGCTTTATTCTATATCTAATTCCCTAAGGCTCCTCGATGTTAATTTTAAATTCTGAGTAAACCTAATTATTGACTGAAATTTGATTTGTCAAAAAGGTGGATTCTTATATGAAAAGTGAAAGTGAGATAAAGAAAAAGCTAGAAGAATTGGAAAAACTGAAGTTTAATTGGTATCCTTATGATGAAGATTTCAAAATCAAAAATATAGATGAGTATAACACAGCAATAAAAGTTTTAAAATGGATTCTTGAAAAGTAGGAATTTATATAGAATTTCAAAATTCTTTAAATGGAGTTGAAGCTCGTATACAAAAATCTTTGTCCAAACTGCGGAAATACTATTACTTCTGAAAGATTGGCTAAGGGTTTGCCATGTGAAGCTTGCTTACCAAATGAGAACGAAAAAATTAAATTTGGCCCTTTGTTTGAAATTGAAAAAAGGAATAAAAGAGTTGAAGAAATAGATAATCTTTTTGAAAAAGCAGTGAAAGCAAGAATGTGGGCATTACAAAGATTTTGGGTTAGAAGGTTTTTAGAAGGAGAAAGCTTTGCTTTAATTGCTCCAACTGGCTCTGGTAAAACAACCGTCCAAATAATTCTAACTCTATACGCCGCAAAGTTTCTTAAAAAAAGATGCTTAATAATTTTACCTACAAGTCTATTGGTAAATGAAGTATCAGAAAAGATGAGAAAATTTGCCGAACTTTTGGGTATAGATGCGACTATTGTAAGTTATCATTCTATGCTAACAACAAAGGAAAAGAGAGAAGCACTTGAGAAAATGGACCAAGCTGATGTAATAATAACAACTCACCTTAGCATAATGAAAAGAGAAGAAATTCAAAGACAAAGCATAGATTTAGTTTTTGTTGATGATGTTGATAGCTTTCTTAGAAGGAGCAAAGCCATAAGGTATGTTTTGAAAATGGTCAAACTTCCCAAAAAGATTAAAAATTTGATTGAAGATGTCTTTGAAAAAAGGATTGAGTTAAATCAAGCAATTTCAGAAATTTCAAAATTGAGAGAAAGTGTGAAAATAGAATCCCAACTAATAGTTAGTGGGGCTACTCAAAAAGCTAGAAGAACAAAAAGTGTTGCAATATTAAACTCAGTATTCGGATTTTCGATTGGAACAAAACCTGAATTTGGAAGAAATATTGTTGATTGTTTTACTATAAACAAAAACATTAAAGAAGAAGTTTTAAACATTGTAAAAATGTTTGGTGGCGGCTGTCTAATCTTCGTGCCAATGGATAAGGGTAGCGAATTTGCTGAAGAATTGGAGAAATTTTTAATTGAAAATGGTATAAAAGTAAAAGCATTTTTAAAACCTGATAAAAAATCGTTTGAAGACTTTAAGGCTGGTAACTTAGATGCTTTGATAGGAATGGTAACTTCAAGAAGCCCTCTTGTTAGGGGAATTGATTTGCCAGCTAGAATTAGATATGCAATTTTTGCGGGTGCGCCAAAATTTGTTGTCAGAATTAGAATAGAGGAATTCCACCCTACAAAATGGTTAATGCTTCTGAACAACATACAGCAAGCCATTAAGGAAGAATACAAAAAAGAATACGAGCATCTTGTTGCAAATCTGATAAAAATCAAAACTTTAAGAACCGAAGAGTTAGAAGAAGTGAGGAAAGCTTTAATCGAAAATAGAACGTTAGAAGGATTTCTAGAATTTGTGAGGAAAGTTGCAATAAGTGGATTGGAATTCCTTAAAAAAATATTAAAAGATGAAGAAGTTCTAAAAGCAATAAAGGAATCGCCAACGATAAGCTTTAGCGATAAAGAAGGAGAATACACATTTCTAATTCCAGATGCTGTTGCTTATATTCAAGCGAGTGGAAGAACAAGTAGATTGTATGTTGGGGGAGTAACAAAGGGTCTAAGTGTTGTTATAGTTGATGAAGAAAAAGCCTTCAACTCTTTGAAAAAAGAACTAACCTATTTTGAAGACATTGAATGGAAAAGCATGGAGGAAATTGACATTAAAAAAGTTATAGAGGAAATTGATGAAGATAGAAGGAAAGTTTTGCTTGCTATGGAAGGAAAGTTGAAAGCTGAAGAAACAAAAATTGCTTTAAAGACTAGATTGTTCATAGTAGAATCTCCAACAAAAGTTAAAACTATAGCAAGATTCTTTGGAAAACCATCAAAAAAGAAATACCAAGATTTAGAGGTTAATGAAGTCTTTGGAGCAAATTCTCTGCTAATGATAGCCGCTAGTAAAGGACATGTTACTGATTTGAGTTTGAAAGAAGGTTTGTTTGGTGTTGAAGTAAAAGAAACTTTCATTCCATACTTTAAACCAATAAAAAGATGTGCTGTTTGTGGAAGAGAGGTTGAAGAAGAGGAAGAAGTTTGTGTTTGTGGTAGTAAAAAATTCGTTGATGCCAAACCAAGAATAGAAGTTTTGAGAAAATTAGCAAGCTTGGTTGATGAAGTTGTTATTGGAACTGATCCTGATAGCGAGGGAGAAAAAATAGCTTTTGATTTGTGTTTGCTTCTAAAGCCACTAAACAAAAACATAAAAAGAGCTAGATTTCACGAAGTCACTAAAAAAGAAATACAAAAGGTTCTAGAAAACTTGGAAGATTTTGATTTGAATTTGGTTAAAGCGCAAATTGTTAGGAGAGTTGAAGATAGGTGGATTGGGTTTGGAATTTCTCCAGTTCTATGGAAGGTTTTTAGAAATAATAGATTGTCTGCAGGTAGAGTTCAAACCCCAGTTTTAGGATGGATTGTTGAACGAACTAAAAAACTAAAAGAGAGAGAAGAGTTAATAATTTTGAAACTAGAAAACGGATTAGAACTAAGCTTTAGAGCTAAAATTGGTACTCACAAAAAGATTGTTGAAAATGGATTTGTTGAAATAAAAGATATTAAAATTTACGAAGACGAACTAAATCCGTATCCGCCATTTACAACAGATACTCTAATTTCTGCATTAACTTCTGTATTAAAGGTGGATGCCAACGAAGCAATGCAAATAGCCCAAAAACTCTTCGAGAATGGATTAATAACATATCATAGAACGAGCAGCACTACAGTTAGTAGCGTTGGGATAAGTATTGCGAAAGAATACATTTCATCAACTTTCGGAGAGGAATTCTATAAAGGAAGAAAGTGGGAATCAGAAGGCGCTCATGAATGTATAAGACCAACTAAGCCCATTGATTCTCAAAAACTTAAAAATTTAATTGGGTTAAAAATTTTAAGATTTCCTTCACCTTTAACACAAAAAGATATTATAGCTTATGATATAATATTCAAGAGATTTATAGCTAGTCAAATGAAAGGAACAAAAGTTGAAAAAATAAAATTTAAAGTTATCTTTAATGAAGAAGAAAGAGAGTTTGAATTTATAAATAAAGTAATAGAAGACGGATTTAACAAGATTTTTAAAATAGAAGAAAAATTAATTCCAAAACTACAAGAAAGTAAAGTTAGGGTTATAGAAAGTTACAAAAAAGTTGTACCTGCCTTTTATCCTTATGATTATTCAGAGATAGTTAGGATGATGAAAGAAAAAGGAATAGGAAGACCTTCTACTTATGCAAAAATTTTAGAAACATTGAAGAAAAGGGGATATGTTAAAGAAATAAAGAAATATTTACTTGTATCAAGTAGACTTGGTATTAAAGTCTTCAAATTTACTCAAGAAAACTTCAAAAAATACTTAAACGAGGAAACAACACGAAAACTCGAAGAAGAAATGGATAACATAGAAAATGGTAAAAAGAACTTTGAAGAGGTTTTGAGAAATATATATCTAGAAGTTATTGAAATCATAAATAATAGTATTAAAAGTGGTGTAGAATATCCTACACTTTCTTTAGAAAAAAACAAAATACAAACTAATAAACTATCTTAACGTTCATTTTTTTGTTTATCTCCTTTATTGACTCTATAACACTTCTTAAATTCTTAAAAGTTCTATCTACAAAGTATGTTGTAAAAGGAGACTTCACTTTAGAAGGACAAAC
Source organism: Candidatus Aenigmatarchaeota archaeon (assembly GCA_032249395.1). GTDB lineage: Archaea > Aenigmatarchaeota > Aenigmatarchaeia > CG10238-14 > SpSt-28 > SpSt-28. The sequence continues at coordinate 23,482 of JAVVFY010000010.1, forward strand.
CAACCACACTTCTTTATTAGAAGCATGTGCATATGCTATTTCTTTTTCCACTCCAGGGCTATGAACTATTTCTGGGAAATAAACTATTACTTTATCAGATTGGTCGATAAATCTATAATCCTTTCTTACAGTCCAATTTGTGGCTATCTTTTCCAATCTTTTGCTCTTAAAATGCATCTCCTCCTTCATTAATATTGGATCAAAAACTATGCAGTATTTTCTTAGTTCGTCTATCAGTTTGTTTACTCTCTTAAAATAAGATGGTGAATTTAAATAAGCTGTCATTGGGTAACTTAAATATACTTTTAAGGCGTTCTCATTAAAAATAAGATTGAACAATGTTTTAACGGTATGTCCAACATGAACAATATAAAACTTCTTCTTCTGAAGCAAAGAAAATATTTCTGTTGTATAAATTTCTAACTCTTGCCAAATATAAATTTCCTCAAGAGTTATAATTCCTTTTCCCCACCTCGGGTCCGAATAAATTCTGTCTCTAATTTTAGGACACTCGTTTATTATTGTTATATACATATCTGGATTAATTTTGTTTAAAAATGAAATATCAAAAGCTAATTCTGGTCCAGTTTTCCACCAGTATGATGCATGTGTAGATATCATAATAACATCTTCATAAGAATTTGAACACTCTTTTAAACATCTCTCAAAAGCCAAAGAAATTAAAGTTTTTAGCGTAGACCTTGGTAAATTCAAGATCTTCTCTTCTCTTATTTTTAAGCCTATCTCTTCCGCTATTCTAAAAATAAGACTACCTATTGAAATTATCTTGCAAGTTTTCTTATTTTTACTACAAAATTTCTTAAATTCTTCCAAAAAATCTGGTTTTCCGCTACCTGCTATTCCTGTAACAAATACAATCTTCATAAATTCTTTTAATAAAAAACTATTAAATTACTATTTTACTTTCTTTAACAATTTTATCGTAATAAGGAGTTATTTTTCTTATCCCTTCTTCTAAATCAACTCTTGCTTTAAACCCAAGTTTTTCCTCAGCTTTTGCTGTATCCGCCAAAGTATGCCAGACGTAATTTTTTATTGGATTCTCAATATACTTTACTCTAACTTCAACATCTAAAATTCTGCTAACCATTGCAATGACTTCATTCAAAGAATAGCTTTTTCCCCTACCAACATTAAAAATGTCAAAATCGATGTTTGAATTCATTGCCCTTATAAAAGCTTCTACAACATCTTGCACATAAATGAAATCTCTAGTTTGAGTTCCATCACCAAAAACTTTTATCGTTTCTCCTCTCAAAGCAGCGAGTATAAACTGAGTCACAAGATTCGCATATTCTCCTTTAAATTCTTCCTTTTCTCCATAAACGCTGAAAAGTCTCAAAGCAACAACTCTTGTTCCGTATAAATCATTATAAACTTTTGCTATTCTCTCCATAGTATACCTAACTTCAGTGTAAAAATCTGTAGGAATTATTTGCATGTCTTCTCTCCAAGGTAAAGGATTGCCATTGTAGATTGAAGATGTTGAGGCAAGAACAATCTTAACTTTGTTTTTTGTTGCATACTCCAAAATTTTTATCCAATCTTCTATTGCTTTGCATATGAGATCTCTTTTCTTTTTGTACATTGGTGAAGATGAAGGAATTCCTAAGTGAAAAATTCCGTCAATTGGGTCGATAATCTTATCTATTTCTCCGGCATCTCCCTTTATAAACTTTATGTTCAAGCCTTTCAAATTATACAAACTTCCAGTATGTAAATTATCAATTACAATAACTTCATTTCCTTCTTTAATCAACCTCTCAACTAAATTGCTTCCTATAAAACCTGCCCCACCAGTAACAACGAACCTCATTAAAAGATTTGACAGAAAAAGGATAAATTCTTATTACAAGCCAATAAAAGTTGTTTCTTTTATACTTTCAAAGACTATTAAAGATACTGTCTCCTTTACTCCTTCAATTTCTCTTATTTTGTCCAGAACAACTTTCCCTAAACTCTCAACATCTTTTTCTCTGACTTTTGCTATCATGTCCCAATCACCAGCTATTATATGGACCTCTTGAATTTCAGGCAATTTTGAAATTTTCTCTGCAACTTCTCTCTGTGAAAAACCAAAAGAAGGGTCGTATTTTATCAAAACAAAAGCTAAAACATTTCTACCAACAGCCTTAGGATTTAAAACTGCTCTATATTCTTTTATCACTCCTGCTTTTTCCAACCTCTTTATTCTAGCGAAAGTTGTTGTCTCCCTCATTTTTACAAGCTGAGAAATTTCTCTTAACGACAGTTTACAATTCTCTTGTAAAATTGAGAGTAATTGTTTATCTTTTTCGTCTATCTTCATAAAATTATGTTTCTTAATTGAGAAATTAAAAACTTTTTGAAAAATATTCAATTTTTATATTAAATTTAAGTAATTTATTGTATTTTTTTCAATAAATTTTATAAAAAATTTAAAAAATTGTCACATTAAATGTTAGTAAATGATAGAAAAAATGATATCCCATTTGAAAGAAATAAAACCTATACTTAAAGTACAAACTCTGATGCTAAAGGAAATGCAATCCTTTATGATTGAAAGAGGTTTTCTACAAATAATGCCAGTAATAACTTCAAAATTTACCGATCCTTTAGCTCCCGATCCTTCTTCTAGTGTTATTTTTACTCCAACATTCGAATATTATTCCCAAAAGCTAATGATAACACAAAGCATGATTTTGCATAAGCAACTTTCTCTTTTAGCAACAGACAAAATATTTACTTTTTCTCCAAACGTTAGATTGGAAAGAATGGAGAAAAATGGAACTGGAAGGCATGCGTTTGAATTTACTCAAATGGATTTTGAGATTGCATATGCAAAGATGAAAGATGTAATGGATTTGGTTGAGGACTTGGTAATTCATCTAATCAAGAAAGTTAAAGAAGAATGTAAAGAGGAGTTAGAAGTTTTAGGAAGAGAATTAAAAGTTCCTTCAAAGCCATTCAAGATTTACAGATATTCGGAAGTTCTAGAAAAATTTGGTAGCGATGATGTTATGAGTGCAAAAGAAAAAGAACCGTTCTGGATTATTGACATAAAGAGAGAGTTCTACGATAAGGAAGATGAAACAAATCCTGGTCATTTTCTAAACTATGATTTGATTTTGCCAGAAGGATATGGAGAAGTTTTGTCTGGAGGGGAAAGAGAACATAAATATGAGAGAATCATAAATAGGATGAAAGAGTTAGAAAAAGAGGGTAGAGACTATTCTACGTTCAAGAACTATCTAGAAGTTGCTAAAATGGGCTTATTGAAACCAAGCGCTGGGGGAGGAATTGGTGTTGAAAGGTTATTAAGATTTTTATGTGGAAAGAAACATATAAAAGAAGTCCAGTTATTTCCAAGAATTCCTGGTGAGGAAGTAATTTTCTAGCTTTTTGCTCTTTACTCTAAGCTTCTTAATAAATCTTATGGAAAATGAATAGATTTTAGAAAAATCAAAAGAAGTTTTTAGAAATTGTAGCTTATCAAACGGGTAGAAAAAGAAAAAGCATTGAAATACTACAATTGGGTTAATGAAAAAAGTTTATGGTTATTTGTCCTAGCAAATAAAAGACGATAAACAAGCTTCTATCATTCCTATAGCTTGTAGCCATGCAATGTTTGTTATTGAATCAAACTTTCTTGTAACGCTAGAACAATAATTTATAACACCTTTAAATCATGAGCCTTGCTTTCTTTAATTCCTGCTTCAGTAACTTTTATGAAAATTGCATTTTTTTGCAATTCTTTTATGTTTCTAGCACCAACATAACTCATTCCTGATCTTAAACCGCCAACCAATTGATGAATTACTTCAGCCACTGTTCCTCTGTACTCCACTAAACCCTCTACTCCTTCAGACACATAGGCCTCAATTTCTTCTTCATCAAATCTTCCTTCTCTCTCCAATTTTCCAGAATAAGCAGCATGAGATGCCATTCCTCTGTAAAGCTTATACTTTCTTCCCTTCCTTATTATTGTTGCTCCGGGACTTTCTTCAGTGCCAGCTAACAAATTTCCTATCATTACTGTTGATGCTCCGGCGGCTAAAGCTTTAACAATATCTCCAGATCTCCTTATACCACCATCAGCTATTATTGGAATATCATATCTAGAAGCGGCTTCGGCACATTCAATTATTGCAGTTAATTGTGGAACACCAACTCCAGCAACTAGTCTAGTTATGCAGCTGCTTCCTGGACCAATACCAACTCTTATAGCATCTGCCCCGGCGCTTGCTAAAGCTTCTACCCCTTCTGCTGTAGCAACATTCCCAGCAATTACCTCTATATCAAACTCTCTTTTGATGTCTTTAACTGCTTTTCGAACACTTTCTGTATAGCCATTCGCAACATCAATAACAATAAAATCTGCTTCGGCTTCCAACAGCTTTTCTACATGTTTTATATAATCCTCTCTCACACCAACTGCAGCTCCAACCATTAAACGACCTTTCTTATCTTTTGAAGCAAATGGAAACTTCTCTAAATTTGAAATATCTTTCATTGTAATTAAACCTCTTATAACGTTTTTTTCGTCAACCAAAGGCAGTTTTTCTATTTTATGAGCTTTCAATATTTCTCTTGCTTCTTCAATACTAATCCCTGGCTTAGCTGTAACTAACTTTTCTCTTGGTGTCATAACCTCAGAAATTTTCTTTTTCCCATCCTCAAATACAATATCCCTATAAGTCACTATACCAACCAAACGATTTAATTCATCTGCTACCAAAAAACTGTTTACTTTGTATTGTCTTGACATCTTACGCATATCATCTATAGTTGCGTTCGGAGAAATTGTGTAAGGTTTTTCGATGATTATTCCCTCTGATCTTTTAACCTCTATAA
>JAVVFY010000011.1:0-18507 GCA_032249395.1 Candidatus Aenigmatarchaeota archaeon
TCCAAACTTTGGAACTGCAAAACGTGGATTATAGGTCATTTACAAGCAGCTATAGAAATTAGAAAAGGAAACTTCAAAAAAATAGAAAAAGTTATCATAAAATCAAGGCCAAAAATAGAAAAAGGAAAATTGCAAGAAATTATAATTTTGCCTGCTTTTAGCGATTTAGCTGGAAACCTACTTTTAAATAAAGAGCTCCCTTCAGATTTCCTTTTTGAGAAAGTTATTGATATAAACAATTCAGAAGTCTATCTTTTGGATGGAAGTTACTTGGGGAAATTAAGTGAGTTAAGCATTTAACCTTTTCTTTTGAATTTGAGATATGGTAAGAAAGCAATACATCCAAACTCTTCTCAATCTTCAGAAAGACTTTTCAAGAAAATATTATGTGAACCTTTATGAATCATTTGATCCTAGAAGATGGTTAAGTAGCAAGGAAGTCAAATTAGAACTAATTTGGCCAAAGAATGTTATGGAAGAATACGAAGCTTTTGAAAAAGGTAAGTGTAAGTCTTTAGATTTTGCTTTTTTAATTTATTCAGATGAAGATAAATCGAATAAGCTCGAAAGAAAATATTTTCTTATTATAAAATACTCTCCATATACTTCTCAACGCTCTTCTTTAATATTTTATCCTAAAGTTTACTCTCATTCTTGTTATTTCTACGAGTTTCAGACAGTCTCTTTAGGAAAAATCTATCTAACTTGCAAACATGTTTATGCTGCTTTAAGAGAGGTAGATGCTATAGCTAAAAGATTTTCTCTTCCAGTTGAACAATCTTACTTCTATCCAAGAAGCCCGTTTTTGCCAAGAAAGTTCGAAGAAATAGAGAAAAGCAAAGATAAGGCTGAAGTAAAACTTGAGAGGGCGTTCAGATTGTTAGAAGAGGAGCTATACATAAACGAGTTAGATTCTTTAAGAAGATTAAACAGAAGATTGAGGTATTTGAAAAAAGAATAAAAATCCTTTCGAAACTACCACAGGATCTTGGGTTTATCAGGTTTCCAGCCGGCTCGGGCGATTGGGAGTGGCGGGCTTACCGCTCGCCCGAAGGCTCGCGGCTTACACCCCCACCCCATCAACGTTATCGTCTATAACAGCCCTCGTCTCTCTGCCGGGTCTCCCCAACAGAGAGAATGGCCGTCTATTTTTCCGGGTGGTTTCCCCCTTAGATGCCTTCAGGGGTTATCCACTGGGGCGTGGCTGCCCGGCATGCCAAATGGACAACCGGTACACCAGAGGCCCCGGGAGCGCGTTCCTTTCGTACTTGCGCTCCCTTCCGGTCAGACGGCCAGCACCCCCAGTAGATAGCGACCGAACTGTCTTTGCCGCTGCATGCGAAGATAGAGTAGAGAGTAGACTATAGATTAAAATTTAGGTAAGTTTACGACCCGAGAACGATACCCAATTCATCCTTAGCAAAATGCTACGTCTTTGGGTAGTGCTTCGCATGCAGTCACGACGTTCTGAACCCAGCTAACGTCCCCCTTTAACCAGTGGACACCTGTACCCATAGCCTTGAGGAGGTAAAATTTACAAAATTTTTCCATTCTTCAAAATTATGAAAAGAATTTTTCCCTTCATTACACAAATTAGCTACTACATCTAGGATTTTATTTTTCTCAATCCCAAACCATGTTTTACTTTTCTTGGATATTCTTACTCCATCTAAGAATCTAATTTCCTTGGCAAATTTCAATATTTCTTCTTTCTTTGTGAGTACTACTTCATTTTTCCATATCGACGGTCTAAATCCTAGTTTTTCCAGTATTTTCTTTATGAAAATCTTTAATGATTCATTTTTAACTGTTACTTGAATTCTTTTGTTAACTATCCATAATTTCTTGGTTTTGTGCCACTTACATCCCAAAATCACTGAGCCTTCGGCGGAAAAGAAACTTCGAATGAAACTTATTAGGTTATCAGAGGATATACTTTCTATTGATGGTAGCCTAATATTGTTGTTTTCCTTTCTTTTCCAATCTGGTATAAAGGTCTGGAGAATTTCTACGACTGTCTTGTTACAAACTCTAATGATTTTAACTTGTTTTCTATCGACTCTTTCTGTAAAATGCAAATCTCCGAATATTATCTTCATATTATCCTCACATACTTGTATCAACTTTTCTTCTTTTGCAGCAAATATTACTTCAAAATGTCTATGTTTTTTGTTAATTCTTACGGTACCATCTGCTAATAGAAGACCAACTATTTCCCAAAACTCCTTCTTATTTTTTACCTCCTCAATTTGGCCGCTTGCAGTTGAGGGCATTCATATCACCCAATTTCTATATATTAATTCTACACCAATATATAAACTTTATCTGGTTAAGGTTCAATAAAGAACGCCCTCAATTGCTGCACGGCCAGGAGGGGGGGAGCCGACAGCTACGCACCAACGCGCCGGGTCAATTTGCCTGTCGCTATCTGCAAGGAAACGTAGACCCACGCAGATAGCTTTACTGTGGGCTTTCACCGGCCACGGGCCCATTATCCCCGAGGTAGCTTTTCTGATACCACCGGCCCCCATTAATGGGAACCGATGTATCGCTAACCCACGCTTTCGCGGCTGGAACCCTCGCTTTGTGGGTTCCAGTCAGCCCACCTTTTGCGTTTGCACTCTACCCCGGATTTCTTTCGGGTGAAAAACTCCCATCAATAGCTACCCCGCTAATCATTCAATCATTCGGGAGCGACCTTATCATTACGGGAGTTTTTCATGACCCGGGTGAGGTGAGCTTTGGGCCCCCTCGATATCTTTTCGAGGGGGTGCCGCCCCAGCCGAACTGCCCACTTCGCCAAGAGTTAGCCGATTGACTAACTCTTTCTAGCGCTGTCCCCTCGTCGGGTAAGCTGTAGAGTCCCAGAAGGCTGGTGTTACACTTGCCCCTCGGCCTCGGCCGAAGCCTACGCCTGATAGCGGGTCCCAGCTACTCTATGCAACCAGGACTCTACAGCAACGCCAGGCTGCAGTAAAGCTCTACGGGGTCTACGTTTCCCACTGGGGGTCTCCGGCCTATTCACCGGAAAGCCGATTTCGCCGGGTCCCACCCCGGGACAGTGCCCAGGTCGTTAAGCTGTTCACAGGCCGCCATTTAAGCGGCAAGGGATTATGCTACTTGTGTCGCCCTAGGCGGCGATCATTAAATCAGATGACCGCCTGAGATACGACGGTCAGAGTTACCGCCGCCGCTCTGCGGGGCTTAGCCCGGTTGGAACCGGGTTTCACACACCGCAGCTGGGCAAGCCTCAGGGACTGTACTCATCCTTTCGGACTAGCAGTCCCCTGCGTTTTTGTTAAACAGTCGCCTGGGCCTTGTCACTGCAACCTGCGGTCCCTCCCATCCTTTGTCCTCTAATGAGGACTCAGGATGGTCAAGACCACAGGCACCCCTTCTAGCGAACATACGGGGCCAACTTGCCGATTTCCCTGGGGTGGGTTCTCCCGACACGCCGTTCCCTTCTCAGGAAGCCCACCTGTGCCGGTTCTCGGTACGGTCTAGGGGGATCCTTGTGGATTGCCTTTTCACCGGCTCCAGGGATCGGCCGAACTTCCCATTCGGGAAGCCCATCCTGCCTTCAGCCTCTTCTCCTCATTACGAGACTCCGAGGCCTTAAGCAGTTGGCTTGCGTCGGCCTACCCCGAAGCGTCGGCAATCCACCCTAGCCTTGCGGCACGTACCCCCTAGGTTCCGGAATATTAACCGGATTCCCTTTCTCGGGCACGCCGATTAAGGGTGCCCTTAGGACCGACTAACTGCCGGCTGACGAACATTGCCGGCAAACCCTTGGGCTTCAGGCGGCCGGGATTCTCACCCGGCTCGGCTGCTACTTTCGGCGGGATCTGCATTGCTGCGTGGTCCACTGGAGCTCACGCCCCAGCTTCTGCCCACGCAGCACGCCCCCCTACCAGGCCTCTTCGGCCTCCGGGGTCTCGGTGGTCGGCTTAGTCCCTTCCATCTTCAGGGCACTACCCCTCGGCGGGTAAGTTGTTGTACACTTCTTAGCTGATGGCTACTTTTAGGCCCACAGCCCCGCTGTCTAAGGGGTAGTACCCCTTCGTCGTTTAGCCGACACTTAGGGACCTTAACCCCGGTCTGGGTTGTTCCCCTCACGAGTGCCGAGCTTACCCCAGCACTCATTTTCCCGCCGTCTACGGGGCTGGCGGATTCGGAGTTTGACAGAGAGGCTGAGCCTTTCGGCCCTTGACCCCTCGATCAGTAACTCTACCCCGCCAGCACCCTCGGGCGAGACTGCTCTGTGGAGCATATCGGGGGGAACCGGCTATGAGGCCGCTCGATTGGCTTTTCACCCCTAATCCTGGCTCACGAGAGGGATTGGCATCTCACCACCTCTATCGGGCCTCCATCCCCCTTTCGGGGGACTTCACCCTGGCCAGGATTAGATCGCGGCCCTTCCGGTCGTAGGCGAGTGACTTCAGGCACTTTCATACCCCGCGCCTCGCTCTTTCGAGCTGCGCGCAAGTCGCTTTCGCTTCGGCTTCGTGGTTTCACCACTTAACCTCGCCACTCGCCTACACTCCCCGCCCCGTTTTTCCAAACGGACGCCAGGACGGTGTAAGCTCCCTCTCGCTTTTTCAGCTTCGAGGGAGCACCTTTCCCGCCCTGGCAGACTATAGCCACCTGGTTTCAGGCTCTTTTAATGGGAGACAAGTAGGTTTTCCTTACCAAAGGGATTGTTTGCAAGAATGTCAAAGCATTTTTATTCCTTATTCTTAGACGAAACGCATTGTTAGAATGTTTATAGAGATAGGGTCCGTTAGAGTTTATCCCCAATTTATTCAACATTAGCTTTAAGTCTGATAAAGGTGGACATTCTGTTTGATTATTCCATGAATGGTATACATAGATTACCGGTTTACCATCTTCAAGACATATACTCCCTTCTGCATCAACAAATCCTGCAATATACCATTTCTGAATTTCTGGAGGAGCTTCTAAGATTAATCTTGGGGTTCCCCACCATTTTTGTGTTTTATTCGGTGGATACTCGAAAACTTTTGTAAAGAAAAGAAATAATGGTTTTGAATCTACTTGCCATACGAAATCTTCCCCACTTTTCATTATTTTTACTTTTTTGTTAAATAGATCCTGTGAGATGCGATTTACTACATTTTCTAAGAATGCTTGATCTTTCTGATAGATTCTTACCTTATAACTTCTCTTGGCTCTGCTTAAATTTCCGTCTCTAAGTAGACCAACAAAGTATGCAAGAGGAGGGGTAAGTTTCTTGGGGATAGCTATGCTGTTTTTCCTTAAATTCATCTCGAGAGTAACGTTTATGGGTATTGATGGATGTATTGGTATATCTATGTCTGGATTCATATTTATATATATTGTTTTATAGTATTTAAAGCTTACTACTTGTCTCCTTTCACCCCGTTTGCACGGTGCTTTTCAGCTTTCCGTCACCGTACTAGTGCGCTATCGGACTTGGGATGTGTTTAGGGTTGGATGTTAATGCCACCCAGCTTCCCACTGCCAAACCAGGCAATGGTACTCAGGATACCTGGAATCTTCCTTCCCTCCTTCCCCTACGGGACTATCACCCTCTAAGGTGGGGCATTCCAGCCCACTTCGGGTCGGAGGGTTAGGAAGTGCCCAGGTCCTGCAACTCCACATTCCACTTGGCTTATCGCCAAGCGGTTCGGTTTGCCCTCTGCCGGTTTCGGTCGCCCCTACTCCCGGCATCTCGTTTGATTTCTCTTCCTGCGGGTACTGAGATGCTTCACTTCCCCGCGTCCCCCTTCCAGGCTTTTAGGCCTGGAATGCCGCTTAACGCGGCAGGATTCCCATTCAGGCATCCGGGGGTCTACGGCTGCATGCGCCTAACCCCGGCTTATCGCAGCTTGCCACGCCCTTCCTCGGCTCCCAAGCCGAGCCATCCACCAGGTGGCGTACCTCCGGCCGGAAACCCTTTGACCCCAAGATCCTGCGGTAGTTTCATCTAATGGTCTCTTAAAGACAGTTCGTTCTTCATTCTCTTTTCAGAAACGACCTTCAAATCATCGACCTTCAACACTTCACCCTTTAGCATAAAGCTAAAGAGTTGCATACAAAGTGGCTAGCAAGGTGTCCTCCTTCTTCATTTAATTTTTCAGAAAAGAGGTAGCTAGCTCATCGCCACTTTTCATGAGCTTAAGCTTCCATAATAATCACTAAAAATATTGTAGTAATATGTATTTAAATCTTTTTGTACTGCACGATTAAGATAAGTAATGAAAGTAGTGTTTTCGAAAAAAATTATAAATTATTAGAATAAAAAGTTTTGAGCTATCCAAAAACCCCCTGAAAAAATTCTAAACTTTTTTAATTTTCCGAAAGAAAAAGGTTTTAAGTTTTCGAAGCAAAATCATGCGAAGAAAATGATTGGTTAGAGGTGCATTCAAACGAATATGTAGAAAGAAGAAAAAGTTGCAATTTTTTGATGAAGACACTCCTAGCCTTGACCAACATTTATGAGTATGCAAGACTTTTGTGTAGTAGTTACACTACAAGCTATATAAATTTCAATTAAAAATGAAAGAGCCTTTCCTTTAATGCGTCCAGCAGACGATCATGCTAGAAAGAATGGAATAGCTTTAAACGCTAGTAGTTTGGTATTTTACTATCTTAACAACACAATCATAGCTACAAAGATTTCCTTTAAAAAAGTTATTAGACTTGAATTTTAGATATTGACTATCTTCATGGTAATATTATTCAAGAAATATTTTTTGGTAACGATAAAGTCCTTTTCGTATCTTTGTACACATATCCTACTTGTCTATAGACTGACAAGTTCTCATAAAAGAATTATTTGAATTATAAATCGCACTATTCAATAAGGGAAGAAGAGTATTTAAAAGTTTTGAAAAAAGCTTGGGAAAAATATAAAAGTTTAATCCAGAATTACCTATAATTTCAGTAATGACAAACTTAATTTAAATGATTATAGCTATTTAAAAATTGGAAAAATGATAGCAATCTTGAAAATTCCACTGTTTGTCGTTTTGAAATGGACTACAAAGTTGAAAAAATGCCAAAGTGCTTTTGTCAGTTATTTATTGGTTTGGAAACTTAAAATCTAACTTTATTGTTCTTTTCCAACAAAATCTTCAAGCTTAAAATTAAACTCCTCATCTTTTTTTATTTCTCCTCTTTCTTTCAAAATTTCTCTAGCTAGCAAATAGAAAATTAAAGCTAACGATTTTCTTCCCCTGTTGTTTGCTGGTATTATTAAATCGATGTGCTTCGTTTCATTTGAGCTATTACAAATTGCAATTACGGGGGTTCGTGCTTTCACTGCTTCCTGCAAAGCTCTTTTATCTGTTAGCGGATCAGTTATTAACACCACATCCGCCTCATAAAAATATTCACAATTAGGATTTGTTAACGTTCCTGGCAAAAATCTTCCCACGAAAACTTTAGCATTTACAGCTTCTCCAAATTTTTCAGCAGCGTTTTTCGCTATTTTTTTTCTAGTCGCAACTAATATGTTTTTACTTCTTGCCAAAAACTTTGCAGCGATTCTTATTCTTTCGTCTATTTTCCTTAAATTTAAAATTGTTAAGCCATCGGGTCTTGTTTTATAAACGAACTCTTTCATGTCTTTAGTCTTAGTTTTAGCTCCAAAACAAATTCCGCTAGCTAAATAATCTTTCCTTGGTATTAATAGTTTAGTAGGCATCAATTTATTTTATGTTTAAAATTTAAAACTTTACTTTTAACGTTTCTTTTTTAATTTCTCTTTAAGAATTAATAATCTCTTTAAAACTTCAGATTTAGTCCTCTTCCAATTGTCCCTATTTTCAACCTTTAATGTTATGAATACGTGCTCCTTATCGCTTTGTTCATTAAAATATGGACCTTCAACAATATTAAACCCTTTCAAACTTTTTTTTATCTCATTTTCAAGCTTTTCTAAACCTATCTTCAGTTTAAGTGGAAACTCTACTCTAACTGAAATAATAGCATTCTCTTTATCTCTATCTAAGATTACAGAGTTCAACAACATTGCGTTAGGTATCTTTATTTCTTCGCCTTCTTCCAATTGAAATACTGAATAAAAGAGTGTTACTTTTTTTATAGATCCTTTATAACCTAGGTCAGTATTCTCAACAGAAAGAAACTTATAAGGAGGCAGCGGAACTAGTCCGTAGGGAATTTGAGATGAGAGAATTTTTATCTTTTTCCCAACTTCAACATATCTAGTTGAAAGTATAATAATTCCTGCAAATATGTTTGAAAGGATTGGCTGTAGCGCTAAACCCAAAACCAAACCAAGTACTACACTACTTTGTAGTATAATGCTTGTATCTACATTCCATATTTTTAGAATAACTAAAGCTGCTATCAGAAAAGCTAAGACATGCAAAAGATTTGAGAAATTTTTTGAATAAGGAAGATTTAATCTATCTAAAGATTTTATTATGTAGGAGTTTATTAAGAGCAAAAATGTAATAACGGCAAGTGACAACGATCCTCTAGTAGCATAAATTTTCATATTATTCGGAATAAAAGGAATTGAAGCCAGTAGGATTACAGAGAAGATTATTAATATTAAAATTGTTTTGTTCAAATTCGACTTTCCTTTTTGAATTTTCATTAAATATATTGATTTAATTATAAAAAACTTTGAGTTAATACTCATATGATTGAAATTTTTAACGAGAAAATCAAGGTAGCATTGAACAGATTTGGTATAAGAGAGTTAACAGAAGTTCAAAAACTATCTTTTAAGCCAATCTATGATGGCAAAGATGTTCTCATAATTTCTCCTACAGGAACTGGAAAAACATTAGCAGCTTTATTACCAATTTTTGAAAAATGGTTAAAAGAAAGACCAAAACCAACAAGCATTCTTTATGTTTCCCCAATGAAAGCTTTGAATAGAGACCAACTTGAGCATTTAAGATTTTGGGCTGAACAGCTTGGGATTGAAATTTCTGTTAGACATGGAGATACTTCTAGTTATGAAAGAAAAATGCAGGCAGAGTTTCCAAACGACATGCTAATAGTTACGATAGAAGCTTTGCAATCGTTGCTTGTTGGTAAGAAAATTAGAGAGTTTTTAAGGAATGTGAAATGGGTTATTTTAGATGAGGTTCATGAAGTTGTAGATTCTAAGAGAGGAGTTCAATTGACTTTAGCTTTAGAAAGGTTAAGAGAACTTTCGAAAGACTTCCAAACTATAATGCTTTCTGCAACAATTGGCGACGAAAAAAAGGTTAGCGAGTTTTTCTCCAAAAAGAGATCTGAGATAATTAAAGTTGAAATGGATAAATTAATAGAAATAAAGGTTTTTTATCCTTTAGCAAGCGACTTAGATGAAAAAAATGCAATGAAGATTTTTTCCTCGAAAGAAAGCGCAGCTAGAGTAAGATTTATTTTAGAAAAGTTAAAAGAGTTTAATTCAGCTTTAATATTTACAAATACTAGAGAATTTGCTGAGGTATTAGCAAGCAGGATAAGACTTTTGAGCAAAATTAACATCGGAATACATCATTCAAGCTTAAGTAAGGATGTAAGAGAAAAAACAGAAAAAGAGTTTAAAGAAGGTAAGCTTAAGGCTTTGGTTTGTACTTCTAGTTTGCAGTTAGGAGTAGATATCGGAAATGTTGATGCTGTTTTTCAATATCAGTCACCAAGAGAAGTTATTCAACTTTTACAAAGGGTTGGAAGAAGTGGGCATAAATTTTGGAAGAAAAGCGTCGGTCTAATAATTGCAACAGACGAAGATGATATTTTAGAATCTGCTGTTATTGCGAGAAAAGCTTTGAATAAGGAATTAGAAACATTTAAGGTTCATGAAAAAGCTTATGATGTTTTGGCTCATCAAATTGTTGGTTTAACTTTTGATTTTGGCGAAATTTCAATAGAAAAAGCTTTTGAAATTGTAAAAAGAGCAAAGCCTTATGAAAAACTGTCAATAAATGAGTTTTTGCAAGTTTTAGATGTTTTAATAAAAATAGGAATTTTAAGCTCTGAGAACGGTATAATAAGAAAGAGGAGAAAAGCCTATGAATATTATTTTTCTCAACTATCCACAATTCCTGATGTTAAAGAGTATAAAGTTTACAACATTGTTGATCAAAGTTACATAGGAACTTTACACGAAGAGTTTGTAGCTTTGTATGGGGAGGAAGGCTTTTCCTTTATTTTAAGAGGCGAACCTTACAGAATCGTTTCAATAGAAGAAGATAAAATTTTCGTCGAGCCAAGCAAAGATTTTGAGGCTGCTATTCCTGCTTGGGAAGGAGAATTAATTCCTGTTCCTTTTGAAGTTGCGAAAGAGGTTGGAGAATTAAGAGAAAGAATTTTGATGGAAGATCTAAAAGAATATCCTATGGATGAAAATAGCGTGAATGTTGCGAGAAAATTCTTTCAAGAACAATCAAAATATTTTTTACCAACTGATAAAGAAATTTTTATTGAATTTTTTGAGAATAAGGTTGTAATTCATTCTTGTTTTGGAAATAAAGTTAATGAAACTTTAAGTAAGTTAATTTTAAGCAAGCTTACTCACTTTGCTAGAAGCAAGGTAGATGCTTATAGAATAATTTTTATTTTTGAAGGTTTGGTTGATGAAAAGCTTGCAAATAAAATTAAAGATATTATTGAAAATTATGAAGGAAATTTGGAAGAAGATTTAGATACTTTTGTCTCTCAAACGGATTTGTTTTATTTAAGATTTACAAACGTTGGTAAAAGGTTTGGAATAATAAGAAGCGATGCAGAAGTTACAAAAACAATTGTTAGAGGTTTAGCAAAAGAATTTTTTGGGAGCGTTGTTTGGCAGGAAGCTTTAAAGGAATTGAAAGTTGAAAAGCTGGATATTGAGAAATTAAGAGAAGTTCTAAAGATGATAAAAGAAGGGAAGATCAAAGTTTTTGTTGTTAAAGGAATTTCTCCTTTGGCAAAGCTGGGATTAAAAAAGGTTTTTGTTGAATTTTATGAAGAAAAGTCGAAAGATATTTTAGAAATCTTCAAGAAGAGAGTTTTAGAAAGTAAAATAAAATTAATTTGTTTAAATTGTGGCACTTGGAAAGAAGTCTATACTTTGGCCGAGATGCCAGAGGAAATTACATGTAAGCACTGTAAAGCAAGGTTATTAACAATAGTTAAATCGACAAATTTGAAAGCCGAAAAAATAGTTGATAAGTATGTTGGAAAAAAGAAAATGAATAAGGTTGAAGAGTTAGAATTCAAAAAACTTTTAGCGAAGGCAACGCTTTTTATGACATACGGTAAAAAAGCTGCTATTGCTTTTTCTGTTAGAGGGATTGGGGTGGAGAATGCTAAGAGAATTTTGAGTAGATATTTTAGAGATGAGAATGAATTTTTTGAAGCACTCTTTGATGCTGAAAAAACTTTTATAAGGAATAGAAGATTCTGGAAAATATAGGTTTATTTTTTATAATCATGAAAATAATATATTACTATTAACAAGCGATGATTAAATTGGTTAGGCGATGATAAATGAATAAATAGAAGGTTATGAGCTTGAGTTATTTTTTCTATTTTTGCTTTATTTCTTCTTTTAGCTTCTTAACATTCCTCTTTAAAAATTTAAGTTCATCTACAACTATTTTTCGACAAAAATTCTGAACGTCTGTTGTTGTTATTTTTATTTGCTGAACTAACTTAGTAAGATGCTCTGGTATACTAGATTCCCAGAATTTTATTCTAGATTCAACTAAGTTTAACACCCTTTCTAATATTTCTTCTTTATCCTTATCGTTCATCTCAATCACCCTAAAATATAATTTTTAAATTTGGAAAATAAATATTTTTGTGAAGATAGTTTGTTTTGGAGGAGGAAATGCATTACCAAAAGCTGTTCTAGCTGGCTTGAAAAATTATGAAGTAGATATAACAACAATAACATCAATGGTAGATAGTGGCGGCTCCAGCGGGAAATTAAGAAAAGAACTAAACGTATTGCCGCCAGGAGATATTAGAAGACATCTACTAGCTTTATCAAACGCTCCTCAGTGGAAAAAAGATTTGTTCTCATTTAGATTTGGGTCAGAAGATTTTGGTAGTGGTCATGTTGGACACCCATTTGGCAACATATTTATAGCACTACTGGAATATATATTAAAAGATTATGAAAAAGTTTTAGAAATAGTACACCAATTTTTGGAAGTCAGAGGAAAATGTTTGCCGTCTACTATTGAAAAAACAACCCTTTACGCTATTCTTGAAAACGGAGAAATTATAGAGGGGGAAGATGAAATCGATGTTCCAAAAAAACATAATCCAAAATTAAAAATTAAAGAAATCTTTCTCAAACCACAAGTTAAAGCATACGACAAAGCAATAGAAGCTATTGAGGAAAGTGATGCAATTATTATAGGTCCTGGAGATTTATATTCCTCTATATTGCCATGCTTTCTTCCAATAGGGACGAAAGATGCTATCTCTAAAAGCAGTGCAAAAAAGATTTTCATATGTCCACCATTAACAAAAATTGGGGAGACTAATGGTTTTTCGGTTTTGGATTTTTCTAAAGAAGTAGAGAAGTATATTGGTTGTTCGCTAGATTTTGTAATCTACAATAGCTCTCTTCCCCATGTAGAAAGATTAATGAAATATAAAGCTAAAGAATCTTGGGTAGAGGATGTAGTAAAAATTAATGAAAATCTAGATGAAAGAGTTTTTATTGGAGAAAATCTTCTAGCAAACACAGACGAAATTGTTTATGATGCTAACAAAGTTTCAAAAATTATTATGAGGTTGGTGGCTAAATATTAATTAAAATTTTTAAACGACCAATTAATCTTATTTTGTACTATGAGCGGAATAGCAATAATTGGCTTACAATGGGGAGATGAGGGAAAAGGAAAAATATCCTATCTTTTATCTAGAGATGCGGATTATGTAGTTAGATTTCAAGGAGGTGCTAATGCTGGACATACTGTTGTTGTTGGTAATAAAGAACTAAAATTCAACATGATTCCGGCAGGAGCCGCAGCCGGGGCAAAACCTTGTATAGCAGCTGGTACGGTTGTAGATTTGTCGGAAGTAGTAGAAGAAATAGAAATACTTAAAAATATTGGAGTGTTCAAAGGACTCTTAATAAGCAGGAATGCAAACGTAGTTTTGTCTATTCATAAGGAGTTAGATGGAATTATAGAAGAATTAAGAGGAAGTAAAGCAATCGGTACGACAAAAAGGGGAATAGGTCCTACTTATGCTGACAAAATGCTTAGAATAGGAATAAGGATGGAAGATCTTTTAGACAAAAACCAACTAATATCTAAAATAAAACTATTAGAAGATTATCACAAGCTTAAATTAGACAATATAGATGAATATATTAGGGTTGCCGATTCGCTAAAAGATTATGTTTGTGATTTAGATATTATTATAAACGAAGAGCTCGATAAAGGAAAGAAAATAATTTTTGAAGGGGCTCAAGGAAGCTTGTTAGATATAGATCATGGTACATATCCTTATGTTACTTCTTCTAATACAACTATAGGAGCAATTTTTACTAGTTGTGGAATTGGACCTAAAAAAATTTCTGAAGTTGTGGGAGTTACAAAAGCTTACACTACTAGAGTGGGGGCAGGCGTTTTTCCTACAGAACTTAAAAATGAGAAGGGAGAGATAATAAGAGAAAAAGGTAAAGAATATGGAACAACTACTGGTAGACCTCGAAGAGTCGGGTGGCTTGACATACCTCTATTAAGATACGCTTCAAAAATAAACGATATAGACTGGATAGCAATGACTAAATTAGATATTCTGTCAGGTTTTGAAAAAGTTAATATATGTGTAGAATATGAAATTGATGAAAAAAGATTCAAAATAGTTTCTCCAAGCGTGAAAACTATGGAGAGAGCAAAACCAATATACATAGAATTGGATGGTTGGCCAGATTTGGAAAGAGAAGAATGGAAAAAAATTGCAAATAAGGGATTTGATGGCTTGCCAGAAAATGCAAAAACATACATTGAAACAGTAGAAAAATTGGTAGGAAAACCTATAAAAATTGTTTCTTTTGGAGCGGAAGCTGGAATGGAGGTAATAAAATAATGGATATCCTAGAAGCAATAACTCCAATAGATGGTAGATATAAGGAGAAACTTTCTGGAATTGAAAATTATTTTTCTGAATATGCGTTAATAAAAGAAAGAATAAGGGTAGAGATAGAGTATTTAATTAAATTAGTTGAAGAAGTTGAAAAAGAAAGATTAAACAGATTACCAAAGGATTGGAAAGAGACTCTTAGAAAAATTCATGAAGAATTCAACCTTGAGGATGCAAAAAGGGTAAAAGAAATAGAAAAGAATGTGGGTCATGATGTTTTTGCAGTAGTTAAATTTATTGCAGAAAGACTAGAATCTCTAGGTCTCAACGAATTAAAGTCATTGGTTCATTTAGGATTAACTTCAGATGACATTAATAATATTGCTTACTCGAGTCTGCTAAAAAGATTCAATAGAGAAGTTTTTATTCCATCATTAATAAAACTTTTAGACAAAATAGTTAGCCTATCTATGGAGTATAAAGATACTATAATGTTAGCCAGAACTCATGGAATGCCTGCAGTTCCAACAACATTCGGAAGATTCCTTATTAATTATGCGTATAGAATTGCTATAGTTTTGGAAGAATTATATAACACGAAATTTTACGGTAAGATTGGAGGGGCCGTTGGGGATTTCAATGCGTTAAAGTTTCTATATCCAACGGTTGATTGGATTTCTTTTGCAAAACATTTCATAGAATCTCAAGGATTGGAATATTTTCCTGCAAACACTCAGATATTACCTCATGATAAAATTTCGGATTATTTGAGTAAAGTAGCCCTTATTGCTTCTATTTTGTCAAATCTTTGCAGAGATCTATGGATGCTTAATATGCTTAGATATATATCTTTTACTTTTAGCAAGAGTGAAGTTCATTCTTCCACGATGCCCCATAAAGTAAATCCATTATTAATTGAGAATGCGGAAGGTTGCTTTGACTTATCTTCAGAAATTCTGGCATACATGAATAGAAGACTTATATCTATTAGACTTCATAGAGATTTGTCAGACTCTGTAATAAAAAGATTCTATGGATTGCCGCTTTCTCTTATTTATTTGGGTATAACTAATCTAATATCTGCATTTGAAAAAATGCTAGTTAATAAAGAAGCTATGTATATTGATGTTAGAAATCATCCTGAAACTCTTTCAGAACTGTATCAACTTTATTTAAAAAAGATTGGATTTTTTGATGCTTATGAAACTATTCAAAAGTTAACCAGAGAAAAACCAGAAAAAATATTAGAAGAGATAAAAAAACTTATACCAAAAGAAAAATTTGTAGAAATAGAGAAGTTAACTGTTTTAGAGTACTCTGGAGAAGCACAAAGAATTGTAGAGCTTTTGGCAAAAGAAATAGAAAGCCTAAAGAAAAAATTTTTATAATTCACATCTGTCACTTAAAATTTTTTCTAGTATGGTTGTAATTTCTTTTTCTTCCTTAGAACAACCGTACCTTCTAGCAATATATTTACCTAACTCATAAGCTGTCATCAAAATAAATTCATTTCTCCCCCCATATCCTATAATTTCAGATGCGGACCTGTCTTGGATAACATCGTATAGTCCAACGTCTTTAAGAATTTGTTTGGTGTCATACCTTTTATTCACTGAACAATGCATAGAGTAGTAATCTACAGTAAGTATTAAAGTTAAAGCCATTTCGATCCTGTATAAGCTTTCTTCTTTCATAGTGAAATATTTAGTGTAATAAAGCTTAAATATCTTTATAAATGTTCCTTTGTTAGACTAGATTTCTTATTATTTGCTACTACTGTAGGAGTTTAAAAATAGTTGGAATCGCCGAGTGAACTATTGTTAATCTGTTTATATCCCTCTCTTTCTTTTGCCATTTATTTTATTATCAATGATAAATTTAAAATGATAAATTTAAGATTATGATTTGGGATAAAGTCGGTTTTGTTTTAGCGAGCAAGCAAAGAAGGGAAGTGTTTAGTTTTTTAAGAGAATTTGGAACGATTGGCGAGGTAGACCTTAAGATTAGAATAACAGCTTTCACTGGAGTTAAAAGAATTTTAATGGATTTTGAGAAGGAAGGTCTGATAAAAATTTAGGGAAATAAAAGTGAATTGACAAAAATAGGAAAAGAAGTTATGAAAAAATTTGTTTTCTAAGATTTTAAGAAACTTTATGTTCAAATTAAAGCACAAACCTCAGAAATTTTTTCTTTTAGATATAGCAAATCAAACTGTTCAGATTGTAGTACTTCTCATAACTGTTTTAAAACTGTCGATATTTGCACACATTCCTGTCTATAGATTCAAAAATTTTCTATCGATAAGAACTTTAATAAGGTATCTTATTATATCTAACTCTTTTCCAGAAGCGCCAGTTTTTCTTTCTCGATAAGTATCCTCACGCGACTTTATAGAGTGTATTAACTCCTTCAACATTTCGTCCATATCATAAATCTCAAATCCTTCTCTTTCCAAAATCTTTATAGCTCCCGGAGGATTTTTGGAATTAACTACTATACATCGTTTTATTTTTGTTTCAGAAGTTATCAACTCTTTGTAATCTGATTCATTTTTCAAAAATTCTTCTGCAAATTCAAACCACTTTTTAATTTCTTTTGTTATCACACTTATTTTTTTATTACCTAAAAATTCTTTACATTGCACTATCTTAATTTCTCCCTTTTTATAAGCTATTAGGTCTATATCACTCCAACCAGAAACCTTTTTTCCAGATTTTTCTCTGGGGACAAAGAATAGAACATTTTCAACAACCAAATATCCTTTACTCATAAAAAACCTCTTTGCAATTTCTTCTAGGTTGCTTATCATTATATATATATTTTAGATTGTCATATTAAAGCAAGATTATTGGAAATGTCTATCAATATGGAAGATTATATTGAATTTAATGGCTAAACCGACTTCCTATTATAGAATATAAGGAGAAATTACAGGAATATAATTTTGCTAGAAGATGAAAAAGGCTGGTATAAAATTTTTGATGAAACTAAAGTCTTAGTTCTTATGATTCGTTTCCCTTAATAGAAATTCAAACAGCTTGTAAATTACTAACCTATCATACCCAACTTGGACAAAAATAGATGAATATATGCTTTCTCAACTATATATACCAGATTTAAAGAGTTTAAAGGATGATGAAAAAGAAACATTACTTCAATTGTTTGAAAAAGTTAGAGATAAAGAATGAGATTCAATTATAGAGCAATTTAGAAGAAAGGACAAAGACAGATATGAGATTTACAAAACATTTCTAAAGATCCTAGGGTTTGAAGAAAAAAGAATTGGCGAAATTCTGAAGAGGATTTATACAATTATCTTAGGTGAGCTTGAAAGTTTAGCTTCCGTAGGCGAAAATGAATCAGTAGAGTAAGATAATATTTCAGTAATATGCACTAACAAAGTTAGGCAAACAAGTCGCTGAAAAAGATTTCTAAGACTTTACTTTGAAAAATTTTCTCGACCCCTTCTGTTAAGGAAGTTTTCATTTTACACTCCCTTTATAATAACGGTCCATCTACTATAAGAAATTTGAGAAGAGGGTATGCCCTCGAAATTATGTCTAAGTCAAAGTTAAATTCAGGATTCATTCGAATTCTCCAAGCACGAACATATGAAAAAACACCATTTTCAGATATTTATGATGAGTTAGCTAGAAGCTTAGAGAAAAAAATATGGATAATTTAAGAAAATTGCCTGATAACTACTTTTAGAAAGTTATTGGTTTTTTAAATTGGTATCAACCTAAGAAGATTCCTTCATATTATACTATCAAAAAAATTTTGAAAGATTTGGAAAAAATCGGTGTTGTCGGAAAAAGAAAATTAGAAGAAAGAAGAGCCGAGACAATCTATTTTCTCGCACCAAAATTTTCAAAGCTTTGTTCGAAAACAGTAAGTTATCTAGAAGCATTAGTTCGCAAGAGGGATTTAACTTCAATTGAAGAAGAAGTTTATAGATATATAACAGTAAAAGATTCACTAGAATGATTCATACACATAAGAGCAAAATTCAGATCTTCAAAACCTTTCCGTATAGGATCAATATCAAACGAGAGCAATTTTCACATAAGCGCGAAAAAATTAGACACCATTTTCCGAGTTTTGAAAAATTCGTTTCACTTAAGTGCTAAAATAGACAAAAGCTATTAAAAAAAAAAACAATATTATTTTATGAGTCTAAAATCAATTTCATCTTTTATAGCAAGCGTTTTATTGATTGGATTTACTATTGGAACAGGCATTGTTATTTATTATTTTTTAACAACTTTACCAAAAGTTCAAACTAAAGAAGTTTCTTCTTTAAGTCAGCAAGTTATTTCTTGCTCTGGAGGACTTTTTGATGTAAAAAATTTTTATGGTATCTATAAAAAACCAATTACAATAGATAACACCCAAAATTCTAACACTTTAACTGATTATCAAGTTTTAGTTAATTTAGATACTCAAAGTTTAATTTCTCAAGGAAAA
>JAVVFY010000012.1:0-13761 GCA_032249395.1 Candidatus Aenigmatarchaeota archaeon
TAGGATTGAAAAGAATTATATCAAACCAATCTTGAGAAATTCTTATGTAGGTTAAAATCAGACTAGTGTAGGATCGAAAGACTACTGCTAATGTTATTACTGCTGGAAGGATTTGATTTACTCCTTTATGGTTAAAATCAGACTAATGTAGGATTGAAATTCAACCGAAACAATAATAATAGATGAAATTAAGGAATGAATAAACTAGTTTGAATTATAAACTCATATTTTGCTTTTCAGATATTAATTATTCGTGGTTTCAGTTTTTGAAACTTTTGAATCATAAGAAGTTTCTTGTAAAGAACATAAAACAATTTTTGGTTTTTACTACGAAGATATTTCGCAAATTTTTATTATAAAAATTGTATTGAAAAAATATCAAGAAACAAACTACATAAATTTGTTTATATTTCACTTGTCGACATAAATCGACAGTTTTTACTGAAAAATTTAAACCCTAGAGATAAAAATTAGAAAGGAAAAAGAATTTAAGAAACTAGATTTATTATCTCTAGTACCTTTAGTTCTAAATTTAGCTGTCGAGTTTAACCGACACTTCTTATCGATGTATGGGTATCTCTAAGAGGGTAAAAGTTGAATGAAAACGACTAAAGATAAATTGTGTAGAATCCCAGGTACTCTCCCCCGAAAGGATTTTTATATAGCTTTTACAATATTAAATTAGTGAATAGAAAAAAATGTGATAACATGAGTAAGATTTCAAAAATTTTCACCCCTACTGAGAGCGGAATAGTAAGAAATCCGATGTTTTGGAGATTATTAGGTCTTTTAACGGGCGATAAAGATACAGGAATAGCCTCTTTTTGTAGCACTAGCAATTTGCTAATTGAAAATTGCTTAAAAATAGGGAGGTTGCTGTTCTCTGATAGTTGCATTAATGAAATTAAAACAAAATTTAAGAGCAACTGCAAACCTCTAAGAAGAATAAGATTCAAAGGAACAGCGAAGAAAATAATAGAAAAAGTTTATAAAAATCTTCCTCATTTCTTAAGAGAAATTGACGATAAAAGTTTCCTTTCAGTTTCTAACTGGACTTTATGAGGCAGACGGAACTGTAAGTTACAGACCTTCTGGAAGAAAAAAATATTTGGAAGTAGAAATAAAATTCGCAAGAGATGAGGGCAGTATAGCAAAGATTGTTGCTAAAAGACTGAAAGAGTTTATAAGTAAGGTAATACTTGTTCTAGATAACAAGAGTAATGTGTGGAGGTTACGAATTTACAAAGAGTTAGATGTTCTCAAATTTTTTGAGTTAGTAGATCCTTTGATAAGAAATCCAAAAAAGCCATCTAGTTTTACTGAGACTAGAACTCGAAATTCTTCCATAACTTGTCAAACTTTTTCTGAAATAAAAAAGAAATGGAAGAGCTTGTATACCCTCTACGATGATCTTTTAAAAAACCCATCTAAGATAGCTAATTTGTATCTTCTTCTTTCCAAGAAGAGAGGGACCATTATAAAATCCTTATCATATAAGAATCGCCAAAAAGTTTATCTACTCCTCTATAAAAAGTTTAGGTCAGTTAAAGAAAGGCAGAAAATTGCAACTTTTTTACGTACTTTTTTGGGTAAATTAACTTAGTTTCTCTTTTCTAACTTTTGCTCTATTTCATAAACAAGCTTTCTTGTTTTTGCCACGACATCAGGATTTACCGATACAGAATCGATGCCATATTTAACTAAAAACTCTGTCATTTCTGGGTATACTGATGGCGCCTGACCGCAAATTGATACCGTAGCATTTTTTCTATGAGCTTTTCTAATGAGCTCTTTTATTGCTCTCAAAACGGCTTCATTTCTTTCGTCGAAATATCCCATGTTTGCTAAAATACCAGAATCTCTATCAATTCCTAATACTAATTGAGTCAAATCATTACTACCTATGGAGAAACCATCACAATATTTAGCAAATTTATCTGCTAAGAAAACTATACTTGGAACTTCGGCCATTAACCAGACTTTGAATGTTTCACTTCTTTTCAATCCTTCTTCTTCCATCATTTTCAAAACTTTTTCAACTTCCCATGTTGTTCTAACAAAAGGCAGCATAACCCAAACGTTGTCTAACTTATATTCTTCTCGGACTTTTCTGATCGCTCTGCATTCCAATCTAAAGGCTTTTTCAAATTGTGGAGAAATATAACGAGAGACTCCACGCCAACCTAACATTGGATTGGCTTCTATAGGTTCATACTTTTCTCCACCAATTAATTGCCTGTATTCGTTCGTTTTGAAATCACTAAACCTTACAATAACAAATCTTGGATAAATTGCTTTAGCTACCATTGCTATTCCTTCAGCAAGCTTATCAATGTACTTTTGCTCTTCTCCTTTCTCAATCAAGTAATTAGGATGCTCTTTAATCCATTCAGCAATTATGAACTCAATTCTCATCAAACCAATTCCATCAAAAGGCAAGTCTTTATATCTTTCAATCTCTGTTGGTACTCCAAGATTCATCAATATTTTTGTTTTCGTTTTTAGCTTTGCAGCTTCTTCTGGTGAAACTTCTAAAACTTTTTCTCTTTCTAACAATTCTCTAATTTCCCCATCGTAAACTAACCCACTTCTCGAATCGAGAGTTATCATCATTCCGTCTTTCAAAACTTCTAATGCATTAGAAGCTCCAACTATGCAAGGAATACCAAGTTCTCTCGATACTATCGCAGCATGAGACGTCATACCACCTTCAGTTGTTATTATTCCACTAGCAATTCTCATGAATGGAACCCAGTCTGGAGAAGTCATCTTTGTAACAAGTATATCTCCTTTTTCAAGTTTTTGTCTCGCTTCTTCTATTGTCAAGCAAACTTTAACTTTTCCAATAGCTACTCCAGGGGAAGCTGGCAAGCCTTTTAAAATTGGTGGCCTTTCAACAATTATTTTTGATTCCTTCTTTTCATAAAATACAGTTACTGGCCTAGATTGCACCAAATAAACTTTTCCATTTTCACTAGCCCATTCAAAATCTTGTGGAAATTGGTAATGTTCTTCCAACTTTCTTGCTAAACTCCAAAGCTGTTTTATTTCATCTTCGCTTAAACACAAAACTTTTCTCATATTTTCGGGAACTTCTATTTCTTCCAATTCTCCGCCTTCTTTCGTTATTTTCATTTTCTCTTTAGTACCAACATGACTTTCCAAAACTTTTCCACTTTCCTTATCGATAACATAAGTATCAGGATTAACTTCTCCACTAACAATAGCTTCTCCTTGACCATAAGAAGCTTCTACAACAATTTTGTCTTTCTCTCCAGTAACAGGATGAATTGTAAAACCTATGCCAGCTTTGTATTTTCCTTGTAAATATTCTTCTTTGCTCAAAACTCCGAGCTGTTTTTGAACTACAACCGCAATATAAACTTTTTCATGTTTGAAGCCTTTTTGTTGTCTATAGAATGTTGCTCTTGCGGTAAACAAACTCGCCCAACATTTTTGAACGGCTTTAACAACATTTTCCTTAGTTTTTATGTTTATCAAAGTTAGTTGCTGACCGGCGAAACTGGCTGTATTATGTGTAAAAATACCGTTTGCATTAAAGTTTTCTGCAAAAGGTACAACAAAATCATAAACAAATCCCTCATACTCTACTTCCTCTACTTTAACGATTTTATCCCAATACACATCTTTAAATAAAATTTCCTCTATTTCGTCTTCCACTCCAAATTTTTGTGCTTTAGTCAATAATAGCTTCTGACCGCCTTTAACTACTCCAGTATTCCAAGGAAGGAAACCTTTTAAAAACCTACCATTCTCATCTCTTTCTGATATCTCTACCTCTTCTCCCTCTATTGTTTGTTCTTCGTAAAAAGTTCTATGGCAATTTAAACACCTATACCTTTTTTTGTTTTTGTAAGGGGAAGTTATTTCCAGTTTTCCTTTACAGATCGGACAAAAACGTACTTTTATTTTTCTTCCAAATTTATCTAGTAGAAGCTCCTTCGCATTCAACTTATAACTTTCAATTTCATCGTGCTCTACTTTATCCTCTATTTCAATTTTTTTAGCGGAAAACTTAGAGACCTCTAGAGCAAGTTTATATGAGTATTTTTTAGGAATAATAATCTTGTATGCTTTCTTTTTTCCTTCTCTTTTTCCAATAAAGGTCAAATAGCCTAAAGAAGATAAGAAATAAAGAAGCTCATACGCCAAACTTTCAAATTTCGTTACAAATTCGAACCTTTCCCCAGATAGACAGCCGTCTCCGTCGAAATATCCTGCAATTAAGGAAATTTTTAAATTTCTTTTTAAATTGAACAAAAGACCATTTATGCTTTTTACATTTTTCCCTTTACCTTTTCCTAATTTTTCCTTAACTGTTAGGAGTTTTATTAATCTAGCTAATGGTGCAGATTCGACCCTAACATCTAAACCATTATCCTTTGGATTTAGTCCAAGCTCTTTAAATGCTTCTATACATTTTTTTCTGATTTTTTCGTCTTTCGACGTAATTATAATTTGATTTTTATAGATAGTGCCATCAGCTATTATTACTCCCAACAGATATGCAAAATTTTCAGTTATTTTTATTTTAGATGGAATCGCATTCTCTTGCAAAATTTTATTTGAAACGTAAATCTTACCATCAATAACATTGAATTTAATTTTGTTTTTTCTAAAGAATTCTCCTACATCAATTTCATCAACAGTTTCCTCTACCGAAAATCTTCTTAAACATGGAATTAAACAATCTATTCCTTCCTCTAGAAATGTCGGAAATATATTTAAATCTTTATCAAGAACTATCAAAGAATGATCCTTTGATAATAGGATTTCTCTTCCGCTTCTTAGTTTAACTTTATAAAGTTTATCCTTTATATAATGCTTGTATACTCCAGCTTTTCTCCATTTCACTTCTCCTTTTTCAAAAGAGAGTACCTCTAAACTCTTGCCATTAGCCAGCTCACATATTTTGCTTATCCTATCAACAACAATTTCACCATTAATTTTCACGATAGTATACGAATCTGTAATAGACGGAACATCTTCAGCGGTGGCAGAACTTCTTACAGCAACATACTCTTCTTCTTTTCCAAACTCTTTTGACAGCTTTTCATAAGCTTCTATTATTTCCCTTTCTATTTCTTCTGGCATTTTTGCATTTTCAATTAATTCTCTAATCTTTTTTGTATTTTCTTCAAGATTTGTTGGATTGTTGAAATCTGTTTCTTTCAAAATCTTCAAAATTTTCCCTTTTAATTTAGTTTTCTTTAGAAACTCTTTATAAGCTTCAGCGGTAACAACAAAAGCTTGTGGGACTGGTAATCCCGCATTATACATTTCCCCCAAATTAGCGGCTTTCCCTCCAACTAGAAGCAAATCATTTTTTGATAATTCTTTCAGCCATTTTATGAATTTCATAAAAAGTTATTCTTTTCCAATTAAAAAAGTTTATGAGAGTTGGAGTGCTTTTTAGTGGAGGAAAAGATTCAACTTTAGCCCTAATTAAAGCCAGCAGAGAGCATAAGATAGAATGCTTAATTTCTATGATATCAGAAAATCCAGAGAGTTACATGTTTCATGTACCCAACACTTCATTAACTAAATACCAAGCAGAAGCAATGGAAATTCCTATAATTCAAAAATTCACCAAAGGAGAAAAAGAGATAGAATTAACTGATTTAAAAAAAGCTATTAAAGAAGCAAAAGAAAAGTTTGGAATCGAGGGCATTGTTACCGGCGCAATTAAGTCGAATTATCAGTATTCTAGAATAAAAAAGATTTGTGATGAGTTAAGACTTGAATTAATTTCTCCACTTTGGCAAATGGATGAGGAAGAAGAATTGAAAGAAGTTTTAAGAGAAGGAATCAAAGCAATAATTGTTTCAGTCTCTGCTTATCCTTTGACAAAAGATTTTCTTGGGAAAGAAATAGATGAAGCGATTGTTAAAAAGTTCATTGGGTTTAGAGAAAAGTTTGGTTTTAATCCTTCTGGCGAGGGAGGGGAATACGAGACTTTTGTGATAGATGCGCCAATTTTTAAGAAAAGAATTTCTATTGAAGATTTTGAGATTGTCTGGAAAGAAAATTCAGGATATTTAGAAATCAAAAAAATAAGATTAGTGGATAAAATTTAACGCCGGGGGTGGGATTCGAACCCACAAGGGCGTTAAAGCCCACCGGTTTTCTTCATATCTCAGATCTCGATAATTCGAGACCGGTGCCATACCAGTTAGGCGACCCCGGCCCATAATAATTTATTATTAGCAAAGTTTAGAAAACTTCAGTTCCAGAATGTTTGCCTTCTATTGCTTTTACTATTTCTCTTGGATTTCTACCATCAATTACTATAAGTTTTATTTTCTTTTCTTTCAAGAGTTTTGCAGCTTTCAAATCAAAAAGTCTATATTCTCCAGGTCTTTGCGGATTCTTAGAAATTATCTTGATGAACTCATCATAGCTTAATCTCTCAAATTTCTTTGCATCTTTAAAATTATTTGGATCTTTATCGTATATTCCATCTACATTGGTAGCATTAATGACCATATCGGCATTAACTAAAGAAGCAAAATAAGCTGAATCAAAATCTGTAGAGCAGCCAACATCATACCCCGCGCAAACAACAACTTTCTTCCCAAAATACTTTTTAACTTCTTTTGAAGCTTCCTTCAAACTCTTCCATTTAACAAGATAGGAATTTTTTATGAATGTGGAAAATGTTGCAGCGTTTATATGGGTTGCCATTATTCCTATAAAATCTAGCATTTCGTTGCTTGCTTTAGCTTTTCTAGCTATACTTTGGTAAGTTCTTGCAGTTGTTCCACCACCACAAACAACGATAACTTTATGCTTTTTAGAAATTTTGTTAATTACATATGCATACTTCTTAAAATTTTCGTATTTTAATTCTTTTGTAAGTAATGATCCACCAATTGAAATTATAATCTTCATGTTATTATGTTATTCTATTATCTGAAAAAAATAAAAACTAAACTTTACTCCAATCTTTATAACCATTTGCTCAACCATTTTAGAGTAATCCTAATAACACTTTTCTTTGCTTTTTCTCCACTGAATGTATGGTTCAAATCTTTAACTATTACTATCTTTTTTGGTGACTTAATCTTTCTATAGAACTTCATTCCTTCAGATGGCGGAACTATGTCGTCTAACTCTCCGTAAATAAGTAGAGTCGGAATTTTTATTCTCCAGGCAAGTTTTGAAAGATTATACTTTAAACTATCTTGCACATACTTCTTTGTTATTTTGTAGTCCCACTCATAAATATAACCTTTTCTCTCAATTTCATAAAACCATGTTTTACTCCAGAATTCTTTTAAATCAGATAGCCTCCCCATC
Source organism: Candidatus Aenigmatarchaeota archaeon (assembly GCA_032249395.1). Lineage (GTDB taxonomy): Archaea > Aenigmatarchaeota > Aenigmatarchaeia > CG10238-14 > SpSt-28 > SpSt-28. Next base: position 7,321 of record JAVVFY010000012.1, read on the forward strand.
CAAGAAACAAGGCACTTGATTCTTTTATCTTTAGTAGCCTGTAAAAAAGAAACATAAGCGCCTTGGCTATGTCCTATTAAACATACTCTCTTGTTGTCTATTTGGGGGAATTTTTCTGAAACTTGTGTAATAACAGCATCTAAATCTTTCAACATAGAGGTTACAGTTTGATCTTCAAACTTTCCTTCTGAATCTCCACTACCTCTAAAATCAAATCTTAAAACTGCAAATCCGTTTTTTGAAAACTCTCTAGCAGCTCTTACGAAGAACGCATTCCAGGTACCTAATTTATTTGCGCTCCATCCATGCACCAATACAACTAAAGGAATTCTTCCTTTTTTATTCGGTAGATGAAGAACTCCAATTATTTGTTGATTTTCACACTCAAAAGTTAAAGGAATCTCTATTGTTCGCTTCTTCATAATTTCTAATATTTAAGTTCAACTTAAATTATGAAGGTTTTTCAAAAAGAAATAAAAGTAAGGACAAAGGGGGCAAATTATTTTATTGATATTACCAAAGAAGTTGAAGAAATCGTTAAGGAATCAAAAGTTAATAATGGAGTTGCGGCTTTGAATTCACTTCACAATACTGCTTGTTTGATAATACAAGAAAATGATGAAACTATTTTTGAAGATATGAAAAAGTTTTTTGATAAAATTTTGCCTTTAAATGAAAAATATAGTCATAGCTATGAAGGAAGCTTGAATGCAACAGCTCATTTAAAATCAAATTTACTCTCACAATCAATAACAATTCCAATAAAAAATGGAAGTCTTGTCCTTGGAACATGGCAAAGAATAATATTTGTTGAGTTATTTGAACCAAGAGAAAGAACAGTTTTTGTTACAATATTGGGTGAGTGAATGCAGTTAAAAAATATAGAGCTAAGAGAATATCAAAAAAACATAGCTAACACTTGTTTGAAAGGCAATACTTTGGTTGTTTTGCCAACCGGCCTAGGGAAAACTATAATTGCAATTTACGTTGCAGTTAAAAGAATGGAACAATTTCCAGATGGTAAGGTATTGTTCATGGCTCCTACTAGACCATTAAATGCACAACATGTTAAATCTTTTCTTCAATTTACAGATTTAAGTAGCAACGAAGTTGTTTTAATAACAGGGAAGATAAAGCCAGAAAAAAGAATTGAGTTGTACAAGAAAGCAAGAGTTATAGTTGCTACTCCACAAACAATAGCAAACGATTTAAGAGAAAATAGAATACAACTAGAAAATTTCGTTCTTGCGGTTTTTGATGAGGCACATAGAGCTGTCAAAGATTATTCATATACTGAAGTTGCAAAAGCATATTTGATACAAGCAAAAAACCCATTGATAATCGGTCTGACAGCTTCTCCAGGCGGAGAGGAGGAAAGAATTAATGAAGTGATGAAAAATCTTTTTATCAAGTTTGTTGAGATAAGAACAGAAAGTGATCCAGATGTCAGGCCTTATGTTAAGGAAGTAGAAAGAGAATATGTTTATGTCGAATTGCCACCCGATTTAGAAGAAATAAGAAAGAAATTGCTAGAAGTTTACGATGAAATTTTAGAATGGTTGAAAGAGCACATGTTCATAAAATCTAAAGATGTTTCTAAAAAAGAGCTTTTGAATCTCCAAAATTCATTGATAGCTAGTTATGAGAGGGGGATGGAAAATCCAATAAACATTTGGGGAATGATAAAAGTTTCGCAAGCTTTGAAAGTATTATATGCTATAGAACTTCTTGAAACTCAAGAAATAAGCGTTTTTGCCGAGTATTTGAGAGAGCTTCAAGCTAGTAAAAAGAAAGCAGAAAGACTTTTGATAACTCACAAGAATTTCAGAGAAATATTTAGCAAATTAGACGAAATAGAAAAGAAGTATAAGGTACATCCTAAAATGGAGAAACTGCTTTCGGTAATAAAAGCAATTTTAAAAGAGAATGAAAAAAATAGGGCAATAGTCTTTGCAAATTACAGAGATACTGTTGATAAGATAAAGAATTTTCTTTTAGAGAATGGTATAAAAGCAGAAATGTTAGTTGGACAAGCAAAGAAAAGAGGAAAAGGATTGAGTCAGAAAGAGCAAATTGAAATTGTTAGGAGATTTGCTAATAACGAATTTAATGTTTTGGTTTGTTCTAGCATTGGCGAAGAAGGACTTGATATAGCTTCAGTTAATTATGCTATATTTTACGATGCTGTGCCAAGCGAGATAAGGGCTATACAAAGAAGAGGAAGAGTTGGTAGACAAACTGAAGGAAAGGTAATATTTATTTTGACTAAAGGAAGCAGAGATCAAGCTTATTTCTTTTCTTCTTTAATGAAAGAAAAAAAGATGAAAAGAGTGTTGAAAAATATTAGATTTGCTAAGATAAAAAGTAGCTTAATAGATTGGTTAAAGTGATTTTATGGAAAAGCAGTTAACTCTCTCAAATAATATTGTTTTTGTAGATTATAGAGAGGAGAAGATCGCAAATTTATTGGAAAAAATGGGGTGTAAAATTGTAAGAATGAATTTACCAATAGGAGATTTTGTTGTTAATGATGTAGGCATTGAAAGGAAAAGTTTTGAAGATTTCATATCTTCTATTATAGACGGAAGAATTTTTGAGCAAGCTAATTCATTATCTTCTGCATTCAAAAAACCAATCATTATAGTAGAAGGATTTGGTGTTGTTGAAAGGATTCATGAAAATTCTTTTTATGCAACACTTGCTTATATTGTTTCTAAATCTAATGTCACAATTTTCAGAACAAAAAATGAAGAAGAGACAGCGAAGCTGATTTATTGGATAGCAAGAAAGGAATTCGAGAATAGCGGAAATGTTGGATTCAAAATTAAAGAAAAGAAAGTTAGCGTTCAAAATATTCAAGAAAGAATATTAGCAGCTTTTCCAGGAATATCAACAGTATTAAGCAAAAGGATACTAAAAAAGTTTGGTAGTTTGAAGAAATTTTTCAATGCTAGCGAGAAAGAATTGATGGAAGTTGATGGTATAGGAGAAAAAACTGCCAAAAGGATTAGGAAGATAATAGAGGAGGAGTATAAAGGTGATTGATTGAGAAGTATAATAGTTGGTTTTGATGCAGGTTTAAACTCGGCAATTGCTATACTATCTACTGAAGGAGGGTTGTTAAAACTTTCAACTTTTAGAGGATATAACAAAGGATCTATAATTAGAGAAATTTTAAAGGTTGGAAGACCAATCTTAATTTCCACTGATAAAAAGGAAACACCAAAAGCAGTTAAAGATTTAGCTAGAACTTTTGGTTGTAGAATTTTAAGACCAAAAAGAGACTTGAGTAGGGAAGAAAAAGAGGAGATTGTAAAAGAATATAAAGAAAAAATAGAGGATACTCATCAATTGGATGCTCTTGCTTCAGCTCTTTTCTCTTTCAGAAAAATAAGAAGAAAGATAGAGCTCGTGGAAAGGTATCTTAAGGAAAAAAACTTGTTAGAGTATAAAGACGATGTATTATTTTACCTTTTCAGACTAAAAGGAACGAATTTAGAGCAGATAATAAAAATGCTTTTAGGTGGTAGCGAACAAGAAAAAGAACAAGTTGAAGCAGTAAAAGAAAGAAGTGGAGAAGAAATTTTGGCTGAACTCTTAAAAGAGAGAATAGAATTGCAAAGACAATTAAAAAAACTTAAAGATGAGATATCTTTCTATAAAAAACTTAAATTGAAGTTCGATGAACTATTGGATTACAAAACCAAATTTGAAAAACTAAATTATTATTTCAATTTGTTAAAAGACATAGAAAAAGTAAGAAGCATGCGTTTGCAACCAGTTTTGAAATTAGAGAAAATTGAAAACTTGGACGAAATAGATGCCTATATAGGATTAGAAGGCCGAATAATTTTTTCTAACGACAAGGAAGCTTTCGGTCTTTTAAATAAGTATGGAATTAAATGCTTAATGACTGAAGAGTTTTTTGAAAAGCAAATGAAATATCCAATATTGAGAATTGATAAGAATGAGCTAAAGGAAGTTGGTAACGTTTATGGTATTGAAGAAAAGAAGTTAGATTCTATGTTGAAAGAAGTGTTAAAGGAGGAATTGAAAAGATGGATAGAAGAAGAAAGAGAAAAGATCTAATTTTGACATTTCTAGATTTTGTATTGATGCTAAATTTACTTTCGATACCACTTTACGTTTTTATTTTGTTCGGTATTCAGCTAAAATTTCTTAAGAATTTTGAAGCCTCTCTAGTTTCAAGATTACTGAATTTCCTTGGATTAAATTCAAAGGCAGGGGAAAACTTTATAATAATCGATAATAAAATATACGAGATTTCTTGGGATTCGAGTGGGTGGAAAAGCCTATACACACTTTTTGCTTTAATCATATCAACACCAATCTACAACAGAAGAAAACTAAAACCATTGATAATTGGCTTATCTTTACTCTTCTTATTCAATATAACGAGAATTGTAACAACAATATATCTTTCTTATAAGCAAATATACTCCTTTGATTTCTTACATCTTAGTCTGTGGAGATGGGGTTCTATAGGATTCCTGCTTTTTATATGGCTTATATTTTTGTATACCCAAAAAAATAATATTGGAGAAACAAAAAATATAATAGGTTTTGTATATGGTAGAAGAAGAAAACCTTAAATTAAAGTTCTTGGAGCTAGAAAAGAAGTTTGTCGAATTAGAAATGAATGTTTCTAAAATAAATGAGAGCTTAAAGAAGCTAGAAGCTACAAAATTAAACGAGGTATTGGAAAGATTTGAGGAAATAGAGGATTTGGTGATGATTGAGAATGCTGCTGTAGTCGAGTTGAAGGAATTATTAGAGGCATCTACTACTGATGAAATTAAGAAAGATATAGAAGCAGTTAAGAAGGATTTTGAGGAAAGAATTAATAACATAAATTCTACGCTTTCTTCTTCCTTAAATGAAATTAGAGAAAACCTCGCCAAAATATCTTCAGACACAGAAAAAATAAAGGAATTGGAGCGAAGAATAGAAAAAGTTGAATCCAGCTTGGCTTTTATCCCAAAAATTATAGAAGAAGGAGATTTGATAGAAGGGCTTGGTAGAATAGTAAAAATACATGATGAGACTATCGAATCTATAAAGAGAGAAATAGAGGAAATTAAGGGTTTGAAAGAAAAGATCGAAGAAGAACTTAACAAAAGAATACCATCTTCGCTACTAGAAGATTTTGTTAAACTTGGAAATGAGTTATCTTTATTAAAAGTAAATGTTTCTTCTCTTTCTAAGCAATTAGATGAGATATATAGAGATGTAAAGCTTCTAAAGCCAGAGATGATTAGAGAGGCAATATCAAAAATGACTGAATTAAAAGTTGAAACTGAAGAAAGGGTAAAAGAAGTAAACGATTTAATTGCTTCAATTTCTTCACAAAAAGAAGATATAAAGAAGATTGGTTTAATAGAGGCAAAGATTAATGATGTTTCTAAGCAAATAAACAGTTTTCTTGCTGAGATAGAGTTTTTGAAAAGTTCAATATCAAACTTTTCGACCAAAAAGGAGTTGGAAAAACTTAAAGAAGAAATATCTAGTATTATTTCTAGTTTGGATTCGATGAAAAATCGGTTGGTGAGAAAGGACGATTGGGAAAAGTTTGAAAGAGAAATCGCTTCTTTAAAAGAAGATTTATCAAATATGAAATCTGAAGTTAACAAATCAAACTTAGAAATAGATATAATTAGAAATTCGTTGCGAACCATATCTACAAAAATTGAAGAAAGAAAGGATGTTCTTACTCAAAAAGATATTGAAAACATCTCAAGGAAATTCGTAAATGTTGAAGATTTCTCAGCTTTGTTGATCGACTTCAAAAGATTACAACAAGAATTTGACAAATCTAAACACGATTTAATGAATTCTGTGAACAGAGAAGAAGTTCAATCCATACTGAAAGAAGTATCAGCTTTAAAGGAGGAAATTGAAGGTATTAAAAAAGAAATAATACAACCAACTCTCATACAGCAAATTGTAAATAAGATAACTTTGTTAGAAGCAAAGATAGGTGAGATGGAAAAAAGGTTAGAGGCAAAAATTAGGCCAATAATTCTAGAATAGGTTTGATGGTTTTTATGTCCTACACTTTAATCATAGCTGAAAAGCCAAAAGTAGCAAAGAAGATAGCTGAGAGTTTGGCTGAAGGAAAATTAAAAGTTTTTAAGAGAAACGGGGTTGAATATTATTCCTTTGAAAGAAACGAAAAAACACATATTGTTGTGCCAACAGTCGGTCATCTCTTTAATCTTTCTTCCGTAAGTAAGAAGTGGTTTTATCCTGTTTTTGATTATGAATGGAAACCTTCATTCTTGGTAAGTAAGTTTTCTCATTTTTCAAAGAGATATTTTGAAGTTTTAAAGGAACTTGCTTCAAACGCAAGCGAGGTTATAATAGCCACAGATTATGATACAGAAGGAGAAGTCATAGGATATAACATTCTTAGATTTTTGT
>JAVVFY010000013.1:0-13474 GCA_032249395.1 Candidatus Aenigmatarchaeota archaeon
ACTAAAACTTGATAATCATTTAAATTATTAGGATTTGCTGTATTATCTATAGTTATTGCTTTTCTATAAATTCCATTAAAATTTTTTACATCAAAAAATCCTCCTGCACAAGAAATTACTTGCTGACCTAAAGAAGAAACTTCTGTAGTTTGAACTTTTGGTAAATTTGTTAAAAAATAATAAACTATTATTCCACTAGCAATAGTAAAGCCAATTAATAAAACGCTTGCTAGAAAAGTGGAAATTGATTTTAGACTCATAAAATAATATTGTTTTTTTAAATAGCTTTTCGCTACTTTTTATGTATATAAAATGAGAAATTGAGAAGAATTAATCCTAAGCCTAAAACTCATTTTTCTTTTTGTTCAATGTTAAGAAAGAATAAACAAATCTAAAAATAAAGTAGTCTCATCCTCAAGGCAAGGTTGATTCTAAATGCCTTAGAGGTGGGTGCCGCCTTGCACACAAAACTAAGGAGGTGATCCAGCCGCACCTTCCAGTTGCCGGGTCGGTAAAGTTAAATCACCTCCTTACTCATCATTCGTCAGAGTCAAGCCATTATATCATCTACTTTACCAACCCTTACGGCTACCTTGTGGCGACTTAGCCCCCCTCGCGGAGCTCCCACTCGACCCTTTTGGGGCCTCGAGGGAGCTCCACTCGGTTGGCTTGACGGGCGGTGTGTGCAAGGGGCAGGGACGTATTCGGCGAACGTGTTCATGGTGGCAAGATGATCTTTGGCTCTATTTCCTCATCTTTTAATCTGGAGTAGTGCATGCTAATCATTCTCACCTTACCACCATGATGACGTTCGCCTACTAGGGATTCCGGCTTCACGAGGGCGAGTTACAGCCCTCGATCCGAACTGGGCGCGCTTTTAGGGGATTTGCTCCCCCTTTCGGGGTGGCATCCCATTGTAGCGCGCATTGTGACGCGCGTGTGGCCCAGGGCTTTCGGAGCTTTCGCCGAGAGAGCCAGCAGCTCAGCTCGTATACGGACCTACCGTCGCCCCCTCCTTCCTCCCACTTATCGCGGGCAGTCCCCCATGAGTGCCTCCCTTCCGGAGAAGGGAATGGCAACATGGGGCGGGGGTCTCGCTCGTTAACCGACTTAACGGCACGCCTCACGGTACGAGCTGACGATGGCCATGCACTACCTCTCGGCTCGTCTGGTAAGGTCTTCAGCCTGACCTTCATCCTGCCGTCAGCCCTGGTAAGATTCTCGGTGTTGAGTCCGATTGAACCGCACGTCCCACCCCTTGTGTGCCCCCCCGCCAATTCCCTTAAGTTTGGTGTAGGGGGAAGCACACCCTCTAGCCAATTCTGGCTTCGCCCCAAATTCACCCTTGCGGGCGTACTCCCCAGGCGGCCCGCTTAACACTTACGCTCCGCCACCGCACGCTCCCGAAGAGCGTGCGACAGCAAGCGGGCATCGTTTACGGCTAGGACTTTCCCGCATGAGTTAGAGAAAATCCTAGCCATATGGGAGCAAATCATATATCAGAGGATTAGATATTCCTCATCTTTAGAATCGGAAGATACCCTAACTCATGTACCGGGGTATCTAATCCCGATTGCTCCCCTAGCTTTCGCCCCTCACCGTCGGACCCGTTCCAGGCAGCCGCCTTCGCCACTCACCCAGCAGGAGTCATATCATATTGCTAAGCTTTTTAATTTTTTCTGGGTGGAAAATTGTAATTTTTTCTCGAAAATTACGAAAATTGTTATTGCCTGTTATCCAAAATCTTAGAGAAATAACCTCAATTCCATTCTTTTTTGTTTTTAATTGATCATGTTTGACAGTTGATGCCTTTATTCCCAAATCATCCAACATTTGAATTATTTGGAGGAGATATCTTTCTAAATCAGGTCTTAACTCTATAATTTTTGATGCTTTGAACACTATTTGTTTTGAATTACTTGAATCTCTAAAATATCCCTCATCATCAAATATTGCACCAAGAAATGAAGACTTTATTTTATCATCTCCTTTAAAGATCCATTCAGGTATTGTAGTTGGTTGAGTAATTTTAGAACCAATTGGCGCGCCTCTTTCTGAAAGAAATTTTCCAACTCTGCTAGGGTATTGATACCTTAATATTCCTCCTATAGAAGTCCCTACATTGTATTTGATATTACCGAAAGTTTTAATTACAAGTTCTTTGACTTTTCGTTGAAGAACATTGTTGGAATTTGTATAGACGAAGTAATATTTGGTTTTATGGATTGAAGCATCGCCAAAGACATGACCAATCAATCTGGCAATCGCTGTTTCTCTCTCCATAAACTGTTTTTTAATGTTTATTTTAATTTTCTGACTCCTGCTGACTGGTGGTCCGCATGGGATTAACGGATTTAACCCCTTAGGGTGGATAGTGCAGTCTAAACACTAAAATAGAATACACTCTAGACTATGAGCTAAATCTTAATTCTAAAAATCATTTCATCGCATAAAAGCTCAAAGGTACGCACACTACACTATCCATTACCCCATGCGTACCGCTGCCCTCTCCCGGTCCCGAGCCTGGTAGTATCCCAGGCAAGCCCTGCAGTTTGCTGCAGGATTTCACCTGGGACACACCAAGCCGGCTACGGGCGCTTTAAGCCCAATAATCGTGACCACCACTCGGGGCGCGGGTATTACCGCGGTGGCTGGCACCCGTCTTCCCCACCCCTTCCTCGCCCTCCCGTTTTCAGAGGGCAACAGCCCCAGCAGAGCTGGGGCACTCCGGGTCCCCTCGTCGGGCGTTAGCCCATTGCGAAGGTTTCGCGCCTGCTGCGTCCCGTAGGACCTGGGCTCATGTTTCAGAGCCCATCTCCGGGCTCCCACTCTCATGGCCCGTAGGCGTTATCGGCTTGTCGGGCCATTACCCCGACAACAACCTGATACCCCGCAGTCCCATCCTCGGGCGGCTACGAACACCCTTTGAGGATAGGGGCCTTCCAGCACCCTATCCCTATGGGGTATTAGCCCCAGTTTCCCGGGATTATCCCCATCGGGCTACCTGTAAAGCTAAGGCAGAAAGATCGTTAATAAAAATAAAATCAAAAGCGTCTTTTAACAACTCTTGTTGATATGGTGTTATTGGCAAATTTGAAAACAAAACTAATACTGAAGTTATTTCTGGATAAAGTTTTTTTAATCTAAAGCCTCTTAGTGCAACTCTTTCAATTATTGCATATCTGTGAGAGTATTTTGTTGATGAAGTAGAGGTAACAAGAATTGCTATTTTCTTTTTTGGAATGAAAATATCTACATTTATTTTTCCCACATATTTGTGAACTTCAATATCGCTTTCGCTAAGACCACCGTTTTTAAGGTATTCTATTACTTTCTTTTCGTCTTCTCTCACTATTTCTCTTCTTGCTGCTTTTTCTAGTATTTCGCGATAATTGTTTGAAGAAATATAGTTGATTATGCTTTTTCTTATTTTGTTCTTAATTTCTTCTCTTTTTTGAGGAAAGAATATCTTCTCCAGATTTGTATAGAAAAGTTTGTCAACATCTTTAGAGTGGCTTATAGTTTCGATGGTCTCTTGAATGAAAGCCATTAATTTTTTTAATTTTGTATGATTTCTAATTTGCTTAATTCTACCACATTCGTAATCGCTGATTGATGGATCTACGTTTCTCTTAAAATCTTCTTGCTTAATTCCTCTGAGTATTCTAAAAATCTTTAGGCATTTTGGATTTGTTTTGATATAATCTTCGTTTATTTCTTTGAAATTATTTGTCGCTTTTTTGACTTCGTTGAACAATTTTATTACTTCGCTTATATTCGAGTTTACCATATCTTAAATATGGTGAAATGTATTTAAAAGCTTTACAGGCAGTCTCCCGAGGGTAGGTTGACTGCGTATTACGGAGCAGGTCGCCGAGGGCCTTCCCCTCACGACTTGCATGGCTTAGCCGGACCCGGATAGCAGTGGCCTCTGGCGGGATCAGCCAGAATTGGCGGGCCCACCTCTAAGGTATCATCAATCAACCTTACCTTGAGCTCTTAGCTCAAGGAGAAATTTTCGCTCGTCTGGACAGATTTTTTCATTGCAAGCAAAAGCTCGCTCTAAATCCGACACCGACGAGCTATTTATATTTAAGAGAAGAGTATATTTAAAGCTTTTTCTATCTTATTTTAAAGATTGTTTATGATGGTTATTGGTATTGATTTGGCTGGGAGTGAGAAAAGAAATACGGGAATTTGTATGTTAAACGAATATTTGGAGGCAAAGTGTTTTGTTGTTCATAAAGATTGGGAAATTCTAAATTTCATTAAAAAGTTCGAACCTGATTTAATAGCAATAGATGCTCCTTTGAGTTTGCCTAAAGGAAGAAAAAGCTTAGATAGAAGAGAAAAAATTCATTTTAGAGAGTGCGACAAAAAACTTTTTGAGTTGGGAATAAAATTTTTTCCAATAACTTTAGGACCTATGAGAATGCTTACGAAAAGAGGAATTAAATTGAGGAAAATTTTGGAGAAAAATGGTTACAAAGTTATTGAAGTTTATCCTGGAGCAACTCAAGATATTTTAAAAATTGCTAGAAAAAGCGTTAGCTTGAAAAGATTGAGAGAAGGCTTGGAGAAGCTTGGTATTAAGATTGAGAAGAAGGAATTAACTCATGATGAACTTGATGCTATTACTGCTGCTTTTACTGGATATTTACATTTGAAAGGAATGACTTTGAGTTTAGGTAATGAGGAAGAGGGAATTATAGTTGTTCCAAAGATTATAGATGAGAATTTCGCATGTAGGATAAAAAGATTGTTATAATTTTGTTATCTTTCACAGCTGTGAAATTTAATAAGTAGGTAAGAGGTTTCAGTTCAGTTGTGGGAAAATCAAAATCTAAAAAAATTCATCTTGAGTTTTGATTACAAAGATAAGTCCGCCCAGAAAGAAAAATAATAAATATAGAGCTAAGAAGAATAAACGCGAAAATGACTCAATTCTCAATTTGTGATAGCGAAAAAATTAGAAGATTTAATTAGGATTCGTGTAATTATAAAAAGTTTAGGTGGTAAATCAAAAATTTTTGAAGAAAATTTTTTAATCTAAAATGGTCTTGTTATCAAGACTTTTTTAACTAATATAGAAGGTGTTTTAACTGGTAAAAAGCTCTCCCACCACTTTACTTCATCTTGCCTTTTTTCTATTGCTTCAATATTTTTGAAAAAGTCTAAGAAATTAGAATTTATTCTTAAGTTTTTAGCAAAACCTTCTATTCTACCACTTTTAACATAAAATGTTGCATCTCTCGGTAGGCTAGAAAACGTTCCTTCAACAAAGCTAGTGTATCTTGTATACCAAGTATTTGTTACAATAAAGCCCTCTTTCAATTCTTTAATCATTTCATCGAAGCTATAATCTCCTTTTTTAATTTCAATCTTCCAGGGCATCGGGTAAACAATTCCTGCATTCCCAGTTGGTTTTTGGTTTAATTTTCTGCTCGTTGATGTGTTATGCGAATAAGATTTCAAAACACCATTTTCTATTAATACATTTCTTTGCGTTGGTCTACCTTCTTCATCAAATTTTCTAAAAGTTCCATCATCAATTAAGGTAAGATCTTTACTTCCTATTTGTTTTCCAATTTTATCTATCAAGAAAGAGTTTCCTGCTAACACTTCAAATGCAGAAAATCCAATGCTTGCATAAGATAGAATACCAGATAAAGCTAGAGGCATGAATATAACCGGATATTTTCCTTCTCTAATTTTAACTTGATTTTCCGTTAAGTTTGAAAATTCTTTTGCTTTTTCTGCGACTCTTTCAATTTGAATGTCTTTTCCAAAAGAAGAATACTGAGCTAGATGAAAGCTTGTTTTGCCGAAAGTTCTTATCGAAAAATTGAAATAAGTGTTTGTATCTTTTTGACTTATTCCCTTTGAAGTTAAAATTTCTCTCTCAACTTTCCCTTCCCAAAAAACTCCAGCGCTTCTTTGCTTTAAATCATCTAAGGTTTTAGTTATTCTTTCATTCCAGTCGTATGAAAAAACTTTTTTATCGTAAGTTTCTTTTCTATACTTAAACTTCCCTTCAGCTATTCCTTCATAACTGACATTTTCTTCAGCTTCATCAACTTTCTTCAAACATTCTTTTGCAAATCTTTTTGCATCATTTAAAGAAGAAATCGTTGTTGATGAAAGTAAAGTTTTTTTGCCTTTAGCTAAAAACAGAGTTAAGCTATCAAAATTCCAAATCTGAGTTACAACAATCTTGCTATTTGCAATTTTTATTTGCTTTGCTTTTTCTCTCTCAACTTTAATTATCCAATCGTCAACTTTTCCTTTGATAATTTTCTCGATTTCTTCTATCATTCACTTCACCATTAAACTTCTAATTCTAATGTGAGGACCGCCCATCCAAACTGGAACACCTTGCATAGGCTCTCCTTTACCACAAGTACCTGCCACGAATTGCAAATCTTTAGAACAAGCATCAACCTTTGAATAAAGTTCTTCTGTTGTCGTTTCTATAACAGGCCTTCTCACAAAATCTTTTATTTCTCCATTTTCAATTTCATAGGCTTCAAAACCAACATACTTTTCATTCCACCTCACGTCATCAATATTCCATTCTGTAAAAGACTTAACGAAAATTCCTTTTTTGACATCTTCAACCATTTCATCCAAGCTATAATCTCCTGGCAACATAAAAGTATTTGACATCCTTATTATTGGTTCTCTTGCAAAATTCATCGCTCTTGCTGAACCATTACTTTTTGTTTTTAGAACTAAAGCAGTTTCTCTATTTAACAAGAACTCATTTATTATTCCATTTTTTATCAAAAACTTTCTTCTTGCTTTTACTCCTTCATCATCAAAAAGATAAAATCCATAACTTGTTTTTACCGTTGGATCATCAACAATTGTTACTTTTTCACTTCCAATTTTTTTGCCAATAGAATCTATTTTTGCATAAGATTCTCCAGCTTGAGCAGCCTCTCTTCCAAGAATTCTATCAGCTTCTAAAGGATGGCCACAAGATTCATGAACGACAATTCCTACTAATTCTGGAGCTAAAATAACGTCATATTTTCCTTTTTTGTTTTTCTTCGCATTAATAATCTTTATCATTTTTTTTGCTTCACTTTCTACACTTTCTTCAGACTTTAGCTTAAGAAAATCTTTCCAGCCACCAGAGCTTCCAAAGAAAAAGTTTCTTTGTTCTATTTTATTCCCCTCTTTTGCTATTAAGTTGTATTCCAAGTGAAACCTTTGAATTTCCGAATAAATTTTGCTGCCATCGCTATTAGTAAAATATTTTTTTGTTATACTACTAGTTAAAATGAATATCCTCGATTTTATCCAAGGCAAATCTACTCTTTTATCCAAATCCAGCAAAAACTCTTTTATCTTTTCTTCACTCGGTAAATCACCCAAAACTTTGTAGTTGCTTTTGTATGCCTTTTCATCAGCTAAAGAAATAGTAGATGATATTCTTGCTTCTTTTAAAGCTTCCTTCAAACTCTCTTTAATTTTTTTCTTTGATAAATCTGTTAAATAAACAAAAGCAGCTCCATTTTCTATAACTCTTATACCAATTCCTTTTGAGTTTTCTTCAATCGAAGATTCAAATTTTCCGTTTTTCAAAATGTAAACTCTTTTTATTTCTTCCTCAACCCTAGCTTCTGAATACTCCGCTTTACTAATTTTTACTGCGTAATCGGCTAAATCTTTTTCAAAGTTCATTTAGATTTTTATAGTTTCTGAAATTAAAATTATTAATGAACCTTGTTATACCAAATCATTTGGGAATTATAATTGACGGCAATAGAAGATGGGCTAAGGCAAGAGGGCTGCCACCTTGGGAAGGTCATAGAGCAGGAGCAGAAAAATTAAACGAATTTTTGAATTGGTGCTTAGAAATGGGAATACCTCAAGTCTCAATTTACACTCTATCTACAGAAAATCTAAATAGATCAAAAGAAGAGCTAAAACATCTCTTCAAACTTCTTGAAGAATATGTTGATGGTTTATTGAATGATAAGAAAAAGTTTGCTTTGCTCGAAAAGTATGAAGTTAGAGTTAGGTTTGTTGGAGAGTTGAATAGGCTGCCAAAGAAGTTGATAAGACTTATGGGAAAGCTGATGGAAAAAACAGCCAAATACCAAAAAAGAGTTTTGAACTTTTTGGTTGCTTATGGCGGAAAATCTGAAATTGTTAACGCGGTTAAAAAGCTAGCCGAAGAAGTTATTAAACATGGAAAGATTGAAATAACAGAAAAAGATATAGAAAAGCATTTATATGTTCCCCAACCTTTAGATTTGGTTATTAGAACAGGTGGATATCAGAGGCTTTCTAACTTTTTGCTTTGGCAAGCTAGCTATGCAGAAATTTACGTTACTAAAACTCTTTGGCCAGATTTTTCTAAAAAAGAATTCATGAAAGCCTTAAGGTGGTTTTCTCAACAAAAAAGAAATTTTGGTAGATAGAATGTATGACGTTGTAATAATAGGAGCTAGCGTTGCCGGCAATAGTGTTGCTGGAATAGTTGCTAAAAAGGGTTATAGAGTTTTGTTGATAGAAGAACACAAAAAAATTGGATTTCCTTCTAAGTGTACAGGCTTAGTTAGCTATAGAATAAAAGAACTTTTGCCAGAATTGGATGAAAGAATTATTCAAAATGAAGTTAATCGAGCTGAGTTTGTTTTTAAGGATAAGAAGTTTGAGCTAAAATCTAAAAATCCAATGTATGTTTTAGATAGAGTAAAATTAGATAAGTTTTTATTTGATAGAGCAATAGCTTTTGGAACTGAAGCAAAACTTGGAGAGAAATTTATTAGAGTGGAAAAATTCACAAGCAGCTACAAGATTTTTACAAGCAATGGAGAATACAATGCAAAAATTTTGGTTGGAGCTGATGGAGCCTTTTCTCAGGTTGCTAAAATTTTTAACCTTTATGAAGAGAAAGAATTTTTCATCGGAGTTCAAGCAACAGTAGATAGTAAATTTGAGAAGGATAAAGTTGAGCTTTGGTTTGGCGATTTTGCTAAAGAGTTTTTTGGTTGGGTAGTTCCAATAAATGAAAGATATGCTAAGATTGGTTTGGCAACAAAAGGAGATGTTTACTCAAATTTCAAAAAGTTTTTGAGGAAGAGGGTTAGAAAATTTGTTCAACCAGATACAGGAGGAATAATAAAGTTTGGTTTGATTAAGAGCTCAGTTGCTGAAAGAGTTTTGCTTGTTGGAGATGCAGCAATGCAAGTTAAGCCTTTTAGCGGGGGAGGAATAATTTATTCTCTAATTGCATCTCAACTGGCGGCTTTAGCTATATTAAAAGCCTTGGCAAAAAATGATTTTAGCAAAGAGTTTTTCGAAGAGAATTATGAAAAGGAATGGAAGAAAAAGCTAGCTTGGCCAATAAGAAAAGGTTTATTTATAAGAAAATTGTTTTATGGTTTAGGAGAATTTTCAATTGGCTTTTGGTTTTCGATTTTGCCATACTTTAAATTTTTGCTTGAAAGATTGGATGTAGATTTCTATTGAATTCTCTCCAAAACGAAGATGTGAGGAAATATTCCACCACTCTCGACAACTCTTTCATGAACTATCTTGAAAGTTTTTAGTCTCAGTATAATGTTTCTAAACATGTCAGCCCTTAAATTAATGATAACAGCTCTACCTTCTTTTGATAGGACCTTCGAAACGGATTCTAAGAACTTCCAGTAAAAGCCTCTCAAATCTTTTCTTTTAGCGATTTTCACTCCGTATGGCGGATTAGTCACAATTTTATCAATGCTTGTGAAATATTCTTCTAGTTTAGTAGCGTCCATTGGCTTGAATTCGATAAATTCCTCTAAACCATTTGCTTTAGCATTTTCTCTTGCCTTTTCAACATATTCTTCGTTGATATCTCCAGCAAATATTTTTATTCTGTTTTTATACAAGCTAGCTGCCTCCAAAGCTATAGTTCCGCTTCCACACATTGGATCTAAAAAAGTCTCGCCATCTTTTATGCTTGCCAATCTTATCATTCCATAAGCTAAAGTCGCTTTTATTGCTGCCGCATGATGAAAAACTTTTTTGAATCTCTTGTAAAGAGAATCTTTTGTTAGTTGAATTCCCACGTAACCAAAATTTCCAATCAAATCAAACCTAATGTTTAAATCAAAATTTTTCAAGCTAACCTTTTTCTTATATTTTTCAAGAAAAACTTCTCCACCAATTTTCTGCATGTCAATAGAGGTAAACTCATGGTTTCCGTATCTTTGGCTTGTTACTCTAAAAGTTTCAACATTTTCCATTTCTTCAATATCAACTTTCTCTAGAACTTTTCTTATTTCATCCATTGTTGGCTTTTCCAAGTAAAACTCTTTTTTTAGTTTTATAATGTGATGAATTGAATGCAAACAGAACAGTTTTTCATAGTTACCATCTATTTCAACCAGAAGTTTACCTTGAAAGTTGAAGAATTGGGAAACTTTAGCGTTTGAAAAATTTTCTTTTATTTCCATTTCTGCTATATCTTCTAAGCCGGGATCACAAGTTATCAAAAACTTTATCATTAATCAAAATTGAGTTTGAAATTAAAAGAAGTTAAGATATTTAGGTTTTTCAGTTGAAGTTAAGCTGAAATATTTCCCTCTTTTTTAACATTTCCCTCTTTTTCTAATTCCTTTAAAATTTTTCTAACTGTACTTTCTGGTTATAAGCTTAGCATAAAATTTTAAAGAGTTAAATTCGAATATTGTATGGGAATTAAAATATTGAATTACTTTCTAAATCCTTATGAAGAGGGCTATACAATAGAAAAAACGCTTGTTTTTGCTTTATTGTTTGTAGTATTAGCATTTGTTATATACAAGGTACTGAAAAAGCTAAAAATTAAAGTAGATAGAAGATCAATAATAGCAACTTTGCCTTTTATTTTCTTTGGAAGCTCTCTTAGGGTTATTGTTGATAACGGAATTATAAAAAACCAAACATTAAAAATATTGCTGACAACTCCAAACATTTATATAATAATTTCAATGTTAATACTTTCTTTGCTGTATTTCTCGATTTTTCTACAAAAAAGGAAGATAGCAAAATACCATAAAATAATGTTTTCAATAGGTTCAAGTTTATTTATTGTATCTTTAACATTCCTTCGTTTTGTAAATTTTTATGGTGCTTTGCTAATTTTTATATTCATCTTTCCATGGCTTTTATTTTGCTTATTTTTCAAGAAATGGAGCTTCGAAAATAGGTTTGCTCTTTTTTTCCAAATGCTAGATGCAAATGCAACTTTTGTTTCTTTAAACTTTTTTCCTTTATACAAAGAACAGCACGTTATTCCAAATTTTCTAATTAGTCTTTTTGGTCCACATTCTTTCGTAATGGTAAAGTTTATAGCAGTTGTTTCAATTCTTTTTTTAATCGACAAGTTTTCTAAAGATAGAGAATTGAACAGCTACGTGAAGATAATTATAGGATTTTTAGGGGCAGCAACAGGAGTTAGAGATTCTTTAAGGCTAATTGCACTTGTTTAAGTAGAAAAGTATAGGGTTGAAAATTTTTAAAATTTGTTAAAAAGTTTATAATTATGGAAAAAAATATTAAAAAACTAAGTATTCTTCCTTTGCTATTTTTCATACCAATCATATTTTTAGCTGGTTGTGTCAGCCCTCTTGGCTATAATCCTCCTAAGTATGCGTGCGACTGCAAAATTGTTTGTAAGACTTTCAGTGGAGAAACAGTAGAATACTCTTACCCAGCTGGAAATAACACTATAGAAGATACTAGGGCTGATTGCTTGAGATATGCTACTACATACTGTCCTAAGGAAAACATCGTTAGTTATACATGCAATCCTGTGACATGGAGCGAATGGAATAAGATTAAAGAGGGGGAAAGGCAAAGCTCAGGAAGATGACCATAGATTTTTTACAGAAAATTTCATTTTATTTTTTGAATGATAAATTTTTTCTATGGAAATCTAGCCAGCAATTTTTTATGAACACGGAATTTTTGAAACGAGAAGATAGTAGCCTTTGTATTTTTGGTAAATTTCATCATAGATTTCTGCAAAGGAATAACTCATAAATATATTTCTCGCAAGAGCATAGATTTTTTACATCTTTGCTCGTTTAAGATGAGTTTTCATGAGTATATAAAGATTGCTATAAGATACTTCTAAGTTAGTTATAAGTTAGTTATTACATTGCTATAGCTTTGCTCTAAGATTGCTATAAGATTAACATAAGATAACTATTCTATACTTCTAGGTTTGTTGTTTCACACGTGTGAAATAAAAAGATTGTTATAAGTTACTTCTAACTTTATTCTGAGATACTTCTAAGATAATTCGAAACTACGAAAAATGTTGAAATGCCAACAACAAAACCAATGTAGTGAACCATTATGTTTGTTCCAGCAAAATTGTAAGGAAACATTTCAAAGGCAAAAGCAAACAATCCAAAGTATAAAACGAAAATATAAGCTTTCAAGAGTTTTACAACCAAAGGAAATCTCGTTCTTCTAACAAGTTTTTCTTCAGCTTTCTTATTAATGCTCTTAAAAGTTAATATCAAAAGAATCAAGCTTATTGAGAAAGTTGAGAAAATGAGCAATAAATTGTTTGGAGTGTAGATAGAAGCAAAAGAAACCAGTATTACTAGCGTAAAAGAAATGTAAGCAAATAGTGTGTTTATTCCTAAGATTTTATTGAAAAACAATATCCAAGCATATACTGCCATTCCTAAGAAAGAAGAAACTATACCAGAAAAGCCAAAGCTTCTTTGAGCGAATTGTTGAGGCAATATGTTTATGTTGATTGGAGTCCATATTAGAGAAATTGTTATTGGCAAGATTGTAAGGTTTAGAATGAATAAAGTGTAAAACAGCTTTCTTTTGTTGAGAGCGAGTAATGGAAAGTAAAGCAAGAAAATTGAGATTAGATAATATTCGATGTTTCCTTGCAAATGTTGTAAATTGGCATGAATGAAATGGTTTGTAAGAAGTTCATAGCCAATTAGATAGCTTTTGTGTAAAATTAGCATTTCTTTTAGATTTTCTGGAAGGAAGAAGTGTAAGATTGAGAGGAGCAAAGGAATAGCTAGAATTGCTGATAGATCTAACAATATTTCCCTAGCTTTAACTCGAGATTTTTTCAAGAGTTTTGGCATAATTAGAGATTGGGAAGAAAATTATTAAAGAGATCCTAACTACTAAAAGAAAGTTTTGTCTTGATTTGGTAAATTACAAACTCGTATATCTGGCTACTATTGAAATGAAGCCTAAATGAGATGAAATAAGTTTTTGTTTATATACTGATTAATCCAAAATATTAAAAGGTGATTCCAATGAACGGTAATATCTCGAAAATTATTGTTTTGATTGGTAGTTGGTTTTTTGTAATGTTCTTTTTTGTTTGGTTCTTTGGTAGTATTGCAAATGTGACATCTGATGTATTTCTAAAAAACATTTTTGAGTCGTTCCATAAAGGCGCCCTATATTCACTCATTTTGGTTATTATTGTTTTAATAGGTTTAGT
>JAVVFY010000014.1:0-12841 GCA_032249395.1 Candidatus Aenigmatarchaeota archaeon
TGTTTTAAAAACCTTAATGTATTTTTGATTAAGACGACTAGCTATAACCCTTAAGTCATTTTCCAAAATTTTCAATTCTTTTTCCTTCTCTGACAACAAAGTAGAGAATTTATGAAGTTCTTCTTTTTGTTTTTGTATCAAAGCAAGTTCTGTTTTGGCTTTTTCCAATTTTTTTTCAACAACTTCTTTTTCCTTTTTCAAATTATAAACCTCTACTTTTAATCTGCCTAATTCGTTTTCTTCTTTTGAAATTTCTGAAATAATCCTATTCAAAACTTCCTGCTTTTCCTTTAAAATATCCAACTCCTTTAAAAGTTTTTCTTTTTCCCTTTTAAAGAACTCTATCTCAGACTTTAGAAAATGAATTTCTTTTAAGGCAACTTCTTTTTCCTGTTTTAATTCTCTTAGCTCTTGATTTAGTTGAGAAAGAAGTAATGTATTACTTTGAATTTGACCCGATATTTTTTGAAGTTGGCTTTCTAATTCTCGTCTTCTTCTTTCTAATGCTTCTATCACAGCCCTAAGATCTCTTGTTTTTAATTCCTTCAAATCATCAAATTCTTTCTTTTTATTCTCAATTTTTTGCTCTAAATCTCTAAGTTCTTTATTTCTTTGCTCTATTTGAGAAACTATAGAAGCAAGGTCATTCTGTAAAGCAATCAAATCTTTTTTAAAGACTTCCATTAGTAGAAAATTACATAGTCAAAGTTAACGTTAGAAAGAAGGGCAGAAGCTAAGTTAATTGTAAAAGAAGTTGCTGTTTTATTGGAAACCCAATATAAAACAGAAATAGCATTAGTAGGAGTAATAAGAACAGAATAAGAAGAGATACTGGTAGGTAAATTTACAACAACAGAAGTAGAACCAGCACTAATAGTTGCTGAACCTCTTATCACATTGAAACCCAACCCAGATGAGGGATTATTGTAAGCCATTAGTTTGTTCTAAGAGCTAAATGAAATTCGGTTATCGAACTTCCAGTATTTGTTCCGCTAACACTTGAAACTACTATTCTAATACCATCACAGGGAGGAATGGGAAACTCATATTGATATCGACCATTAGGAATATCTGTATTATTCAAAACCAAAGTCATTGGCTTTAATACCTGCTGTCCTCCTTGAAATGTTGAAGCAGTTTGTTGATAAGCCTGATTATTTCTGTAGAAACTAATTGTTAAAACTATTTGTGTTAAGGAACCATAAGTAAGATTAAAACCCAATGTTCCCTGACTATTACTTCTTAAAGCATCAAGATAAGCCAATCTAATGTTTTCGTCAAAAGAAGGAGAAGAAGAGGAGGGAGATAAATCTAACAAAACAGCATTAGCAGTAACTGGAGATAAGTCATTCCCTTTAATAACTGTTTGTGAAGATGGATAAGTAATGGTAGTAGCCATTATTCGGAAACTTCCTCAGAAACGACCTCTTGTTTTTTAGATGGTCTACCCCTTTTAGGTTTTTCTTCTGAAGAAACTTCTTCTTCTCCTTCTTCTTCCAAAACTAATTGAACTTTTCCTGGATAAGAAACTAAAACCCTTGATAATTGAGGTTCCTCTAATTCAACAACTTCACCAGGTTCCAAAACGATATTGAAATAGGGTTCAATAAGCCTTTCTCCTGAAATATTTTTAACTTTCATCTTCCGTTAAAAGATAAAAACGACCCTAGATATCCCAGCCCCACCTCAAAAAGAGATGGGGCTGGGTACACCTAACCATTAATCTGTAATTATAGAACCATTTCCTTCAGAAACAACTACTCCTCTCCAGTTAAATGCTCCAACTTTCCATTCTCCATGAACATCAAAAACATAGGTTTTTGTTACATTATCAAACCAATCTTCTGCTGTAATATCTTTGAAAACTACGTGAACAATAGGAGAGTTATTTCCATCAACTAA
This sequence comes from Candidatus Aenigmatarchaeota archaeon, assembly GCA_032249395.1. Taxonomy (GTDB): domain Archaea; phylum Aenigmatarchaeota; class Aenigmatarchaeia; order CG10238-14; family SpSt-28; genus SpSt-28. The sequence continues at coordinate 1,903 of JAVVFY010000014.1, forward strand.
GAACCATCTTGTGTTGCTACCACCCTGAAGAGCGCCAAGATATGGGCTTGTAACTACAATGTATCTTCCTTGAAAGATGTTAGCTACAAAGTTGTTGGTATATGGAGTATTGGGTGTTTCAGCAATCTCCATAGCTCTTCTAACTAATGCTGGAGGAACTACAAGATAAATTTGTCCTGACATATAGGGCATTGGTTTTCCTGTATCATCAACTGTATTTTGTGCCAAAAGAATAGCACTTTCTAAGGCACTAACTGATAAATCAGGAGAGGTAGCAAGAACGTTAGAACCAACTCCACCACCAACTAATGGGTGTTGGGTAGAAGCAAACTTAACTCCATCTCCATAAGGAAAGAGTTGAGGAGGTAAGTCTGCAGGAGCAGTTCTAACATTGTTGAACCAATCAAAAATATGCTTAGAAGCAGTTAAAACAGCATTTTGTCTAATTTTCTTTACTTCGTCTAAAGCTGCGGCGTATTCTGGACTTCTTCTTTCTAAGCTTTCTCTAGTTACCCTAATTGAACGAGCAAACTGATAAGGTTGAACTTCTGTAATTATTCCTTTGAGATATTCGGACATTGGAAATGGCTGACCTTCTGCTCTTGGTTCTAAGTAACCTACTAAACCTGTTGTATATGTTGTTTCAAGTTTTTGTCTTCCAGTAGCATTAATTCTTCTAACTAAGGGAGTAACATTTGTCATTGCATCAAATAAGGAAACAGCATCATAAAGCCTCAATTGCTCATCTCCTTGAGAATAAACTTCAAAGAATTTTGCTCTTACTCCCTCAAGAAAAGAATCGATATAGGAAGTAGTTATAGGATTAGCCATTGATTAAGAATTTCAGGTTAATTAAGACCTTAATGATTAGAAAAGTCTTGAGCGAATTTTAACTTTACCAACTGTATCAGAAACTTTTTCAATTAAAACAACTTCTTTGGGATAACCTGGGTCTCCTGGACCAACTCTTGTAGAAGCATCTACGTACAAACCACCCTCGTCTAAAGAATAAGTATCACCTAAGTTGTGAGTAGCAATTGAACCACTAAAATCTGCTACTAAAGTAACATCCTCATTTAATATTGCTACTCTGGCCCAATAAGTTTTAGTGGTTGTATTATCCACCGGAGTTTCTATGCTATTTCCAGTTCCTTGACCTAAAACTTTTCCATCTTTACCAGTAAAGCCAACAATAATTCCCAAAATGTTTGTAGCACCACCAGGAGCAGGAACAACTACTCCACCATCACCAAAAACCACTGCTTGGTTAAGGTAATAAGTTGTTGAATTATCAAGTAAGAATTCTTTCTCCAAAATAAGAGAATATGAAGTTCTATCAATTTTTAAGGCCATTTTTAGAATGTAAAGAATGGCGACCCAAATTAGTATTCGAGAACGGGTTCGTTTCCTTTTAAGAGGGTAGATTTTTGTTCTCCTTTTCTCATTCTTGCTATAGTTTCAGGGCTAACACCCAATTGTGCTGCTTTTATTATGTCTTCCTGTGTAATTTCTGAAGTTTCAACCTCTTCTGTAGTTTCAGAGGAAAGATTTTGAGCTTTTTGAACAAATTCTTGTTTAGCAGTTTCAGCTGTTTTCTTTACATTCAAAAGTTCTTTTAATTCCTGTGGTTTAAGAGACATATAAGCAAGAAGTAATTGGTTTTCTAATTCTCCTTCATCTAAGGTGTCAGTAGCATATTTTTGCTGCCAAACCTCAAGAACCTGTTTTTTAACATCTTCATTGGTTAAGGCAGTAAGGGTATTAGATAATTTAGCTATCACTTCACCAGCTTTTGCCATTTTATAAGCCTCAAACTTACTTTGATCTTGTTCTCTAAGTTCTTTTATTTTCTCCCTTGTTTCATTAAGTTTGTATTTCAAAGCAGCAATAGCATCTTCTAACCCCTTCTTTTGTTCCTCATAATCTGAAACTTCTTTGGAAAGAGTTTGTTTTTTTGTCTCAAGTTCTTGAATTTCTGCTTCTAAGGATTTTTGTTTATCTAAAAGCTCTTGTAATTCGTCCATTTTTAGAAAAGCCCATTTATTTTACCCCGCTGGCTTCACGGGGGAAATTGTTCGTAATCATTATAAACGAGCTATTTTGCTTTGTCAAGCCTCAAAAAGTTTTTCTCTTTTTAATTTTAATTGGCTGTGGTTGAGGAATTTTTACTTTGGGGACTTTAATTTTAGGAATTTTTACTACCAATTTTTTTACGTGAGTAGGATAATGAGGAACCTTTAAAGAAGGCATTTTAGGAGCAGAAACCCTTGGCATTTGGGGCTTTTTATAAGTAAGTTTAACCATTTTGGGTTTTACACCTCTTAAAAATGGACCGACCTTATCGGTTGTAATAACCATTATTTTTTCTTTTTCTTTTTTCGACCAGCTTTACCTACGCCATATTTTCCATAAGCAATGGCGGCAGCTATTTGCTGTGCGTGTTTCAAGCTTCTTGGTTTATACTCCGCTCTACTAGTAGTCATTTTCCCTGTTTCCTTATACTCCCTTAACAGAGTTTCAATTTCTTTACTTATTGCTTCTCTTTTTTTCTTAGAAATTTTTCTTTTTTTAGCCATTTTGCTTTTCTTGATTAAAAGCGACCATTTGTTTAAGTTCTTTTTTAATTTGCTGAATATTGGGAGCTTGGGGCTTTTCTTGAGGAAAAACTTGGCTTACTTCCTCTTTGGCTTCTATTAATCTTTTTATAACTTCCCATTCGGTTACAATGGCACGAAGTTCTGAAGTATGCTTATCATCAAGCCAAGATTGTTTAAGCAAAAAATTCTGCCTTGAAGTTATCCATTTTACCAAAAGTGGTTCCTTTTTCCCAATTCTTTTCCACAATTCTTCAGTTTCTTTAGCATCAAATTTCATTCCTTCATCATCAAAATAAGTAGCAATTCTTCTATCAATTAAATCTCTTTCAATTTCTTTATCCATTAACAATCTGATTAAAAATTTTTTAAATTGCTTCACCCACATTTAATAAGTCTGTTAAATCGGCAAATGTAGTTTTTCTTTTTCTTGAACCATAACCAGGCCTTCCTCCCTTAACTCCTTGTGCTACACTTTCTCCGCCTGCCCTCGTTAGCATCTCAATAAATGGTTGAACTCCTTGTTCAGTTGTTGGGGATTGTGTTGGAGTTCCACCTAACAAATATTCGAAAACCCCGTCTATAAGCCAATCACCTGGACTTTCATTCCAAATCTCGAATAATCTAACAGCAGCTTTTCTTCTATCAACAATATCTGGGAACATTTGAAGTAACAATTGCGCAAATTCCATAAATAGTGCTTTTTGAACTTGAGGTGTTTGTTCCAAATCAAATCTTATAGCAATATCAAAATCAAGGTTTCTTAGCATTTCAGCAGTAACCTCTATAATTTCAATATTTTCCTTGTTACTTATTGCCCTTAAAAGCTTTTCTTGTCTTAAGGCCTCTGGAGAGGCAAGAGTTTCTTCATTATCAGTAACCCTTATTTCAAGATTAGCAACTCCAACAGGAGATGGGACTTCATTAACCCTAATAACATTTCTGAATTTTCTTTCCCCAACAACCTTTTGCATATCAACAGAAGTCATAAATTGTAAAAGGTTTTTAATTTGTAATCTTGCTTTTTGCTCTAATAAGCTTTGATAAAAGATTTTAGGAAGAGAGAATGATTGCTGAATTGCTTGTTGCCTCAATAGATTTTCTGCTGCTGATTTGGGTTGTCTTGTAGGTGTAGCAGGAGGAACCAGTGGAGTTGTAATCTTTTCTAAAACACCTTGAAGGTAAACATTCATATTCCACACGCTTGGGTCTAATGGGTTCATCTGTATTTCTCTAAAGGTATCAGCCATAGGAAAACTATAAATTTTTCCTCCTTCCAATGAGAAGTTACCCTCGGGAACTGTTGGGTCAGCAGTAACGATTGGAGGATTTATAGCCTTCCATATTCTTTCTAGGGACATTTCAATTAGGTTTTCAATGGCTTCTACAGGAGATTTTATTTGGTGAACAATAGAAGCGCCATAGAAGAAGTTGTTAGAAATTGGTTTGTAAACCGTATAGGCAAAAGGAAGTTCTTTATGGTTCCAAGGTAGGGGAGATTTAACTAATCTTCTGCCTTCTTTAACTGGGTTTATCCAAATACCATTAGCTATCACAACAAACTCATCTTTGGCTCGGTTGTAGTATTTTAAAATCTCAACCTTATCTTGCATAAGCATTGTTTTATCCATCAGTTGTGCTATCAAACTATCAGGAGAAAGTCTAATACCAGGATAAACATATTGGGCATTTGGATATTGCCCAAACTTTCTTTGAAATTCAGTCCATTTCATATAAACTCTCTCTATAACTTCCTCCTGTTTTTGAATATCAGTTTCGTAAATTTTAGGGAAGAAGAAATCATCTAAATTGACAATTCTTTCTTCTTTATCGAAAATTTTATCTTCTTTTTCCTCATATTTGATTTCGTATGTTTGAGGGTCAAAATAAGTCACATCTTTGTATTTTCTTGTTTTGTAGCGAGCATCAACATAAACAATAACAGTTCCATCGATTATTGCTTGCCAAAACTGTAAGAAATTTTGGATTTTGTCTTTAGTGGAGCGATACAAAAATTTGAAAAAACCATTTAGTAAAGAGCTTAATTGGACATCAAAGCCCTCAATTCCATAAAATTGAGGATTGAGAGAAAGATTTACTATGAAAGTTAAAACTCTTTCTACGGCAACTCTATATTCCTGAGAAAAATAAAGTTTTCTTCCCGTAAGTTCATAAGCAGTAGAAATTGGAACCTTTCCATAAAATTTGTCTCTTGCCTCTGAAATGTATTCTTTTAGGGTTTTGCCACCAAATTCATCAAAAGTGGAATAATGTATGTTTCTCCAACGATAATACTTATCATAAACCTCGGAAATAACTTCAATTTCATCATCCGTAAAATGTTTTATTTTTTCTAAAACAATTTTTTCGTTGTTATTGGCCATTTATTTCAATTCCGTGTTTAAATCCTGGCTTAAACCTTGTCCTTTGCCAAGTTTTTTCCAAATGGTATGCTAATGATGGAGCTTTTATAACAACTAGCCTTCTTTTAATTTCATCAACAATAATGGGAAGTCTTTGGAAAACATCTTCAGAACTTTCAAAGGTATATGTTCCAATTATCACATTGTTCCTATAAAAAGTCAATTGTCTATTTTCTGGATACCAAGAAGCACCAATTTTGCCATCTAGAAGTTGAACCCTTGAAACTAAATATCTAATAGCGCTTAGCATAAGTTGAAATTTTAGGTCCACCCAATGTATTACCCTTGAAAAATACATCAAAGCCCAAGCAAAACATTTCGTGTGCCGACCTCAAATCTGCTTCAGGAGAAATATGTAATGGAACTATTTTCCCTTCTGTTGTTCCCTTTAAACTTCTTTCTGAAATTTTTGCTGACTTAAGAGCATCTAAAAGTCTTAAAGAACCACTATCATTAGCATTAAACTTTGTAATCTTTAGATACTTTTGAACTGCTCTTTTTCTGATTTCGTGAGAAGTTCCTATGTTAACTATGAGAAAATTAATGCCATTTTTCCTCAAAATTGTTTCAAAAGAGTATCCTGCTACTTGTGAAACCTGTCTATGGGCTGGTTCTCCAAAAACAATTTTGGGCTTACCCCAGCTCCTTACTTTTTCTAAAAATTCTCTTTCGTATTCATTATACCACATTTTGTCATAAGGAATTTCAGGGTTAAGAAATGGAAGCCACCAATCTATAAGAAGTTTATTTGGCATTAACCTTCCGTGAGCAGCAATAGCAGTTAGATTTCTAATTTCGTTTTTTAATGGGTCATATTGATACCAGCATAAGGCGGTATAATCTTGGAAACCAGCGAAGTCGGCTGAAGCAAAAAGTGGTAATTTGGGGTCAAATTCTATGGGTTCTATCTGGCATTCGTAAGCTTCAGGGTAATACCTTAGTTTAGGGTCAACATCATAAGAAAGTTCTAATTCTGCTAAAAATGATAATGGGTCTTCTTTTCTTAGTTCAAACTCTTTTTTGTACCATTCTTCGTCTTTGAATGGATGTTGTTTCCAATGTAAAGTGAAAACCTTACCTTGTTCTCTTAAGTTATCTACAAATCTTTTTAAGAATTGATTTTCTGTTGGTGTTGAAACATAGATTTTGACCTTTGAAGTATCTTGAACACTTCTTAAGCTTTCTTCCAAATATGGCCAATAGGCTAATTCATCCATATAAACAACTGAGCAATTATGAGAAACTATAAGATTAGTTACAAAGTTATGCCCTTCAACTTCTAAATCATAAGTCTCTTCGGGAGGCAATTTTTCAATTTTTCTAACATTTCTGTAATTAAACAACGAATCATACATTTCTCGTGAAGGTTTTTTATATGATTTAAAATCTGGATTTCTAAAGCAGTCACCAATTAATTCCTTTAGCTTTTCTCCTTGTTTTCCCATAATCTCTACTCTATATATGTTCGTCCCATATCTTTTATCATATCTTTCAGTAACTGTCGCAAAAATACCCAAAGAATACAATAGATACCTAACTCCTTCTGCCAACTTTTTAGATGAAGTATGGTAAGTATATCTCAAAATTTTATTGAAAGAACTTAAGCAAACACTACCATCTCCTATCCACAAACCCCTTAAAAATGCTGTTTTTACTCTTTGAGGAGAAATGAAAATAGGAAATGGAACTTCTTTGTCATTGGCATAATAATAACCAACCCCGAAATTTGCTAATAGTCTCTTCACAAATGAAGAATGGATATAAACGTCATAGCAAGGCTTCTTTTTAACAATTATCCTATCTTTCCAATTATGCCCCCGAAAAATTCCCTCTTCATTTTTTCTAACCGAATATTTCAATTCACCAAAATTCTTTCGCAATAACTCTATAAACCTTTCAATAATCTTCGTGTTTGTATTTGAAAATTGAATAGTGCTACTATTTACAATACTTCCCTTTGAAATTAAAAGTCCAATCAATTCTGCCAAATCTTCATTTAAAACAGTAGGTATTTGAGAGGGGATATTATTATCAGTCGCCTTACTTTCCAGCTTTTCAATCCTGTAATAATCAGAATTTATCAATTGAGGGATTTTTCTTACATCAAAAATTTTTACTTTGTCTCCAACTTTCAAATCTTTTAGGGGAACCCAAATTTCTTTTTTGTTTCTTAAAACCTTTACGGGATGGTCTTTTGTTCCCTTCAGAACAATATTACCCCCTAATCTGACTTTTATGATTTCTTCTGGGGGCAATTTAATATACCTCAAAATTTTCTTTTTCTCCCCATTTTCGTCAATAACATATGGATACATTTCATCAACAATTTTCTTAATTGGCATAAATCCCTTGTCAGTTAAGACTAAAGTATCACCAGTAACACATCTATGACCCCTCCCGAAGTTAGGATTAGCACTTTCTCCGTATAATACACTTCCATTTTCAGGATTGATTAACTTCATATGATTGTCGTGAAATTTCTTTTTGAAGTTTTTAGGGAAAAGCCATTTAGGTTGAGCATAAATAAGATATCTTATCTTGCCAAATATAGAACTTATGGCCTTATTATCAACTTCCACTTCTTTTCTTGAACCTATAAGAGCTGAAAATTTTTCTGTAAATAGCCAATGATAAACGAGCCAATGAACTATGGTCCAAGTAACTCCCATATCTCTTGATTTTTCTATATAAAGAACATCACCATCGTAAAATGCTTTTTCAAGTCTATAAATCAAATCTGCTTGATAGTCAAAGGGAACAAAAATAATATCTGGTTCTTGAATGTTTCTTGGTTCATATACCCAACCACAGATTTCTATCCATTTGTAGATGTTTTTCTGAAATTCTCGGTAAAGATAAACTCTTGCTTCATAAGAAAGTTCGGCAGCTCTCAAAAGCTCAAATCTTGTATCGATATATTTCTGATATTCTTCTGATTTAAGATATTCTTGAAGTTTTTCTAGGTTCATTTGACATTACTTCTTCTCACATACTTTAATAAAAATTCTTTTTTCTTTTCTGGATTATTTTGGTCTTGTTCCACAATCTTCAAACTTTTTATCATTTCTTCATCGGGTTTGTAGTCAATAGAGAGAATGTGATACAAAGAAGACATCGTTTTTAGAGAGGTAAAGAATGTTGCTGGATGTTCTTTGGCAAGTTTTTTGAGATATTGCGGAGTTACTAAATCTAACATATGCGCTATTTTTTCTTCAACTCTTTTAAGCAAATCTAAGCCCTTAATGATTTCTATTGATTGCAAATCTCTTAATCTCCTTTGTGTGGGAACAATCGCTCCAGTTTTAGCGTCAATCTGATAATGTCTTACAACCCAATAAAAACTCTTTAATTCGGTAAGGGCGTTATAGATTTTAGTTGTAATGTATTCGGGGTTTCTTTGTAAAAACTTACCAAGATTAACTGCCAACATTCTTGCAATTCCTATGCTTCTTTGAGGATTATAGCCAAAAACTTCTTGAAATTTTTCATCAAACCATTCTGGAATAAGTTTTTTCTTGTCTTCCTTGTTTTTTTCTCTTGCTATAATTTCCTCAACTTGAAAAAATTCAATAAGTCTATCTTCGCCAATAGCTTCAATAAACTTTTCAAGCTTATAATCACTAAAAAGTTGTCTTATGTTTTGGTAAGCTTTAGCCATTTAGCAAAAAGCCAAGAAATTAAGACTTATTATCTGGTTTTAGAACCACTAGAACATTGGCATCGAACTGATATTTGCCCATAATTTTTATAATTCTTCGGAGAAGTTTCATTGTTCTTCCTTTTCTACCCAATATTTTTCCCTTGTATTCACCAGCACAATCTATCACAACTTCTAATCCTTTTAGGGTTTGTTTTGAAGTTAAGCTTACATCTACTCCAAAAACTAACTTGATTAAGTTCTTAATTGCTTGTTCTATTTGACTAACTTCTGTCATCTTTCATCTAAATTATAAATACACTTTTTCTTATTTGTCAAGTTTTTTGAGTAAAATTAAATAACATGAAAGACATAGAAGAGTTCAAAAATAAAATAATATGTGGCGATAGTTTCAGTATTTTAAAAAAAATTCCAGACAATTCTATTGATTGTATTATAACTTCTCCTCCTTACTGGTCCTGCCGTTCTTATTTGCCAGAGACTGATGAAAACAAAAAATTTGAAATAGGCCTAGAAGACCATCCACAAGAATACATTGACAAAATTGTGGAAATATCTTTGGAATGTATAAGAGTTCTTAAAAAAACTGGAGTTTTTTTTCTAAATTTAGGAGATGTTTTTTATACTTCGTCTCATCAAGGGGGAACAGACAGATTAAATAAAGAATTCAACAAAATCTATAACCACAGAGTAAATATAAGAGGCAAATATAAAGATAATTGGCTTCAACAGAAAGGAAGATTGTTATTACCAATGAGAATAGCAATAGAACTCCAAAATAGGGGAGTAATAATCAGAGATGTTATTATTTGGGCTAAAAAGATTACTAAATACCCCGAAAAAACATCAATAGGAACTGCAATGCCATTTCCAGTTAGAGATAGACTTTTACATGCTTTTGAATATATTTTCCAAATTGTTAAGTCTAAAAAATATTACTTTGACTTATCTCAAATTAAAACTCAAATTAAAAGAAGTTCTAGCTTAAGCCATCAAAATCCTATGGTAGAAGCTTATAAAGAGGATAATCCACATAAAAAAACTATGGCTGAAGTAGAAAAATTTAGAAAAAGATATTCTATAGCTTCTCAAGTAAAAAATTGGAATATTCAGCTTTCAAAAGAACTAAGTGGAGCAAATCCTACAAATGTTTTAATGTTTAAGGTTGAAAATCAATATTCAGTTCCCTCTGGACACTATGCTAAATTTCCTACTTCATTAGCAGAATTCTTCATCTTAGCAGGATGTCCTAAAGACGGAATTGTTTTAGACCCATTTTGTGGGAGTGGAACTACTTGTGTAGTTGCTAAAAATTTAGGAAGAAACTATATAGGAATTGACTTAAATCCTAAATATTGTGAAATTGCTGAAAAAAGATTAGAAAATACACAATCTCCGTTAGCCCCCTAAATTTGCTCTGAGAGAAAACTTTCTAGAAGGTCAAATATAAAGATACTTGCCCGCTAAAAAAAATTTGTCTCAGAGCAAAATAGAGTCATCCACCCATAAAATAACCATAATTAGCATTAAAAAACCCTTTATTTTAGGCCTTTTTTAGCAAAGAGGACAGTAATTCAAAAAACCAATTTTTTCAAGAAAAATCGAACAAATCAAAAACTTAGCTCAAAAAGGGGGTATCAAGCCTCCCAAAGGGCAGGATTAAGGCTAAAAGGGGTCACATAATGAGGGGGGAATAACCCCAAAATTATAGCAAAAAGCAAAACCTCGTGGCAAAAATCCCATTCCCAAGCCTAAACTCAACCATAAAAGCCTAAATTTTTCTCGTTTTTTCTTACTTTTTTAAACCCAAAAACTCAAAAATCAAGCCCCCAAAACCAAAAATTCAGCCCTAAACTAACAAAAACAAGCATACAAAAGTCCAAAATCATTTCCCTAAAACATCAAAACAAACTCCAAAAAACCAACAAAAAAGACACAAAAATTACAAAAAAACAAGCTAAAAAGAGAAAAATTGAGCTTAAAACCTGTAAAAACAAGCCAAAAAGCCTAAAAAACAAGCCAAAACTCCTTTCAAAGTTCGTAAAATAAACCTTCTGCGAACCTAAAAGATCAAAAAACAAAGCAAAAACTAGCTTTTCAGGAACCTTTCTGTCAAAAAAGCTTGAAACTTCCCCGAAAACTTAAAGGCCTTTCAAAAAGCTGGGGATTATATACTTTTCTAATCACCTTTCTCTATACTTTTCTAATCCACCTTCTCTATACTTTACCAATGAGGTAATATATACTTTACTAATCACCCTTCT
>JAVVFY010000015.1:0-7709 GCA_032249395.1 Candidatus Aenigmatarchaeota archaeon
GGTTCTTTGATTAGACAAAAGTTAGTGAATGATAAAATATTGCTTGAAGTCGTTAGAAAGGAAGAAAAAATGAAAAGAATAGAAAAAATAGCAGAGAAAATAGGAAAAGTGTGGCCGAAGAATGTTTCAGCAGTGGAAGCCATTAGAAGGGAAAGAAGATGAAAGTAATAGATTCTTGTGTGTTTGTAAGTGCATTTTGTAAAACAGATCCCAATCATGAAAATGGAAAGAAAATCCTCGAAGAAATAATAGACGGAAAAATAGAAGCTGTAATTCCTACTATAGCTATGCCAGAAGTTTGTGGAGTAATAAGGAGAATAACTGGAAGTGTGGAAATGACAAATGAAGTGAAAAAAGAGTTAGAAGATTTAATAAACAGTGGTTTACTAAAGGTTGAAGAATTAACAAAAAGGAGAATGAAAGAAGCTTCTGAGATTGCTATTAGGTTAGGAGTAAAAGGTGCTGATGCTATCTTTATTTCTCTTGCTAGAGAGCTTAATGCTGAGCTTGTAACGTTTGATAATGAAATTAAGAAAAAAATAAAAAGTTGAAAATAATGTTTAAGCAGCTAGACTAATTAAAGTTGCAATAAGCAAGTACATGCCTCTTTTTTAGCTTTTTCTATTATTTCTTTCGAAGCTTAGTGATCATCTTACTTATAAAAACTATTATCCAACGAGCTTATATACTGTAAAATATATTTTTCTGTATATTAGAAGTTGACTTCTAAAGGCTTATAAATTGTTAGAAGTAAAATTTCTAACTAAAAGCTTTCTCTAATTCTCTAATCTCTCTCCAAAATTGCCTGTATTTCTTTGGATTGTGCTTTTTCCAATATTGAAGTTTCTTCCAAACTTTATCAGCTATCCTATCCCAAGCTTCTTCTCTCCTTCTTCTCTCCTCTTCACTCAACTCTTTTTTCTCTTCCATAACCATCCTTCTTTTCAGAATTTAAATCGTTTTTTATCTCGTAAAATTTTCTCAACGTTCTGTAGTTTAAAATTTTATCATAGAAAACCTTGCATTTTCCTTCAATTTCTTTATCGCCAGTAACAAAGGTCAAATCGTTCTTCTTCGCTATTATCAAGTGCTCCAAATTAGTAACTCTTTTTTTCATTGGTACTTCAAAAACAATCTTAACAATTTCTTCATAAATTTCCTCGAATGAGTGAGGTACTGAGATGTAGGATGGGGAAACATCAGAGATAAAGTTCTCCCACGCTTCTTCTATATCCTCTTTACTGGCATTAAACTCACTTTTTAATATTCTCACTATTTCCGCTTTATTTAAAATAGAAACCGCATATTTTAGCTTCTTAGAAGATGAAATAAGAAAATCTGCAACTTTTGATTCTTTGTAAACTCCTTTTCTTTCCAGTATCTTTTTAAGAAAATATCCAAAAAGAAGATTTGTATCGAGGTAGAACTTCTCCATTAGCTATTTTCATTTTTTGGAAAGCAAAGAATTATCATAAAATGCTTATCTGATACTTACAATTTGCTTCTTGCCTTTTGAAAAATTCCGAGTTTTTATTTAACTCAAAAATAATTTAAATGAAAGCAAGCTTTGAAGAAAGTGAAATAAGAGAGGTAGTCAGAAAAGCAATAGACCAAATAAAAAGAAGATTTAAGCCAATTTCCATAATTCAGTTTGGTTCATCTCTTCATCCTGAGAACATGATGTTGGAAAGCGACGTAGATTTAATGGTAGTCCTGAGAAAAAGGGCTAAAAATCCGATAGAAACTTTTTTGTTTAACGAAATTGAAGTTGAGGCTCATTTGATTTCAAAAAGAGATTTTATTAAAAGCATTAAAAATGGTTTTCCTTTGACCTTAATGGCAATAAAATTTGGAAAGGTAATTTATGGGCCAAAAGATTTTTTAGAAAAATACAGAAATAAAGCTTTGCCATCTAAGAAAACAATTGAGATTTGGTATGATAATGCATGGAGAGTTTTCCATTTTGCAATTTTGGATTATTTTTCGAGAAATTGTGTTGGTTGCTATTTGAAAGATTGTCATCATGCGGCAAGGTCTTTTTTGAGAGCTTTCATTTTGAAAATGAAAAAGATTGTTTGTGAAAAAGATGAAGAAATTCTTTTGAACATTCCAAAAAATATTCAAAGAGCTTACAAGAAGCTAATCGAAATTAGAAAGAATGGTGAAAATTTTCCGTTTAAACTTAAATTAAAGTTTGAAGCATCATCTTTGTTTAAAGATGAGGAAGCTAAACCTCTTCTTTTACTAAGAGAAATAGCTAAGTTTGTTGTTAGAGAAATGGAAGGAAAGAAAATGAAAAGTTTGAGAGAAATTGTAAAAGGTTTGAAAGGAGAAGTTTCAAGCATGAGCTTAGAAAGGAGCGGAAAAGTTGTTATTTTGAAGGATGAAAAATTTATAGAAAGAAGTTTGTTTAGAAAATAAATTTTTCCTCTAAAATTTTTGCGCTTCCTCCAAACCTTTTTATAAAACTTGCTATTTCGATCAAATCTTTCAAGTTATTACTTTCCCACAAGCTTTCATGAATCATTCTACAATTTCTGCTTTTCAACATTCTAAATAGCCTTACTCTTGCTGAACTCATCTCTCTTGGCAAATCGAAGCTTATTATGAACATTTTTGCTCGCCTTTCTAAAATGTAATACGTATTACACTTCTATAATATCTTTTCGGGGGAGAGTAGTTGGGACTGTACGCATTTTATCTTTAGTTAAAAAAGACATCTTATGTATATAAATTGCCCCCTGGAACACTCGGAAAAATTTAAGGACATTTGAATAAAGTTAGAGGTAAGTTATAACAATCTTAGAAGTATCTTACGGAAAAGCTTATATATAAGTGTAATACGTATTACACTGATTTAGTTTTTTGCTATTAGAAATGTTTAAATTCAATCAAAATTCGCTAATAAACTTCACAAACTTTAACTCTTTAACTTTCTCATATAGCTTCTTATCAGCTGTTATATATACTCCACTAATCAACTTAGCAAGAGCAATGTAGATAGCATCATAAACTGTTACATCATATCTTTTTGCTATCTTAACAGCAACTTCTAGAAGCTCAACTGTAGGTAAAACTATATCTATATCAGCTTCAATTAAAGAGTTGACAGCTTTTACAACATCTTCTTCTGTATAAACTGGATTATATCTTAAAACATTCACAAATTCATAAAGTAGAAAGTCCGGTTCAATTATTCGATAAATTTCTTTATAAAAATTTTCCCTTATTTTTAAAGCGACGTCAGAATATTCCTCTTCTAAAAACCATTTTAAAATAACTGAGGCGTCAAGAACTAGAAGCATATTTGACATCTCTCCATTTCCTTAACTCCTCTGTTGAATTCCACTTTATTCCTTTTGTTTTCTTCCTCAATTCATCTTGAATTTCCATGGCTTTTTTAATCTTACTTTTATCCCTTAATCTAGCTAAAGTTATCAATTCAAACCTTTTTTGGATTATTTTCAACTCATCAAACTCTTTCAAGATTTTTTCCTCTTCCATGTTTAAATTTTAGTTATGGCTAATTTAAAGGTTTTGGAGATTTAAAATTTGATTATTACAACAATCTCATGCTATCAATGCTAGACTCAAATTAAGTTATTCCAATCTAACTCCTTCACAAAGCTTTGTTTCTAGAAAATTTTCGTGTATTCTTAATACTCCTATTTTTACTTAGCATTTCAATGCTTAGAAATAGTAAACTGGAATCTTTTGCACTAAAGTTTTATTAATGTTTTTCTTTTCAAATCCATCTAAGCTTACAATTATAGCTCTTTCTGGATCGTAAGATTTAATGAAACTGTAAAATCCTTTACCAAGTTTTTCTCCAGCTAGCTTAACTTCTATCGGAATGATTTGTTCATTCTTTCTAACAATAAAGTCTATTTCAGCCTTGCCAGTAGTCCTCCAGAAATTAACTTTCCATTCTTCGAAATTGGAAAGAAGTTCTCTAAAGACAAAATTTTCTGATAATTCTCCTTTATCCACTCTCTTATCAAACTCAAGAAAGTTATCTATTGCACAATTTCTCAAGCCAAGATCTAAAAAGTAGATTTTTGAAGCTTTCTTTATTTCTGTTGTTAGGTTCTTAAAGAAAGGTTTGAGCAGAGAAATAATGTAGGTGTGTGTTAAAATTTCAAGATATTTTTCAACATTATCATAACTTATTTTTAATTCAGACGATAAGGATGAAATTGAAATTAAGTTTGAAATGTTGAATGCCAAGACTTTTACAAGATCTTCAAATTTGGATGTTTCCGTTATTCCAAAAAATCCTGCAACATCTTTCTCAACATATAAGCTAAAAATGTTTTTCAATATTGTTATTTTTTCCTCTATGCTTTTCGCTTTTACAACTTCAGGATATCCACCGAAAGCAACATACTCTTTCCAATATTTTAAGATTTCTTCTTGAAAAGAGGGAGGAGAAATATCATCGCTACCTTCTAAAAACTTCCTTAAAGATTCTCTTTTTTCTTTAACAATTTTTGCTAAACTTTCATCTTTTGCCAAAAGAAACTCATAGAAATTAAATGTGTATAGGTTAAATAAAAAGAGCCTGCCAACAAGTTCTGACAATATCTTTGTTTTCAACTCTAGCGAAGAAGAACCAGAAATGAAAATTTTTACATCAGGAAAATTATCGTATATTATTTTCAGCTTTTCTCCTGCATCTTTAGCTTTTTGAACTTCGTCTAAGAACAAAAATAGCTTTCCCTCTTTCTTAAACCTTTTAACAAAATCTATTGGGTTTTCTTCAAAGGTTTTCCTATAATCTGGCAAGTAAAGGTCGATAAAAGCTTTTTCTCCTTCCACTTGCTTCTCTATCATTTTCAGCAAAGTTGTTTTCCCCGTCTGCCTGCCCCTCTTATTCCTATGATTTCCCTTCTTTCGATAAACTTTTTCAGTTTGTATTCAAGTTCTCTTTTTATAAGCTCCATATTAACTCTATTGTTTTGGTTGAGTAGGGCAATTAAAACGCCTTAAATAAAATGGAAAGCTCTTGTTTTGTTTATTATAAACTTTTTATTGATTGCAACTTATAACATTTTTACTGCAAAAGTTTTTCTATATCTTTCAAATCAAAAAGATAGAGATTTTCTTCCCTTACTTTTTTCTCAAAAGACTTTACAAATATGGCAAAAATTTCTTTTCTTTGATTTCTATTCCAATCGACAAGCTTTGATTTTTCTTTTAGCTCTTTTAAAACTTTTTCTGCATCTACATTCTCGCTCCACTTACATTCTCCAAAAACAATTGTTTTATCTTTTTCGTTTATTCCAACAACATCTATTTCTTCAATTTTTCTATTTTCTCCAAAACCTCTCCACTTTCCTACCTTTTCAACATTCTCGAAAAATTTTCTTATATTGCTTCTAACAAACTCTTCAAACTTTTCTCCAAAAAATGCATTTAAATCTCTTTCTAAAATTTCCTTTATTTTTTCTTTTTCATTCCTCTCAACAAACTGTCTATTCGGATAAACAAACCTAAACCAGAAATGGAGAAAATTATCGTTCATGCTATAATAAACTTTCTTGCTTTTTTCTTTTGTTATTAAAGGCTCTTTTTTTATGAATTTTAATCTAAGCAAAGTTTCTAAATATCTTGTTAGTGAAGTTTGTTTCATAGCTATATTATTAGCAATTTCTATTTGTCTGCTCGCCCCTTTTGAAAGAAAGGATAAAATTGAAAAATAAGTTGGTACTTCTCCCAACTCTTCAGAAATCAAAATTTTTCCCTCTTCGTAAAAGATATGCCCTTTATCAAAGAAAGTATTCAATAAAAATTCCTCGAAATTTTCAAACTCTTTAAATTCTTTTGCGTAAAAAAGAATCCCATTGGTTATAAACCAGCATTTTAAAACATCTTCAAAGCTTTTTTCTTTCAAGAATTCTCTTAAAGTTTTAAAATCAAGAGCTTCTAATTTCCATTGACCAGTTCTTCTTCCGTACAAAGGATTTCTTTGGCTAAGCAAAGATTCCATCATTCCAATTGTTGAGCCGCAAAGAATGATGAAAATTCTTGAGTTTGAAAAATATTCATCCCAGAATTTTTGCAGCACAGAAGAAATATAAGGAGAAGCTTCTAACAAATAACCAAATTCATCGATAACAAAAATCAATCTTTCTTCTTTTGATTTTTCGTACAGATAAGAAAAAATTTGACTATAGCTTGTAAAAGGGTTTATTTCCAGAGTTTTATCTTTGAAAAATGCTGAGAGAATTTGAGAAATATCCTTTGCTTGTTTTTCCTCTCTTTCTTTTGTTGCTAGATAATAAATTGCTTTTTTACCTTCTATAAACTTTTTTATTAGAGAAGTCTTTCCAATTCTTCTTCTTCCATACAACACTATTAATTCAGGCTTTCCTTTTTTGAATCTTTCTTCCAAAAATTTCAATTCTTCCTCTCTATCTAAAAATATATGCTCCATATCATTATGATGGCCAGCATATATTTAAAAATTATCAGTTGGTAGTTCTTGTTGTTTTTCAAGATACAGAAATATAAGAATCTATTTCTGATAATTTTTGAGTTTAAAGAGTTTTGTTGTTTGTCGTAATTTTCTTATAAGATAGTTAGAACTATGAAAGCTCTAGCCAGGACTAACTAAAAAGAAATTGAGCTTACAATTTGCTGATAGTTAGTTTTCCTGACTCGAAATTCTGAAAGTGAATTAAAAGGTAGAGCTATTGTCAACTCGAAATTAATAAGAGAGTATTTTACACTGCTTATACTTTACTTTAATACTTTTAAAAGTAAGGAATAAAAATACATTATGATAAAGTTTAAAGAAGAGTTGCTAGAAGAAATAAGAAACATGAGAAAAGAATTTCAAGAGATAAGCTTCTTCAACTAAAATTGATAGAGTTTATGGTTCCAATAGCTAAACCAACAAAAAGAGAAAAGAATGTAATAAGAAATATAAGCAAAATGAAATTTTACAGCCTAGAAGAAGTCAAAAAGAAACTGAAAGCTTAATGTATTCTCCCTCTCACATCAATGTCCAAAACTTTTATCTTATTGTTCATCTTATCAACATAATACAAAATACTTATTTTACCCTTTCTCAATCTAAAAACTTTTTCTAAACCTTCTAATTTTTGATATCACAATTCCTTGGGAAAGGAGAAATCTTAAACATTTCAATAATGTTTGATAGCTTATCTTGTATTTTTCTTTCGAATTTTTTTAAGTGCTTTAAAGCCTTATCAGAAATTTCAACAAACCAAGTCATAGATAAGTATATGTTTGACATTATAAATCTTGCAAAATGCTATTCTTTTTGAAAGTTTAATCAAATAGAATTTTATGAAATTTGAAAGTTTGCAGTTTCTGTTTTAAAATATTGCCGATAATTATTCAATCTTTTGCATGTTCGATAAAAATATTATATGAAAGGATTTGAAGCCGAACAAAAAAATTTTTGCTGGTTTTTTGCTGATTTTTTATTTTTTACTGTTTTTCTCGAGCAGTTTTATATAGTAAAATTTTGTTCAAACTATTATAGGCTGTTTCGTCGTGCTTTCTATGTAAAGATAAGCTTTTAAAGTAGATTATTACAAAAATTACACATCGCTGATTACAATTGAACTTCCGGCTTTTCTTATGTAGCTGCCAGCTACGTTAATATAGCCGGAAAGTTTGATGTTGCCAGAAACTTCTAATTTTTCCCCAGGATTTGTCGTCCCTATGCCGACGTTGCC
>JAVVFY010000016.1:0-7692 GCA_032249395.1 Candidatus Aenigmatarchaeota archaeon
AATCATAACCTACACTAGTCTGATTTTAGCCCACTCGCCTCAGCGAACAAGTCGGCCTTAAATTCATTTTAATGAATATAGTGAATATTTTTTTCTAATGAAGTCATAAAAAGTTAAGGCGTTTATAAAGCTTCGCGATCGAGTTACGACTGTATAACAAAGCTTTAAAAATATAGGTAAATTATATATTATGTTTGAAAAATTTTTTAGATGGTCCTTTGCTATAGGAAAATCTATAATAGAGGCAAAATGTGGTGAAGAAAAGGGAAAGGATCTCCTAAGAAAACTTATTTTTGATATAAGAGGAGAGGATACTCCTGGAAGATTTCTTGAAAGACTTAGTAAAAGATTGGCGGAATATAGAACTAACACAAATATTCAAGCGAACGTTGAAATTTTGCCAGAAATTATGGAAAAGGAAGAATGGCACGCAGACAAATTTTTTTATCTCAAGGCTTCTATACTTGCTGGTTTGTTGAATGCTTTAGCCGTAGGAGGTGAAAAAGGTGAATAAAGTCGTTCAGATTTCAGTTATTGCAAAAGTTGCCGGAAATGTTAACGCAGATGAAGTTATAGGAACGAGAATAACTCTGAAGAAAATGTATTCTTCATCGGGTGAAGTATTACCGTTTGTCTCAGCAAGGGCAATAAAATTTGCAATAAGGCAGGCATTAAAAGAAAAGGGCCTTCCAGTAGATCCATTTATTATAAGTGGAGAAGCTGAGGAAGCTCTAAGATTAAGCGATTCTGCTAATCCATTTAAGTATGTGGACAATGATCTTTTTGGATATATGAAGACAATAGGGAGAGAAGGGGCTCTAAAAAGACAAGCACCAGTAGCACTCTCTTACTTTAAGGCATTAAAAGATACTCCGGTAAAAGCGGAATTTGGTGCCAGGTTTGCTAGACCTTGGAGCGAAAAAGAGGAGGCACCAGCTCCATTTGAAGTTGAAGTAGCAGAGTTCATCGGAAGAATTAATTGTATAATGTATGATTACATAGGAGATTTTTCCCAAGATAGAAAAATAGCAGAAAGCTTAAATGCTAAGGAATTTTTAGAGAAAATTCCAGAGAAACTCTCACCAGAAGAAAGAAAGAAAAGAATTAAAGCGTTCGCTGAAGTTTTCCTCACACCTACGTATGTATTGCCAAAAAGAACAAACTCCTTAAATATTCCTGAATATTATACTGCTTTAATTGTGCTCTCAGAAAAAGGTCCACTACCAATCTTTCAGTATTTGGATTGGGATTTCGAGAAAGGAAAGGTTAATATCGAAAAACTTAATAAATTGATCGAAAGGAGAGAAATAAAAGAAAATTCAAAAAAAATACTAGTTATAGATTACGAGGGTAAAGTTGAAGAAGTTTCAGAGGGAATTGAAAAAACTTCTGTAACGAGTGCAATCGAGGAAATAACAAATTTCCTTTAGTGTCTTTATGAGAGCACTGATAATAGAAATTTCATTCAGCGAAGCATTTTTTAAAGTTCATTATACAAGGGGCTTCAGATTAACTTACCCTATTCCCTTACCTACAAGTGTTGCCGGAATTTTTGGCGCATTTCTTGGAGTAAAAAGAGAAGAATTAAGTAAAAAATTCAATGGAATGTTTTTTGGAGCTAAAATGGTGAAATATGAAAGCATTATCAGTGAAAATGCAACATTTATTCAATATAAAGGTAAAGGACCCGAAAAAGGTGTAACACAAATCAGCATCATTAACAATCCAACCTTTTTAATTGCCGCAGCTTCTGAGGAGGAAAAAATAGTAGAGATTGAAGAAGGAATAAAAAATGGTGTGAAATTTCTGCCTTACGGCGGGCAAAATGATTTTTTTACACTGGATTGGAAAGTTAAGGAATGTGATGAAGTTGAGGAATCAGATGAAATAACTAACTACGCTCCTCAGGATTGGGTTATAGCACCAATTTTGGAAAGTAGTTCTGAGGTTCAAATCTTACCTGTGAGGCATAATCTTTCTGAAAATTTAAACTTTTATTTCGTAATAAAAGGGAGATTAAAGCTAAAGAAAAAGATTTTAACCACAAAAAATGAAAAAATAGGTTTATATAAATTAGAAGATTTTCCAGGTGCTTCAGATGGACAAGTGGGCGCTTCCTACTGAAAAATGGAGTCATGAAGGAAAGACTTTAGCACAACATATACAAGAGGTTAAAGATTTTCTTCGCAGTTTCCTAGAATTCTACGAGTTTGAAAAGAAATACTTTGAAATAGGAGAGTTTTTCGCCAACTATCATGATGCTGGGAAATTACACAAAGATTGGGAAGTTGGGAAGAAAAGAGGGCACTCACACCTTTCTTATCAATATCTTCTAGAAAAGAAAATCGAATTTAATGGAGAGCATCTTAATTCACTCTTACAATTTTTAATTCTTAAGCATCATTCTATGCTTTCTTCACAACCAACAACAAACCCCAACCTAACGATCGAAATAAATGGAAAAAAACTGCCACTAAGATGGTTCTTAGAGGAGATGATTTTTCATCAATTACAAAACGCTTTCAAGAACATTAGCAGAGAGGAGATAATAAACATCGTTGATACCTTTGGATTATTTAAAATAGCTGATATATGTTCGGCACATCTCAAAAATGAAAGAAAAGAGGATGTTGAAAAGTATACAAGGTTAGTAATGCCAATAGCTAATGAAGAGGTGGTAAGAAAGATTTTAAAAAAAGTAGATGAAAAAAGATGGAGCGAACAATTGACACTTAAAACTTTACCGGAATTAGGAATTATAAGAGCATATACCGGATGGGGAAAGACTTCGGCAGGCTTATTATTTTTTGAGAATAAAAGACCATTTAAAATTTTTTATTTAATGCCCACTATCACTGCAATAAACAGCTTCTTTACGAAGCTTCAAAGTGCAGTAGGAAAAGATAAAGTTTCAAAATACTTTTATCTTTTTGATGTAGAAATAAAAGAAGATGAGGAAACTTTTTCAAATCTCTTTTTTTATGAAAATTTCATGACACCTTACGTAATTACAACTGTTGATCAATTTTTACTCTCATTTCTACAAGTGGGAAAATATTATACAAAGAGAGTGATGTTTAGGAATGCAGGATTGATTGTGGATGAAATTCATTTACTTAATCCACTGATGCTCAAGCTACTGATTTATTTTATTAAGCAATATAGAAGACTTTATAACTTTAAAGTTCTTTTCATGTCGGCAACTTTGCCCTCATATTTGGTAAGGTATTTAAGCGAAGAACTTGAGTTAGAAAAGGCCTCATTTAAAGATTTTTCTCTAGGATATGAAAATAAAAGAAGGATAATGTGGAGATATTTTGAAGATAAGATAGATAATCACATGGAAGAAATGGTTAAGGAAAAAAGCAGCGGAAAAAAAGTTTTGGTTATTGTAAATACAGTAGAAAAGGCAATTAAATTAGGAAGAAAGCTTGAAGAAGAATTTAAATTAAAGTACGGCGAAGATTTCATAGTCATTCATGCAAGATTTATGTACTTAGATAGAAGAGAAAAAGAAGAATGGATAGAAATTCACAAGAAAAATCCACATATCCTAATAACTACTCAAGTTTGTGAGGTTTCTTTGGACATTTCTTATGATTTTTTGTTTACTGAGTTAGCTCCTGTACCTGCACTTATTCAACGCTTTGGGAGAATTAATAGATATGGAGAAAAAACTGATAATATAAATTGTTATATATTCGATATTGACGAGAGTGATAAAGAGAAGATTAGAAAAGGTAAATATCCCTATTCAGAAAAGGAGCTAGATTACACAAGGAGAATTTTAAAAGAGTTGGAAGGAGATAAACTAGAAAATGAAAAATTGTTAATTGAAAAGTTGGATGAGCTTATAACCCACGAGCAATTTCAAAAAGAGTTAGAGGATATTTACAGGAAAAAGATTAACATAGAGGCCTGGGAACGATTACTCAGATTTTTCTATTCTTTTGAAGTAAATGAAGAGGAGATAAAAAATATGCTAGAATATAGAGAAGGGTTTACAACGATGATAATTCCCTGGTATGAAATAATTGAAGATGAGGAATTAAGGGTTTATGTCAAAGATTTAATTGAAAAAGATATCTCTACATTTAGTTTTGAAGAAAGAAAAAAGTATTTTGCTTGTATAAAAGAGATTGCTGTACCAATACCAATTTGGTGGATAAAACTGAAGGAACCACAGGTAGAGAAAGGATTTCCAATCGTTGATATAAAAGGAAGATTCTACAATAGAAAATATGGTATGTATGAATCAAAAGGTGAGGATATAATATGGTAAATTATAAGGAATTATTATTCAAATTTCTTGAAGACGAAAATAATAGAAAATATTGTGTTTCAATCTTGCAAAGAATTTTGATGTCCAATAAAAGGAAAGGAAAATTTATAGTGACAATTGATAAAAACAAAAAGAGATTGGAATTAAAGCCAGAAGAACTGGAAAGAAAAATAGAAGTGATTTGCGAATTTGTAGTAGAGAAAACCTTGGTAGAAGGGTATAATGCTTTATCCGTACCATTTATGATAAGTAGAGATCAAGCTCCGAATTTCTCTATTTTTGATGAAAAACCTAAAGAAGATGAATTGTGGTGGTGGATTTATCACTTGCTTACAGGTATTCATTTTGGTAACATTGTTATAAACTTAGTAAATGTCTCAGAGGAAATAAGGAATGAGTTCAGAGAATTTCTGGTGAATAAAAATTTTGTGATGATTGGTGAGAAGTCGGGATTAAATAAAAAAGAGATACTTTTACAAGTAGAAGCACCAGCAAGAATACCATTAGTAGAACAGGAATTTATTTTGGGATTCCTTTTTCTTACCTATTTTGCAATTTTTTGGACCTCTCGAAAAGGAAAAGAAAGCATCGAAGAATTAAAAAAGAATCTTGAAACTACAATTACAAGCGATGCATCACTTCTCATTTTTGTTCTTCCTAGAGAAAAGAAAAGAGTTTACGTTTTTCCAAGGTTGAATCGTTTATTAATAAACTGGTACGAAGACCTATTTTCCTTAAAAGAAGGAGAATCACTTATTCCTAGAATTTCTACCTTTGTGTTTTCGTTTTACATTCAAGACAAAAAGTATAGAGAAACAACATGTGGTTTACTTAACAAATTCCTTTACTATTTCTTATTGGGGCATATCAATGGGGAAATCCTCTCTAAATTGGTGGAGATAAAAGCAGCATATGAATTGAAAGAGGCTAAAAAAAGGAAAGGGAGCAGATTTCATGGGGTTCCAAAAAAGGCCGCAGAATTCTTCTTTTCAAAAATCTGAAGAGTTAGAGTTCGATCCAGAAATGTTAATAGGTGGAACAAAAGTCAATTATTTTATTCATTGCAAAACTCAACTTTGGCTATTTTCACAATTTATACTACAAGAGAAAGAATCAGAACTAGTGTTAATAGGCAAGATTTTAGAGTCATTATTTTTCAAAGAAATGAAAATGAAGAATATTCTTATAGACTCTAAAATTTCGATAGATCTTATTAGAAGAGGAGAAAAGATCATAATTCAAGATATAAAAAAGTCATCAAAATTTGAAAAGGCCCATTATTACCAAGTTCTATATTACATGTGGTATCTCAAAAATGTTAAAGGCATCACAAATCTTGAGGGTATAATAAGTTATCCAAATGAAAGAAAAACTATCAAAGTCGAACTAACCGAAGAAAAAGAAAGGGAAATTGAAAAAATTCTAAAAGAAATCAATGAAATAATTTCTAGACCAAAACCTCCTCTGCCAGTTTACAAAAAATATTGTAGAAAATGTGCCTATTTTGAGTTCTGCTTTGGGGATACTTAAAATTATGATTAAAATT
Organism: Candidatus Aenigmatarchaeota archaeon; assembly: GCA_032249395.1. Taxonomy (GTDB): domain Archaea; phylum Aenigmatarchaeota; class Aenigmatarchaeia; order CG10238-14; family SpSt-28; genus SpSt-28. Next base: position 5,829 of record JAVVFY010000016.1, read on the forward strand.
AAATTTTATGGTTAAAGTAAACTTGTTTATAACAAGAAATGGAATTCTTAAAAGAAGTCAAAACACAGTTTATTTAGTCTTTAAAAATGAGAAAGGGGAATTAGAGAAAAAAGCCTTGCCAATAGAAAAAATTTATGCAATTTACGCTCATGGCAGAATAACGATTCGTTCTGGTGCCTTAAGCTATTTAATGAAACATGGAATTCCTGTTCATTTTTTCAATAAGTTTGGTTTTTATGAAGGCAGTTTTTATCCGAGAGAAACTTTGGTTTCCGGCAGTTTGCTAGTAAAACAAGTCGAGTATTATCTTGATAAAAACAAAAGACTAGATCTAGCTAGAAAATTTGTTAAAGGAGCAGCTCAAAATATTTTAGTAAATTTAAAATATTACGAGAGAGAAAATGCGAATTTAAACGAAGATATAGAGGCAATTAGAGAACTTCTTTCAAAGTTACCAGCAGTCAACTCTATAGAAGAGTTGATGGCTATAGAAGGAAATATAAGAGAAATTTATTATCAATCTTGGAACAAGTTTTTGTCAGAGAAATTTAAATTTGAAAAGAGAAGTAGACGACCGCCAGAAAATATGATTAATGCATTAATAAGCTTTGGAAATTCATTAGTTTATTCTGTTTGCTTAACGGAAATTTATAATACCCAATTAAATCCAACGATTAGTTATTTGCATGAACCCTTTGAGAGAAGATTTTCCCTTGCTCTAGACTTGGCAGAAATATTTAAGCCCTTATTAGCTGATAGGACAATCTTCAAACTCATCAAGCAAGATAAAATCGATGAGAGCTATTTCCAAAAAGAACTTAATTATTGTATTTTAAATGAAAAAGGCAAAAAGACTTTTCTACAAGCTTTTGATGAAAAATTGAAAACAACAATAAAACATAGGAAACTTAAGAGAAGTGTAAGCTATCAACGATTGATAAGATTAGAATGCTACAAACTGATTAAGCACTTGCTTGGAATTAAAGAATACGAGCCTTTTGTGATTTGGTGGTAGGATGTATGTCATAGTTGTTTATGATGTAAATGTTCAAAGAGTTAACAAAGTTTGTCAGTTTTTGAGAATGTTTTTACATTGGGTTCAGAACTCAGTTTTTGAAGGAGAATTAACAGAGAGTGAGTTGATGAGAGTTGAAATGGGATTAAAAGAAATAATTAATGAAAATGAAGATTCAATAACAATTTACATTTTTCCGAATGAGAAAGTTCTAGAAAGAAGGTTCATAGGTATAAGAAAAAACGAGCCAACTTTTGTATTATAGGTGGGGTGTCTTTGCTCTCAATAGTCGTGAAGTTTTATAAATACTTTAGCTTTTTATAACTTCACGACTAATTCTTTTATTAAAATAGGGCAAGAGGCAGATAAAGGCGGCGTCATGGCGGGTTAAAATCAGACTAATGTAGGATTGAAAGACGGAAAACCAAATGACAAGCTTATCAGATACAAATGAGTTAAAATCAGACTAATGTAGGATTGAAAGAAAAATCCCTTTTCACCACCCAAAGCTTCTTCTATTTGTGTTAAAATCAGACTAATGTAGGATTGAAAGGAAACGCGCCCCATGGTTTGTGTGGTGATTATCATGGGTTAAAATCAGACTAATGTAGGATTGAAAGAGGATAAACTAAAAGCAAAAGGTTTTAAATGGGATGCGTTAAAATCAGACTAATGTAGGATTGAAAGGCTATTCTTAAAACCCAACATCTTCCCTGGTACATCCATGTTAAAATCAGACTAATGTAGGATTGAAAGGTTGAACCATAGAAATAACCTGAACCTGATAAAGAAAAGTTAAAATCAGACTAATGTAGGATTGAAAGGAAACGCGCCCCATGGTTTGTGTGG
>JAVVFY010000017.1:0-6780 GCA_032249395.1 Candidatus Aenigmatarchaeota archaeon
CTCTCTAATTCTCTCAAGAGTTTTGGCCTCTTCTTTTTCCTTCTTCTGTAAAGAATAATGAATAGAACGATTGCCAAAATTACTATAAGAATTATTGCTATTAGAAAATAGTTCAAATAAGCCTTTGGTGCTACAATCATCAAAACTTCCATCTCTATTAAAGCATCTGATATCAATTTGCTTGCTTCATTCAATTCTTGCAAACTTTCATCGAACTGTTTGTTTGATAGGTAGTCTTTAGATTTTTTCAAGTGTATTTCAGCTAAAATTAAAGTAGAATTTATTTTTGAAACATCTATTCCTCTAATTTCTAAAACACTCATTCTTATCCTGGCTTGAGAAAGCATATACTCAACGCTCAAAATTTTTTCGTAAATGTCTGGAGTCAAATCAATTGGCTTTGAAGATACATTCAAATAAAATTCCTTTGATGCTTTTGTTTCGTTTGAAGATGCTTCAAATAAAAGCTGATAAACACCAACTTGAAAATCTTTTGGTATTTTTATGTTAAGCAAGAATGTAACGTTTTCTCCAGGAGAAAGTTGTTTTATGTAAAGCGGAGAAATTGAAACCTCTAAAGATTTTGGATAAGAAAGATATGGTCTTATTTCATAGGCATCTCTCTCGCCATTGTTAATTAAAGTTACTGGGATTAGAACGAAAGAGTCTTGATAAGCATCTGTTATGTTTTTGATTTGAATTGAAAGTTTTGGTGGTGCTAAGAAAACTGGAGTTGGTACATATTGAGGCACTTTTTCTGGAGGCATTATTACTGGCTGAAGTATCGGAGTTATAATTACATCAAATCTTCCCCAGGTTTCAGTTGTTTTACCATCGTATGTGGATTTTGCTTGTATGAAATAAGTTCCAGTAGAATTTGGTACAAAAACGAGGAAAAATGCGGTTCTATCTCCTGGTAAAAGATTTCTCGGAGAATCATAATATTCTGCAATTGGTCTTAAACTTCTGTTGTAAAAATGAATTCTTACCATTAGCTCTTCGTATATACTAACTGAGCCTGTATTAACGACTTCAGCAGTTATATTCTCTCTTTCAGTAATATCTATTATCGGCTTGTAGTTCAACAATATTTTTGCTTCTTTTTTTGGCTCAATTGAAACGCTAACAGTTGGAGATACAAAATAGCCAGAGTATCTAGAGAATAGGAGAATAGATACTAAGAGCAAGATGAAAATCAAGATATATCTTTCCATTAAAAATTTTCGTCAATAAGCGTTAAATTCTTTGATATTTTCTGTCTTATCTCAAGAATACTTGAAGATAAGAATTGAGATAAAAATTATTAGAAGTATCAAAAAGATAAAAATGAGCATCTGAGTGTTGTCTTGCTGTTTATTGGTTTCACTTTGACTTTCTTTAGTGATTATCGCATGCTGAGATTCTCGAGGATTGGTTTCTTTTTCTTGATTTCCTAGCACTTCTATAGAAAATTCGAAGACTCTCTCATCTACAAAAGTTATATCTTTTGTTGGGACGTCTTTTCTCGCGTGTAAAATAACACTAAAGTTTCCTGCAGATTTTGGAGTTACAAAAACTCTAACTTTTGTTACGTTGTAAGACTTTCCTCCAACTAAAATCTCTCCGTCTCTTTTGAAAGGACTCAAATATAGAGGGTTTGGCAATATGTTGACCAAAAAATTCTCATTGCTATCAGCATAAAAATTTATCTTTTCTGGAACATCAGACCAGAATAAAATTTCAAAAGCGACTGTTCCTCCAACTTTTGTTTTTGCATAGCTTGAAATAGGTAAACTTCCATATGCAAAGGCTGCATGAAATACTAAAACAAAAAACATTACCAATGAAAAAATTTTATGGAGATGTGCCACTCAAAACACCCAAGATATATATTTTTGATGTGTATGTTCCAGCGTAGATTGGAGGAATATCAATCCAATAATAAGTAGTGTAATTTCCAAAGCCCTTGTTGAAAAAGAGAAGCTGATAAGTGTTCAATAGTCTATATGAAGATGAGTAAGAATTTGTTGTGTTGCTAAACGTCATGTTGCTTATTTTCAAGTAAGTATTAGTTTGTGAATTGTAAAGATCATCTCCTTTTATGTAAAAATCTAAGTTACAGCTTCCTGGATTAACTGTTATGTTGTATTGAAGCTTCGAATTTCCTGGAGCCGGATTTCCTTGAGTTGATGGATTTAAAATTCCAAAATCGATTGAACTCCAGCTTAAGCTAAAATCAACTGAACAAGAAGAAATGTAAATTGTTGCATTTTCTGTTGAATTTCTGTTGATATAAGAGAAATTAGAGTTAAAAACAACTCCAATTTTCCAATAGGTTGAAGTGTTGCCTGTAGCATTAACAATCCAGCTTAAATTACAATTTTGATTTTCCAACAATACTCCACAAGTTTTTATTGCAGAAGCTGGAGTTTCGTTAATGAAAAATGGTTTATTGCCATAAGTCGTGTTTATTGGAGTGTCTGGATAGCTTGATGTCAAGTTGTATAAAACTGTACCATTAACTATTCCGCAATCTCCATTTCTGCAAGTTACACTTGCATTTACCCAGAAAATTTGATTTTGTATAATGTAGTTTATTGTAGTTGCATCTGGAGAAAGAAGTTTGACTTCAAGATATCCAACAGAATAAAACAAGTAGAATTGAACGTATTCTTCTTTCAATGTAGTTGAAACATCGCTTGGAGTTGTATTCAACCTTACTCTTATTTTTCCGTCTGAAGAAATGAAGTTGGTTGGATTGTATGTTGGGGAGGAAATATTACACCAAATCCCATAATAAATGTTTGGAGAAGCAGAAATGTTTTGACAAGCTACCCAATTAGAGTTTGCAAAATCGTAAATTGACATATTGAATATTTTGCTGTTAGTTGATGTAAAGTTTATCAAAACGCTTATATTCCTCAAAGTTCCATTGTAGCTAACTGTTGCGTTGTGTTCTACAGAAAGCTGGTAAAATACTTGATAAGTGTAAGTTATAGTTATTGTTGAGGAAAACCATCTTGTTACGCTAGAGCCAAAAATAGCAGTGTAGCTTCCCGGACTTGTAACATTGTCTAAAACATAATCCCAACATCTATCAAATCTTGCTTCTCCAGTATTTCTAAAATTGCAAGTTTGGTTAACATAACCTGGGACGACTATTCCAGAAACAAGAGTGTTAGTCGCAGCTGTTGCTGAACCTGTAAATCCATAAACTGTAAGGTAGGCATCTCTAATTGAATAAGAGCTTTCTGGTATTGAGAAAGAAAATGGATAAGAAATGCTGGCAACAACACTACTATTATAATTCTGCCCAACGAAATAGTCAACTGTCCTTATTCTTTGAGGAGATGAAGAATTGAAAGCATAAGTTATAATAAGCTCGCATCCTTTGCTTCCTGTATAATAGCTTGTAGATGCAGCTGAGCTGTAAACAGAACAAACAACTGTATTTCCATTTTGTAAATTGTATAAGTTAGTTGCATTATACAAAATCATTGAAGTGCTAACTTGCTCATCACGCAAACCTAAAGAATATGAAACTTGGGTTGCTGGACTGCTTCCTTGTATTGTTGAATTTACTCCTATTGTTGTAGTATAGCTTGTTGCTCCTGCACCAGCACCATAAGCTATAGCAAAAGAAATCCTGTTATAAACACTTTTTATATTGATATTGTTTTCTGGTAAAGTAATTTGCCTTTGGAAAGTTGCTGTATGAGCTGCAGTATACAAACCTGTATCTTGTCCTATAAGATACTTTACAGTTTTTAGTTGTATTGGCGAATTAGCATCGTATTCGTATGTTAAAACTAACTCAGTTCCTACAGTATCAATAGCATATCCTGCAGTCGGTTTGAAGTTGAATGTGTGAGATGTTGTCGTGCTAAAAATATTTCTGTAGAGGAAAATGTAATCGATTGTAGTACCTCCTGCATTATCTATAGGTGTGCCAGAAATAGTATTTGCTCCATCTAAATCAATAGAAATTCCTTCATCAACAGTTCCACCAGGCATTAAGTGAATATAAGTCTCGAAAAAAGAATCTCTAACAATAACATTGTTTTCTGGCAAATTTAGTGGTGGTATTGTAAAAGCAGTAGATGAACCAACAGCCAATGATGTAGTTAATTGACCAACAAAAAATCTAACAGTTTTTATTTGCCTTGGAGAATCGCTATCATACTCGTATGTTAGGATGAGTTTGGCATTCTCGCCCTGTCTTATGGGATTAAGCTTTACGTATAAAGTGAAAGTATAAGTTCCATTCTGCCTAATATAGCTAAGTGATGGAGTTGCATCTGCATAAATGTAGTAAAACATATTTTCTCCTGTTGTCGCTGGTCCAGCACCAGTTGTCAATAGAGTTGTGTTTGTTGTTCCATTCCAAATTTTTACTGTACCTCCAGCGGTTATTTGAGTGTTATAAACAAGATTTTTTATTTCTATTATAGCATTCTTTATTACTGGGTTTTTTTCTGGAATGTAAATCGTAAATGTGGCCGACTTTTCTGTATTAGCGGCCATTTGTGTCATATCTTGATAAATGAAGTATTCAACTGTTTTTTGCTCTCTTTGTGGGACTTCACTCTCCAAAACATTCCAAGTTAAACCATCACCATTTGTATTTAAATAAGAATTAATTGTTGCTTGGTCTATTGTTGAAGCAATACCAGTAATGTTAGTTGTTTGAGTTTGATTGAAACTTGAAACTGAAATTGTTTGTGCTAAAGAAATTTGAAAAATAAAAAAAGAAAAAAGAAACAAAAGAAAAAAATCTCTCACCATCTTCTCAACCCAAGGATTTTTAGTATCTTATCGATCATCTTTTCTTTCTCATAAGGAATTCCAGCAATTTTTGCAGCTAATTGTTTAAAAGTTTCAGAAACATTTTTGTCAAAAAAGAAAGCTGGAGTTCTTAAGCTCAAGCTTTTTAGAAAAGTTTCGCTTTCTTTAATCTCAGCTAAAACTGGCAAACCAGAATATCTTTCTACTTCCTCTCTCCTCATCTCATAGCTTTTTCCTTTAACTCTATTCAAAATAATTCCAAGAACTATAGGTTTTTCTGGCAAATTGTTAATCAATTTGTAAGTTTTCGCTACATCAAAAACTGAAACAAAATCTGGAGTTGCGACAAAAATTGCTTCTTGACAGCTATTCAAAGATATTATTGCTTCTCTTCCTAAACCTGGAGCTGAATCAATTATAACAAACTCGAAATTCTTTAGGTTTTCCTCTATAACATTTTTTAAATTGCCATCTATGCTAACGACATCGTTCAAACTCAATGAAGTCGGTACTATTGATAATCCTGATGAATGTCTGTAGATTATATCATTAAAACTGCATTCGTTCTTTAAGAAGTTGTTTAGAGTTTTTTCTGCTTGCAAAAGGTTGAAGTAAAGTGAAACATGTGGAGTGGTAAAGTTAAAGTCTAGTAAAACTGTTGGTCTTCCAAAACTTTGTAAAGCTAAAGCTAAATTTGAAGCTATTGTTGTTTTTCCAACTCCTCCTTTTGTGGATAGTATGCTTATAACTCTCATCTTATCTAACCTCCAATTTGCTAAATATATCATCGTAGTTAACTCTTCTTTCCCTACTCTTTTTCACTCTTTTCAAAAAGAAAGCAAGGGAGAAAGAAATCAGTGCAAAAATTATCAAATAAGAGTAACGAGTGTCTATATTTATTTGTGGTAATTTTACGACAAAACCAGATTGAGGTTGTGGTTTTTCTGCTTTAATTAAAGTCAAACCAAAGTTTTTGCTTGCTTCTAATTCTTTTGATACAACCTTAATCTTTGGCGAATAAGTTGCGACTGAAACATTTTCTGGAATGAAAATTGTTAATGTAAAATTCTTTCTTTCTCCAACTGAGATTTTCTCTAAGTAATCGTGGGATATAATGTAGTTAAAAGGTAAGTCTTCAAAATAAATTTGCAAGTTTGTTAAATCTGCTTGACCAGTGTTAAGTATTGAAAATTCTAGAGTTGTGTTTGTTCCTACTTCAGCTTTTACTAAATCTGGAAAAGATATGAAAATCTCTTTTTTCTTTTCTGCAGAAAATGTGAAATAATTTGAAGCACTTAGATATGGATTTTTGTAGGCAGAAACGCTAACATTAAAGTTTCCCTCTCTATCAACCAAATATTCGTAAGTAAATATTCCATTTGCATCAGTCTTTCCATTAACAACTTTTCCTTTGAAGTTTATAGTTATTGAAGCGTTTTCAACAGCATTACCATCTTCATCTTCAACTAAACAACTTATTGAAGCTGTTTCATTTATGTAAAATGAGTTTTTGTTTATTGAACAAGCAACTTTTAGAGAAACCTCTCTTCCAACAACAAAAGCTGAAAGATGGTCTAAATTCAGTGAAACCTTTGAATTTATTTTATCTAAAGTAAAATCTAAAGTTTTCCAATTTGAATTGCAAGAATTACTAGCAAAATTCCAATTGCTACAATAGAAAACTTTCATACTGTCTTCATCTTCTACATTCATCTTGCTATATCTCAAATCTAAACTAACTGAAGAATAATCTCCAGAAAACTCGAAAATGTAGAAACCATAAACTCTCAAACCTTTGATTGGAACGGAATCTTTATAGACATAATTTATCAAGCCATCTGTGTCTCTAAGGTAAAAGTTTTTGAAGTAGAGAGTTGCTTGAGGGAATTCGACTTTTAAGTCATAATAGCCAGGAGGTAAAGCAATCTCATAGTCTCCGCTCGAATTTGTTGTAGTTGACAAAACAGAATTTCCATCTTTGAATAGTGTAAATCTTGTGAAGATTGCTTTCTTTGA
>JAVVFY010000018.1:0-5444 GCA_032249395.1 Candidatus Aenigmatarchaeota archaeon
GTTTTTTATTTGAGTTTGGTTTTGGTCAACTTTTCAGCGGTATTTTCGGAGGTCTTATTTGGTCAAAATTTGGGTTTAATTTTGCTTTTCTTATTGGAGCCCTTTTTATCATTATTTCTTATATAATATTAGAATTAGGTTTTAAGACAAAATAGTGGAAATTTGACAAAAAGTTAATATTTTGTGATATAATATTAAATAAATAATGATAGAAAGACCACATCCAAGTGTAAAACCGGAAGAGATACATCCGGAAAAGCGAATCTGGTTAGTTGATATAAGCGAAGAAGTAAGATCAGTAATTCATCAATTAGCTGAGGAAGCCACAGCTCGTTATCTAAATTCTCTTCAAAGAGAAAGAAGAGGATTTTTTGGTGCTTTAATGAGGTATACTGTAGATGCAGCACGTAGAGGCCTGGCAGAACTTTCCAGAAATTATATCTATAACAGATTTTATAGACAAATAGAGGAAGAGGTTAGAAATAATTATAATATTTTTCAAAGAATAGCAATAGAAGGTACAAGAGCTAATATAGACGTTCAAGATAGAGAGAGGATGAGCGAATTTCTTAGATTAGCTATAGAAAGATTTGAGCAAAATATTGCGGACAGATTTTCTAGAGATATAGAATTAGGAGAAAGCTTGAGGGATGAAGAGAGAAATTATTTGAGAAATTTGATAGCACAATTGATTAGAGATTTTATAGCTGATCCTCAAATTGATACACCAGAGGGAAGGATAAGATTTAATCAAGAACTTTCAAGAAGAGTTCAAGAAGCTATTCAAGATGGTCATCTTAGGGCTGAAAGTTTCATAGGGCCAGCAGACACTAGAAAATTTGATTCGCCAGAATTTTTTGCTTCTAATATTTATGATTATATATTAAACATAAGACAAGAGATTGATTCAACAAGTAGAGAACACGGTTTAACAGATGAACAAAAGCGACAAGTTGAAGATTATATAAGTAGTGTTTCTTCTTTAGATATAAAATTAGCTCAACTCACTTCTTCAATTCGAACAAAAATACCTACAGGCAAAGAGGGGACGCCCGATTATACTCTTAGCGCTGTTGAAAGACTGTGCTCGAGATTAGAAAATATTCCTATTTTAAATAAAATAATAAATCCTGTAACTGTAGGTTTAGCAGTTTCAATTGGCACAAGAGAAGGTTTAATAAGGATTGGTGGTAGAGGTTTAGCAGCAGCTGCAGGAGCTACTTTATTAGGATCTTTAGGGTACTTGGCAGCTCCCATAATAGTTGGTGCAGGATTAGCAGGTATTTTTGCTTATTATCGAGGTAGAGCCAGATTTAAACAAGATGCAGGACGAATCTTAAGAGAGCAAGCCGCTGGTTTAGAAATCACTGATCCAAGGGCACAAAATATTTTACAAAGAATAGCTTTACCGGGTGGAGAAAATTTCAGGTTAAATATCAATGATTTAATACAAAGATTAAACAATAATGATGAAGAAGCTTATGTTCAAGCTTTAAGTAGATTAAATGCAGAATATTTAACTAGTAGGCAAGATTCTAATATTCCACAACTTGATTTATTGATTAGTCAAGGACAATGGCGAAGTAGCTGGATAGAAAGAATTCAATTAGAAAGAGCTATTCTAGATTTTGAAAACAGAAACAGAGAAAGGTTACAAAATTTACAAGAAAGAATAAATAATGAGACCCAAAATCTTCTAAATCAAGTTTTAGAGCAAGATGCAATTATTAAGCGAGAAGCAAGAAGAGAAGGAATAACTAGGGGCATTATTACAGGAATAAGTGCTGCTGTATTAGGTTCTGCTTACCAATATCTTAGAGATTGGTTTGGAGAAACAGCCTTAGGTGAACGGTTGTCACAGACATTTTTGGGACAATTTATCGCAGCACCACATGCTAAAGAAAGAATAAGTTTTATAGAATATATTTTAGGAGAAAGGCCAAGAGCCTATCAACCTGGAGCAATCGATATTAATTTAGGAGAGAAAAACATTCACTTAGAGCATATTTTAGGCAGGGGGCAGAATTTTACTTTACCAGATGGCCACGTAGCTACTTTTAGATTAAGCGAAGACGGTCATAGCTATATAATTGAATTATCTGAAGAAGCAAAAAGAGCAGGGTGGAGTTATGATCCAGAAGCACATAAATTTATATTTACAAAACCAGGTATAACCGGGACTTTGGTAGATAATTGGAATCAATTAAAAGGGCATTTAGAAGGTCTAGGATATAAAACAAAGCATGTAGGATGGGTTGATTTTGCTTATGAAAAACACCCACCAAAAGTTATTTCCTGGAATGTACCACCAGATCATCCTGGTTTTATGTCAGAAGGTTTAGAACTTTCAATGAGTTTTAGGCCGGCTGGTAATGGAGATGTTATTGTTAAGGTTCCGGTAAAAGGTATTGCTTTTAATGCTCATGGAGGAAGATGGGATCTTTCTCAATTTTTTCATCAAGGTAAATTAGTATTGACTCTTTCTCCAAGAGATAGAGTTTTACAACATGATGCTCTTGTTTTTGAAATTAAACCTGAAGACGTAAGAGGTACTTTTGCTGAAGTAAGGATTCCTAAAGAGGTAGCAGAAATTTTCTTTACACAGGAAGGTGGAAGGTTAAAATTAAATGGCGCACAACTTAATTTTAATGTTGTAGTGGGAGAAGATAATAGAGGTCTAAGATTAGTTGAAGTTGCAGCCGATTATAACCCTAGAGGATTAGTTAACCTTCCTCCACAGATAAGTGAAGTTCCGGTTGGTGTTTCAATTGCCCCACCTGTACCTCCTATGTATTTAGATCCAGGAATTGCTATCCCCCCTCCTTTAATAGATAGAACGCCAGGCCCAGGTAAATATAGAGAAATACCAGAGTTAGAATCACAACTTCCCTATTACCATTACTACACTACTTCCTACTTTTACGTTTTAGAATGGTTAAGAAAATATGGTAAAGATAGAACTAAAATTGAAGATATTCCTGCTGAAGATGAACAAGCAAAAAAGTATAGAGATGCGCTAGAAAAATATAGAAAAAGAAATGAACAAATCCGTGGTTTAAGGGTGATACAAGGAAGATTAGGTAAATTAAGAGAAAGTTTGAATGAATTAAAACCAGAAGATATAAGAACAGAATTAGAACAAGTAAGGTTTCGAATTCAAAATTTATTAGAAGGATATAGATTCAGAAAAGAGAACCCATCTGATATGATCCAAGGATTAATTGAAAAAATAGATAAAAAAGAAAATATAACTATAGATGAGTTAAATCAAGTTATTAGAAGGATAAATGTTATAAGAAGGGTTATTGATAAGAGATTGAAAAAAGAAAGAGAAACTTTAAGAGAATTAGAAATAGAAGAAGAAAATAGATTATTAAACTTTCATATAGAAAAGCTTGATGAAATAGAACAAGAATTTGAACCGGATGTTTGGCAAGAATTATATGATATAAATGGTATACCAGAAGACAAAAGATCTTATAGAGGGCTTATTGAATATCTATCAAGTAAAATTCCTCCGATGAAGAAAGAAAATAGGGTTTCTGTACTTATTCCTGCAAGATTAGAGGGGGGAAATATATATAGAACATTAGAAGAATATACAAAGCAACAAGATTTACAAAATAATCCTCTAGATCCTAATCTTTACGAAATTGTTATATTTGTTAATAGAAAAAAAGGAGAGGCAAGAGATAATACTTTATCAGAGATAGAAAGATTTAAAAAAAATAATCCTCAATATAATATTCATGAATATAATATTCATGTTTTTGAACTTGTTTTACCAGAAGATTTAGCAAGAGTTGGTTTTTGCCGAAGAGTTTTGACTGATGTTGTTTTATATAGAGCAGTTCAAAGAGAAGAAAAAGATGGTCTACTTTATTTAATTACAGAGGACGCTGATTTAGAAAAAGTGGATCCTCAAATAGTTGCTAAAACCATAGAAAGATTTGAAAAATACCCTCATTTAGATGCATTAAGAGGAATTCAATTAAGAAATCCAGAAACATTAAGCAGGTGCCCCTTTTTATGGTTAGAAAGGTATGTTTCGGATGTGACTGAACTTTTAAGCACGCACCAACGAGGCTTTCCGGATAATTGGTATTATTATGGTGGATGGCCAGATCCATTTTCGTGGGGAAGAATCATCACTGGCGGATGGGCTACGTCTTTTAAGGCTTCAACATTAGCTGAAATAGGAGGGTATGACCCTAAATTAAAGGTAGGAGAAGATCTTTTTATAGGAAACGCCATTTCTATATTGAGATCTAAAGAAAATGATGATCAAGGCAATCCGAGGCCCAATTTAGATACAATAAAAACTATGTCCGTTAGGCATGTAAGTAGCCCAAGAAGATTTTTAAGTATTTTAATGGGGATAGGTGGATATGAAAGATTTGGGGAATCAGAGATTGAAAAATTAATTAGGACAACCCCCCCAGAACAATTGATATCTGAAATAAACAGAGTTTTTGAAGCAGATCCAAAACAAAATATAACGAAAATTTTAAATTTTAATATTTTCAGATTATTTTCAGTAACTAGAAATCCGGAAGAAGGTAAAAGTCGCTCCGAAATATTGTTACAACTTTTTTGCTTAAGAAAAAATCAAGATTATCAATGGAAAAGTGAGGGAAGAATAGAAGAAGGAAGAATAGTTCCAGGAGAAATAGAATTAACAGATAACGGAGTTAAAAAAATTATTTTCCTTTTTGAAATTTTTAAATACGCCATTGAAAGACTAGGAGTAGAAGAAGTAATAAGAAGAAAAATTGGTTTATGGCCTATAATAGCTGGATTTAAATCTTTGCCTAAAGAAGGTGAATTGAAAAATAAATTTGAAATAATTGAAAGAATTAGAATGCTTATGAATTTAAGTGAGGATATAAATGAAAGCGTTGTTATTTCACAGTTTTTATCATTACCAGAAGAAGAAAAGAAAAATTTAGTCGAAAATTTATTTAGACAAAAATATGGAGGATAAAAATTTATATCAACAAAAAATATTAGAGATTCTAAAAAGCGATCCAGCTATGTCGAAAGAGTTTATTGATTATTGTTTATTATTGTTGGCAGAAAAAGGTTATAATTTACCACCGACATTAATTTCTCAAATGGCTTTAGATTTATCTATGAGATTAGAGGCTTTTATCACTGCTTATATTTTGAACAATCTTCCTCTTGAAGCCTATCAAGAAATAGAGAGAATGGCATTGGAAGAAAAAGAATATACCCAAGAAGATTATAATAATTTTCTAAATAAATACTTACCGAACTACAAAGAAGTAGTTAAACAAGCGATAGAAGATTTCAGAAACATTTTTTTAGGCTTAAAATAATTTAGAAATCTTAAGTGCTCTTTATGGTTTTGGTCAACTTTTTAGTGGTGTTTTCGGAGGTCTCATTTGGTCAAAATTTGGTTTTGGTTGGTTTTTTCTTTTAGG
>JAVVFY010000019.1:0-5399 GCA_032249395.1 Candidatus Aenigmatarchaeota archaeon
ATAATGCGACAGCTTCACAAATTGGAAACACTTTTTATAGAGACTACATTGCTCCTTACTCTCCTTTGGGAAATTATGCTGTCTATTGTAGCGTTTTAGATACAGATAATGGTTATAATGAGAGTTTACCCTCAACATTTTTAGTCTATCAAAATGCTACTGTTACTGTTAACTTAAATGCAAGTTACTATTGGTGGGACGAAGGAGTTAAAGTTTATGGAACAGTTAAAAGAAAAGACGGAACTCCAGTAAGCTTATCTAATGTATCTATTTATTTAGATCAAAATTTAATCTGTAACAATATTACAACAGGTATTGATGGAAATTATTCTTATGAATTCAAGGCTCCTTCTTCCATAGGAAATTATAGACTTCTTGTTAATGTTACCGATGCTGCAACAAACAAGATTTTTGTAAATTCTACATTGCTTATTGTCAAAGTAGCTTATGGTGCTGAGGAAACAGAAGTGAAAAGAGCAAAGCAAGTTAGTTGTTATGAAGTTCCTCAACTTGTTGTCAATCCGGATGGTAGCATAAAACAAGTTTTTGTTAAGGTTTGTGTTCTACCATGAATTTTAAGAGAAAAAATAAAAATAATCTAATGAGGAAACTACTAAGTTTTTTCATTTTCATTGTTTTTTTGTTTAGAATTTCTTTTTCTCAGCCTATACTTTTTGATGAACAACCGAAAAACGGAACTTATATTTATGGAAGAGATACGGATGTTTTTTCCATAAGAGTTTCTGCTACAACAATAACTTCGGCTTCTCTCTTCGCAAAAGTAAAAGATCCTACGGCAATTTGGAAAGAAATTCAAATGAATTGCTACAATTTAAATCCTTGGCTATGCAATACAACAATTCCAGGTTTAGAAGCCTTATTAGCAGAAGGAAAGTATTTACTCTATTATTTCAAAGTTAGCGACGATAGTGGAACAAGCTACTACGGAAATGAGAGTTCTCCTCTAGAAGTTTTAGTCGATAGATCCCCTCCAATAATAAGTTTAGCTTCCATTTCTGCCCAAAATAATTCCTACGTTAGCGAAAGAAAAAAACTGATTTTTAACATTACAGATCCTCTTTCTGGAGTGAATGTTAACGCTACGGTTTTTCTTTTTGCTTATGGAAATGAAACATGGAATTCTTCTTGGATAAATTTGATTTACCAAAATGATAGTTTTATTGCTCCTTGGAATACTTCTGAACTACCAAATAACTCTACATGGATAGTTTATGTTAATGCTAGTGACATGGTTGGAAATTGGAATGCTACAAGAGTTGGTATATTTCACATAGATAATGAATATCCAGAAATTTTAGATTATTATCCAAAGGACGAACAAGCAATATGGGGAGAATACAAAATATTTGTCAAAGCTAGAGATTTATATTCTGGTTTAAACAGAATAGAAATCTCTATTGGTGGTTTTAATGATTCTTCATCGTGCGAAAAAGATTCATGTATTTATGTCTTAAACACGGGAAAAGTTCCTGATGGCAATTATACTTTAATTATAACAGTTTTTGATAATGCTGAAAATTTTGCAAGTATCTCGGTCAAAGTTAGAATAGACAATAGAAATCCTGTTCTAACTTTAGAGTATCCTTCAGATTACTTGAGTGGAGAAGTAGCTTTAAAGCTTCTTGTGGGAAATGTCAGAGAAATCAGAAATCCTAAAGTACAAATATATCAACCTGGAGCTACTTCCGAATCTCCCCTGAATTGTCAAAATTTTGTCTGTATTTTTCTAGTAGATACAAAAGCTTATAGAGATGGAACTTACACATTTGTTTTTAGCATACAAAATGAAGTCGGAATGGAGACAAGCCTATCTAAAACATTTTACTTTGATAACACAAAACCAATTCTACTAGTTAGCAATCCTGTATATGAGAACAATACGATATTTGTTTCTTTTGGCGGAATGGATGATTTTGGTCTAAACGAAAATTCTTCTTTGATAGAATTTTTGGGAAATATTTATATTGTAAAATGCAGAAAACTCGTAGAAAACAAAAGAATTCTTTGCGAAGATAAAATTGAAAAACGCCTTGACCCAGGAAATTATACAATTAGATTTGAAATTTTTGACTTGGCAAATAATTCTGCAAGCGAAGAAAAAACGCTCGAAGTAAAACCTTTGATAATACCAATAGAAGAGAAGAAAACGACAGAAAATCTTACATCAACTGCGGAAGATGCAAGAGGGAATAAAATTTCAACGCCTTTTGGGGAATTTGAACCATTTCAACTTGCTTTAATTTTTGGAGTACCAATATTTACAACCTTACTTGTAATACCGCTTTACTATCTATTGGGCAAAAATAAAACAACCTCAATAAAAATTGAAGCAGAAGAAAGATTGAAAAATGAACTTGATAACGTTTCTCTCGCTGAAAGAATTTTGAACATGAGTGGAGAGCTTATAGAAGAAAAAGAATATTTGCTAAATGTAGAAAAAATGATAGAAGAGATTTCTCAGGTTTCGCCTTTGAAATCTGAGTTTGAAAATACTTTAAGAATACTACCACGAGAAATTAGAAAAGGCCTTGAAAATGAATACTGGGAAAAAATCTCTAAGATTGAAAAGAGAAATGTAAATGAAATCAAGAAAAGAATTGAATATGCTTTAAACCTTAAAGATTTGGAAGAGATAAGAAAGGTAAAAGAAGAGATAAGAATTTTATTAAATAGTTTAAGAAAAAATATTGAAGAAGAGTTAAATCTTTTACAAGAACTTAAGAAGTCTGTTGGAGGGGTAAAAATTGAACGTTGATTTAATAGTTGCTAGTAGTATTTTCATAATTTTCGTATCTGCAATACTTTTTTACTTTTTTGGTTTTCAAAAACAAGGACCTTCTTGGCAAAGCTTGATTGAGTTGAGAAAAGAAGCTAGCAAGTTAGCAAATGAAATAATATCAAAGGGCATTCCTTCAGATTGGAATAAAGAAAATATTATACCATCAAAAATTGGATTAGCTTCTTCGTATTATTTAATTCCAATTCTAATTTCTGATACTTCTGGTTACAATAGAATAAATGAACCTATAGCACAAGAGATTGTTTTTGATAATGATTGTAAAAATCTTGCTTGGAATGGAACAGTTAGAATATTTGATGAAAATTTTAATGAGGTTCCTTTTAGGTTTGTAAATCAAACTTTTTGTCCTTCCGGCTTTTTACAGAAAGCAATTTTATTTTTTGAAGTAAACGTTTCTGCTAATTCTACAAGAAAACTTCAGATATTTTTCTACAATTCAACTCAAGTAAATCCAAAAGATTATGGGAATTTTAGTAATTTAGTTATGTGGTTGACCTTTGATGAAGGTAGCGGAAATATAGCTTATGATTATTCTGGAAACAAAAACAATGGTGTATTATTAGACGCTAATGTTACTAACAATGATGGAAACACTCCACCCCAATGGACTAATGGCAAATTTGGAAAGGCTTTGAGTTTTGACGGAGTTGATGATTATGTAGGAATTTCTGCTTCACCAACTCTAAACATCACTAATCAAATTACAATAGAGGCTTGGGTTCTTCCTTTATCGTTTGGTGGGAATCCCGGCAGAGGCATATTGAGAAAAGGTGATGATTCATACGCTTATGAGCTTGTTGTTAATAGTGATGGTTATCCACAACTTTGGCTTTATTCAGGTACAGATAACGGATTAACAGCCACTCAAGCAATTTCTTTAAATTCCTGGAATTTTATTGTAGGTACATACAATAATTCGAACATGAAATTATACATTAACGAAAATTTAGTAGGAGAAAGAGCAATTGGAAGTATAACAATTCTTAACAATAATCAAATTTTAACGATAGGAGCTTGGGATCTCGGATATTTAAGACACTGGAATGGTACTATTGATGAGGTTAGAGTTTACAATAGAGCGTTAACAAATGAAGAAATTTTATCACACTATCAACAACCTCTTACCATAAAAATTTTTCCAAGAACGGAAGTTTCTCTAATTTCTTTTGAAAAAATAGAGGCATTAAGAAACATAAGCTACGATTTGTTAAAGAATGCCTTACAAAAAGGCTACAATTTTAGGGTTGAAGTTTATGAGAAGTAAAGGTCAGATACAAACAATAGAAGCTTTAATAAGCGTAGCAATAATCAGCTTTATAATCTTTCTGCTTTACTTTATGACACCAGTTTCTCAGGAGGTTAGCCAAATAAACAGAAAAATAGATGCTTACAATGCTTTGAAAGTTTTAGACCAATCGAGAAATTTGAGGCAATATGCTTTACAAGCTAATGCAACGAAAATCGAAGAATTGCTCTTACCATTTCTCAAATCAAACTATAAAGTAGTTCTTTACAATCAAACTGGCAATATAACAGAAATTCCGACGATTGAATCAAAAAACATAGCTTCAGTAAGTTACATAATAGCTGGCGATCTTGCAAATTATAAACCAATTGAAATTAGAGTTTATTTGTGGTGATTGTATGAAGGGGGAAGCATTTTTATTGGCTGCCGTAATAATTTCAGTTGCTTTAGTAGTAATGTTTCAGCCGATGAGAAGCGAATATTTAGTAAAACAAAAACAATTGCTACAAAAAGAATTTTTCTTGGATATCTTCGAAAACATTTTCAACGAAATAAAAAATTCAATTTATTTTTCTTATGACAACTTTGATTCAATGATTTTGAATTCCTACGATTCCCTAAACTTTTCTCAGAAAATAGCAAATCAAAAGTCTATGAATTTTGAAAGCTTGGTTTTAATTTTGAAATCAGATGGAACCAGCAAAATCAATGTTACTGCTATTAACTTTCTTTCTGATAATCTTCAGTTAAATTTGACATTCAACAACACTCGAAACTCGATAGTAATATTACCACTTTATTCAATTAACTCGACAAGCTTTACTTACACGCCAGGAAACACTTACACTCTAACAATTCAATACGAAAACATTGCAAGAAGTATTGATATTGAGACTCTAGCTAATAAGCAAATTTATTTGGCTTACGTTGATGTTAGTTTAAATTGGTTAGAAGAAAGTAGAAGAAACGTCGAATACTTCTTTATGTCTTAATTGAAATATAATTTATGAAAGCTGTTAGCCCTTTGGTTGGATTTGTATTGACGATTTTTGTTTCAGTGATGACAATAGGTTTGGTTTATTTTGGAATTAAACCAGCAATGGAAAGAAGCGTTGCTAATAATGTGATGAGCGAAGCTAGAGGCAATTTAGAATTGTTAGCATCAACAATAGAAAGGGTAGCAAGCGGTGCTGAAGGCAGTAAATCTGTTGTCAGTTTATCAGTTTCGGATGGAGAATATTTTATTGATAAAAATTCTAACAACATCATCTTTACTTTTGAGCCAAGTGTTGATTTGGGAGTTATAGGAAGGATTGGAGATAAATTTTTGGA
>JAVVFY010000020.1:0-4491 GCA_032249395.1 Candidatus Aenigmatarchaeota archaeon
TCAGCAAATAATAAACATGATAAAAGTAAGCAAGCCAGAAGATGCCCTTAACGTAGCAATGGATGTGTTTATGATAACAGCAGTATTTAGTGTAATTAGTTATTCGCTGGAGATTATAAAAGAAATAAAAGGGCTAGGATCAGGAGTAAGTTTTGATCTGCCAGGCAGAGAATTTATTAAAGATTTTGGATTTGATAAGATCCAGGCTGCAATATTAGTAGCTCCTGTTCTAATTGGTTTAATGCCATTTTTGGAAAGATATTTTAAAGCATTATACAGATCAGGATTACCTTCTACATCTCAAGTAGATCAAATGTTAATACAGATGAATATTGATGAAAAAACCTGGAGACAAAGATATATTTGGGAAGGATGGCCCGACGAATGGATAGATGCATGGAGAAAAACGCTATATATTCAGCCTTCTGACTTTTTGTTAGCAAGAATTTTTGAAACACCACAAGTTTCTACTGATTGGATTAAACAAAAATTGCTAGAAAGAGGGTATAGTGAATATGATGCTAACCAATTAATTCAATTTTTTATTTATAACAGTCTTAAGGATGAAATTAAAGCGTTAAAGAGTTCCTTAGTTAAGAATTATGCAGAAGGTTATATTTCTGAGCAGGATCTTCTAACTAATTTAACTAGCTTACA
Source organism: Candidatus Aenigmatarchaeota archaeon (assembly GCA_032249395.1). Classification (GTDB taxonomy): domain Archaea; phylum Aenigmatarchaeota; class Aenigmatarchaeia; order CG10238-14; family SpSt-28; genus SpSt-28. Next base: position 658 of record JAVVFY010000020.1, read on the forward strand.
GTTAAGCAGTCAAGAAATACAATTAACAAATCAATTAGCTAAGCTGCAATTGGCTGTTAATATTAAGCAGGAAATGGTTAAAGCTAACCTGCAAATGTACAAAAATAACCTGCTTACTGAACAGGAGCTAAGAAACAATTTATTACAAATATTAGCTGATCCTGCTCTTGTTGAAGCAATAGTTACCAGGTATAGGTTTCTTAGAAAGGTAGAAAAGCAGCTGGATATTTTGCAGGATGAATATAAAAAGCTACGCAGCATAGCCTTTGACCTGTACAGCAATGGTTTTATGAACAAAGCTGAATTCATTGAAACTTTACAGTTTACTGGATTAACAAGCGAAGAGATCCAGGTGTTGCTAAAAGCAGCTGACCTAGCATTTTTCAGAAAAATTACTAGCGAGCAGGTTAAATTGATTTTAATGAGTTTTGAGAAGGATCTTATAAGCGAAGAAGAAGCGCTGCAGGAGTTGCTTAACATAAGCATAGAAGAAACCAGGGCTAGGATCCTGCTGCAAAATAGTATAATTAAAAAGGAGGGCCGGCGCCGGCCATCTAAATAAATAAAAATATGTTATTTTATTAGAAAACTATGGTTCAGGAGCTATTTAATGCTTTAACCATTATAAACACCCTGCTAATAATATCTATTTTTTATTTGCTAATAACCAAATTTAAGGTGCAAATAACTGAAACAGATATAGCGAGAATAATAAGTTTGCTTGGTAGCGTTTTGCAGGTTATAAAATATGTTGTTTCAAATCCAGGACCTGATATGCAAAAGCGTTTACAATTCATGGAACAATTATTGCAGGTAATAGAGCAGGAGTTTGAGAAAAAGTACAAAAAGGTTTCAGGATCCTGAAATGTGCAACTATTGTATTCAAGTTAAAGGTTTAATATGCGATTGCAAATGTAGCATTTTAAAGCCTATCCATGAAAATGAACAGAAAATAGAGTGCTACTGCGAGCTATGTAATCACATCATTGTAGCCAGTAAATTATTATTATTTAATAATAAGGTATTTTTTTAAATAAAATATGGAAAAGGAACTCTTCGGTGCAAAATTTAATAAACTTATGCTAGCTTTAATTTTAACAGGCAGCCAAAGCAATTGCACCTGCCAAACCTGCCAAATTGCTAAAAAGTTAGCTCAGGAGTTAACAAAAGGTTTAATAACAGAAGAGTAAATGACCTGGAAGCAAAAAATTAACAAATGGCAGTTTTTATTATCAGTCCTAGCTTTTGTTATTTTATTTGTTTCCCTTTATCAACTTGAAATAATTTATATTAATATTTTAAATAAGCAACCATTCTGCTTACCATTTTACATTCTTTGTAGCTGGGATTGGGCATTTTGGAGAGATGTTTTTTATGCATGCATTATACTGGCATTTTTTTTGTTACTGTATGCAATTTGGAAATGGGAGTAAAAACCTCTAAGGGGCCTGCTCGCCGGGCCATCAAGTTCAGGATCCTGCCCTAGGACACAGGCCCTGGTCATTTTTCTGAGATTTTCCAGTAATAACTGACTTATTACCTGAAAAGCTTATATATTAGTTAGTTGGTTAGTTAGTTAGATATGGGCAAAAAGAAAGAAGCCCAGGTTGTGAGGGAGCAGGAAAGCGGTAGTTTTTTGGCTGCAGAAAAGCAGCCTATCGCTTCTCCTGCTCCTGAAGTTGGCATACAGCAAAAAAAGGAAACAAAGCAGGAACCTCCTATACCAAAGCAAATAAGCGAAATGAATTTAGAAGAACTGGAGCAGGAAATAAACAATACAGTAGCTTTATACAAGGAATTTGCTGACGTAGTTAATATACTAGAAAAACATAAAACCTTTATTAAGGAAACAATAGCAAAAAGACTATATTTGTCAAGATACCTAGAAGAAAATATATTTGGTTTATCAAAAGAAGTAATAAATTCCTTTATTGAAGTGTACGAAAAATACTTAAATACACTCAGTTTAACGCATGTTAAGAAAAAATTCAATATTAAAATATGATATGCATACAGGATTTTTAGGGCTTATGTTTCAATAAAAATTTAGGTATGACAAACGGATTAACTAAGTTTATTAAGGAGAAACTTGCTGAAGGATACATAGTTATTAAACTAGATTTTCATAGTGCTAGGAAAACAATTGCAAGTACATTTTGGTTAAAGCCTGAAGATTGCATATATATTATTAGTAATTATACTCCATCAAAGACGCATTGGGTAGAATATTACCTCAGCAAACCTAATAGTAAATGGTTAAGGATAAGAAGAAGCAATAGAGGAAATTGGAGTGTAAAGCAATTTGAAGCATCTCAGCTTCAAATATCTGAGCAGGAATTGCAAGAATTATTTTATTGGATAGAACATGACTAAAGTTAAATGCTACAAATGTGGATATAGCTGGAATTACACAGGTAAAAGCAAATATTTTATAACCTGCCCTCGCTGCATGCGAAAATTATTAGCTAAAAAAGTTCTTAAGAAAACATGAGCGAGAATACTCGCTCATGTTATTATAAAAATCTTACTCTTCTTCTTTTCTTATTTCTTCTTTCAAATTATTCATTATATTTTGCATTGTTAGTAAAGCTAAACCTAACAATGTAAACATTCCTGCTATCGTTTTATTTTTTTCTTTATATTCCTCAACAAAATCTACCATTATATCTTCTGTTTTTTCTAAATACTTGCTTGCTAGAAGTAATAATTCTAACTTACTCTGCTTATTCATACTTCTCACCTATTAATTTATAAATTCCAGGTCTAACATTTTGAATCATTCCTAGTTTTTCTGCAACATTTAAATATTTATTAATTGTTCTGTAATCTGCATAACCAACTTTATAGCATGCATTTACCCAATGGTTGACTGTAAATTCATTTTCTATTCCTTGTTCTTTAACAGCTTTTAAGATATTATTAATTATTTGGATCAGCCTGTTTTCATTGGAAATACCTTTTTTCTTTTGGACATTGTGCATGGGTAAATGTGTGCTAAAAAGGTCCTTAACCCCTAAATTTTCTTTATTCAATTCAAGCCATTGTTTAATTGCTTCTTCGACTTCTAATGAGAGGCCTCCCTTTAACTTTTTATGCTTATATAATACGAGAGCTTTTAATTCCTGTACGATCTCTTCCTCTATTTTTACTAAGAGTGGTATTTTTCCCATATTATTAATATTAATATTAATAATATTTAAATATTAATAGATATAAAATAATAGGGCCGGAAAAACACAAAATATGTAAATAATTCGCTTAGTGATCTCTCTTTCATTATTTGTCTCATTGTTTAAAATTAAAAAAATGGCCAATGGGGTATTTTTAGCACACATGTGCAAATGCACAAAAATTTTTCATGATAATATTACCGGATGGCCCGCCAGCGACGGCCATCAACTATTCTATTATACTTACAGAAAATCTTTTGGCAGGAGCAACTCCTAGGGCTACAATTTTTACTTTAAATGTTCCCAGCTTCTTTTCCTTTAGTATAGGTAGCAGGGTAGCAATTAATGTTTGGCTGGTTATGTCCCAATAACCTGGGCCGAATAATTGTTCCTGTTTTGGTACCCAAATTCTTAATATCTTTATTTTTTTAGGTTGACCCTGCATGTACTTGGGATGTATAGTATACTCAAAAATTTCATACTTGATAGGCGTAATAATTATTCCTTCTCTATCTCCTAGTTCCAGAATATTTAAAGCTTCGTCCATATCAATTATTATTTGTTTTTTTTATAATATTAGCCTGTTGCATATACTTTATTATTATTCTAGTTTGTAAATTTGCAGTTCAGTGCAGCACGAAACAGTAAAATTGCATACCAGGGG
>JAVVFY010000021.1:0-4213 GCA_032249395.1 Candidatus Aenigmatarchaeota archaeon
AGATTTTCTGGAAGGAAGAAATGTAAGATTGAGAGGAGCAAAGGAATTGCTAGAATTGTTGATAGATCTAGCAATATTTCCCTAGCTTTAACTCGAGATTTTTTCAAGAGTTTTAGCATAATTAGAGATTGGGGAGAAAAGTATTAAGAGGTTATAAACTAAGAAATAACTCGTTTTTCAATCTTTACTAATTGAAGGAAACTTCTAAAATTTTAATCTTCCCCCTCCTCTAATAGTTTTCTTATTGTATCTATTCCAGCTGATGTAAATTCAAGTCTATTATCATTCTTTTTTAATTTTGGTGGTTTCTGTCTGTTTATAAGCTCGTATAATGCCTTGGAGAACTCTCTTTCATTTCTACCACTCTGTAAGAAAAGTGATTTTACTTTATCAATTTGTGGTGAGGATGTTTTTTCATGGTTAGCTATCATATATGCACATAAAAGAAGTGCTTCCGGATTGCTTAGTTTGGAACTTATTAAAATTTTATCATAGAAAATCTCTACATATTTTTTCGCATTTTCTAATTCTTCAGGTGTCCTAAAGAAATCCTTCAATTCCATTTTATTCACCTTCTGCCAATTTGCATTCCTAATTTTCTCCTTTCCTTGTCAAGTTTCTATTTTCATTTTCTCCATCACCCCAAATAAATTTTGAGATTATTTTTGTTATTTCTGTCTCACCAGGTCCGGTAATATAATATTTTTTCATATTATCCGAATATACCACAAGTCTTTCTTCTATTAGCTTTTGTAGTGCCTCTGTAATGGTTGATTGAGCATAATATTTTCCTAATATTCGTCCAATTTCATTTCTTTCTAGCCCATCAGGATTTTCTAATAATAGTAGAAGTATTTCTCCTTTCCAACCTAGTTTTCTAGTGATAAAGACTTCTTCTCCATGTTTCTCAATAAAAGGAGTTTTTTTCCTGATTATTATTCCTATCAATTCGTATATTCTGATTGGGTCATCTGAGCTATGATACAAACGGATAAGTTCAGCTAGAATCCAATCACATGCTGTTACAGATAGCGTAGCATCTAGATATGTTGGATCGACCGATTTAACGTGAGCAACGTTGCGTTTGTTCCTCAAGTTATACGGAATAGACGAGGCTATTCTTGGTATGATTACTCTTATAGACTCGTCAAATTTATCTTTTGGTAAGTTTTGTAATGCTTTTACTTCATCTTGAATACTTTCTACTTCTCTTACAATTTCTCCTGTTCTAATGTAGTGTAATATTCTAAACACGTTTTCAACAAATCTTCCAGAAAATAGAAGAGTATCACGCCATTCACCTTTCTTATACTCAATCAGAACTTTTTCGTAGCTTTCTATTAAATCTATTACTAATTCCAAAGGAATAAGAGAAGATAGTTCCTTAATTATTTGTTCTTTCATTCGTATCACCTTGTTTTTTCTTATTATAGATAAATTTCCCTCCCGATCTATTCCACTCGGATTTAGGAAGTTTCTCTCTTTCTAACTTTTCTTCTCTACATAATTGAGTCAAAAGTTGAGCTAAACGAGGTTTTTGTTTTTTATTTACTGTAAAACCCATAGTATCTAATTTATCTATTATCTCTATCAGATTTTTTCCACTATCAAAAAACCCGCCTTCTATAACTCTAATAATAATTTGTTTATTTATTTTCATTTTTTTCATGTCTTCTCGCCATGTTTTTTGATTAATTCATTAAGAAATTTTTCTATTTGAGAAAAGCGTATTCTATATGACTTACCAGTTTTTTCAACATAGCCTAATCTAATAAGTTTTTTCAAAGGAGCCGGGATAGTTGTAATAGGCAATTCAAGTTCTGAAGCTATCTCTCTCATGGTTAATGTTGATGTTTTAACTAATTTTCCTATCTCAGCAAAATACTTCCCTACAAGAAGTAACCCAACTTTTTCCCAGTTAGCTAAATTGTTTTTGTTAAAAATAATCCTCCCTGTTTTATCTTCAATACTGATAAATGATGTAGCTTTAGAAACTAACATTTTTAGATTTTCTCTTACCTTTTCCTCAGATATTAACAGCGGTTCAATTATATTTTCTTCGTTCTTTTCCATAAATAATATTAACCGAAAGATATTTAAATCTTTATTTCACACACTTTTGTTATATTAGATTGCGTTATCAATGAGATGAGACTATCTAGTCTAAACAACTTTTTTCGTGTGAGTTTATATAGTTGATAGTATTGTAAATTTTTGCTATTTTCTAATATTTTATGATTTTGGTAACGAAATTTTCTGGTTAATTCATTAAAACACGAAAAATATTTAAAGAACGACAAATATGTTTTGTCTTAAATCATGTATTTAATACAAAGATAATCTGTACATATTTATTAATAAAAAAATTAGGATATGTTGGACCCCTAGTTTTTTATTATCAAAAAATTGCCAATAAAAATTACTTTTAACCACAAATCTTGAAGAAATTTTTAATGTATGTTGTAAAGTAATAAACCGAAAGTTGGTTATCCGTTTAAAAAATGGATATTTTACATATTAATGCTTAGTTATCTAATAGCTTTTTAATCTATAGCTATATCCCTATTTTCGTAATAGATGATATTATTTTTTTATGAGGCTTACAAATATGTAAAGATGACTAAAAACTCTTGATATGAATCAACAGAAAAAATTTGACTACTTAATCCGGATATTTAGTTTTCTTTCTATAATCGCCTTGACATTTTTCCTAAATTTTATGTCAGGTATGTATTTTTCCAGTCTTTCGTTAATCTCCTTTGAAATAGAATTATAAACTTGTTCAAAGTCTTTTACTATTTTATCTAAAACTGAAACATCTTTCGGTATTTTTACTTCATTTTTTCCAGAAATAGCAGAATAATAAATCCACTTAGCTTCTCCTGCTGAACTACATTTTATTTTTTCATCTCCAACTTTCACATAATATCCTAATAAATCTCTTCCCATTTCCATTGTTTCTCTTTCTTCGGGCAATTGTATTGTTCTTTCTATCTCTGCTTCGGGAGGAAGATAATCATCTGGAAACTTTTTTAGTTTACTTACGTCTATTTCGCTTATTATCTTTTCAGCATATGCTTCTTCACTAATCGTTTTTCTTTTTTTCTTTTCTTTTTCTACACTTTTAGCTCTTTCAATTCTTTCTTTTACAAGCTGAATAACAGCTCTGTATACTTCTAATTGCTCTTCTTCTGTTAAACCTAAAATTTCACCCATTACAATTTTATCTAACTCTCTTCTATCTGGTTTTACTTTATCTAATGAAACTTCCTCAGGAGAATTAGCACCAATCTCTTCAAAAACAGAACCAATTTCTCTTTTTGATATTATATTGAAAATATCTTCCAATTGTTTTAGCTGTTTTTTACTCAGTCTTCTACAGTCAATAATCGGAACTTTTCCCATTTCATATCTCATCATAGATGTTGCACCCTGACCTAATACAGTTCTACTTTGAATCTCTAAAATCAAGAAATAAAGAGTTGAATTTAGAATGGCAGCTGTATATTTTGCATTATCCTTTGATCCAAAAGATCCGAGTATTCCGTTAAAGCTATCCGTGTAGTAAATTTCCATTGGTGAATAAAAAACTCTAAAACTGTTATATCTTGACTTTGGTATAAAAATGTAAGCTGATGGTACTTTTGGTAAAACATACCATATCTTTCTATTTGCACATGTTTCAGTTGCGTTAAAACCTTTTCTCTCCCCCCATTCTAAGTATTTCATAATCTTGTCATTCTTTTTTGGTAGGTTGTCTTCAGTGATATATATTAGATGTTTGTAATCTTTTACTATAAGTTTTGAATATGATTTTGGCGATTCTACTACTGGTACAACAAATTTTTCTTCAATCTTAAATGATTCCTTACCCGAATTTTTATCTATAAGTAAGAAATATCCGTTTTTCTTTTCTACTTTAAAGTGCTTCTTATCAGGAATAAAAAATTCGTTGTTTCCGGTTTTTATTCCATAAACACAATCTCCTAGTGGAACTAATATATTTCGAGCTTTTTTCAGGATTATGAAAAATATTTCCGGTGCTCTTATATATTTTCCCCATTTAGAGCCAACATATTCTTTGCTTTCTTCATCATATCCCTCTTCCCACAATTCGCTTTGAAGCTTTGGATATATTCTTATCTTCTCATCTTCATACAACTCTTTAGCGTTTTCTACTTTCTTAACAAAGTCCTCAAGAAACTTAAATCTC
>JAVVFY010000022.1:0-3768 GCA_032249395.1 Candidatus Aenigmatarchaeota archaeon
AAAGTTAGAAGTACGTGGGATTTAATATTAGGAAGATTTGCTTCTATGGAAATAAGAAATCTTTTCCCCTATTTAAATGTCCATTTTAGGCTTATTAATGGAGGAGCATTTACAGATGCCTTGGTTAAAGCTACAGAAACCCTCCAACAAAGAGCACTTTATTTTATTGAAAATCCTGAAAAAGCAAAAGAATTATTCAACAATTTTTGGAGATATGGAGATGCTGGACTAATCAAAAGTATAGGCTTAACCCACCCCTTAGAAGGAGAACCTAAAGAACTTTTAGAGAAATTTTTAAATTCTTTAAAAACCTTAGATGGTTATGGAAAAGATTTTGCCAGAATTTGGAAAGAATTTACGGACTATTTAGGAGATGTTTTAGAAAAAATAGAACCTGGTTTTAAAGAAAAATATGAAGAAAAAATTATTACCAATTTATCAAGAAATGGAATGTTAGAAGATTGGCTAAATGTTTTGAAAGAACTTAACAGAATTGTTCCTCACCAACGAGAATGGAGTTTTTGGAACATTTACTACCCCCATATTTCAATGGAACTTTTTGGAGATATGGTAGAAAGAGGCTATTTGAATACTTTATATCCTCGATTTATGAAATATTTCAAGCCCTTTTTTGCTTACCAAAGAACAGGAGGTTCTTATAAGCACATTGATGACCCATTGTTTTTATGGAGAACTATGCTTTTTCAGGCAAATTATTGGCAAACTCTCATTGAAAGTTCAGATGCTTTAGCAAAAAGATACGATATTTTTAGTGTTTTTAAAAGGTTTTATGGAGAAAGAGGAGCAAGAAAAGAAATTGAAAAGTTTTTACGAAATCCAGATATTCAACAATTAGGTTTTGAAAGGCCAATTAGTATTGAATATTTGCCCAAAGAAGTTGCTGATTATATAAGAGAAAACTATAAAACTGAATATGTTCAATTATGGGACACAAATAGAATTCTTAGAGCTAAGTTAGGAGACCCAGAAGCATCAAGAATTGTAGATATAGTTTCAGAAATATTACCTCCTAACTCAAGAGCATTTTTAAGGCAAAGATATTATTTGATACCTCATAATTTGGCTCAAACTATTAAATTCTTAGAAAACGAGATCTATGGTTTTAATAAAGCAGGTTGGGCTAACCCACTTAGAAAGCTTACTCATTGGTGGAAAATCTATGTTACTATTGGCTTCCCTCTAAGGTTTATGATAAACAACTTCATTGGTGACTTTTTAGGAGGTATAGCTATATTTCATCCTGAAGCAACAAAGCAGATGGGAAAAGCACAGAAATTTATGAGTGATTTGATTAGAGGAGAAATAGGAACTTTAGAAGCTTATGGTATTCCAGAAGGCAAATTAGCTGAAAGAATGGGTATGACAAGAGAACAATTTAGGGAATTTTTTATCTCAAAAATTAGACAGAGTGGAATTACAGGAACAATTTCTACGGAATTAGAAATTTCCCCATATTTAGGTAGGGGAACAAGGTTTAAAGAAGTTATGGATAGTTTAAAAGAATTTCAGTGGGGAGAAGTATGGAAAAACTTCAGAGATTGGATCGAATTTCTAAATACCGTTAGAGAAGCAACTCCAAGAGTAGCATCAATAATTGACAATCTAGTGAGAGTTGAAAAAGGAGAAATACCAGTTTTTAGGGGTGCTCCTGAATATATCAAAAAACTAGCTCAAGACAAAGAATTTTGGTTAGATGCTATTATTGATTATGGAAACTGGATACACGTGGACTATTCTATAAGACCTCAGGCATTTAGAAAATGGTTTGGAGAATTTCTTTTTCCATTTAGCTATTGGTATGTTGCCAGATTAGATAGTTATGCTCGTTATATTACTACTAAAGAAGGAGCACTGATAATACCAGCAATGCTTGGAGGAATGTATGCCGCTACTTATGTTTGGAACCACAGAAATGAACAAGTTTCTCAAATTTATGAAAACCTACCTCCATTTTACAAATATGGAGCAATAACGATTATTGCTGGAATTGATGAAAAGAAAGGAACTCCTATAATTTTTAGAATTGTTCATCCCTTCCATACAGCAGTTGATTTGCTTGGTTGGAGCCATTGGGTAAGAGTTTTTGATGAATTTAAGCAAGGAAGGTTAGATGCTGAAGCAGCAGCAAAAAAGCTTATTTTTGGAGAAGGTGCACATATAACTGGTAAAGTTTTATCAATGCTTAACCCTATTATTCAAGCTTTCATTTCTATAGGAGCCAATAAAGATTTCTTCACGGGAAAGCAAATAGTTCCCGAGCAACTAAAGGGAACATCTTATGAAGCCGAAATCCAAATGAGATATTTAGCAGAAAGAACATTTTTGTCTCCTATCTTACCATTAATGCAAGCTCAAGGTTACGAAATGATGACAGATATTTTAGAAGATTACGGATATACAAACCCTAAAGGTTGGATAAATGCTTTATTAGAAGTTGGTAAGGCATTTATCAAAGAACAAACTGATATTCGTGGTCCTTTAATGGCAACAAGATACCTTGAACCCGGAGTTTTCTTAAATTCTGCTATTTATAGAGAAGCGAGAGAATTAACAGAAGCAGAAAATGAAATTTTTGAAAAGATTATGAGGGCTATGATAAGAGATGATTGGGAAACAGTTAGACAAATTATCAAAGAGGCAGAAACAACTCCTAATTATCCTACTACTCCATCAAGAATAGCACAATTTCTTGATAGAACTTCAACAAAGTTACGCTATTTAGAAGCAAAAGCAAAACAAATCAAAGATAAAGAGAAAAGAGAAGAAATTTTAAGAAGAATAAATGAGTTAAAAATGCAAGATTATCTTTTAAGAAGGAGTGAAAAAACAAAAAGGTCATACTTAATTGAAAGATGGAATTCTTTATATGAGACATTAACTCATCCTGATTTGGAAGAATAATGGAAATTGAAACACAAACAAAACAGCAAATAAACCTTAGATTGATAAAACCAAGACCCATTTTTGTTTTGTTTACATATGATGGACACGGTCTTCCAATTGCTTTTAGATTACAAGAAGAAGGCTATAAGGTTTATGTAGGTCAATTTTATCATTTAGAAGGCAAAAAAGAGGAGGAAAAAGAAAAAGAACAAAGAATGTCTCTTTATGACGGTCTGTTAGATAAGAAAAGTGGCAAAGAGCTGTTAAATGCTTTGCTTAAGGTCAAGAATAAAGATAGATACTTCATAATTTTTGACTTTCCTTTTATGTGGCAATATGCTGAAGAATTAAGAAAAGCAGGTTTTAAAGGATTATTACCTCACAAGGAAGATTGGGAATTGGAAGAAGAAAGAGAAAAAGCTCAAAAATTAGTAGAAGAAAGATACGAGATTTTTTCAAAGAAAGAACACTACGAATTTCAAACTATAGATGAAGCCAAAAAGTTTTTAGAAGCTACTGATAAATGTTGGGTCTTAAAGGGTAATCATCCAGATGCTCCTACTATTGTTCCTATTTCTGATGAGCCTGAAATTGCAAAAATGGAAATTATAAATGCTTTGGAAATAAATAAAAAACTTTATGAAGCAGAGGGGTTTGATTTACAGGAGAAACTAACTGATATACTGGAGTTTACGCCAGAAGCAATTAGTTTCCAGAAGATTATAAGAGGAATAAATATTGACATTGAAATCAAAAATTATGCTCCTGGAAATAGAGGATATGGTGGTCAGACTGGTTGTAGCGCTGATATTGTTTTTTGGTTGACAAAAGAAGAGGGCGAAAGAATTTATGATAGCTTCTTAA
>JAVVFY010000023.1:0-2784 GCA_032249395.1 Candidatus Aenigmatarchaeota archaeon
AACTAAAATTTTTATTGTTCCAGTTTGCGTAGAATTTGCAGTAAAAGTAACCTGACTCCCAGAAACTTGAGAGGTACAAGAAATTGCACCCTCTTCACATCTCGGGTGTTTTTGGCCTACTGGAATCTCTGTTTCGCTATCACTATAAATTCTCTTCCATGTTTTTCCGCCGCACCAACCTTCTTCTGGCCAATAACCATCTTGAGCTGGATATAACACTGAAGGTGCAACTTTGCCATCTGAATCACAACAAACTTTATAAAATGATCCGGAATAACAATAATATCCTAAATTAGGATCATAAGTACCATTACCCCAAGCTAGATAACCATCTTTGCTTGTTCCTTCTATTCTTTGCCCTTTGTACGTACCAGATATAATTTCTCTTGCCCCAGCCTGAAGTTTATCAGCAGTAGAACATTGGTATTCTTTTTCTTTACGCCAAGCTTTAACAACTTGAGTCCAAATAATACATTGTTGTGGTTGTCGATCACAATCTGGTATTTGAGTTCTCATAAATTCACATTCCGGGTTTAAATAAACTGAATATAATGAACAAGGATCACCAAATATGCCTTGCGCTTCACAAGAGCCTCCCCCACCACCACACCAAGTTTGACAATAACCGCCCGATACTAGTTTTCTACATTTCCCTGAGGGTATCGCATCTCTTGGAACACCTGGTGGTGTTGGGTATGTAAATACAGAACCTCCCCCATCTACTGCTGGAAAGATAATATTAGTTTTAATAAAAAATGCAATTAAAATAAAAAATGATATAAAAAGAATAGAAAAGAGTCTTGATGGTAGCATTGTTTTTTTAAATAATTTTTCCCATTTTAAGCTTCTTTGGACCATCTTTCTATTAATTCATTTATTAATCTTCTAAGTGCTTCTTTATAACTTGGATCTGTAAAAATTTTATAGACAGTTGGGAGAAGATATTCTTTTCCTATCTTTGCTCCCTCTTCTAAGCTTTCTAATAAATCTTCTGATAACAATTTAACCAAATAATTTCTTTTTGTGCCTTTAAGAGAATAAAAAACTATTTTAGCTAAAAGCAATGACAACCCTAATCTTTGAAATGTAAAAATTTCCGCATTTCTGTCTATTAAAGCAATATTTTGAGGCGGATTTTCGGTAAAACCAGGTGGAGAAACGGTAGAAAAGCTAATAAAGGCTCTAAATTCACCAAGATCTTTTCTGCCTACTATTTGGGGCATTTTTGGATCTAGATTTATTTTATCACTTACTTCTATTTCCATAATAACTTCATCATCTATTTCTGTAATTTTATATTCCCCTGGTTTTTTAGATCTTATTATAAACATTATTTGAGGAGCCGCCATTAGTTTGCGAAGAAGTTTTTCGTTCAAAACGTAATAAAATATTACTGCAGGACCATCTTGGGTTTCCAAACGTATCAACATACCTCTTTGTGGTGAACTCCAAAACAATTTTTTAAAAATTTCTTTAGACATACGAATTTTAACGGTGTTTGGATTTTCTCTATTAGGTTTTAAATAAAAACTAAGATCTCTAACATTAGCAGAATTACCAAAGGTATCTTCCCATGTTATAAATAATAAATAAGGTAAAAAGTCTAATGGATCTTCAATAACAAATGGTGGCGGGTTTTTAAATAAAGCTTCATAAATAGATGGATAATGAAATTCCAATATTTTAACAAATCTTTCCTTTATCTCTTTAACTTTTTCTTCTTCTATACTTGGCGCTGTAGGAGTTGGAGAAGGTGTTCTAGTAGGAGTTTGAGTAGGCGTTGGTGCTGAAGTAGGCGTTGGTGTTTCGGTAGAAGGTAAAGTGGTAGGTGTAGGAGTAGGAATTTGAGTTTCTTCTAAATATTTTCTAATGCCTAATAGATATAATAGTAATCCTAGAGTCGCACCGATGGCACCACCGATAAAAGCCCTTCTTGTTATGAGTATCCTGCCATCTATATTAACTTCTTTTATCTTTCCTTTTTTCTCAAGAAATAACACCTCATCATCCCTAACTAATAATTCAAATCTATTTAAAAATTCATTTATTAAGTCACTCTCAATATCAAAATTTGTTAACAAATCTTTAAAAAATTCTTTTCTATCATCTTCAGTTTCTATTCCTTTTTCTCTTAGCCAATTTTCAACTTCTGGAGATAAGATTATTTTTACTCTTCTGCCTTCTATTTCAAGTTCTAAAACTTCAGGTTGTTTCTCTATATGCTCTGCCCCACCTTCTATTGGTGATCTAAAAACTCCTTTATTAATAGATTGAAAATTCATTTTACTCTTTTATTATACCAGGAAATAAGTTTTTTAATATTGACGGGTCAAGATTTTCTCCTTGATAAGCGTAAATTATAATAAAGGGTTTTGTTTGTTTCCAAACATTATTTTTAGGTGGATATTTATCAAGTTTAGCTATAGGGGTTCCTTTTTTAATTAGTGTTCCTAATGTGTTGGCAACATCATAAAGCTCAAAATGGCCTAAAATTTGAAGTTTAACTGATTTGTCAGTATTATAAACATAAATTTCTCGAGTATTATAAAGTGAATTAATATAAGGCTCTACATAACCGTCAAATGGCATATATATTTCTACATCTTTTTCTAGATTACCTAAAAGACCTCCTTTTTTATAAATATCCCATTTCCAAGTAGCGTTTTTTAAACTGTTTTCATTAATAAGAGAATATTTTTCAATTTCTATTTTTGTCACCGTTGTTGTTTTTACTTCTGGAAGAAGGGGTTCTGTGGTTGTTTCTGTTTCTTTTGGCCGAGGAAA
>JAVVFY010000024.1:0-2708 GCA_032249395.1 Candidatus Aenigmatarchaeota archaeon
GATATACTCTTAATGTTTAAATTCTCATCAAGATTAAATCTTACTTTTGGACCTAATTCTTCTCCTTTTAACAACCCAATTTTCGCTTTTTCGTTGAAGATTTCTTTAATATCATTTGGTAATTGTTGCCATAAGGGAATAAGTTCTTCGTCAAAAAGCTTGGTAAGTTTCTCAAAAATTTCATTTCTTTTTTTCAAAATACCTCCAATTGTTTCTGGGGCCACATAACTTAAGGCTTCTAATAGTTCTGGTCTCTTAAAAAGCTCATAGGCTAATTGTTGTCTTGTTAAATTACTAACCTTAGCAAAATCCCTTGGAGTTTCGTGCACAAATCCCATAACTTCTAACCAGTTTTTTAAAGCAGCAAAAGACCAAGTTGGCATTGATTGGCCTTCTTTACCAAAAATTCTTTCTGCTATTTCAGAAATTAATTTGCCATAGAGCTCTCTTCTGAGAGTTTCATCTATGTTTTCGATGGATTTTACAAGTTTAGGGGCTAATTCTGGAATTTTATCTTTGATAGCCAATAATTCTTCTGGGTTTTTGAATAAGTATTGAAGTCCCAAATCATCTCCTGTCATTTCTACAAATCTTTTTAGCTCCTTAACATTGTCCATAAATCTTTCAAGGGTATCTCCCAAAATACCCCTAATTTTTCGAAAATAAGGAAAATCTTTTAGGGCATTAAGGGTGTCATATAAAAGTCCGATTTTTTCTGGGGTTGATTTTGTAAAAGTCTCTAAAGATTGCCTTAAAATTCCTAAGTTATAAATGGTGTTTCCTATGTTTTCGGGATTAAAATCGCTTACTTTTTCTAAAATTCCCCTAACATTTAAATCCTTATTTACATTTCGAACAAATTCATCAATCTCTCTTATTGCTTTTTTAGCGGTTTCACTGTCTATGGGCGTCCCGAGAACTTTTTCTGTTTCTTTCATTAATTCTCCTATTCTTTTATCCATTAATCTCCAAGCTTGATATCTATTCCATCCCCTTGCGATGCCTCTTTCCACCAAAGTCATAGCGGGGCCAGCAGCAAAAATAGTGAATGGTAGTGCTCTAGCAGTTCCTTCAACCCAATCAGAAAGAGTTGGACTTTCACCAGCCCATCTCATCTCTCTAACTGCGCCATAACCACTCCAAGGAGCCATTGTTACTCCCAATTTAAAGCTATCCCAAATAAATTTATTCACATTACTTTTATGAAGCCATTTATAAAATCCATCTCTTATTAGGGGATTGGAAATCTCTTTTTCAATAACTTCAGCAATTCCTAATCTTTCTAGAAATCCTAACGCTTTTACTCCTTTCCCAGCTAAGCTCAATAATCTTACTCCTAAAGGAATTTGGGCTGCAAACCCTAAACCTTCCGCTAAACCAGCAAGAGAAAGCCCATAGTCAGAGACAAAAAATTTATAGAGTGAGTTAATAACAGGAATATTAAGTTGCTTATACAATAATCCACCTTCTTTTTCTGCTATTTCGGGAGAAGGAGCGTTATCAGAATAAAGACCAAAAGTGAAGGTTCCCAAAGCATGATGCCACAATTTACTTAACCACCCCATCTTTTTCCATCTTTCAATATCTCGATTAATCTTTTGGAGTTGATTTAGAGCAGTCAAATCTTCTGGGGATAATTCAATACCATAATATTTCATCACGCTGGGATCAAACCCAGTCATCTCGATTTGATTTTTAATAAATTCTTCCAATTTACTTCTCAGCCATTTTATTTATTTAAAAATTCTGTTTGAATTGTATAAACCTCTGGTTCAGTTTCAATTTCTATCGGTTCTCCAGTAGCACCCTGAATATCTAAAGAAATAGAATAAATTTCCCTTTCTAATGTTGCTGCTGTAGAACCTCTTTTAGTCAACGAATGATAAAGAACCTTAATTTCTGGAGGTGGTTCTTTTTTGAGAAGTTTATATCCTCTATAAACGCTTGCTATCCAACTTTCGGTAAGTGCTCTCTGTCGAGGATCTTTAACATTATCCAAAGTAAGCTCTGGAAACATAAAATCCAAAATTCCTTGTCTATAAAGAGTGTAAATGTTATCGAAAGCTTTTGCGTGCATACCATCTAAAACATCTGATGCGTCTACACTAAATCCCAATTTTTGAAGTTCACTAGCATAGGATTGAGACCATTCGAGAAGATTTAGGCTTTCATCTATGTGATTAATCTGCCAATTCGCAAAGAAAAACCAAGATGGAATTTTACCATTAGGACTTGTCTCCATAACCTGCAAAAGGGGAGATAATAAATGGAAATAATATTCTGGATTATCTCTAAAAAAGCCTCTCTGGACAAGGTTATCGAATTTTGCTCGAACCCTTTGCATTGTTTCTATGGTTTCTTTTTGTTGTTTTTCTTCTTTAGGAACAGCAATTGGGGGGGTAGTAGCAGAAGTAGTTACTGGGGTTGAAATAAGAGGAGATATTTTAGCTTGTGATAAATCGATTGTTGGTGATGCAATTTTTGTTGTTTCTTCTTTCTTTTCTTTTTTTTCTCTTTCCCTTGCCCTTTCTTCAAAATAGGTAGTAATACCTTTTAGGGTCTGTATATCTCCAGTAAATGCAGCGGTTGTTGCCTTACCTAACATTACTAAATCTTTTAAGCTTTTTACGTTTTCAGCAACCCATTCTTTAATGTTAGACTTGTTAATATTTGAAAGTAATTCAAGACCAACACCAACAGCTTTTGCT
>JAVVFY010000025.1:0-2547 GCA_032249395.1 Candidatus Aenigmatarchaeota archaeon
GTAGTTTTATTTTTTTCTGCTCTTATCTCTATACTCATATATTTTAATGCTCTACAAACTTTTATCTTTCCCTCAAGTTTATTGCTCGTCTTCATAAGATTTCAAGTTTTCCAAGTCAAAAAGAAAAACATTTTCATCTTTTATTTTATTCCTAAAACTTTTGGCGAATATAGCATAATATTCTTTTCTTTCGTTTTTATGCCATTCAACTTGCTGAGCTTTTTCTTTCAATTCTTTAAGAATTTTCTCAACATCAACATTTTCACTCCATTTACATTCGCAAAACAAAATTTGCTTAGATTGTTCATTCAAAGCAACTATATCTATTTCTTTATCCTTATACCACCATTTACCTATTTTTGTAAAGGGAAATATTTTTTCTCTGTTTCTTATCAAAAACTGCTTACAAACTTCTTCGAATACTCACCAAGATAAGTGTTATAATCTTGCTTTATTGTATTAACATCAAAAACTCCTTCTTCTATCAAGCTTAAATTTGGGTAAATATACCTAAACCAAAACTTAAGAAAGTTGTCTGAAAGATAATACCTTCCAAACCTTGATTTTTCGCTTTCGGTAATCGGAACAATTCTTTTTATCATTTTAACTTCAGCTAAGTTTTTTAAATATGGACTTATGTCAGTCCTTTCAACCTTTATATAATCTTTTATTTCATTTACTTTTGTTTTCCCAAAAGCTATAGCTTCCAAAATTAATTTGTAAGTGCTTACATCTTCAAACTCATACTTCATTATAAAATCGACTTCATCTTTCAAAAAGCTATCTTTCTTATTTAATTCTTCCTCGAGCCACGACCAGAAATCTTTATCTATTTTTACCAAATAAAAAGGAATCCCATCTGCAAACCCATAAATTTCAATGAGTTGTTCTATACTAAACTGAGGGAAAAATTTCTTAAGGTCAAAAAATGAAACTGGTTTCACTTCCATAGAGCCAGTTCTTCTTCCGTACAAAGGGCTTTTGTAACTGAGAACATGCGAAGTTATCATAGATACAGAAGAACCTATCAAAATGAGTTTAACTTTTGAGTTTTTCAAAATCAAATCAACGATTGATTGGAAAACGCTTAGGATATTCTTATCTTCCTCTATTAAGTTTTGGAATTCATCAATGATAATCACATCGACTTTATCCTTGTAGAAAATCGAATAAAGTTTCCCAATCCATTTTTAGTTTCGAGATTTCTGAAAAATGCTTAGAACAGAGGGAATAAAATCTTTCTAAATTTTTTCTTGTTGTAGCTAGGTAGTAGATTCTTTTCATATCTTTTGTGGCTTGAGAAATTAATTCAGTCTTGCCTATTCTTCTCCTTCCATAAATTATTAACAGTTCGAATTTATTACTACTTAAATGCATTTTTAATGTTTATAATTTCATTTCTCTATTCTTGAAATTCTGTATAATCATAATTATACTAATTGTAGTTATACTATTTAAAGCTTGCTCTTTTGAGAGAAGCTTAGACTTTTGTCAATGGACGCGAACCATTTCATATAATATTTTTACCGCACGTGCGAAAGATTGAATAATTGCCAGCAATATAAATTAAAAATAAATCAATAGCCCAGATAGTTTCCACTAATCTTGATTCTACAATATCTTTATCTTTTGTTATTAATTTTGCTCCTAGAATTTTAGCAGTAGCGACAATTATCCTATCATGTAATTCTGGTAGTTTGATTTCTGGCAGCATTTTAACTATTTCAAGGTTTAATGATACTGTAATAAAGTTATTGCTTATTTCAAACTTGTTGAATAACTCTTTGTAATCTAAGGCTATTTTCCCTCTTTCTACCAAATACACACATTCAGCAAGGAAAATCGTTGAAATAAACATAAATGTCACTACCTTTTTATACCGATATGAATATATTGTTGACTTTCTTTGGTAATTTATTCCGCAAGTAAAAAACCATGCGTGAGTATCTTCGACATAAAACATTTTAAAACCTTTTAAGCAAGGAATCTTTCGCTTCCTCTAATAGAAAAATGCAAGTTTGCAAGTTTTTAGATGATAATTCAAATTGGATAGTATAACTTGGTGGAATCTGAATTGCTGCGGGCTAAAGCAAAAAATTTTTGTACAGTTATTGAGCGGTTCTCACATTATTTATCGATAATTTTCGGTTTTGTTTTATTCTACATAGTAAAATTCTATCACATCGTTGTATGCTGTACCTCCGCTTGTTGTGTAAAGGTAAACTTTTGCTGGATATAAACCATCAGGGCAACTACCAACGCTTATGCTTCCTTTAACCACTGTTGCACTAGTTGAAGTTGCTGATAATGTTATTCCATTGCAACCTTCTAAAGTAACGTTTAAATAAGTTGTACTTCCAGAAACTCCATTCCAAATTCTTGCTATTACATTTATGTATCTTGGTTTTATTCCATAGCTAGAGTCAAAAACGCTTGTGAATTGTTTTTTGAGTTCAGGAGTTGTGCTTGTTGTTGATACTTGAGTTTCATCACCAGCATAGAAAACTCTTAAACCTTTTATTACATTGGTTCCAGTTGCTGCTTCAC